>NZ_DIGV01000062.1 GCF_002419815.1 Brevundimonas sp. UBA5713 | reverse complement strand
CGCCGAGCGAGGCGGCTGTATAGGCGGGCCATTCTGAGTCCACAACCGATTCCTTCGTCGGAAACCAAACTTTCGGCAGAACGTGAATCCGAGAGTACTGAGGCAGTCCGAAGCGCTCGGCTTCCATCTTTATATGCAGCGAAGAAAAGAAGGGGCCGCCGGAGAGGTGGGCGGCCCCGAGGAATGCGCCGGAGTCAGAAGCGCTAGCAGGAGGACGTGTTGGAGGATGCCGGTTCCAAACCGTCCCACTCCCTCCATAGGAGGAAGTCCGCAGACAATGCCATTGCTAACTTCGTTGTCAATATGCGGAGGGATATAAATTGACATTGATGTTAGCATTATCTCATGGCACGCCTTTCACTGGGATCGGGAGAGGATTGAGATGGACGCAGACGTCATTGTTGTCGGCGGGGGATTGGCGGGCTTGGTCGCCGCGCATGAACTGACGCGCGAAGGGCGCAAGGTTCTGCTGGTCGATCAGGAGAATGACCATAATCTGGGCGGGCAAGCCTTTTGGTCGTTTGGCGGCCTGTTTCTGGTCGACACTCCGCAGCAGCGACGTCTGGGTATTAAAGACAGTGTCGATCTGGCGTGGCGTGATTGGCAGGGCAGCGCTGGATGGGATCGTTTGTCGGGGCCGCTGGACGAGGACCAATGGGCGCGCCAATGGGGCCGCGCCTACGTGGAGTTTGCGGCGGGCGAGAAACGCCACTGGCTACATCAGCACGATATCCGCCTGACGCCCATGGTGGGGTGGGCAGAGCGCGGGGGCGGTCAGGCGACGGGACACGGCAACTCGGTGCCTCGCTTTCACGTGGCGTGGGGCACGGGTACGGGGGTATCGGAGCCTTTTGCCGATCGCGCCCGCGAGGCCACCAAGAGCGGGCGGCTGGTCTTTCATTATCGCCACCGCGTTGACGAGTTAATCGTCGAGGGTGGCCGCATCACAGGCGTATCGGGGACGATCCTGTCGCCGGATGACAGTCCGCGCGGCGTTTCCACCAACCGCATTGAGGTCGGTCAGTTTACTTTAAAGGCCCAGGCTGTGGTGCTGGCCACCGGTGGCATTGGCGGCAATCACGATCTGGTGCGCCGCTATTGGCCAGAGCGATTGGGCCGCGCACCGAAATCAATGATTACCGGCGTGCCCGCCTATGTCGACGGGCGGATGCTGGACATTGCCGCACAGGCGGGCGCGCGGCTCGTGAACCGTGACCGTATGTGGCATTATGTAGAGGGAGTGCAGAATTGGGATCCGATCTGGCCGCAACATGCCATCCGTATCCTGCCGGGGCCGTCGCCGTTATGGCTGGATGCGTTGGGGCGTCGCCTGCCCTTTCCCGCCTTGCCCGGATACGACACGGTGGCGACGCTGAAATATCTGCGCACCACGCCGGATATCGCCGAGCATGACCACAGCTGGTTCATCGTCACACGCGACATTCTGGCCAAGGAGTTTGCTCTGTCCGGCTCGGAGCAGAACCGCGACATCACCGATCGCAAACGCCTGAAGGTCTTCCGCTCGCGCCTGTCGTCGCAGCCGCCGCTCGAGGTCGAGGCCTTCCGCCAGCACGGAGCCGACTTCGTCACCGCCGACACACTGGAAGAACTGGTGGCTGGCATGAACCGCCTGACGGAACAGCCGCTACTAGACGCCAATCGCATTCGCCAAATCATCGACGACCGCGATGCGCAGGTGGCCAATCCCTATGCCAAGGATGTGCAGATTCAAGGCATCCACAACAGCCGCCGCTATCTGGGCGACCGGCTGGCACGCACCACCAAACCGCACAGGCTGCTGGACCCGAAACACGGGCCGCTGATCGGGATCAAACTGCACACCCTGACGCGCAAATCACTGGGCGGTTTGCAAACCGATCTGTCGTCGCGGGTGCTGACGCCCGATGGCGAGGTCCTGCCCGGTCTTTATGCGGCGGGCGAAGCGGCGGGCTTCGGCGGGGGCGGCGTGCACGGCTATAATGCGCTGGAGGGCACATTTTTAGGCGGCTGCATCTTCTCGGGCCTGACCGCCGGACGCGCGCTGAACCGGACACTATAAACCGTCAGGAATCGCTGTTAGCTAAGTTCCTAAAAAATACGGACGGACTGCGGGGAGGCAGACGCCATGGATTCACCCATCGTACTTCTGGGCCTGCCGATCGCTCTGGGCATCATCATGTTCGGACTGGGTCTGGACCTGACGCCGCAGGATTTTGTGCGCGTCGGCAAACGGCCCAAAGCGGCTGTGGTAGCGCTGGCCTGTCAGCTGTTTCTGTTGCCAATGGTCTGCTTCGGCCTGTGTCTGGCGTTTGGCCTGCCGCCCCTGCTGGCGGTGGGGATGATGCTGCTAGCCGCCTCGCCCGGAGGCACGACAGCCAATCTGTATAGTCACCTGTTCAGAGGTGATGTGGCGCTGAACATCAGCCTGACGGCCATCAACTCGGTGATCGCGGTCTTTACCCTGCCCATTATCGTCAATCTGTCGGTGGCCTATTTCCAGCCGGGCGACATGACTGTGGGGCTCCAGTTCAAAAAGACGCTGGAAGTGTTCCTGATCGTGCTGGTGCCGGTGATTTTGGGCATGACAGTGCGACAGATGAAGCCCGCCTTTGCCATGGCGATGGACAAGCCTGTGCGCCTTGGCTCCATCCTGATCCTGACTGTGGTCATTCTCGGCGCGGCCCTGTCGGGACGCGAGGCCCTGATGCAGCATCTGGGCAGTCTGGTGGCCATCGTCGTGCTGTTCTGCCTGCTCAGCCTCGCCATCGGCTTTACCGTGCCGCGCCTGCTAAAGATCGAGCGATCGCAGGCCATCGCCTCCTCGTTCGAGGTAGGGCTGCACAACGCCACCTTGGCTATCGTCATCGCCCAGTCGGTGCTGCAAAGTCCCGACATGAGCCTGCCCGCAGCCATCTACGGAGTGCTGATGTTCCCGATTGCCGCCGTGTTCGGCTGGCTGATCACACGCCGCACCCCAAAGGCGGCATGAAAAAAGGCGGGCCAGTCATCCGGCCCGCCGTCTTTATAGTTCAAGCCGCCAAAGCATCCTTTGAACCGGCATACTGGTTTCGCACCGCCTTGGGCACCGTGCGATAAAGCACCGGATCGGGGATGTTCAGCATCTGGCGCGCCTCGTCCAGAGGCATGGCCAGCAACTTTCTATAGTTCAGCCCCGGCAACCACTCGGCCTTGCGGCCATCCCTGAACGCCCGAATGATAGAGCGTGCGGCGGGATAGCCAGTGCGGGCACGCGCAAACTGGATGGCCACGCCCCAGGCGATGACCGCAAAACCCAGACTGCGCGTCTGCGAATAGGAAAAGCCGACCAGACAGGCCTCACCCAGCGCATCGGCCTCATAGCCGGTAATCACTTGCCACAGGTCGTGGACATCACGTAGGCGCCGACCATACCACGCATAGGGGTGGGCCGCCTCGATCAGCGTGTCCTTCACCTTCTTGCTTTCGTCAGCCAATCCGTAGGCGGAAAAATCCTGCTCTTCGATAAAGGCCAGATAGGCGCGCCCCACGCTGCCTTCGGGCAGTTTGGCCAAAGCCGCGCGATCCTGTAATATGTCCGCCAGTTCGGTCCTTTGATAGGCTTCCAGACCGCCGATCGGGTGGGCCAGCAGCTTGGTATATCCTCGGCGGATCGAGTTTCCGGACAAGGCGTTCATGATCTCGAACACCTGCTCGGTGTCGTCTTTGTCGGCAATCAGCCGGCGCATGGCCCTCAAGGCCCGCAGCGGCTGAATTCTCCGCGAAGTCAATGATGTGGGAACGGGGTCCGTGTTCACTGATGGGTACAGTTCCATTACGGAAGCTTCTGCGGTGGCTGCATTCACTTGCAGTTCCTCCTGTTGGAGCCTAAGACACACTACCTACAGAAATGTCATTTACACTGATGTCAATTAATAATCAAGATCGCCCACGCCGCCGCCGCCGCTCGCCCGAAGAGGCCCGTCGCGAAGCCATTACCGAGGCGCGCGCCCTTCTGCTCTCGGGCGGACCGGACGCGGTGACCCTGTCGGCGGTCGCCAGTCGCATCGGTGTGACCCACGCCAATCTGATCCACCACTTCGGCTCTGCCGCTGGCCTGCAGTCGGCCCTGATGGGGTCGATGGTACAGGATTTGGCCGCGGCCATTCAGGAAGCCGTGCTGCGCCTGCGCACCGACGAGGGCGCGCCGCTGGAAGTGGTCAATGCGGTGTTCGAGGCCTTTTCATCCGGCGGCGCGGGCCGACTGGCGGCATGGATCGCTCTGTCGGGAGATCTGTCGCATCTGGAACCGGTGCGCGTGGCCGTGCAGGATTTGGTCAATGCCATCGAGACCAAGATCGGCAATCAGGATCATTTGCCCCGCCAAGCCATCGGCAGCGCCGTTCTGTTCATCGCCTTGACCGCCTTTGGCGAGGCGCTGATCGGCGAACCCTTGCGCGATATGCTGGATCAGGAGCCGGATGCCAGCCGTCAGACAGTGGCCCAGCTCCTGCCCGCCTTCCTGCTAAAGAACAGCGTACCGGCGCAATAGGGCGCGACTGGCCGATCAATCCGCTTGATCTTTATCGCCTCCGGCACACGCAGTTGGCGATTTAGTGATCAGACACTGATCCTGTTTTTGATTACAAGGGTTTGAAAACGACCGCGGCGCAAGTCACGGACGCGATAGCGCAATTTGGTCGCACACCGACCTCTGGCGCAATCGGTTCAACTTCCCTAGATGTGGTGCCATTCCACATCGATATCGATAACAGGAGACCTGCCCGCGGATGCCCCAGGCCTTACTGCTGCTTATTCCTTTTTTCACGCCGTTCGTCGCTGCGGTTGCGGCCGGTTTCCTACCCACGAAGGCGCGAAATGCAGCGGCAGCACTGGCTTGGACAGCATCATTAGCGGGCGTCATCTCGCTGCTGGCCCTGTACCCCACCATCGCCAGTGGCGAGACGGTCAGGCTGGCTTGGGAATGGCTTCCCACTCTCGATATCGCCTTCCGCATCCGTGTTGACGGGTTTGCATGGCTGTTTGCCCTGATTGTTCAGGGCATTGGGGCCTTGGTGGTCCTTTACGCCCGCTATTACATGGACCCTAACGATCCGGTCCCGCGCTTCTTCAGCTTCCTGATGGCCTTTATGGGGGCCATGACGGGCGTGGTCATGTCGGGCGACATGATCCAGATGGTTCTCTTCTGGGAACTGACCAGCCTCTTCTCCTTCCTTCTGATCGGCTATTGGAACCACACCGAGGCGGCCCAGAACGGCGCGCGCATGGCGCTGACGGTCACGGGACTGGGCGGGCTGTGCCTGCTCGCGGGCGTCGTGGTGCTGGGCCGTATTGTCGGCAGCTTTGATCTGGATGTGGTGTTGGCGGCGGGCGATGTGGTCAAGGCCAGCCCGCTTTATTTGCCGGCCCTGATCCTGATCCTGCTGGGTGCGCTGACCAAGTCGGCGCAGTTCCCGTTCCACTTTTGGCTGCCGCGCGCCATGGCCGCGCCGACGCCGGTCAGTGCCTATCTGCACTCGGCCACCATGGTGAAGGCGGGCGTCTTCCTGATGGTGCGCTTCTGGCCGGTGCTGGCGGGCACGCCCGAATGGGGCTGGATCGTCGGCGGCGCAGGCATGATCACCCTGCTGTTTGGCGCATGGGTCGCTGTGTTCCAGAACGACCTGAAAGGTCTGCTGGCCTATTCCACCATCAGCCATCTGGGCCTGATTACCCTGCTGCTGGGGCTGGGTTCTCCGCTGGCAGCGGTCGCGGCCATCTTCCACATCGTCAACCACGCCACCTTCAAGGCCTCGCTGTTCATGGCAGTGGGCGTCATCGACCACGAGACCGGCACGCGCGACGTCCGCAAGCTGTCGGGCCTGCGCAGGGCCATGCCCTATACCGCGGCCCTCGCCATCGTGGCTGCCGCCGCCATGGCGGGTGTGCCGCTGCTGAACGGCTTCCTGTCCAAGGAAATGTTCCTGACCGAAGCTCTGGAGGCTCCTGAGGGTCGCGACCTTTCGCTGCTGGTCCCCATTTTGGCCACTGTGGCCAGTGGCCTGTCGGTGCTTTATTCGGTGCGCTTCATCCATCAGGCCTTCTTTGGCCCGCCGACGAAAGATTGCCCCAAGGAACCGCACGAGCCGCCGCGCTGGATGCGTTTCCCCATCGAGCTTCTGGTTCTGCTGTGCGTGGTTGTGGGCGTCATTCCCGCCATCACCATCGGGCCGATCCTGTCGTTGGCCGTGCATTCGGTATTGGGGCCGGATGCGCCCTACTACAGCCTCAAGGTCTGGCACGGCTTCAACATGCCGCTGCTCATGAGCGTGATCGCGCTGGTGGGCGGAACGGTGGCCTATATCCTGTGCGGCAAGCACATCAACCGCGCCAAGGCGACCTGGATCGTCGGGGGACTGAACGGCGCGCGGGCGTTCGAGCGCACCATGCGCCTGATGTTCGACGGGGCCGAATGGCTGGTAAAGGTCTTCGGCGCACAGCGACAGCAATGGCGCATCCGCGCGCTGGTGCTGGCGGCCATCGTCTCGGCATTTGTGGCTATCGGCTATGCCGGTCTGGGCTTTGACGAGGCGGGCATCACCATGCAGCGCCCGGGTCTGGGCTTTGCACTGCTGTGGATCATCGGCGGCGGCTGCGCCATCGGCGCGGCGTGGCAGGCCAAATATCACCGCCTCGCCGCTGTAGCACTGATGAGTGCGTCAGGGCTGGTGGTTTCTGTAACCTTCGTGTGGTTCTCGGCCCCTGATCTGGCCACCACCCAGATTCTGGTCGAGATCGTCACCGGCGTTCTATTGCTGCTGGGTCTACGCTGGCTGCCCAAACGCTCTGTTGAAATGGCCCCGCCCAAGACGGATTGGCGCTCTCGTGCCCGCCGTGGTGGTGACTTTGTCATCGCCCTGACCGCCGGTGTCGGCATGGCCGTTCTGGCCTTTGCCGTCATGACCCGCCCGGGCCAAAGCCACCTTGCCGATTTCTTCCTGCAGGAAAGCTATCCGCGCGGGGGTGGACGCAATGTGGTGAACGTGTTGCTGGTCGACTTCCGGGCCTTTGACACCTTGGGCGAGATTACGGTTCTGGGCATTGTGGGCCTGACCATCTGGGCCCTGCTTCGTCGCTTCCGTCCGGCCAAGGAGAGCATGGGCGTCACCGAGCAGAAGCGGGTGCAGGAGCGCCATGATCGTCGCCATGAAAAGCGCAAGCCGGGTGACACCCTGAAAGAAACCTTGCTGATCCCGTCCGTCGTGATGACCTGGGCATTCCCGTTCATCATCGTACTGGCGCTTCACCTGTTCCTGCGTGGGCATGACCTGCCCGGCGGCGGCTTTGCCGCGGGTATCGCCATGTCGGTGGCCTTTATCCTGCAGTACATGGCCCACGGTGCCCGCTGGGTGGAAGATCGCCTTCGTATTCGCCCGCTGTACTGGATTGGCGGCGGCCTGCTGATCGCAGCCTTCACCGGTCTGGTGCCGTGGATCTTCAACTATCCGTTCCTGACCACCTACTTCCAGTACACCGAGCTGCCCCTGATCGGAAAAATGCCGACCGCTTCAGCCCTGATCTTTGACCTTGGCGTTGCCCTGCTGGTTGTGGGGGCGACCGTGCTGATGCTGACCGCTATCGCGCACCAGTCGCTACGTAAGGCGCGCGAAATCGAACCTGTCGAAGCACCCGAGGAGGGCGTCTGATGGAAATCATTCTGGCCTTGAGCATCGGTGTGCTGACAGCGTCCGGCGTCTGGCTGCTGCTGCGTCCGCGAACCTTTCAGGTCATCATCGGCCTCAGCCTTCTGGGCTATGCGGTCAACCTGTTCATCTTTGCCATGGGTCGCCTGAAACAGGGGGCTCCGCCTCTCGTATCTTCAGGCGAAGTGGACACGACCGCCTTTGCCGATCCCGTGCCCCAAGCTCTTGTGCTGACCGCCATCGTCATCTCCTTTGCGCTGACGGCCCTGTATCTTGTCGTGCTGCTGACCGCCCGCGGTATCACTGGCACCGACCACGTTGATGGACACGAGCCCGAATGACTCCGTCCTTACTCGAACATCTGATCATCCTGCCGATCATCCTGCCCCTGATCGCCGCAGCTTTCATGCTGCTGCTCAAGGAGCAACGCTACAAAACCAAGGCTTTGCTCAGCCTCAGCATCTGTGCGGCGCTGCTGACAATCGCCCTGCTGCTGCTGCAGGAGTCCACTATCGGTGGCTCGGGCGGTACAGACACCGCGCGGGTCTATAGCCTCGGCAACTGGGCGGCACCGTTCGGCATCGTGCTGGTGGCCGACCGTCTGTCCACCATGATGCTGGCGCTGGTCTCTGTGGTGTCGGCCGCAGGTCTGATCTTTGCGCTGGCCCGCTGGGACCGCGCCGGACCGCGTTTCCACGCGCTTTATCTGTTGTTGATGATGGGCGTAAACGGGGCCGTTCTGACGGGCGACCTGTTTAACCTGTTCGTCTTCTTCGAGGTCATGCTGGCCGCTTCTTACGGCCTGCTGCTGCATGGCTCGGGGGAAAAGCGCGTGCGGGCCGGACTGGGCTATGTTGCGATCAACCTGACCGCCTCCCTGTTCTTCCTGATCGGCGTGTCTCTGATCTATGGCACCGTCGGCGCACTTAACATGGCCGATTTGTCAGCCCGCGTCGCTTTCATCGACGACGCCAACCGTCCGTTGTTCGAAGCAGGCTGCGCCATTCTCGGCGTCGCCTTCCTGATCAAGGCGGCGGCCTGGCCGCTGGGCCTGTGGTTGCCGGGTGCCTATTCGGCAGCCAGCGCGCCGGTGGCGGCTGTGTTCACCCTGCTATCCAAGGTGGGCGTCTATGTTCTGCTGCGTCTCAGCATGCTGATGTTCGGGCCGGACAGTGGTGACAGCGCGGGCTTTGGCCAGTCACTGCTTCTGGTCATCGGTCTGGCGACTGTCATCTTCGGCTCGGCAGGCATGATCGCGGCCACGCGGCTGGAGCGCGTGATCGGCTATGCGGTCATGACATCGTCGGGCACGGTGCTGGCCATCGTCGGCATGGGGCAGGCCAATGCTATCGGCGGGGCCCTGATCTATATGGTGGCCTCTACCCTCGCCTCCGGTGCCCTGTTCCTGATCGCTGAAATCCTGAAGCGCGGCGAGGACCCCGGCGCGGATGATTCCTACGCCGTCTTCGATGACGAATACACCGATCCCTTCGCCGCCGAAGATGTGGAAGAAGTGGGGCGGGTTATGCCCCGTTCGCTGGCCGTACTCGGCGCAGCCTTTATTACGGCTGTATTGGTCGTGGCCTCCATGCCGCCGCTCGCCGGCTTCATTGGCAAGGTCACCATTTTCATCAACCTGCTGTCGGGGGATGGCGCCAGCCAGATGGGACCGTGGTGGGTCATCGGCATTCTGACCCTTTCCAGCTTCGCTGCCCTGATTTCCCTGGTGCGTATCGGCATCGAAGGGTTCTGGGATCGTGACGAGAACAACGCGCTGGTGGTCCGTAGCCCCGAGTTCATCGCCATCGGCGGTCTGGTGTTGGCCTGCATCTGGCTGACGGTTGCAGGCGGCTCGGCTCTGGCCTTTGCCGAGCACACCGGCGAGTGGCTCAGCCGTCCGTCCGAATATGTCGCCGCAGTGCTGAAGGGGCGTACCTGATGACCCGCGTATTCAACTTTGTGCTGCCCCACCCCATCCTGTCGATCGCCTTGTTCACCGTCTGGCTGCTGATGAACTCGCCGTTCGGGGCAGGCTCTGTGGTGATTGCCGCCATTGTCGCCTTGCTCGTGCCCCAAGCCATGCGGGCACTGGAGCCCGAGCGCCCACGTGTTCGCAATCCCTGGGCCATGCTCAAACTGATCGGCCACGTGACGCTAGATATCATTCACTCGAACTGGACGGTCGTGCGGTTGATCCTGGGCAAGAAGCGTCACACCCGCGTCTCGGGCTTTGTGCGAATCCCCTTGCGTCTGAACAGCCGTTTTGCGCTGGCCACCTTGGCCATCATCATCACCAGCACGCCCGGTACGCTGTGGGTGCAATATGACCGCTATCGCCGCATCCTGCTGCTGCACGTGCTGGATTTCGACGACGAGCAGGACTGGCCCGCCATCATCAAGAACCGCTACGAAGACCTGCTGATGGAGATCTTTCCTTGAGCCTCTCCGACATCACAGCCGCCGACATCCTGTTCTGGGGACTGGGCTTGGCGCAGGTCCTGCTGGCGGCGGCCATGGTCCTGTCCACCTGGCGCATCTGGCGCGGCCCGCGCGCACAGGACCGCGTGCTCGGGGTCGATAGCCTTTATATGAACGCCATGCTGCTGGTGCTGGTGCACGGCCTACGCACCAACCTCATGGCCTATTTCGAGGTCGCGCTGGTGATCGCAATCATTGGCTTTGCCTCCACCGTGGCGCTGGCCAAATTCCTGATGCGAGGCGAGGTGATCGAATGAGCCCTGAAGCAAGCGCCCATCTGGCGGGCATTCCGATGTGGGCCGCTCTTTTGGTGACCGCGCTCGCCGTGGTGGGTGCCGGTGTCACCCTGATCGGCTCGATTGGCCTGACGGTGTTCAGAACCTTTTACGAGCGGGTTCACGCGCCCACGCTGGGCACCACTTTCGGCATGCTGTGCATTGTGACGGCCTCGATCGTCATGTTCAGCGTGACCGACGGGGCACCGACCCTGAAAGCCATTCTTGTCGGGGCCTTCCTCACGGTCACCACGCCGGTCACCCTTGTGATCCTTGCCCGCGCGGCCATCTACCGCGACCGCGTCGAGGGCAATGACGTTCCCGCAGACGACTTCTGATCTGCCCATGCAAAAGGCCGGAAGCTGTAACGCTTCCGGCCTTTTTTACGCACGCGCCCGAGGGGATCAAACGCGACGCGCAGCCTCTGCGGCCCTCAGCACCCTGAGAAAGTTGCCTCCCCAGATGGCCGTGACCTGTTCGGGCGTATAGCCGCGCGCCAGCAGTTCGGCCGTCACCGCCCGACTGTCTGCCGCCGAGTTATAGCCTTCGATGCCCGAGCCGTGGTCGAAGTCTGTGCCGATACCCACATGTTCGACGCCAATGCGGCGCGCGATGTAGTCAATGTGGTCGACAAAGTCCTTCACCGTGGCGCGCGGCTGAACCTGAGCCAGCTCGTCCAGAAACGCCTGCTGGGTGTCTCCGCGCAGGGTGCTGTAGTTGTCGTTGCCCGCATTGAACTCCGACGACAGGCCGTACTTCACCCGCACCTCGCGCACCCTGGCCTTGGCCGCCTCGTCCAGCTGGACCAGATAGGTGTTGAAGGGCGTAACCTGGACCACCCCGCCATTGGCCTTGATGGCATCCAGCTCCTCGTCGCTCAGACTGCGGGTGTGTTCGCGCACCGAACGGGCATTGGAGTGGGTGGCCGCCACCGGCACCCGCGACAGGGCCAAGGTCTGAAGCAGCGCATCCTTGGACAGTTGCGACACATCGATCAGCACGCCCAGATCGTTCAGGCGCGGCACCGCCTGACGGCCCACCGGCGACAGGCCGTTGTGTTCGGCCACCGGCTCGCCCTCGCTGGGTCGCGAGGAATCGGCCCAGTCATTGTGGCCCGCGTGGTTGAAAGCAAAGACGCGGACGCCTTGGTCATAAAGGGCGTTGATTGCCCCGATGTCGGTGCCCAGTGCACGGGCGTTCTGGAATGACAGAAGCACAGCCGTCTTCCCTTCCTGTTCGGCCTTGACGATGTCGGCCGCGGATCTTGCCAGCACCAGCTGGCCTTGGGATGCCGCAATATTCGCCTGCACGGCGGCTAGCTTGGCATCAATCTCGGAGCGGGCGGCGGCTATTCCGGCGGCATCGCGCGGGCCGGGTCCAACCGCCAGCGACAGCACCACTGCGTCGACCTCTCCCGCCTTCAGCTTGTCGGCGCTGACGCGCGACGAGCCATCAGGCAGGAAATAGCGGCGTGGCGTGCTGTCGATCAGCACATCGGCGTGGGAATCCAGCACCAGCGCATTGCGGTGGACACTCTCCACCACCGCAGCGGTTGGCGGTTCGCCCACACCGGTGCTGGCACACGCCAGCGCAGGAGCCATAAGGGCGGCACTGGCCGCGGTCACAAGCCAAAGTTTCATCGCTTACTCTCCTAGGGTTGGACGAAGGATCAGAACGCCGCGGTCAGCGACACCTGAAAGGTGCGCGCCGGTCCGGGACGGAAGGTGGCATTGGTGTTGACGGTGGAGGTGATGGTGCCGAGGTAGGCCTCGTCGAACAGGTTATCGACGTTGAGCCTCAGCCGCAGATCGCGCAGCGGTCCGGCCCTCCAGTCGCTGCCGAAATCGACATAGGCATTGACCAGTGTGTTGGCGTCCAGCCGTTCGGTGTTGGTGAAATTGCTAAACCTTTCACCGATGTGGCGCACCGACAGATTGGCCACCACCCACGACACGGGCTCGAACGTCACCCCACCTTGAATGACCCATTCGGGGCTGTCGGGCACAGTGTTGCCGCTGATTGGCAGGGCCGCGCCGGTGACGGGCACAAAGTTCGGCAGGTCGTCCTTGAACTCCACCTGATTATAGCTGGCGTTCAGGTTGAAATAGACCTTGTCCGACAGGCCTTCGGGCTTCCACAGACCGGAGAACTCGACCCCGCGCGCCTCGACCTGCCCCACGTTCTGGAAAAAGCTTTCGGTCGTGGTGCTGCCTGGCACGGTGACGGCATAGGACTGCAGCCGGTTATTGAAGACGGTGCGATACAGCGCCACCGCCGCATTGAAGCGCGGGCGGCTGGTGCGGAAGCCGATCTCCCAGTTTTCGGATGTTTCCGTTTCTGGCGTACTGGCGGTCGGGCTGGCCAGAGCGAACACATCGTCCGCCCCGCGCGGCAGGGCCAGATTTTCGGCGTAGGAGGCAAACACCTGCTCGCTGGGGCTGAGATTATACAGCACCCCTACGTGCGGCAGCAGATTGTCCTTCCACGTGCGGCCCAGCGTGGGCTGGCGTTGCGCGATATAATCCGCAGCATTGCGATAGCCGCTGATCTCGTAATCGACGTCCAGCGCCTTGACGCCCAGATCCAACTTCAGCCGCCCGTCCAGCAGGTCGATCTCGTCCTTCAAGAACAGCTGGGTCGTCTTGCGGGTAGAGGTGAAATCACGCTGGCGATGGACCTGCTCGTTTAACAGGGGCTGACCATCGGGATCACCATTCTCCTGATTGAAGCGGCCCTGGGTGCGGTGAAAATCGTCCTGTTCGATCCAGAAGCCGCCGGTCAGGGTGTGGTTGGCCAGCGCGAATACGGCCCGCGCGGTCAGCCCCTGACGCTCGCCCTCCACTGTCGATAGGCCGTATTGCAGACCGCGTGGTGCCACCAGATCGGTCCAGATCGCGCGCTGGGCATTGTGGTTGGTCAAGGAGGTGGCGTAGGCCTCGGGCGAGATGCCATAGCCTTCCTTGTCCTCATAGTAGGCGGTCGCCTCGAGGCGGGCATTTGCGCCCAGAGGCAGGCTGCCCGACAGGCGGTACAGCACGTCTGTGCGGCTGTTGACGGCCTGTTTGTAGTACTGGTTGTGGGCGCTGTTGGAATAGCGCACGCCGGCCACCGTTTCCGGCAGGTCCGGCACCGTGCCCAGATAGGCAAAGTCGCGCCCCGAGCGGCCAAAGATATCCCCCGCCGTGCCCGCATATTGCGCCTTGGAAATGGCGGGGGCGTCATAGTCGAAATAGTCGTTCCAGATCAGGCCGAAATCCAGCGTCGCGCCATTGTCGGCCTCGTACAGAATCTTGGCCTCGGCGTGCTGGCGGCGAATGTTGCCCGGCCCGCGCCACAGGTCGGCGGAAAAGTCCGAATAGGACACATAGGCCGACACCGGCCCCACCTGCCCCGTATCCAGCCGCACAAAGCCGCGTCGCAGATCATCGCTGCCTGCCGACAGGGTGGTCGTGACGCCAAAATCATTGGCCGGGCGGATGGTGTCGTACTGAACGATCGGCCCCAGCGAGGCATAGCTGGGCAGGGACACATCCCCTGCCCCCTGCGAGGCGGTGACGATGCCGAGGTTTTCATTCTCGACATAACGGAAGATCGGACTGCCGCCGAACTGGTCCGAGCGGCCCATGGGTGCGCCGTCCAGCACAAAGCCGATCTGCTGGAAGTTGAAGGCCCGCACCGACACCGAATTACCGAACTCATAAAGGCCCAGCGCATCATTGGCCTGAACATTGAAGCCCGGCAGGCCTTCCAGCATTTTCAGCCCCGACACGCCGGCGGGTGCCGACAGCAAGGCTTCGCGGGTAATGGAGATGGTGTTGGAGGTCTGGTCCCGCCCGATGGCCGCGCTGGCCTCGGAGACCCGGCGGCCCTGCACCACCAATTCCCCTAGATTGTGTGACGGGTCGCGGGTCTGGCCATTATCGGGCAGGTTGTTAGCCCATGCAGGCCCCGCCACAGTCAGGGCCGCCCCGACACCTAGATACACTAAACGGTCTATCGCTAACGACGCCATGTCTGTTCCCCTCGTCACACCGGCGAGGACAGGCCTTCGCAGTGATTTCGAGGGCTAAAGGGCGGCTAAAACCGGGCGCTATACAACCGCAGTAATCGCGTTATATAGTTTAGTTATTCTAAAATAGCCGCGCAACCTCAATGCGATAAACTACCACCTTACAGAACGTTCACTTGTGTTTGCGGCCTAGGTGCTGACGATTTCCGCCATATTTTCAGGAGCCCCTTCATGCTGTCGATTTCCAGTCTCACGCATATCTACGCCAACGGGACACGCGCCCTCGATGATGTCTCGCTGGAGATTCCGCGCGGGATGTTCGGCCTGCTGGGGCCCAATGGCGCGGGCAAGTCGACGCTGATGCGCACCATCGCCACCCTGCAATCGCCCACGTCCGGCAGCATCAAATTCGGTGACATCGACGTCATCAAGGAGCCGGAGCTGCTCCGCCGTACGCTGGGCTATCTGCCTCAGGACTTTGGCGTTTATCCGCGCGTTTCGGCCTATGACATGCTGGACCATATGGCCGTGCTGAAGGGCGTGACCGGTCGCAAGGAACGCAAGGACACGGTCGAGACCCTGCTCAACCAGGTCAATCTGTGGGGCGTGCGCAAGAAGGCCATCGCGGGCTTTTCCGGCGGCATGCGTCAGCGTTTCGGCATCGCCCAGGCCCTGATCGGCAATCCGCAACTGATCATCGTCGACGAGCCGACTGCCGGCCTCGACCCTGAAGAGCGCAACCGCTTCCTGAACCTGCTGGCCGAGATCGGCGAGAATGTGGTGGTCATCCTGTCGACCCACATCGTGGAAGACGTGGCCGATCTGTGCCCGCGCATGGCGGTGCTGGCCGGTGGCCGCATTCAGAAGGAAGGGGCCCCGTTGGAACTGATCGACAGCCTGAAGGGCCGCGTGTGGCGCACCACCATCGAAAAGGAACATCTGGAAGACTACCGCGCCAAATATGAGGTGATCTCCACCCGCCTGTTCGCCGGTCGCACCGTCATCCACGTCCTGTCCGACAACAGCCCCGGCACCGCGTTCGAACCGGTCAGCGGTAATCTGGAAGACGTCTACTTCTCGACGCTCAGCGCCTCGCGCCGTGTCGAGCTGGCCGCCTAATCGGGAGACTCAGCATGTTTGCCCGAATTGCGGCCTTTGAATTCCGATACCAGCTCAGGCAGCCCGCCTTCTGGGTCGTATCCCTTCTTTTTGCGCTGCTCGGCTTTGGCATCATGGCCGCAAGCGACAACATCAGCCTGTCCGGCTCGGGTGGCAATGTCTACGCCAACTCCCCCGTCACCCTGATGGTCGCCAATATGGCTTTCAGCGTCTTCTTCATGCTGGGGTCCGCATCTCTGGTGGCCAATTCGGTTGCGCGTGACAGCACCACCGGCTTCGGCTCCATCATCTATTCCACGCCCCTGACCCGCGTGGCCTATATTCTGGGCCGCTTTACCGGGGCATTTCTGGCCGCCGCTCTGGCCTTTGTGAGTGTCAGCATCGGCATGCTTGTGGGCACGCTGATGCCGTGGGTGGATCCGGAAACACTCGGAGCCTTCAACCCCGTCCACTATGCTTATGGCTATCTGGTGTTCGGTCTGGTCAACGTCTTCATCTCGTCGGCCATCCTGTTCGCGCTGGCGACGGCCACCCGTTCGATGATGGCCAGCTATGTGGGCGTGATCGGGATTCTGATCCTGTATTTCGTCACCACCAACACCCTGCTGGCCAAGCCAGAAACCCGTGAGATCGGCGCGTGGCTGGACCCGTTTGGCGCCGGTGCCCTGTTCGAGGCCACCCGCTACTGGACGCCCGATGAGAGCAACACCCGACTGCTGCCGCTGAGCGGCGTACTGCTGGGCAACCGCCTGCTGTGGGCAGGCGTGGCCGTGGGCTTCGTCGTCCTGTCGCTGGCCCTGTTCAATCGCGGAGCCCGCGGCGCGCAGGAGAAAAAGATCGCCAAGCTGGCACGCAAGGTCAAGGAGACCAAGGCCGCACCAGCCCCGCGTCCGCTGGCCAGCCCCCAGTATGGCCTGTCCCACTCTCTGGTACAGTTCGCGGCCCGCACCCGTTTTGAAATGGGTCTGATCTTCAAGAGCCCGGCCTATCTGATCCTGATGGCCTTTGGCTTCTTCATGGCCTTCATGTCGCTGCTGTTCGGTGGCGAAATGTACGGCGTGCGCACCTTCCCCCAGACGCGCGACGTCATCCAGATGCTGCAGGGCTCGTTCAGCCTCATCTCGCTGGTCATCGCCATCTATTATTCAGGCGAACTGGTCTGGCGTGATCAGGACCGCAAGATCCACGAGATCGTCGACTCGTCCTCGGCACAGGACTGGACCTTCATCGTGCCCAAGGCCATGGCCCTGTCGTTGGTGCTGGTCTCGACCTTGCTGATGTCGGTGATTGCCGGTGTCGTCTCCCAGACCATCAAGGGCTGGTACGACTATGAACTGGGCAAATACCTGCTCTGGTACGTATTGCCCGATGCCTTCAGCATGATCCTGATCGCCATTCTAGCCATCTTTGTTCAGTCGCTCTCGCCGAACCGCTTTGTCGGCTGGGCCATCATGGTCCTCTATATGATCGCGACGATTGTGGCTGGCTCGCTCGGCTTTGACCACTACCTCTACAGCTATGGCGACGGGCCGGTCGTACCGCTGTCGGACCTGAACGGCACCGCCGGTTTCGAAAGCCTGCGCGCCGTCACCAACGCCTATTGGGGCGTGTTTGCCCTGATCCTGATGGTGATCAGCTATGCCTTGTGGCGTCGTGGCTCGGAAACGCGGTTCAAGCCCCGCTTCGCTCGCGCCCCGCGCCGCCTGAAGGGTCCGGCCGGTGTGATCGGTGGCGTAGCTCTGGTGGCCTTTGTGGCACTGGGCGCGTTCGTGTTCGTCAACACCAATGTGTGGAACACCTATGAGCGCAAGCAGACCGCCGAGGCCCGTATGGCCCGTATGGAAAAGGAACTGCTGGCGTTCGAGAACCTGCGCCAGCCAGCTGTCACCGATGTGAAACTGGCCGTGGACCTGTTCCCGCAGGACCGCCGCATGACCACCGTTGGCACCTATGTGGTGCGTAACAACACCGACCAGCCGATGGAGGCCATCCACCTGCGCTGGCCCCGCGAGACCGACATGCTGAAGCTGGAGGTTGAAGGCGCCAAGCTGGACAAGGAATGGACCGAGCACGCCTACCGTATCTATCGCTTCGATACGCCGCTTCAGCCGGGTCAGTCCCGCACCGTCACCTTCGAGACCGCATTCGGTCAGCGCGGTTTCGGCGTTGGCAATCTGATGACGTCAATCGTCGACAACGGTACCTTCGTGAACAACGGTGCCTTCGCGCCCGCCATCGGCATGGACCGTGGCGGCCTGTTGACTGACCGTACCAAGCGTCGCAAACACGGGCTTGAGCCTGAGCTGCGCATGCGCGATCTGGACGACGATTTCGGACAGCAGCAAAACTATATCGGTGCCGATTGGGTGAATGCCGACATCACGGTCTCGACCGTGGCCGACCAGACCCCGATCGCACCGGGCTATAAGGTGTCCGACACGGTAAAGGACGGACGTCGCACGGCCCGTTTTGTGACCGAAGCGCCGATCCTGCACTTCTTCTCGGTGCAGTCGGCCCGCTATGAACTGGCGCAAAAGACCCATGCGGGCGTGTCGCTGGAAGTCTATCACCACCCCAGCCATGGCCAGCACGCCCCGCGCATGCTGACGGCGCTGGAACGCGGTCTGGACTATTTCCAGTCGGCTTTTGGCCCGTACCAGTTCCGTCAGGCCCGTATCATCGAGTTCCCGGGCTATAGTTCCTTCGCTCAGGCGTTTGCGAACACCATGCCCTATTCGGAAAGCATCGGTTTCAACGCCGACCTGCGTAAGCCCGATGCCGTGGACTATGTGACCTTTGTCACCGCGCACGAACTGGCGCACCAATGGTGGGCGCACCAGATCGTCGGGGCCAATGTTCAGGGTGCCACCACCCTGTCCGAGACCCTGGCCGAATATTCGGCGCTGATGGTCATGGAAAAAATGTACGGCGCGGACCAGATCCGTCGCTTCCTGAAATATGACCTCGACAACTATCTAAGAAGCCGTGGCGGTGAACGCCTTGGCGAGCGGACGCTGGAGCGGGTGGAGGCCAGCCAAGGCTATATCCACTATCGCAAGGGCGGCCATGTGCTTTACCTGCTGCGGGACCAAATGGGCGAGGATGCCGTCAACCGCGCCCTGTCCAAGCTGTTGGCCGCGCATAAGTTCGGCAATGCGCCCTATCCGCGCTCGGTCGATCTCATCGCCGCCCTGCGGGCGGAAGCGCCAGCCGACAAACAGGCGCTGATCACCGATCTGTTCCAGAAGATCACCCTGTACGATCTCAAGGTCACCAGCGCGCGGGCCAGCGAACGTGCCGATGGCAAGTGGGACGTGGTGCTCCAGATCGATGCCCGCAAACTCCATGCCGACGACAAGGGTGCCGAGACACCCGCGTCGCTGGAGGAGGAGATGGAAATCGGCCTGTTTGCCGCACAGCTCGGCTATGGGGCGTTCAAGCCTGACGATGTGATCGCGATCGAGCGTCACACGATCCGTAGCGGTCCGCAGACCATCCGTCTGGTGGCCAACACCAAGCCGACCTATGCGGGCGTGGATCCCTATACCCGCTGGATCGACCGCAATACGGAGGACAATGTGATCAAGGTCGAATAGGCCAAGTCACACGGTCTCAAAAATCAGGGGCGCATCCTTTCGGGTGCGCCCCTTTTTTTATTGCGCGCCGATAGAGCCTTTCAGCGTTAGGGTGCCGTCATCGTGGGGCATGATGGACAGGCTGTTGACCGGCACGCCTTGCGCATCGACGGCCGCCAGCCACGACAACCCCGCCTGACGGGGCACACGCGCCAGTTCGAACGCCAAACCACCGTCTTCGGCGCGCCCCATCTGAGGGTTCACCGAGACCTGTCGGGCAGCCTGCTCCAGCCCCTGCCGCGCCTCGGCCAATGAGGAACTCGCGCTTCGCGCGGCATGGATCCCCTGAATCCGCTGCAAGCGGACCTCGGCGACCAATCGCCGTGCGTGGGCCGCATCGCCATAGGCACGCAGAGGGTTCACCACCCCGTACCAGATGCCGACGACAGCGACCATCAAGGCCAGAAAGCCCAACAAGCCCTGTTCGCGGCGCGTGCGCCCCTGCCACCACGCGATCATTGCACCACCTCTACCGACAGATTGCAGACAACCGCGCCGTCCTCGGTGACAGGATCGCACTGACGCAGGCTAAGGCCCTGTCCTTCCAGTCCCGTCCGCAAGGCCTCTATGGCTCCGGCATCGCCCAGACGCAGCACGCCGCGCAACTCGCGCCCCCGTATGTCCACCTCTTGCAGATTGGCTCCGTTCAAAGGCTCCAAAGCGGCGAACGTTGCCGCCAATACCGGCACCTGCCCACCCGCCGTCGCCTGCTGCGCCAAAACAGTCTCGGCTTCGACAAGAGGATCGGGCGAAGATGTCGCTTGCGGCACCACTTCAACGGCCAGACGACGACCGTGATTCAAGGCCCGAGACGCGGCGTAATCATCGCGCATGGCCCCAGCCAGCATAAGCACCAGCGGCGAGGCCACGACCGCCGCGGCCAGGACGGCCACACGACGCCACGCTCCGCGCTTGTTCGTTGTCACCTGCCCTTGCGCCAGCAGGTTCAGACGCGGGTGTCGGGCCCCTTGCAACAGGGCCTGTTCAGCCTGTTCGCCGCTCAGATGGATAATGTCCTGCCCCTGTGAAAAGGCCTCCAGCAGGTCCGCCTGAACGGTCACCGACAGGCCCGCGCCCGCCACAATCACGTCGCCACCGATCAAGGCCGGTGCCGTCACCAAGCCCTCGGGCGGGGCCGTCAGACACACGCAGTCTGGCACCATGGCGACAGGGCGTATGCCCACCCCATCCAGCCAGTCGGTCCATGCCTGTACCAAGGTTTGCGACACCACGCCCACAACCGTGCGTCCTTGGTCATCGGGCGTACCGGTCACCACAATCGACTGGCTCAAATCCTGCGACAGGGCCTCGGCCATCTGCCACCTCGCTGTCGCGACGGCCTGTGCCGAGCTGCCGCGCGGCAGGTCCAGCCAACGCACAGCGACATCTGCCCCCGGCACCACGGCCACAGTGGGTATGTCGTCATCAAAGGCGGGATCATCCGGCAGCAAACGACCCGACTGCAATCGATGACCGTCCGCATCGAGCGTGCGCCATTCTGCAATCATGCCCGCCGCAGGAGGCAGGAAGAGGATACGTTTCACAGTCATTCTTCGGGCGTCCAACGTCGGATAACAGTTCGCGCCTCGCCCTCGGGCGAGACATGGATCAGGGCCGTTCGCACCGCGCGGCCGACCTCGGCCTCCACATCGATGCGAAGATCGAAATAATGCGTCACCAGCGCGGTCTGGCTGCGCAGGGCCTCGTCCGCCACCACCTCGTTCAAGGCCGGTGTGGCCCAGAAGGCCGCAATGCTGGACCAGCCACCCGCCGGACGCGCCGCAAGGGCGGCACGCGCATCTTCCAACCGGAGCTGTCCGCCGCCGAGGGCTGCCAGAACAGGGGCCTGTTCACGTGCCAGCGTGTTGATATTCACGCGCGTCAATCGCGCCTCGGGCAGGGCACACAGATAGGGTCGCAGCCGTGCATAGAGCGCCTCGTCCACCCCCACGACCGCACGCAGCTCACTGACCTCGGCCATCATCAATCCGGCTGTGCGATAGGGCTGTCGGCGCGTCGCATAGCGATCGTCCTCGGCACCGCCGCGACCGGACGGGCTCTGGTCGGAATCCATCCAGTCGGTCACAGCCTCGGCCACACCGGTCATGCGTGCGCGCGGCAGGCCCACCGCCACGCCCAGTTCCACAAACTGTCGCGCGCCCTCGTCATTGGCGCGCAAATCCTCGCCCTGACCGGTGACCAGACTGTTGATGTTGAAACAGGCCTGCCCGTCACGCACCACGGCCCGCACCACCGTGCCCTCCATTTCGGTGGATTGGGTCTGGCCGTTCCAGCGGGGGGTCATGGGAGTGCGCAGGGGATTGCCGGCCACCAAAGCCACCAGACGCTGACGCGCCACCGCCTCGGCCACACCGGCATAGGCCTGTAGCTCGCTCTGATGCTCGACATTGGCCGTGCGTCGGACGGCAAATCGCACATCATCAAGGATCAGCACGCACACGGCAGCCATCACTGCGACCAGCAGCAATACCGTCAGCAGGGCCATGCCCTCGCGCGATGAAGGCCTGCCGCTCATGCGCCGGTCACCAGAAACACCTGCTCGACCGGACCATAGCCTTGAAGGGTCATCCGCACGCGCACCGCGTCCGGTAGGGGGCGCTCATTGGAATGCAGATAGGCTGGCGCTTCGGAGCGTCCTTGGATCAGGGTGATCTGAAGATCGCTGACGCCCCGAAACAGGACCTGCGGCGGTCCCGCCCGCGCGCCGTCCAGATAGGGATAGGCGCGGCGCAGCAGCCTGTTGTCCTCAAGCCGGTACTCGACACGCTGTAGGGAGGGGCGCGGGTCCGCGTCCGGATTGCTCCACCCGCTGCGGACCAGAGACAGCACCGGATCACCGGGAAGCTGCGCGGTCATGACCGGCGCGGCGGCGGGTCGTCCGGTCGGGCCGCGCGTGCGAAGCGGGGCGGCCTGGGCGATGTCGGATCGCATAATGGCCAAGGTGCGCTGCAAAT
>NZ_DIGV01000004.1 GCF_002419815.1 Brevundimonas sp. UBA5713 | reverse complement strand
TGGCGCATGCCCACGCGGCGCACGCGGCGCTCGGGCCGGGGGCGTGGCGCGCGCAGTCCTCGAATGGCGCGCGAGGCCATTTCACCCGGCGGGTTCAGCGTCCATCGCGCCGCCCATTCCACAAAGGCCAGCGTACCTTCGGGCAGGCGAGGATCATCGCTCAGCCGCTCGATAGACTTGAGTTTGCGGTTCGAGCCCGTGGTCTCGAACACCTCAGCGACAATGCCGCGGATCAGACGCGGCCCCAGTGGTACGTCGACCTGATCACCGCGCGTCACATCCATGTCGTCAGGGACGGCATAATCAAAGGCCTCCTGCACCGGCAGGGGGACGAGCACAGATGCGACTTTCACGAGAACTCCACCCGCGCTAGGATTCGGCCCATGAAAATCTTCCTCGACACCGCCGACGTCAACGTCATCAAAGAAATCCTGCCCACCGGGATGGTGGACGGCGTAACCACCAATCCGTCACTGATTGCTAAGTCGGGTCGGAACATCGCCGAGGTCATTGCCGAGATTTGCGATCTCGTCGAGGGGCCTATTTCGGCAGAGGCCGTCGCCACCGACTATCAGACTATGGTTATGGAAGGCGAGAAGCTGGCCGCTATCCACAAGAATGTGGTCGTGAAACTACCACTGACGTGGGACGGCCTACGCGCCACCCGCACCTTTGCCAAACGCGGGATCAAAACCAATGTTACCCTGTGCTTCTCGGCCGCCCAAGCCATGCTGGCCGCCAAGGCAGGGGCCACCTTCATCTCCCCGTTTGTCGGGCGTCTGGACGACCACGGTGCCGATGGCGGCCTGCTGATCGAAGAGATCCGCGCCCTGTACGACATTCAGGGCTTCGAGACCGAAATTCTCGCCGCCAGCTTGCGCAACACCGCCCACGTCGAGGCTGCAGCCATCGCCGGTGCCGATGCCGCCACCCTGCCGCCTGCGGTTTTGAAGGACTTGGTAAAGCACCCATTAACCGAAAAGGGGCTTGATGCCTTCCTTGCGGACTGGGGCAAGACGGGTCAGTCGATCCTGTAACAGTCCATCCTGTAGCGATTGACCGAAAAAGAGGTCTTGGATTGTCACATTCTCTGGACCTTGGCGAGGACACCGCAGCTCTGCACTGGCCAGAGGTTCGGGCGTGGCTTGAAACGAACAGCCAGCACCTGCTGGATGACCGCGCCCTGCTGGAAGAGCTGGGCCTTAAGCTCGAGGGCCGCAATGTGGTCGACTTCGGTCGTGCGGCCCTGACCAAGATGGAAGCCGCCGCCCAGCGCGAAGCGGGCGCGCGGCGCCTGATCGAAGAAATCTCGCGTACCAATTTCGCGGCCCAGACCCAGACCCACGTCGCGGCGTTGGACCTGATGGAAGCCAACAACCACATCGAACTGGCCCGCCAGCTGGATATGTCCACGCAAGCCCGCTTTGGTCTGGCTGGAGCGGCTGTGGCCATCGAAAAGCCGGGTGCCGTACCGTTTGGCTGGAAGGCGCTGGAGCCAGGCCGCGTTGATGCCCTGCTGGGCGATGACGGCCTGAACTGGCTGGGTCCGAACTTCACCGGACTTGATCTGTTTGGCCCTGCCGATGGCGATGTTCGCTCGGTTGCGCTGGTACGAATGACGCTGCGCTTTTCGGAGAGCGACACACCGCGTCCGGCCCTGTGCGCCTTCGGCTCCAACGAGGATGAAGGCTTCACCCCGGCCATGGGCGGAGAGTTGATCGCCTTCGTGGCCCGCGTGGTCGAGCGTATGGCCGCCCGATGGCCCCTTCAGGACATCTGAGCGCCGATCAGGCGCTGATGGCATGGCTGGAGCATCTGGCCCACGAACGGCGCTTGTCGGAACGCACACTGGAAGCCTATGGCCATATCGGTCGGCTGTACGTGGCCTTTGTCCAGACACACCGCGGCGAGACCCTGTCGCTGAACGATCTGGGGACGATCACAGCGGCAGAATTGCGTGCCCATCTGGCCGAGCGCCGCAGCGGTGACAGACCGCTTAACGCCCGCTCCCTTTCGCAGACTCTGGCCGCCATTCGCGGCTTTCACCGCTTCTTGGACCGTCGATGCGGGGTGGATGCGCCACAGTTGGCGCTGGTCAAAGGGCCTCGCGTCAAGTCGACCCTGCCCCGTCCCGTGACCGAGGATCAGGCCATCGGCCTGTTGCAGGAACCTGACGCCGATCCGGACATGGAGCCGTGGGAGGCCGCGCGCGACCGCGCTGTGCTGACCCTGCTTTATGGATGCGGACTGCGGATTTCCGAGGGTCTGTCGCTGCGGTTCGGCGATGTGCCCTTGGGTGATTCGCTGCGCATTACGGGTAAGGGCGACAAGACACGGGTCGTGCCCGTCCTGCCGCAGGTAGCCGAGGCCATCGACGACTATGTGCGCCAATGCCCGTGGCCGCTGTCCCCCGAACAGGCCTTGTTCCGCGCCAAACGCGGCGGACCGCTGTCTGCGCGACAGGTGCAGGCGACGGTTCAGCGCCTCAGGGGGCGTCTGGGTCTGCCCGCATCGGCTACCCCGCACGCCCTGCGCCACAGTTTTGCAACCCATCTGCTGGGGGCGGGGGCAGACCTGCGCTCCATTCAGGAACTGCTGGGTCACGCCAGCCTGTCCACGACCCAGAAATACACCCAGGTCGACGCCGAAGCCCTGATGCGCGCCTATCAGTCTGCCCATCCTCGAGACTGAAACAAATATCCGTTCGCCACATAAATACCCTCGTTATGTCAGTCACTGTGACGATTACGGGAGACGGGTATGGCCAAGACGGGACTGACGGACATCACACGCCGACATGGCCTCTGGCAGTTTGCCGCCCTGCCTATCGCCGGCTTCATACCGACAGAGGCGCATGAGAACCCTAGCTCGGCCTCTGGCGAGCGGCTGTTTTTGAACCTGTTCACCCGCCTGGCCACACGCGTCACTTTGGGTTCGCGACCCAGCCTGTTCGTCATCGACACAGGGGCGCAGTCGACATCGATCTCCGATCGGCTGGCGCAGGCGCTGGACCTGAAAGCCGGCCCGCAGCTCACCATCCATACGGTCACCGGCACCTTCCAGACACCCAGCGCCTATGTGCCCCGAATTCGGATCGAGCCCGTCGATTATGACAATGTCCTCGTGCCGGTATTTCCCCACGAGGCACTGGGGGCGGAAGGCCTGTTGGGCATGAACCATCTGCGCGAGTTTCGTCTGACACTGGATATTTCCAGACGCCGCTCCACGCTCGGACCCTCCGTCTCACAGGGGATAGCCATCAATACCGGAAGCCACGCCACCTTGCTGGGCCAAAGCCAGGCACTGAAACCCGTGGCCACGCGCGTGGTGGACGGATTGATGATGCTGGATGTGACGGTAGGCGGTGTACCGGCTGTAGGCTTTCTGGATACGGGCTCCCAGTATTCGATTGCCAACCATGCGCTGCGCAGTGCCCTGAGCAGTCGTGCGACTGGTGAGACGGCCATTTTGCAGGGTGTCAGCGGACCGCCGCTTACGGTTTTGACCGGTCCCTCTACAATTGTCGGCTTTGGAGTGCGCAATGCGCGCGATGTGCGGCTCTTGTTTGCCGACCTTCACATCTTCGAGGTTCTGGGGTTGTCGGATCGCCCTGCACTGCTGATCGGGGCCGATGTCATGAGCCGATTTCAGCAGGTCCGCATCGACTACCTTCGCCAGCAGGTCAGTCTGGGACCCACCCGCATCATCCGCTAACGACGCAGCGACAGGTCCCACAGAAAGCCCAGAATGGCGGCATTCACCACCTCAGGCTGCTCCTGATTAATCCAGTGGCCGGCACCGGGGACCACAGTCATACCGCGCAGGTCCGGCACCCATTCGCGCAATTCAACTTCGTGCTGCCCAGCATACTGGCGAACCGGATCGTTGCTCCCCACCATGAAAAAGGCCGGTACAGCAATTTTGCGGCCCTGTAGCCAGCGCGTGCGCTGCCAGTTGGCGTCGATCTTGCGGTACCAGTGGACAGGGCGCTCGAAGCCGCCTGCCCTGAAGGCGGCGACATAGCGCTGGAAGTGGTCGTCAGACATCCATGGGGGTACGGTCGCGCTGTCCGGTATGGCCGACAGGAAATCCTGGCCGTCCGGAATGAAACCGCTGGCTCGGTCATCGTCTGCCGTGGCCCCGTCAAACGACCAGAACATCTTGCGCAGAGCCGCTTCGGGATCGGCATCCATGATCACGTGCGCATCGGGATCGGCAAAGGCGGCCATATAAAGCAGCCCCTCACCGCGTTTTTGCGACAGATAGCGCATCACCTCGGTGGGCGGGCCCTTGGTGCGTCTTGGCTGGAAGGGAACGGACAGCGCCATGACGGCGTGGAACATATCGGGCCGCAGCAGGGCACAATGCCAGGCCAGCGCCGCCCCCCAGTCGTGGCCGATAACCACCGCCCTGGTCTCTCCCAGAGCCTCGACCAAAGCCACCACATCACCCACCAGCGAGAAAATTGAATAGGCCGATGCGGTTTGCGGGCCACCCGTCCCGCCATACCCCCGAAGATCGGGCGCGACAGCGTGATAGCCCGCCTCGGCCAAAGCCTTGATCTGGTGCTGCCAGCCAATCGAAAGGTCAGGAAAGCCATGGAGGAGTATGACCAAGGGGCCTTCTCCGGCTTCCTGGATTTGCAGGGTCAGCTCGTCCGTCTTGATACTACGCGAGACCATATAACCTCCGGGACCCCACTGGCAGCGGACTATCATGAGCCTAAGGATGAACCTGTATCAATATACAGACCGCTGGTTGATCAATAATTTGATCATGCCTTTCCGTTTCGGCCCGCCGACGCCTATGTTGGAGCTGTGACCGCGCCGACCCCGACCATCCCTGCTTCCGACACGATCCGGCCCGCCCTGGACTTCGATCTGCCCCTCGCGCTGGCAACCCCGCCCGGGGCCGGTGCGGTGTGCGACAAGGACGGCGCGCGCAAGATCGGTCGCGGCGCGGCCGAAGGCTATCTGTTGGGCGGTCCGGTCATCGTCACCCACGCCGCCATTACGGCGCGTCGGCTTGGGCTGGAGGCTCCGCCGCGTTCGGCCATGATCCTCGATGCGCTTGAGCTTTTTGCCTTTGTGCGGCCCGCCAGATTCTGCGCGCCGTCGCCGACGGGTCTGGCACTGGCGCTGGGCCGTGCCGAGCCCAAGGGTGCCGAGGCACAAGCGAGCGTCCTGCGCGAAGCCGTTGGCGATCTCCTGAACGAGCTGGCCGATCCCGCCTATCCGGCGCGCGAGGAGGCCTACACCCTCGCCCTGACCATGGAGCGGGCCGGATGGTCGTGGGGGCCGATGGTCACCAAGGCGCTGGAGGCCGGTGGCATCCGTGACCGTCAGTCGCGCGGCTCGGGCCTCGATGTCTGGGCGCGCATGACCGAATGGGAGGACGAGGCCCCGCGCGGTGAGGCCGGTAGTGCCCCCGTCGACAGCGAAAGCGCCCGTATCCGTCTGGAAAAACTGCTGCGCTCTTCGGGCCTAGATGAAACCCGTCCGGCCCAGTCCGACTATGCCGCCGAGGCCGCCTTTGCCTTTTCGCCGCGCCAGGAAGAGGGGCGTCCGCGTGTCCTGCTGGCCGAGGCGGGCACCGGCACGGGTAAGACCATGGGCTACCTCGCCCCTGCCTCGCTGTGGGCCGAGCGCAATCAGGGGGCAGCGTGGATTTCCACCTATACCCGCGCCCTGCAACGCCAGATCGACCGCGAGAGCCACGCCCTTTGGCCCGACGAGGCCGAACGCCGCCGTAAGGCCGTGGTTCGCAAGGGGCGCGAGAACTATCTGTGCCTGCTGAACCTGCAGGACATGGTTCAGGCCGCCCAACTGGGCAATGGCGACATCATCGGTATGGCCCTGGCCACCCGCTGGGCTGCCCATAGCCGTGATGGTGATATGACGGGCGGCGACTATCCCGGCTGGCTGTCGGGCCTGTTTGCCGTGGCTCCCGCCCATCAGGCCAGCCCTGCCAATCTGGTGGACCGGCGCGGAGAGTGTGTCCATGCCGCCTGTCCGCACTACCGACTGTGCTTTGTCGAAAAAACCATCCGCGCCAGCCGCCGCGCCGATCTTGTGGTGGCGAACCATGCCTTGGTGATGACCCAAGCCGCCTTTGACGGTGCCCGCACCGCGCGCGGCCTGAAACAGGATGGCGAGACCGCCGCGCTGAAACGCATCGTCTTTGACGAGGGCCACCACCTGTTCGACGCCGCCGACAGCGCTTTCTCGGCGGCCCTGTCCGGTCAGGAAGCCGCCGAACTGCGCCGCTGGATCCGTGGTCCCGAAGGCCGTGGCCGTCGCGGGCGCGGACTGGAACAGCGTCTGGGCGATCTGTGCGCCGACAATGAAGCCGCCCGCAACGCCCTGTCCGACGCTATACGTGCCGCCGCCCAACTGCCGGGCGAAGGCGTGTCGGGCCGCATTGCCCCTGCCTCGGGCGAGGTGAATCCGATCGGCCCGATCGAGCGGTTCTTGGTGGCCGCCCTCGAACAGCTACGCGCCCGCGCTGCCGAGACGGGCGGCGCCGAGTTCGGGCTTGAATGTTCGCTGCGCCCCGTCACCGAGACCCTGCGCGAAGCGTCGCGTGAGGCCGCCCAGGCTCTGGCCGCGGTCGAGGCCCCCCTGCTGTCGTTGGCCCGCCATCTGGAAGACATTCTGGACGAGGAAGCCGCCGAGCTTGATCCATCCGCCCGCGCCCGTATCGAAGGGTCCCTGCGCGGTCTGGACCGTCGCGCGCGTATGACCCTGCCTGGATGGCGGTCTATGCTGGCAGCGCTGGATGAATCCGGTGCCGAGCCGGATCCGGATTTCGTGGACTGGCTTTCCGCCGAGGCCGCCTTTGGCCGTATCCACGACGTGGCCCTGCGCCGTCACTGGATCGACCCGACCGTGCCGCTGGAAGCCGCCGTCATCATGCCGTCGCACGGGGTCTTGGTCACCAGCGCGACCCTGTCCGATCCGTCCGCCGAAGACCCGTTCGATTTGGCCCGCATGCGGTCGGGCGCGGCGCGTCTGATCGAGCCTGCCCGCACCTTAAAGGTCGACAGCCCGTTCGACTATGCCAACAACAGCCGCGTGATCGTAGTCAATGACCTGATGAAGGACGACCCGCGCCAGATTGCGGCGGCCATGCGCGAACTGTTTCTGGCGGCGGGCGGTGGCGGACTTGGCCTGTTCACCGCTATTCGCCGGCTAAAGGCCGTCTACGAGCGGCTGGGTCCTGACTTGGCCAAGGCGGGCATACCGCTCTACGCCCAGCATGTGGACCCGTTGGAGGTCGGCGCTCTGGTCGATGTGTTCCGCGCCGAAAACGACTCCTGCCTCTTGGGTACAGACGCCGTGCGCGACGGGGTGGATGTGCCGGGCCGATCCTTGCGGGTCTTGGCGTTTGACCGCGTACCGTGGCCCCGCCCTGACCTGCTACACAAGGCCCGCCGTGAAAAGTTCGGCAGTGGCAGCCATGGCCGCACCTATGACGACGCCCTCGCGCGCGGACGCATCGCACAGGCCTTTGGCCGCTTGATCCGCCGTGCTGACGACAAGGGGGTGTTCATCATGCTGGACGCCGCCTGCCCGACGCGCCTGTTCTCGGCCCTGCCGCCCGGCACCGAGGTCATGCGACTGGGTCTGGCCGAGGCGGTCGACCTGACCAAGGACTTCCTGAAGACCGACTGATCATGGCCAAGACCACACCTGCGACTGTTGCCCTGACCAAGGCGGGGATCAGCTTCGAGCTGTTCCCCTATGACTATGACCCCACTGCTCCCCGCGTGGGGCTTCAGGCTGCGCAGGCGCTGGGCATTGATCCGCAGGAAGTGTTCAAAACCCTGATGGTGCTGGCTGACGGCAAACCCGCCTGTGTCATCCTGCCGTCCGACTGCGAAGTGGCGATGAAGAAGCTGGCCGCCGCGCTGGGCTGTAAACACGCCGAGATGATGAAGCCCGCCGATGCCGAGCGGCTGACCGGCTATAAGGTCGGCGGGGTCAGCCCCTTCGGCCAGCGCAAACAGGTCCCGACCGTGCTGGATGAAACCGCCACCCTGTTCGAGCGCGTGCTGATCAATGGCGGTCAACGCGGCCTGCTTTTGGGCCTGTCGCCACAGGCGGCCATCGGCGTCTGTTCGGCCACGGTGGCCGATGTGACCGCCTGACGAAACAAGGTCTTAAGGGAACACAAGACGGCCACGACCGGCTGGTCTATAGAGAACACCATGAGCCAAACCTCTGTCGAAAAGCCGCGCCACAGCCGCAAGGGCCTGTTCATTCCCTTTATTCTGGTGGGTATCGGTCTGGTCCTCTGGACGGGCTGGTGGTTATACCTGACGCATGAGGTCCAATCCCAGCTGCGCACGCGCCTGAGCCAGTTGGAAGCCTCCGGCTGGACGGTCAGCTATGACCACATGAGTGCCTCGGGCTGGCCCGCCCATGCCCGCATTTCGCTGCAAAATCTTCAGGTCGTCGCCCCGTCCGGCCACGGCCTGCGTGCGCCAGAGATGGCCGCCGAGGCCAACAGCTATAATCCGACCCGCTGGGTGATCGGTGCCACGCAGGGGCTAACCCTGGTGCGGGCTGAAAAGGGCGAGACCACCGTCAGTGGCGAGGCCATCCGTATGAGCCTGACCGGCCTTCGTCAGCGCTGGCCCAATGTGGCGATGGAAATGGTGGCTCCGGTTTTTATGCCTGCCGAAGGCGCACAGCCCTTTCCTCTGGCGAACGCCAAGCTGATCCAGCTCTATATGCGCCCGCATGTGGGGGCGAGCGTCGATGTGGGCACCGCCCCTCAAGCCCAGGACGATGTCGATGTCCTGTTCCGTCTGGTCGAGGCCAAGGGCCGCACGGGCGGTCCGGTGGAGGGCTTTGCCCAGAGCGGCGATCTGACCCTTCAGGTCGAGGCCGTGATCGAAAAAGCCAGTGCGCTGCGCCAACCGGCAACCGAGGCCGGTTTGTTGGCCGCATGGACGGCGTCCGGCGGCAAGTTCACCACCGTGCGCGGCGAAATGCGCGCCGGTATCAGCCACGCGCTGCTGACCAGCCCCCAGCTGACAGCCTCCGACAAGGGCCAGCTGGAAGGCGAGGTCCATTTCAAGGCTGAAAAACCGCTGGCCGCCATCGTCGGTCTGGCCGGTGCCCAGTCGGGCACGCCCATGGACCGTGCCGCCGCGGCCCATGCCGCTGCCGCCAGCCCCCAAGGCGGTCAGGGCGAAGATGGCCAGAACATCGAACTGAGCGTCCTGTTCCGCAATGGCCGCACCTATCTGGGCCCGTTTGCGCTGGCTCCGGCCCCGCAGTTGTTCTGATGCTGACCGAACCTCAAGACCACCCGCACCTGCGCGCGCTTGAAAAAGCCATTGCCGATGCGGTGGCCGCGCGCCTGAGCGCCGGTCCGCGCCCGACCCCCGATGCCGATGCCATCGCCTTACGTGATCTGCTCCGCACCCTGCCCGTGGCCCAGCGCGCCGCCGTGCGCGCCGTTATGGGCCGGATGGAAGTGGGGCTGAGCCGTCCGCTTTGCGCCTGCGGTGGGGTATCCCAGCTTTTGGCAGCCGACCGATGGGGCCCGTTTGCCCGCGCGGTGCCGGATGCCGATCAGGCTCTGCAAGCCGCCCGCCAAGGAGCCCGCGCCCTGATCGACGTGGGCCAGAAACCATGGTGGGGCAAGCTGCTGGGCATGCCGGAGTTGCGCGTCATCGCCGCCCTGCCCGACGATGCCCATGCCCGCCCGCGTGCCCTGCTGATCTCCGGCGAGAGCACCGGCCCTACCGGCGATGACCGCACCTATTGGGTCACCGACAGCGCCATGGCCGAGGAAGCCATCGTCGAGACCCTGTCGCGTACGGGGCTGGCCGCAGGCCTTCTGGCCAGCGCCCCAGGCTTGAAGCTGTTTGCCCTGAATGGCTATGTGCAGGCAGAAGACGAACGGCTGAACGCCGCACCGGGAGAATTGCGCGGCGTCATCGGTGCCGCGCCGGTATTTTAAGACGACCCTATAAAAAGACTGCGAGGAACGCTCCATGACTGACGCATCCAAGGCTGCCCCTACGCCCAAACCCGGCATCCTCGACATCGCCCCCTATGTGGGCGGCAAGGGCGCGCTGGACGGCGTGGCCGAGCCGATGAAGCTGTCGTCGAACGAGAACGCGCTGGGCGCCGGTGCCAAGGCCCGCGAAGCCTTCGCCTCCGTGCTGGAGAAGATCCACATCTATCCCGATGGCCGCGCCGACAAGCTGCGAGCCGCTGTCGCCGCCCACCACGGTCTGGAAGAAGAGCGCCTGATCTTCGGCAATGGTTCGGACGAGGTGTTCGCCCTCCTGAACCAGACCTATCTGAGCGCAGGCGACAACATCGTCACCGGCCAGTACGGCTTCCTCGCCTATCGTATCTCGGCCATGGGCTGCGAGGCCGAGGTCAAGCTGGCCCCCGAGCCGAACTATAAGGCCGAGGTCGACGCCCTGCTGGAGCAGGTCGATGACCGCACCAAGATCGTCTACGTGTCGAACCCGTCGAACCCGACCGGCAGCTGGAACACCGCCGAGGAAATCCGTCGCTTGCACGCCGCCCTGCCGCCGCATATTCTGCTGGTGGTCGATGAGGCCTATGCCGAGTTCGTGGTCGAGCCGGAGTATGAAAGCGCCTTTGAACTGGCGCGCACGGCCAGCAACATTGTTGTCACCCGCACCTTTTCCAAGATTCACGGCCTGGGCGGGCTACGCATCGGCTTTGGCTATGCGCCCAAGGACGTGGTCGATGCGATGGACCGCATCCGCCTGCCGTTCAATGTCTCGGTACCCGGCCTTGCCGCTGCTGTGGCAGCCGTCAACGATCTGGAACATCAGGAGGCCTCCCGCGAACTGGTGCTGGAATGGCGTCCGCGCCTGACCCAGACCATCAAGGGCTTTGGCTATGACGTCCTGCCGTCGGCAGGCAATTTCGTGCTGGTGCTGTTTGCTGACGGGGCAGAAGCCAATGCCGCCAGCGACTATCTGAACAAGAAGGGCATTATTGTCCGCGGCGTGGGCGGCTATGGCCTTCCACAGGGCCTGCGCATCACCATCGGCACCGCCGACCAGAACCGCGCCGTCATCGATGCCATCAGCGAGTTCGCCGCCAGCCGCTAAGGCAAGCTTTGCGTGTTAAGAAAAACGCCGCGCTCCGGAAGGGGCGCGGCGTTTTGGTTTTACATGCCGTTGAAGCGGACGACGCCAATCAGGCCCGCGCGCCAGGTATAGTCATCTTCCAGCAGCGGACTGTTGCGGGTATCGCCCAGATACTGCTCATAGTTGACGAAGGCACCGACACCGTAGCGGTCGCCGATCGGCACGGCGAGGAAGGCCGAAGCCCCTGCCGCCGAGATGCCGCCGTCGCCCTGAAACGCGGCATAGTCAGTGCGGGCGGCCTCTTCAGCTGTCACACCGAAATAGCGGTTCAGGCGGTCGGAATCGCCACCGCGGGCATAGCCCATCAGCTGCAGCAGACCCACCGGCGTAACGCGCTGGTGGCCGGCCTGAACGTTCCACACCATGCCCGCGTCATCGCCGGTCACATCCTGCGACAGGCGGCCACCGACCACCACATTCCCCGGCAGGCGCTTGAAAGCATAGACGGTGGCATCGCCACCCAGCTCGGGGCGGTCAAAGCCTTCGATATCACCGGCCGCAAAGCGCGGGCGCAGTTGCACACCAGCGCGGAAGTCATCGGTCTTGATCGCGTTCCAGCCGATACCGTCCAGACCGTTGGCATAGACGATGTCGCGATAGGAGGCCGATCCCCAGAAGGTCCAGTTCACATCCTTGGAACTGTCGCCTGTCGCACTGAAGCCACGCACGAAACCGCCGCCCACGTCGACCTTCCAGGTCTTGGGTTCCTCTACGGATTCATAAGGCTGCGACTGGGCCATGGCTGATCCAGCCATAAGGGTGCCGGCCGCAAAGGCCAGTGCGACGAGGTGACGGTGCATGCATAGCTCCTGAAGGGGGGACCGTATCTTTCGACACGGGTTCAGTTACCATTTTCAAAAACGTAGATTTATGTCTTCAAAAGGGCGACCGAGGCGGTTTCGATCCGCTCTTCCATCTGTTTCATCATCTCGCCGCGCTTGAGCCCGGCCTCGACCGGCGGCAGGAACTCGAACACGACCAGGCCCGGTTTGAAGCCCGTCATGCCTTTCGCTGGCCAGTGCTGGCCGGAGTTGGTCGCGATCAGATGACAGGCGGTTTCCACATCGCGATAAATGGCCGCCACGCCCGGTTTATAGTCCCCCGGCACGCCCGGCTGGGTGCGAGTACCCTCGGGAAAGATCATGATCTGGCGGCCATCGGCCAGACGGTCACGCGTGTGTTTGACCATGTCCTTCAGCGCCTTGGCATGCGCGGCACGATCCACCGGGATCATCTTCGTCTTCCATGCGAACCAACCGAAGAACGGCAGCGGCATCAGTTCTTTTTTCAGGACGAAGCAAGGGTCATCGAGGAAGGTGAACGGGGCCACCACATCCAGCATGCTCTGGTGTTTGGCAGCGACCAGCGCCCCGCCCGTCGGGCGATGCTCCAGCCCGCGCACCTCGACCTTTACGCCCATGATCCAGCGCAAGCCGAACAGCACCATGCGTGCCCATATCCTGATCACGCCCATGGCCGGTCCATGCGACATCAGCAGCGCAGGCGAAAGGCCGATCGCGCAAATGGGCATGGACAGATAAAGCCACAGCGAAAACAGCAGCGAGCGGATGGTATTCATTCAGGTCAGGCCTTGGCGTCGACGGCGGGAGGCAGAGCCTCGGCCGGTCGTTCAGGATGTTTGCCTTGCACGCGATGCAGGGCCTCGCGCCCCAGCACGGCAAGATATTTCATATACTCTAGCGTCATGCGCCGTGCGCTGACGGAAACGCGCCACCAGTCCGGCTGTCCCAAAGAGGGGGTACGCACCGCATAGGGCGTCAGCTTGACCCCCGGCAGGGCGCTGCGGATCTCCAACAGGGAGCGCGGCATGTGATAGTCGGAGGTCACCACGATCAGGCTGCGATAACCGCGCGCGCGGGCCCACTCGGCGATTTCGCTGGCATTGCCGACCGTGTCCTCGGCCTCGAAACCCAGATCGACGCAGCAGTTGAACAGCTTGCTGGAGCCCGGAGTCAGGGCGCGCAGTTCGCGGCGGCGAACCTCGCGGTTGACGCCCGAGATCAGCAGGCGATCTCCCTTGTCCAGCTCCAGCAGGCGAATACCCATGTTGACGCGATCGGCGGAGGGACCGGTCAGGGCCACAATGGCATCGGCGCGCGCCGGCTCGGGCGCAGGCGTCAGGTCATGAACCCGTCCGGCGAACACGAACAGGCCGACCAGCCACATGATGGCCACCGCCGCGATCAGGGTCAGAAACTTCATCGCCCCTACCTAGCCACGACCTGACAGCTTCGCCAGTGCCGTCAGACGTGCGGCCAGCACGGCTGTCCCCGCCGCCAGCAAAGGACAGACCACCAGCACGGAAAGATCGGAGAACCATACCGGCAGCGCAGGCGTCACGCCCGACTGTCCGCCGATCACCCGTAGCAGCCCCATCACCAGAGCGGCCACGACGGCTCCTGCCGCACCCGCCACCAGTGCCAGCTTGCCGAACAGGGCCTGATAGAGGCCTGCGATATGGCGGTCAGAGGCACCATTCAGGCTGAGGGTCTCAATGATGGACGACTGGGCGGTCATCCCCGCGCGGGTGGCATAGGCGATCACCGCCGCCGTGGCTCCGGCAATCAGGACAAAGGCGGCAATGGCCAAGGCTGTCACCATGCCCGCCGCACTTTCCACCTCGCCGCGCCACAGGCTGTGGTCGTCCACGCTGGCATCAAGGCCTGCTTCGGCCAAGGCGCTGGACAGCGCTTGCGGGGTTGCGGGATTGTCGGCTGACAGTTTGACCACCACCAGATAGGGCAGCGGCAGGTCCGGCAGAGCCGCCTCACCCACCCACGGGCGCAGCAGGGCCTCGGCCTCCTTGCGGTCCATGGCGTGGGCTTCGTCTACACCGTCGACGCCCGCCAGCGTCTCGGCGGCGCGGGCGGCAGAGGTCGGTCCGGTTTCGTCGACGCGCGGACGCACCTGTACAGTGGCCTCTCCGCGCAACTCACCGGCCCAGCCATGGGCGGCACGGTCGGCAGCCAAGGCCCCGACAGCGGCGATACAGGCCAGAAAGCACAGCACACCGATCACAGCAGCCAGCCAGCGCTGGTCCCAGCGTTCACGGGGCAGAAGTTCACCCGGCACCGGCAGAGGGCGACGGCGGGTAGCCGCAGGCGGAGGCGTATGGGTCATCCGGCCACCCCCTCTGCGGGCTGACCGTTCCATGGATGCTGGGGCGGGGCCATGGGTGTCACGTCCGACAGATGGCCGCCCTCCAGACGCAGCATCCCCGCGCCATAGCGTCCGGCAAGCTCGTCATCGTGGGTGGCGATCAGCACCGTGGCCCCCAGTTTGTTGAGCGAGGTGAACAGACGCATCAGCTTTTCGCCCATAGCTCTGTCAACACTGCCTGTCGGCTCATCAGCAAGGATCAGGCGCGGACGGGTGATGACGGCACGGGCAATGGCCAGACGCTGTTTCTCTCCGCCCGACAGCGCCGGAGGCAAGGTCTCGATCCGCTCGCCCAAGCCGACCCAGCGCAGCATTTCGACCACATCCTTTACATAATCGCGCGGCTTCTCGCCGTTCAGGCGCAACGGCAGGGCGACATTGTCGAAGGCTGACAAATGGTCCAGCAGGCGGAAATCCTGAAACACCACACCCATGCGGCTGCGCAGGCCAGGGATGCGGGCGCGCGGCAAATGGGTGACGTCTTCTCCAAACAGGGTGATTCGCCCCGCATGGGCGCGCTCGCTCAGGGTCAAAAGTCGTAAGAGCGACGTCTTGCCTGCACCCGAGGGTCCGGTAAGGAAATGGAAAGAGCCCTGCGGCAAAGTTAGGTTAATATCGCGCAGCACCGAAGGTCGGTCGGGATAACCAAACCCTACGTTCGTCAGGCGCGCGGTATTGATCTCTCTGTCTGGCACGTGGGTGCGTCGCTCGTGATCTGGCATAGGGCTAATTCGTTTTGGACCGGGGCGTGCGCGCCCTCGACAGGAGGGGGCCACAAGGCTCGCAGTCAGCACACATGATACTGACCTGCCCCGCCTGCGCCACCAGCTATTTCGTTCCGGACACCGCAATTGGTCCGAACGGACGGCGTGTGCGCTGTAAATCCTGCGGTCATGACTGGCGCGCGGTCAGCGAAGACGCGCCTCTGGACCTGGCCGAGGTGGCCGCAGCCGTGGCTCCGGCCTCGCCGCTGGATGCGCCGCTGAACGAAGACCCCGCCACGCCACCACCCCTGCCCCAAGCCTTCCGCGCCCGCGAGCAGGAACGCCGTCGTGCGCGCGAAGCTGTCCGTCAGGGTCTGGCCTGGGGCCTGCTGATCGTTCTGATCATGGCGGTTCTGTTGTCTGCCTATATCTGGCGGGACAGCATTGTCGCCCGCGTGCCCGGACTGGCTACAGCCTATAAGGCGGTGGGTATCCACACCAACGCCGTGGGTCTGGAATTCGAGGCCGAGAACGCCCGCTATGCCGCCCATGACACCAGTCGCGTGGTGGTCTCGGGTGCCGTGCGCAATATTCGCGACCATGAAATCGTCGCCCCGCCGATCCGCATCTCCATCCTCGACAATGCGGGACGCGAGATCGATCACAAGATTATCCGCATCGACGGACCGCCGGTTTTGCCGGGCAAGGTGGAGGGCTTTGCCGCCATCCTCCCCAATCCGCAGGGCCGGTTCGCCACCGCCTCCATGACCTTTATCACCGAGCCGAAGGCCAAACCCGCTGCGCCCCCGAAGGCCGCTCCAACCGCAAGCCCCAAGGGCGCAGCCGCCGAGGCTGAAGCCGTAGAAGCCGCAGAAGCCGAGTCGGTGGCAACCTCTCCCACCGAGACGACCGCCAACCGTGCCGACGGCCTACGACGTATTGGTACCCTGCCTTCGACAGACCAGCCCCTCGACAACGGGGCTTTGTCGGGGGTATCGGCTGGGAATGGCTGACACCCCCCTATCCGCGCCGACCGTCCTGCTCGCCCAAAGCGAGATTGAACGCATCAATGCCGAACTGGCCCGTCAGATCGCTCCGGTGATCGATGACGACACGGTCGCCGCTGTTTTGCTGACGGGGGGGCTGTGGTTCGGATCGGACCTGACCCGCGCCCTGTACCGCGAAGGCCGCAACGTGAAGTTCGACGCGGTGTGGATGTCGTCCTATGGCGATGAAAAGCAAAGCCGTGGCAAGGTCACGGTCCGCGCTCCCTTCCAGCGCTCGATGGAAGGCAAGACGGTTCTGCTGATCGACGACGTTCTGGACACCGGCCTTTCGCTGGTCGAGGCCGTGCGTATCACCAAGGAAGCCGGTGCCGCCCGCGTGCTGACCTGCGTCTTTGCCCGCAAGCCTTGCGAGCATGAGCGGATGGAGCCGGACTTTGTGGGTTGGGAAGCGCCCGCGCGCTTCCTGGTCGGCTATGGCCTTGACCATCAGGGCGGCATGCGCGGTCTGCCCGATATTTGCGCCCTCGACTAAGACAAAAGGCCCCTCGGATGAGGGGCCTTTTTCTTGGTCACAGCCAGTCGGCGATCGGCTCTCTGGACAGGATGTCCTCATAGCTGGGGCGCGGTTTGATGACCGCCCAGCGGTCCCCGTCCACCAAGACCTCTGCGGCCATGGGGCGGGTATTGTATTCGCTGCCCATCACGGCGCCATAAGCACCGGCAGACATGAAGACCACCAGATCGTCGGCCTTCAGCGGGGTCAGTTCACGGTCGCGGGCGAAGGTATCACCCGTCTCGCACACGGGTCCGACAATGTCGTGCGGCAGGGCCGCGCCGTCCACCGGACGCACCGGCTTCACATCGTGGAAAGCTTCGTAGAGGGCCGGACGCATCAGATCGTTCATCGCCGCATCCAGCACCAGGAAGCGGCGACCGTCGGTACGCTCGTTCACATGCACGACGCGGCTGAGCAACACACCGGCATTGGCCGCCATCAGGCGCCCCGGTTCAAACGCCGCTTCGACATTCAGCCCATCCAGCACGCCGGCCACCATGGCGATATAGTCGGCGGGCGGCGGGGTATTGGTTTCGCCATAATAGGGCACGCCGAGGCCACCACCGAGGTCCAGACGGGTGACCGTATGGCCCTGTTCGCGCAGCGTCTCGGTCATACCGCGTATGACTTTGAAGGCGTTTTCCAGCGGGGTCAGGTCGGTGATCTGGCTACCGATATGGCAGGCCAGACCGACCGGATTGACGTGCTCGGAACTAGAGGCCACGGCGTAGAGGTCCAACGCCTCTTCGACCGGCACACCGAACTTGTCGCCCGCACCACCGGTGGTGATCTTGGCGTGACCGCCCGCACCGATCTTCGGGTTCACGCGGATAGCCACATCAGGGTACGCTACCGGCCCCGACGCGGTCGGTTCCTGCTTGAGCGATTTGACCACTGCAATCAAACGCTGAAGCTCGGTCGAGCTCTCGACGTTGATCTGGCGCACACCCTGTTGGATGGCGAAGGCCAGTTCGGCATCGGTCTTGCCCACGCCCGAGAAGATGATCTTGGAGGCCGGAATACCGGCCTTCAAAGCGCGGCGGATTTCGCCTTCAGACACGGTGTCGGCACCACAGCCCATGGCGCCCAGCACCTTGAGCACCGACAGGTTGGAGTTGGCCTTGACCGCGAAAGCGATCAGCGCCTCGCCCAGCGCGCCCTTATGGGCATCGCAGGCGTCGCGCATCAGGCCATAATGGCGGCGCAGCGTCCCGGCCGAATAGACATAGGTGGGCGTGCCCACCTGTTCGGCAATCGTCTCAAGGCTGACGCCCTCCGCATGAAGGACGCCGTCTTTCAGTTCAAAGAAATGCATGTCGCCTCCCCCGGCGAGGCAGGGCCATCCGGCCTGTAAGCGGTTACTGCGGTCGGCGACCGATAGGGTCCGACGGACCGCCCTCGATCGGTGCCTGGCCGATGGGGCGGTTGATGGTGGCCGGATCGGCATTGCGATCGGTCCATCGCGACGCGGTCGAGCGGTTGCCTTCTACAGCACCCGGCGGTTGCAACTCGCCCATCTTGCCGCAGGCCGACAGGGTAAGGGCCGCCATTGCGGCGAGGATCAGGGTCTTTTTCACAGGCGCGTTCTCCAGTCAGCAACACGGGCGCGGACCTGATCCGGAGCCGTACCGCCATAGGACTGACGGCTGGCGCAAGAGGCCTGCGGGGTCAGAACTTCGTACACGCCTTCGTGGATGCGGTCATCCAGCGACTTCAGGTCTTCAATCGGAAGTTGCCCCAGATCGACACCCAGCTGCTCGGCACGCTTCACGGCGGCACCGGTCACATGGTGGGCCTGACGGAACGGCAGGTTCAGTTCGCGCACCAGCCAGTCGGCAAGGTCCGTCGCGGTCGAGAAACCGGCACCGGCAGCGGCGGCCATCTTCTCGGTATTGGGACGGAAGGCGGCGATCATGGCGGTCATGGAGGTGATAGCCAGATCAAGGGCGTCAAAAGCCTCGAACACCGGCGGCTTGTCTTCCTGCATGTCCTTGGAATAGGCCAGCGGCAGGCCCTTCATGACCGTGGTCAGGGCGATCAAAGCACCATTGATGCGGCCCGTTTTGGCGCGAACCAGTTCGGCGGCGTCAGGGTTTCGTTTCTGTGGCATGATCGACGAACCGGTCGTCAGATCATCAGGCAGGGTGATGAAGCCGAACATCGGCGTCATCCACACCACGATCTCTTCGGCCAGACGCGACAGATGGCCTGCGGCGATAGACGCCGCCGCGAGGCTTTCCAGCGCGAAGTCACGGTCCGACACAGCATCAAGGCTGTTGGCCATCGGGCGGTCAAAGCCCAGAGCCTGCGCCGTCGCATGGCGGTCGATCGGGAAAGGCGAACCGGCCAGCGCCGCGGCACCCAGCGGGTTTTCGTTCATACGGGTGCGGGCATCGGCAAAGCGCGAGGCATCGCGGCCGAACATCTCCACATAGGCCATCAGGTGATGGCCCAGCGTCACCGGCTGCGCGGTCTGCAAATGGGTAAAGCCCGGCATCAGGTCGCCGGCATGCTGTTCTGCGCGGTCCAACAGGGCGCGTTGCAGGTCTTTCAGCTGCTCGATGGTGCGGTCGGCGGCGTCACGCACCCAAAGGCGGAAATCGGTCGCCACCTGATCGTTGCGCGAGCGGGCGGTGTGCAGACGGCCCGACGGCTCGCCGATCAGCTCCGACAGGCGGGCCTCGACGTTCATGTGGATGTCTTCATAGGCATCACGGAACGGGAAGCTGCCGTCCCTGATCTCACCCTCGATGGTGTCCAGACCGGCCAGAATGGCCTCGGCATCGGCCTGCTGGATGATGCCCTGCTTGGCCAGCATGCGGCAATGTGCGCGCGATCCGGCCAGATCCTGTGCCCACAAACGTTTGTCTACGCCGATGGAAACGTTAATAGCCTGCATGATGTCAGCGGGCTTGGCGCTGAAACGGCCACCCCACATGGATTGGCTTTGAGGCTTGGCGGAAGGCGTATCGGACATGAGCGGCTCTAAACGGACTAAGGCGATCGGGTTCGGGATCGTCGCTTTGATCACAGTGATCGCGGGCGCAGGGCTGCTATACGTCAATCAGGACGGTGCTAGCAAAGGGTCTGATGCAGTATCGGCCACATCTTCACCATTGGCAGTCCATGCCAAGGGTCCGCTGGCGCGTCTGCTGACACCCGAGCCGGTGCCTGCACCCGACTATGTGTTCCTGAATGCGGAGGGAGAACAGGCCCGCTTTGCCGACTTCAAGGGCAAGGTGACGGTGGTCAATCTGTGGGCCACATGGTGTGCGCCGTGCAAGCTGGAGATGCCCACACTGGCCGCGCTGGCCAAGCGCTATGAGGGACGTGACGACTTTGCTGTGGCGGTAATCAGTATGGATACCGACCGCGCGCAGGACGAAGCCCGCGCCTTCATCGCCGAGCATCCGCCGCTGGCCTATTACAGCGATCCCAAATTCCAGTTGGCGTTCGAGTTCCCCGGCAAGGGGGCCATGCCGCAGACGGCCCTGCTGGACCGCGAGGGGCGCGTGGTGGCCGTGATGATCGGCGAGGCCGACTGGAACGGGCCGGAGGCGATTGCCCTGATCGAGGATGTTTTGGCGAAGTAAAAAGAAGGGCCGCTCCATCGGAGCGGCCCTTTTCACTTTCAGGCGTTGATGGGGTCTTAGTTGACCGGAACGCGCTGATCGGTAGCCGGATCGACGGCACCCGGACGGCCTTGAGCGGCAGCCTCGGCCTGATTGGCCTCCAGCTTGGCGCGTGCATCGGCAGCCAGATTTTCCGTGCCTTGAGCGGCCTTCATAGCGCCGGATTCGATCACTTCACCGGCAGTTGCAGCGGCGTTCTTGGTCGCATCAAGTGCATTGTCGGCAGCGACAGCAGCATCGTCCGCCGCGGCCTCGGCGTTAGCCTCGGCCTGCTGCTGTTCGGCCTGGGTGCAGGCGGCGGTGCCCAGAGCCAGAACGGCGGCGCTGGCCAGGAAGATGGAAGCTTTACGCATGGGATAGTCCCCCTTCGTCAAAGTTTGGGCCGCTCTCGCGGGTCGGCAGCTAAACGTGGGTGCGGGCTCGGGGTTGCGTCAAAATGTGTCAGAACAATTCGCCCTGCGCGGGCGGCGGCACGGGTTTGGGCTGCGCACGCGAAGGGGTGGGGCGCGGGGCGGGGGTCGCGATAAGCGTGCCAGATGGCGGCGGGATCAACAGCTCTTGCGACGGCACCTCCCCACCCAGCCAGTCGGCCCAACGGGCGGGCGGCAGGGGCAGGACGCCGCGCGTGTGGAACGGGGCCACGTCCGGTCCCGGTTCGGCGGTCAGAAGGGAGAAACGCACCGCCTCTTCCTCGGCCCGCCACAGGGCCGCCAGCATCAGGATGTGATCGTCCGGATCATGCAGTTTCCAGCGGGTCTTGGGCGTGCTGTCACCTGTGAACTCGAAGAAGCCGGAGACGGGGATCAGAGCGCGACCACTAGCGGACTTATTGGTGAAGGTGCGGCCTTCGCTGCGATAGTTGATGACCGGCCCTGCGCGCCTACCATCGGCGCGGACGGGCGGGGAGAAGCCGAAGCTGGCCATCAGGCCTTCTGCGTCTTCGCCGGATTGGCGGACCAGAACCGTGCGGTTGGTCGGGCGCACTTCATCCTCGGGGGCAAGGTTGGGCAGGCCGTCCTTGAACACCAGACCGATGCCGACCTCGGCGAAGGTCTCGACCAACTGGGTCACCGAAAACTTGGCTTCGAACGAGGCGCACATGGATGGCTACATCTTCTCGCCCGGCAGGGCCGCCGCCTGCTGGAACCAGCGGGTCAGCAGGGCCTCGTCCACGGTGTCGCCCTCATGGATATGGAAATACCGCACCGCTGCCTGTTTGGACGCTACGGGCGGCACAGGGTCCATGGACGCGTCCTGAAAGAAGGCCAGTTTCACATAGCGGTCAAAGCAGTGAAAACTGGTGAACCACCCCTGCCCTTCCAGCCCGTAGAGCGGCGTATTCCATTTTACCGCCTTGGCGACCTGCGGCACGGCCTCGACAATCAGCCGGTCCAGCGCCTCGCCCACCGCGCGCTTCCAGTCCGGCATGGCGGCGATGTAATCGCGCACCGGACCCTCGCCATAGCCCTTGGCGATCTGCGGATTTCCGCCCGACAGCAGGCGCGGTGTCTCGCTCATGGCTTGTCTCCTCCCGAGCGACAGGATCAACCCGAAGTGGCAGGAGAACAAGCGCAGCTGTGCCAATAGCCACCAAACGGGTCAATGCTGCCAGCAGGGCGTGAGAGAAAAGGGCGGCTCTGGGAGCCGCCCTTTCTGTTTAGTGGACTTGGAGTTTACCGATTTGGAGGCCGTTTTCGCCTGCGGAGACATGGACGACGGAGCCGTCGGTGAACTCGCCTGCCAGAAGTTTGCGGGCCATGGGGTCGACCAGTTGTTTCTGGATGACGCGTTTCAGCGGGCGTGCGCCGTAGACGGGGTCATAACCCTTGTCGGCGAGCCAGCTGAGGGCGCTGTCGTCCAGATCAAGCTGTAGGCGGCGTTCGTGCATTAGGGCTTCAAGACGCTTGAGCTGAATGCGAACGATGCCGCCCATCTGTTCGCGGCCAAGGCGTTTGAACAGGATGATCTCGTCGATGCGGTTCAGGAACTCGGGGCGGAAGTGGCTACGGACCACCTCCATCACCGGCTCGCGCACGGCCTCGACATCATCGCCCTCGCCCTGCCCTGCCAAGAACTCCGACCCCATGTTGGAGGTCATGATGATGAGGGTGTTCTTGAAGTCGATGGTGCGGCCCTGACCATCGGTCAGGCGGCCATCGTCCAAGACTTGCAACAGGATGTTGAACACATCGGGGTGGGCCTTTTCGACCTCGTCGAACAGGATGACCTGATAGGGGCGACGTCGGACAGCTTCTGTCAGGGCACCGCCTTCATCGTAACCGACATAGCCCGGAGGGGCACCGATCAGACGGCTGACCGAGTGCTTCTCCATATATTCCGACATGTCGATGCGGGTGATGGCGCTGTCGTCGTCGAACAGGAACTCGGCCAGAGCCTTGGTCAGCTCGGTCTTGCCCACGCCCGTCGGGCCAAGGAACAGGAAGGAGCCGATGGGCTTGTTCGGGTCGTTCAGGCCTGCACGCGCGCGGCGCACGGCGTCGGAGACAGCCTCCAGCGCATCATCCTGACCCACGACGCGGGCGCGCAGCGCGTCCTCCATCGACAGCAGTTTGTCGCGCTCGCCTTCCAGCATTTTATCGACCGGAACGCCCGTCCAGCGCGAGACGACGGCGGCGATCTGCTCGGCGTCCACCACCTCGGCAGCGAGGGTCGAGGCTTTTTGCTCTTCGTTGGCCTGGGCCTCTTCGAGCTGGCGTTCCAGTTGCGGAATCTGGCCGTAGGCGATTTCGGACGCGCGAGCGAGGTCACCCGAGCGCTGGGCGTTGGTCAGTTCTAGGCGCAGGCGATCCAGCGTCTCGCGCAGCTGGGCAGACTGACCGACCTTGTCCTTATCGGCCTTCCAGCGGGCGGTCATTTCCTCGGACTGGGCTTCGAGATCGGCGATCTCGTCTTCCAGTTTTTCGAGACGCTGGCGCGAGGCGTCGTCGTCTTCCTTCTTGAGGGCTTCGCGCTCGATCTTCAGCTGGACGAGGCGGCGGTCGATCTCGTCCAGAGCCTCGGGCTTGGAGTCCACAGCCATGCGGACACGCGATGCGGCTTCGTCGACCAGATCGATGGCCTTGTCCGGCAAGAAGCGGTCGGTGATGTAGCGGTTCGACAAGGTGGCGGCGGCCACGATGGCGCTGTCAGAGATACGAACGCCGTGGTGGACCTCGTACTTCTCTTTCAGGCCGCGCAGGATGGAGACGGTGTCCTCGACCGTCGGCTCCTCGACCATGACCGGCTGGAAGCGACGGGCAAGGGCGGCGTCTTTCTCGATGTATTTGCGGTACTCATCCAGAGTAGTCGCACCAACGCAGTGCAACTCGCCGCGTGCCAATGCCGGTTTCAGCAGGTTCGAGGCGTCCATCGCACCATCGGTTTTGCCCGCGCCCACGAGGGTGTGCATCTCGTCGATAAACAGAACGATCTGGCCTTCGGCGGCGGCGACCTCGTTCAGGACGGCTTTCAGGCGCTCTTCGAACTCGCCACGGTATTTGGCACCGGCGATCAGCGCGCCCATGTCGAGCGCGAGGACCTTCTTGTCCTTCAGGCTTTCGGGCACATCGCCGTTGACGATGCGCAGGGCCAGTCCCTCGACGATGGCGGTCTTGCCGACGCCGGGTTCACCGATCAGCACAGGGTTGTTCTTGGTGCGGCGGGCCAGCACCTGAATGGTGCGGCGGATTTCCTCGTCGCGGCCAATGACAGGATCCACCTTGCCGTCGGCGGCAGCCAGCGTCAGGTCGCGGGCATAGCGTTTCAGGGCGTCATAGCCGTCTTCGGCACTGGCGCTGTCAGCCGTTTGGCCCTTGCGGATTTCGGCGATGGCGGCGTCCATCTTGTCAGGCGTGACGCCCACAGCGCGCAGCACATTGGCGGCCACGCCACCCTCGCGAGCGATGGCGGCAAGCAGGCGCTCGGTGGTGACGAACTGGTCGCCAGCGGCCTTGGCGTCGTCCTCGGCCTTGGCGAAGACGCGGGCGGTGTCGCCGTCCATATACAGTTGGCCAGAGCCGCCCGAGACCTGCGGACGCTTCTTCAGCGCGGTCTCGATGTCGGTGACGGCGCGGTTGGCATCACCACCGGCCTTGATGATCAGATTGCGCGCCAGGCCGTCGCGCTCTTCCAGCAGCACCTTCAGCAGGTGCTCGGGCGCGAACTGTTGGTGACGGCGCGCCAGGGCCAGCGACTGGGCCGATTGGATGACCTGTTTGGCGCGGTCGGAGTATTGTTCAATATTCATTCTAGGCATCCCCTGAGAGGCGGATTAAAGGGCCGCGCCCCGCCTTTGCAGCAACGCAGCCCCGTTAAGCCTCAGGTGGGAAAGCCGGTGTTTTTCCGCAAGGGGATTTTCTTTTTTGTGGGGCCTACCGCGCTTCGCGCTACTTGAGGTCGGTTGGGATTGCGGGGCCTACTGCGCTTCGCACTACTTGAGGCCGGTTGAGATTGCGGGGCCTACCGCCCTTCGCGCTGCTTGAGGCCCGTGGCCCCCTAATCCGCCGGTGGGGCCCGTCGAGAAATCGAACTGTTCGGGCTGGCGGCGCGGGCCGGAGCCAGTTGCCACGTCAGACCGATATAGAAGGCGCGCAGGCAGGCGCATTGCTCGGCTCCCAGCATGGCCAAGCTGTAACTATAGGTTGAAGTCGGGAACTTTTGCCGCACCCAGCCAGTTAGGCTGGCCATGCTCTCTTCAATGAATGTGCGCACCTTTGCCGGTGCGAGCGCGGTGATCGGCCTGTTGGTCGCTTTCGCCATCCTTGCCCCCAATCTGGCGGCAGATGTGTTCAGCGCCGCCCAAGGTTGGACGATCGAGAATTTCGGATGGTTTTATGTGACCGCTGTGGCGGTCTTCTTTGTTTTGATGGTCTGCCTGGCACTGGGCCCGACCGGCAAGCTCAAGCTGGGGCCGGACGATTCCGAGCCTGAGTTCCCCTATATTTCGTGGGTGGCGATGCTGTTTGCCGCCGGTATGGGTATTGGCCTGATGTATTTCGGTGTGGCCGAGCCTGTGCAGCACTACATCACACCGCCCGAGGCCCCGCCCGAGACAGTGCTGGCCGCCCGCGAGGCCATGGCCATCACCTATACGCACTGGGGCCTGCACGGCTGGGCCATCTATGGTCTGGTGGGTCTGGCGCTCGGCTATTTCGCGCACCGCAAGGGGCTCCCCCTGTCGATGCGCTCGGTCTTCCACCCGCTGATCGGCGACAGGATCTATGGCCCGTGGGGCGATGTGATCGATATCTTCGCCATCTGCGGCACGCTGTTCGGTATTGCGACCTCTCTGGGTCTGGGGGTCAGCCAGATCGTCAGTGGTCTGAGCGCCCTGTTTGGCGTGCCCAACACCCCTATGACTCAGGTCATTCTGATTGTTGTGGTGGTGGGTCTGGCCACCATTTCGGTGCTGTCAGGTGTCGGCAAGGGCGTGCGTCGCCTGTCGGAGCTTAATCTGGTCATCGCCGTCTGCCTGATGCTGTTTATCATGCTGGCCGGTCCGACCCTGTTCCTGATCCGCGCCTATGTGCAGAATTTCGGCCTGTACCTCGACCATTTCGTCATGCGCAGCTTCCAGCTCTACGCCTATGAGCCGCGGGCATGGCTGGCGGACTGGACCTTGTTCTACTGGGCGTGGTGGATGGCGTGGTCGCCATTTGTGGGCATGTTCATCGCCCGCATTTCCAAGGGTCGTACGGTGCGCGAGTTTATTATCAGCGTGCTGACCGTGCCGACCGCCTTCACCTTCCTGTGGATGACGGTCTTCGGCAACTCGGCCATGGCGCTGGACATGGGCTTTGCCCAAGGCGCGATTGCCGATGCGGTGCGTGCGGACCTGTCGACGGCTCTGTTCAAATTCCTCGAATACTTCCCGATGCCAATGATCACGTCGGGGCTGGCGATTGCGCTGATCATGGTTTTCTTCGTGACCTCGGCGGACTCGGGCGCTTTGATCCTCGCCAATCTTTCGGCGGCCAACACCGATGATGACGATGCTCCCAAATGGATGCGCGTCTATTGGGCCACCGCTCTCGCACTGGTGTCCTCGGCGCTCCTGGTCGCTGGCGGCCTGTCGGCGTTGCAGACGGCAACCCTGCTGGTGGCCCTGCCATTTGGTATCATCCTGTTGATGTCGGGTGTGGGTCTGGTGCGTCAGATGAACGCCGACCTGCGCGGCGATATTATCGAGCAGAACCAGCCCCATCTGGGGGCCCGTCTGCGCTTCATCTTTGCACCCGCCAGCCGCGAACAGATCGAGCGCCAGATGGAGCGGACCGCACGTCCGGCTCTGGCCGAGGTCCATGAGGCCCTGAGTGCCAATGCCGAATACGCCCAGCTGGAAGACACCGAAGACGGGATCAGCCTGACGATCAACACCGAGAAGGGCCGTCCGTTCCACTATACCACCATGCCCAAATCGCGTCCGCGTCCGGCGCTCAATGCCTCTGAGGCGCGCCAGAACCGTCGTGCCATTGAATGGCGCATGGTGGCGACCAGCACCGATGGCCGTCGCCCGCGTGACATCACCGGCTTTACCAAGGAACAGATTGTCTCCGACGTTCTGGACCACCTGCAGCGTTGGCGCTCTGCGCTGTAGGGGGATAAGTCGGCTTTCGGCTTCGGCGTTCGTAAGCTAAGCCTTGAGGGTTCAATCGCGCATGTGAGGCCGTGGTGACCCTTCCTGTCGACCCCAGCGTTTTACTGCCCTTTTGGGCCGCCGTGATCCTGATGGAGGTTACGCCCGGACCGAATATGGGCTGGCTGGCGCTGGTGTCGCTGTCACAAGGGCGCACGGCCGGACTGGCGGCAGTGGCCGGAATCACGCTGGGTCTCAGCCTGTGGATGGTGGCCGCCGCCTTCGGCTTGACGGAGGTGGTCATGCGATGGCCCGCCCTCTATCAGGCCATCCGCTGGGCCGGCGTACTGTTTCTGCTGTATCTGGCGTGGGACGCTTGGCGCAGCACAGACGCCATCGCCCCCGAGACGCCCGAACCTGCCTTGCGTCGACAACTTTTCCGGCGCGGCTTGATCGGTAATCTGCTGAACCCGAAAGCGGCGTTACTTTATGTCGTATTGCTGCCGGGCTTCATGCGACCGGGCTATGGGGCACCCCTTGTTCAGGCACTGGCGCTGGGCAGCCTGCATATTGGGGTCAGCATCGTCGTACACAGCGCGATTGTGCTGACAGCCTCGCGCGCGGGCGGCAGTCTGCTGACGCGCCAGCAAAGCCCCGTAATGCGAACGCTGATGGCCCTTTCCCTCGTCGCGGTCGCCGCATGGACAGCGTGGGAAACGCGACTGTAGAGGTGCGCACCCGGACACTTGGCGCGGGGGCGCACCGAGGTTAGCGTGTCTGTGCAGTTTATGCCGGAGCGCACATGATCCCCAGCCTTTCCCGCCGCGCCGCTCTTTTGAGCGGAGGCGCAGTCGCCCTCACTTCCAGCCCGGCGTTTGCCCGTGCTGCGGCCAATGACGATACCTCGCTGGCGCAAAAGTTCGATGCCTATGTGCAGAAATGCCTCGCCGCATGGCCCGATCAGCCTGCGGTGTCGGTGTCTCTCGTCAAGGATGGCCAGACGCTGTTGGCCAAGGGCTATGGCACCCGCATCAAGGGTCAAAACGCGCCGGTCGACGAGCACACCCTGTTCGCTATCGCCTCCAACTCCAAGAACGTCACCGCCGCCTGCCTTGGCATGCTGGTCGACGAGGGCAAGGTGAAATGGGACGAGCCGGTCAAGGCCTACTTGCCGGAGTTTACCCTGTCGGATCCGGTGATCGCCGAGCGGATCACTGTGCGCGATACCCTGTCCCATCGGGCGGGTTTCGGGCTGGGCGCGGGCGATCTTCTATTCTGGCCCAACAGCGACCGTTCGCGCGCCGATGTGCTGCGTCAGGCGGCCTTCGTGCCGATCGAGGACGGCTTTCGCGCCAACTATCACTACTGCAATCTGATGTTCGTGGTGGCCGGAGCCATCATAGAGCGGATGTCGGGCCTGACGTGGGAAGAGTTTGTCCAGACGCGTGTGTTCAATCCTCTGGGTATGACCGACAGCGTGCCACTGGCCCGACTGGCCGACGCGTCGAAGTCCGCCCTGCCCCATGGCCGCATCGGCCCGCCCCTGCGCTATCAGGGCGAGATGCAGCAGATCGCCCAGTCGATTGCCGAGGTGTGGAACTGGGACAATGCGGCGGCAGCGGGCGGTATCTGCGCCAGCGCCCATGACTGGGCCAAATGGATCGCCCTGCGCCTGAACAATGGCGAAATGGCCGATGGTAGCCGTCTGTTCTCCGAGGCCGTGGCCAAGGAGATGTACAAGCCCAACATCATTGTCTCCTCGTCCGAAGGACCAACGGCGGCCCTGCCGAACCGCGCCATCGCCTCGACCTATGCGCTGGGGCTTCAGGTGCAGGACTATCGTGGCGAGCGGATTGCCACCCATGGCGGCGGATCGCCCGGCGGGATTTCGGCGACAGTCCTTATCCCGGGGCGCAAGACTGGGTTCTCGGTCTTTACCAACGCCGAAGAGAGCTTCCTGCTGCGGGCGCTGCGTTCGGGTCTGTCCGACATCGCCATGGGCAAGGAAGACGTCGACTGGATCGCCGACTCCAAGCGTCTGGAGGCCGAGGGCATCCAGAAATCGCTGGCCGCTGCTGCCGAGATCGATGCCAAACAGCGCACTGGGGCACCCACCCCGCTGCCGCTGTCAGCCTATACCGGCACGTGGCGTGATCCCTGGTATGGCGATATTGTCATTGCCGAGCGCAGCGAAGGACGCGGTCGCAACCGTCGCAGCGGCCTGTGGGTCACCTTTACCCACACGCCAGCGCTCAAGGGCTGGATCGAGCCTTATGACGGCAATACCTTGCGCACCCGTTTTATCGACAAGCGCGAGGAAGATGCCTTCTTCACCTTCGAGATCGAGAACGGACAGCCGGTGCGGGCCACGCTGAAGGGCGTGTCGCCGGACATCGACTTCTCCTACGACTATCAGAACCTGCGCCTGACCAAGGTGGGGTGATGGCAAAAGGGCCGGATCACACGATCCGGCCCTTTTCAGTTTCAGCGGCTTTCGCGCTTGCCCGCTTCGAGGATGGGCATGCCCGCCTCGGTGGGGATGTAGATGGTCTGGCGACCTTCCTTGCCCGCGGTTTCCTGCAACATGTTGATGTAGGACCAGCGCAGATAGTTCTCCGGACCGCCCAGAGCCTCGGCCATGATGCGGTTGGCCTCGTTGGCCCCCTTGGCGCGCTCGATCTCGGCCTGAGCGGTCAGCTTGGCAGAATCCAGAGCCGCTTGCGCTTCCAGCACGCGGATGCGGCGGTTCTGCACCGCCTCCTCATAGGCGGCGCGCCCCTGCATCTGCTTGGAATAGACGTTGTAGGTGGGCATCCCCACCAACACGATAGCCAGGATCGCCACCACGCCGACGATAGACCAAATGATCGCTTTGGTGCCGATTTGAGTTTTGGACATAGACGCGATCCCGTTTAAATTTCCCGTCAAATCTGAGACTTCGCGACGGTGGTGTCAACGCAGGGCGTCAGCGCGCCGGAACCAGCTCCAGAATGTCCAGATTCGATTCATTGCGCGGCCACGGCAGCACCAGACGCCAGCGCTCATCGCCGATACGCTCGACCATGCCCACCAGATTGCGCCCCTCTTGTGCGCCATAGGCCGGTGCCACGTGTTCGGATGCCAATGCCATACCGCCAAGGAAGACCATGTGGCGGCCATCCTCGGGATACAGCAGGCCCTCCGGCCGCTGGGAGCCGGTCAGTTTGCTCAGGCGCAGGCCTTCGGGCGTGCGGTCGATGCGGCAGCCGAACCAGCCATAGACCACATAGCCCAAGCCCTCGTCACCACCCTGCGAGCCCAGTTTGACCGTGCGACAGCGGTAGTTGCCCGTGGGCGGCTGGGGATCCGCCAGCACCTTCGCCGGATTGATCAGGTCTCCCAGCGCGGAGAGATCGCCCGATCCGGGCTGGCGGCGGGCCTGTTCCAGCGCGTGGCTCCACGCTTCGGCGCGGCGGCCATAACGGTCACGGTCAGCAGGCGTAATCACCCCGCGCCAGTCCTTTAACACCATGGCCATGTCAGGCGCGGGCGGCGGAGGCGGCGGGGCCTCCTCGCTGAAATAACGCGGCGTGGCGCAGGCCCCCAGGGCCAACACCAGCGCGAGCGGCGCGCACGCCCGACGTATAGCGGGCGAGGTTCGGGTGACAAAAGACGACAGCACTGCCGAAACCATACAAATCTCTCTTCCGGCCACTTTAACCGTTGTCCATAGCAGGCCTGTCTCAACCTGCGTCGTCAAGCCCGTAAGATGCCACAAGCCTCACAGTCCCGTGGGTGATTATATCCGGTGGGGGTGTGCGCACAACGACCAAAGGCCGGACAGTCACCTGTCCGGCCTTTTCAAGATCGTCTTGATGGCTGGGTTCAGCCCTCGTCGGCCGGAGCCTCGGCTTTGCGGCGCGGGGCGCGG
>NZ_DIGV01000046.1 GCF_002419815.1 Brevundimonas sp. UBA5713 | reverse complement strand
GGCTGCTTCGGGCGCACACCTGTCGCCGTCGGTCCAGCGCGTGGTTTCGGAAAACAATCTGAACCCGTCCTCGATCGCTGCTTCGGGTCCGAAGGGCAACATCACCAAGGCTGACGCAATTGCCGCCATCGGTGCCGCTTCGGCGGCTCCGGCTGCGGCTGCTCCGTCGGCTCCGCGTGAACTGGCCCCGCGCGAAGAGCGCGTGAAGATGACGCGCCTGCGCCAGACCATCGCCCGTCGCCTGAAAGAGTCGCAAAATACTGCCGCGCAGCTGACCACCTTCAACGAAGTGGACATGACCAACGTCATGGCTCTTCGCGCTCAATACAAAGAGCAGTTCGAGAAGGCTCACGGCGTGAAGCTGGGCTTCATGTCCTTCTTCACCAAGGCTGTTGTCGCCGCCCTGAAAGAAATCCCGGCCATCAACGCCGAGATCGACGGCACCGACATTATCTACAAGAACCACTACGACATCGGCATCGCCGTCGGCACCGACAAGGGCCTGGTCGTTCCGGTTCTGCGTAACGCCGAAGACCTGTCGCTGGCCGGTATCGAAAAGGGTATCGCCAACCTCGGTAAGGCTGCCCGTGACGGCACCCTGAAGATGGACGACATGCAAGGTGGTACCTTCACCATCACCAACGGCGGCACCTATGGCTCGCTGATGTCGACCCCGATCCTGAACGCTCCGCAATCGGGCATTCTGGGCATGCACAACATCGTGCAGCGTCCGATGGCTGTAAACGGCGAAGTGAAGATCCGTCCGATGATGTATCTGGCACTCAGCTACGATCACCGCATCGTTGACGGCAAGGAAGCCGTGACCTTCCTGGTCCGCATCAAGCAGCTGCTGGAAGACCCGCAGCGCGCTCTGCTGGACCTCTAAGTCCGGTCCTGACGAAAGTCACAACGGCGGCATCTTCGGGTGCCGCCGTTTTCTTTTGGGCCGCACCTCGCCATAGTCGGCCCATGAGCTTGGTCGAGATCGAACGCTATACCGATGTGTACGAGGCCGATCTGGCGGCGGCCTTTCTGGCGTCGCATGGCATAGAGGTGTCGGTTACCGAACGGTTTCAAACCACCATCAACCCGTTGCTGCAGCGCGCCTTGGGCATCCGTCTTATGGGGAGAGCCGATCAGGTGGAGGCGGCGCGGGACTTGTTGGCAAGGGTCAGCGACGGGGAGTTTGCCGATCCGGTACCGCTGGACGAGCTGGCCCCCCGACCCCAAGCGCGCACTATGGGACGCGGTATCGCCCTGATGGGCATGTTGGTGACCGGCTATCCCGCCACGACCCTGCCGCGGCGCATGCGACCGGTGCAGATTATCGGCTTTGTCCTGTTGGCTTTGGTGGTTCTGGGGGCGGTACTGGCCGCCGTGTCGTGACGAGAAGGAAGTGTGGACTATGCGCTATCTGATCCTGCTGCCGGTGCTGGTGTTGGCAGCGTGCGAGCAACCCCCTGCAGTGGAAGAAGCCGTTGCCGCCGCCCCCACATCGATGCCGGCCACCGTCCAGGCGATTGAAGAGGAATTGGTGCCCGAGTTCGAGCGCGCCGCCCCCTCAAAGGGTGTCCTGAGCTATAGCCGGGACGGTACGCGTGTCAGTGTCATGCTCGTGGCTGGCGGGCAGCCGAACGGAGCCGCCACCCCCGCCGATTGCGCGGTCCATATCCGTGGCGTGCAAGGCGCAGACGATCGCATTCGCGGCCATGTGGTGCCTTATGGAGAGGTCACGGCGGAGGACATCGGCCCCGCACCGCTAAAGGTCGACCTACAGATCGGGCCTGAAGGGGTGATGGTTACAGACCACGGCGCGGCGTCACGCCTGTGTGGCATGGGCAGCCAGATTGAAGGCTTCTACCGCTGACTGGATACGCCAGACTAAGGATTACAGGCCCACGTCCCACACGCCTGCATTGCGCATACGCTCTTCGCGCGCCTCATTGGCACGTCGGGTCATGCCGGGCTCCATCTCGCGGACAGCATCGGAGACGGTGGATTTGTGCAAACCGGGCACCACGGCGTGAATGAAAGCGCATCCCGCCAGTTTCAACAGCTTTCCGCAAAAGCCCAGCGAGGCGGCCATGTGCTCGAAATAGGTTTCACCAACCTCTTGGGGGTGTTCTTTGAACAGGCGGTGGAAACGGTCAGACATGAAATAAAGCCGGAAGTTGCGTCGGGAGTGGCCTACCCGACCCGCCTATTTTGTCCTAAACCGCCATGGATAACAGGGGGTCCGTAGTCGCACCGGCATGAAAACGTCGTGAGCGACGGGTATCGCATTAAAATTGTTGAGGAAATGCCATGACTGATGCATCCGCGAAAACCTTCCGCTGGGACGACCCTTTTGATCTGACGGGCCGCCTGACGGATGAAGAGCGGATGGTTCAGGACGCAGCGCGGGCCTATGCGCGAGAATCGCTGTTGCCGCGCGTGGTCGCCGCTTTCCGCGACGAAACCTTTGACCGCGCCATTATGACCGAGATGGGCGAGATGGGCTTCCTCGGGGCCATGCTGCCGGAACAGTATGGTGGTTCCGAAGCCAGCCATGTGGCCTATGGCCTGATCGCCCGCGAGATCGAGGCCATCGACAGCGGCTATCGCTCGGCCATGTCGGTGCAGTCCTCACTGGCCATGTACCCGATCTATGCCTTCGGTTCCGAGGAGCAGAAGATGAAATACCTGCCCAAGATGGCGGCGGGTGAACTGATCGGCTGCTTTGGCCTGACCGAGGCTGACGGCGGATCGGACCCAGCCTCGATGAAGACGACGGCGGTGGCTGTCGATGGCGGCTATCGCCTGAATGGCGGCAAATACTGGATCACCAACTCGCCGATTTCAGATCTGGCGGTTGTCTGGGCCAAGCTGGACGGCAAGATCCGTGGCTTCATCGTCGAGCGTGACTTCGACGGTTTCACCACGGGCAAGATCGGCGACAAGCTGTCGCTTCGCGCTTCGGTTACCGGTGACATCGGCTTGAACGATGTCTTCGTGCCGGAAGCCAACATCCTGCCGGGCGTGCAGGGGCTGCGCGGTCCGTTCTCCTGCCTGAACAAGGCCCGTTACGGCATCGCATGGGGCGCTATGGGTGCCGCCGAGTTCTGCCTGCACGCCACGCGCGACTATGTGGCCGAGCGCATCCTGTTTGGTCGCCCGCTGTCGGCGCGCCAGTTGGTGCAAAAGAAGCTGGCCGATATGCAGACCGAAATCTTCCTCGGTTTTGAAGGCGCATACGCTCTTGGCCGTCTGTTGGACACCGGTGCCTGGGTGCCGGAAGCCATCAGCCTGATGAAGCGCAACAACTGCGGCAAGGCGCTGGCCATCGCCCGCGAGGCCCGCGACATGCACGGCGGGGCCGGTATCACCGGCGAACTGCATGTGATGCGCCACGCCATGAACCTCGAGACGGTCAACACCTATGAGGGCGCACATGACGTGCACGCTCTGATCTTGGGTCGTGCCATCACGGGTGAAGCGGCCTTTTAAATCAGTCCGTACGAGGTTCCGTCGCAGGCCGGGGCGTAGTCTGCGACGAGGTCTGAGGCGACGTCGTCCCGGTCGCAGGGGCGTCGTCGTCGCTGCCATCACCGGTCGCGCCGCTTAGGCTTGGCGTATAGAGGCCCGTGACAAAGCGGCTGACAAAGCCCTCGGGACGAACGCGCGGACCAAAGCGGGCACAGGGGTCGCTCTCGTTCTCGATCGTTTGCGACTCTTGCGGCGTAACGGCCTCGGCGACAATCCGGGCAAAGGCCCCCGTCAGTTGGTGGGCATCGCCGATGCGCGACAGGGAGGGGGATTCTGTACCCACCACCTGCGCATCACGTGCCCAAACCACGGCGGCGGCTTGGCGACCGTCGGGCATCAACAGTTCGGCTTCGGCAGCCAATCCGCCCGTGGAACCGGGAGCCCTTAGCTTGATGGGGCCGGGGATGAAAAAGCCGGCGACGGCTGCTGCCGAAGAGCCGACCGCATCGGTCGCGCCGATGCGGCTGGCGGCAGAGCGCAGTCGGGCGGCCTCGGGGGCCTGCCGGTCGACGATCTGGAAACGCGAGGACAGGGCAAAGCAGATACGCCGGTCAATTTCGCGAACGATGATGTCCTTCTCTTCCTCAGAGAAACCTTCGGCGATATTTCCGGCCAGTACGGTCGGCTCGATCCAGATGGCGCGGACCGTGTTCAGCAGGCTGTCGTCGCGGTACTGCGCCACCTTGGCCCGCACCGTGTCGGTGCGTTCTTGCAGCTTGCTATAGTCACTCAGAAAGCCGGTGCGTGTGGTCTCGGCAGTGGCACAGGCGGATAGTCCGATCAGCGATCCAGTCGCGGTCAACGCCAGTAGCGAAGACCGAATGCGGGACGGGAACATGGGCGCTCTCCTACCGTTGTTCTGTCCGTATATGTCGAACAGCCCTTTCCGGATCGCGTAGGGGGGGACTAAGTTCAGTTTGTTACCCACGACGCAAGTCACGCGACTGGAGCCATCTATGTCATTTAAACCCTTGTCTGCTGCTGTTCCGGCCCTCGTGGCGGCCACTATGGCAGTGCCCATGTGGGGCACCATGTCGCAGCAGGCGATGGCTCAGAGCGCACCGGCCAACCTGACCTATGATGCGCGTCGGGGCGTGTTCTCTTTTGCCGGGGGCATCGAACATGCTCTGCCCGCAGTGGTGAAGGTCACCACGCTAGGGGCTGAACGCTCCAGCACGCCGGAAGGCCCCAAGGCGCTGCAAGGCGGTTCGGGCGTCATTATCGACGCGGCGAACGGCATTGTGGTCACCAACCACCACGTGATCGAGGGCGGGCGCAACTTCACGATCGATCTGATTGATGGTCGCCTGTTCGATGCGGAACTGGTGGGCGCGGACAAGGCGACCGATATCGCCGTGCTCAAGGTGACCGCCTCTGGCCTGTCTCAGGTTCAGCGCGTGGATTCCGATACTCTGCGCAGCGGTGATCTGGCCTTTGCGGTCGGCTATCCGCTGGGCCTGGACCAGACCCTGACGATGGGCGTGGTGTCGGGGCTGAACCGCTCCGGCATGGGCGATGCCATTGAAGACTATATCCAGACCGATGCCGCGGTGAATTCGGGCAATTCGGGCGGACCACTGCTGGACAGTCGCGGGCGACTGATCGGGATCAACACCTCGATCCTGTCGGGTGGTTTCGGCGGCGGTAATGACGGCATCGCCTTTGCCGTGCCGACCCGCATTATGGACTTTGTAGTCACGCAGTTGCTGGACCACGGAGAAGTCAAACGCGGTCAGGTGGGACTGACGGTAGGCTCTCTGACGGCCGCCCGTGCACGCGAGCTGGGCCTCAATATTGTGCGCGGCGCGGTGGTGCATGATGTGATCCCGGGCTCGTCGGCCGAGCAGGCGGGCCTGCGTCGCGGGGATGTGGTGACGCGGCTGGAAAACCGGCCGGTGGCCAACGGGGGGTCGGTGGTCGCCTCTGTGGGTATCGTGACACCGGGGGCCAGTCTGCCGCTGACCTATTTGCGCGATGGACGGGAAATGACGACTTCGGTGCGCGTGCAGGAGCCTTTGACGGGGCAGGCGCTGCTGGGCGCGTCACAGGCCATGGCGCGCGGCCTGACGGTACAGCGTGCCAAGGAAGGCGTGCAGATTGCCGTGGTCGAGGCAGGCACCCATGCGGCCACGGCCGAATTGAAGGCGGGGGATATCATCACCCGCATCGATGGCCGTGCGGTGGGCGATCTTTCGGGCTTTGTCAGCGCGCTTCAGAACGGATCCGTAGCCGAGTTGTCGGTGCTGCGTGGCGGCGAAACCCTCGAGGTCCAGTTGGGGGGCTGACAGCCGCCCCCGAGAACCCGCATCGGGTTTCAGATAAACGAAAGCCCGCCAGCTTGGGGTCTGGCGGGCTTTCTTACTGTGCCGGCTCGCAGAAGCCTCTAAGCAGGAGAGGTCCTGGGGGGCTGGGGGGGCTGTTCAGGGTCCGGAACCAAACCAAGCCTCGGCGAGCCGACAAATGGACTATCGAAACGCTTCACGGTGAGTTCAGGACCGATTAGCGGCCTTTTGGTGTCATTTCGCATTTTAGCGATATGCCACGTTCAGGCCGCTGAACGGGCCCGTTTAGACCTTCGACAGGATCAGCGTGGCGTTGGTGCCGCCGAAACCGAAGCTGTTGGACATCACGTGCTTCAGCTCGCCGTCATGGCGCTCCTGCAGGATCGGCATGCCTTCGAACTCCGGATCGAGGTTCTCGATGTGGGCGCTCTTGGCGGCAAAGCCGTGCTTCATCATCAGCAGGCAGTAGATGGCTTCCTGCACGCCTGCCGCGCCCAGCGAGTGGCCCGACAGCGACTTGGTGGAGGAAATCATCGGCATGGCCTCGCCAAAGACGTTGCGCACCGCATTCATTTCCTTGGCATCTCCGACTGGCGTCGAAGTGCCGTGCGGGTTCAGGTAGTCGATCTTCGGATTGCCGGCCATTTCCAGCGCAATCTTCATGCAGCGCTCTGCACCTTCGCCCGACGGGGCGACCATGTCGTAACCGTCGGCATTGGCACCGTAACCGGTGACTTCGGCATAGATGGTCGCACCACGGGCAACCGCGCGCTCGTATTCTTCCAGAACCACGATGCCTGCACCGCCGGCGATGACGAAGCCGTCGCGGTCCTTGTCATAGGCGCGCGAGGCGACCGACGGGGTGTCATTATAGTTGGACGACATAGCACCCATGGCGTCGAACATGTTCGACATGGACCAGTCGATGTCCTCACAGCCCCCGGCGAAGACCACGTCCTGCTTGCCCCAGGCGATCTGTTCGGCAGCAGCGCCGATACAGTGTGCCGAGGTCGCGCAGGCCGACGAGATCGAATAGTTGATGCCGCGGGTCTGGAACCAGGTCGACAGCACAGCTGACGGACCCGAAGCCATGGCCTTGGGCACCGCGAACGGGCCCACGCGCTTGGGCGAACCCTTTTCGACCGTGGTCTGGGCCGATTGCAGGATGACCTGCGTCGACGGACCGCCCTCGCCAACGATCACGCCCGTGCGGTCGTTTTTGATGTCTTCGGCATCAATGCCGGAGTCTTTCAGGGCTTCTTCAAAGGCGATGTGGGCCCAAGCCGTACCGTTCGCGAGGAAACGCGCCGCGCGGCGGTCTACCAGCGGGGTCCAGTCCTCGGCGGTCGCGCCCAGGGCAGGCGGGGCCCACACCTGGGAACGGAAGCCGTATTGGGCATGGTCAAGCGCGTGCTGGATGCCCGAGCGGGCGTCCTTCAGCGAGGCGGCAACCTCGTCCTGACCCGTGCCGATGGAAGAGACGATACCGATGCCGGTGACGACGACGCGACGCATAGGCGTTTCCTCGTATGCTTTTAATTAGGCTTCGGTCTTTTCGGCATTCGCGCCGAACAGGCCGACCCGCATGTCATTGCAGGTGTAGATGACTTCGCCATCAGCTTCGAGCACGCCATCGGCGATGCCCATGACCAGCTTGCGGTTGATGACGCGCTTCAGGTGGACCTTATAGACCACCTTTTTGACGTCCGGCGTGACTTGGCCGGTGAATTTCACTTCGCCCACGCCCAGCGCACGGCCCTTGCCCGGGCCGCCTTGCCAGCCGAGATAGAAGCCGACCATCTGCCACATGGCGTCAAGGCCCAGGCAGCCCGGCATAACCGGATCGCCGATGAAGTGGCACTGGAAGAACCACAGGTCCGGACGGATATCGAGTTCAGCCTCGACATAGCCCTTCCCGTAGTTGCCGCCGTCAGAGTTGATTTCGACGATGCGATCGAACATCAGCATCGGCGGGGCGGGCAACTGGGCGTTGCCGGGGCCGAACAGTTCGCCACGGCCAGAGGCCAGCAGGCCTTCAAGATCAAACGACGACGGGTATTGGGACTGGCTCAAAGTCAATGGGCTCCGAATGGTATAGGCTCGGGTAACACGACGTGGGGCCTTGGCTCAACTGTCGTGCACAAGCTATGCAGAGGCGCTTATAGCGCCCCATGCCGTTAGAAATATGATGAGACGGCCTTTTTTGCCGCCAAGGCCGCGTTTAGTCGTCTATCCGACCCGGACCGGCAGGGCGTGCGGCATTGCACAGCGGATGGCTCTGGGTGCCGAAGACGCCGCGCTCGGGGATCCAGCCGCGCACCTTGCGGGCGCGTACGCGGCACCAGCCATCCTCACACTCATCAAGACTGACAATCGACTGCGGGGACAGCATGGCGCGCACAGATGCCGTGGCAGAACGCCCTGTGCGGATAGGGATGGGTTCATCCGAACGGTTGAACACACTGCGACGACCTGACGCGACCGTGCGGTGAATCCACGCCACCGAACCGTCCGGATCGCAGATTTTACGCCATTCGCGTGTTTCAGCGATCACCTGCACCGGCAGATTGGCCGAGCGGTATTCCCACAGGATCGGATAATCCAGTCCGGGGCCTTGGCGTGCGCGTACCTTATTGGATTTCAAAGAGATCCAGCGCGGGACCTCAAGACCCGTCGGGGTCGGTCGACCATCGGGCATGGTCTGGGCCGCACCTGTCATGGCTCCCAGCGCTATCACGCCGAATACCACGCCAAGGCGACGGAAGTTTTTGACCCTGACCGCAGCTTTGATAGACACGTCCTGACTCTACAAGCAGCGGGCCGCAAGACCCGCGGAAGAAACCCCAGGTCCCTTTATGTCCGTCCGCAAGCTTAAGGTCGTGTTAACCAGACGGCTCCCCGACGCCGTTGAAACACGCATGCGTGAACTTTTTGATGCCGAGTTGAACCTGACCGACAAGCCGATGGATCGCGATGCGCTGATCGCGGCGGTCCAAAAGGCCGATGTTCTGGTGCCGACCATCACCGACAAGATCGACGCCGAACTGATCAATGCGGCCGGCGAGCAGCTGAAACTTATTGCAAACTTTGGCGCAGGCATCGACCACATCGATGTCGAGGCCGCCGTGGCCCGCAAGATAATCGTCTCCAACACGCCGGGCGTACTGACCGAGGATACCGCCGACATCGCCATGTCGCTGATCCTGTCGGTCAGCCGCCGTATTGTCGAGGGGGCCAATGTGGTCACCGACGGGCAGTATAAGGGCTGGACGCCCACGTGGATGTGCGGTCGCAAACTGTATGGCAAGCGTCTGGGGATTGTCGGCATGGGCCGCATCGGTCAGGCACTGGCCCGCCGCGCCAAGGCGTTTGGCATGCAGGTCCACTATCATAACCGCAAGCCGGTGCCGGATATGGTGGCCGAGGAGCTGGGCGCGACCTGGTGGGATGATCTGGACCAGATGCTGTCGCGCATGGATGTGATCAGCCTGAACTGCCCCGCTACCAAGGACACCCATCACCTGCTGTCGGCGCAGCGTCTGGCCCTGCTGCAACCTCACGCTATCCTGATCAACACCGCTCGCGGCGAGCTGATCGATGAAGAAGCGCTGGCGGAGGCCGTGAAGAGCCGCGCCATTTTCGGTGTGGGTCTGGATGTGTTCGAGCGCGAACCGGTGGTGCACCCCGGCTTGATCGGTCACCCCAATGTGGTGCTGCTGCCCCACCTCGGTTCGGCCACGATCGAGGCGCGTCAGGATATGGGTGATCGCGTGATTGCCAACATCATGACCTTCCAGAACGGCCACCGTCCGCCGGATCGCGTCATCCCTGCGATGCTCTGATCAGACGTGACCGCCGCACACCGGACATTCCGGATCGGCCGTCAGTTTGACGACGCGGGCGGCGGCGGTGAGGCCGTCGTAGATCAGCAGGCGGCTTTCCAGAGGGTCGCCTGCGCCCGTGATGAGTTTCAAAACTTCCAGCGCGCTCATCGTGCCGATGACACCGGCCAGCGCGCCGATGACGCCGACGCGGGCACAGGTTTCGGCCTCGGGCGGCACCTCGGGTACCAGACACTGATAGCAGGGCCGGCCGGTGAACACCGCGACCTGTCCGGACCAGCGGCCCAGCGCGCCCGACACCAGCGGCTTGCCCGCGGCCACGCAGGCGGCGTTGACGGCGAAACGGGTGTCGAAATCGTCGGTGCCATCCAGCACCACATCATAGCGGGCGACCAGTTCGCGGGCATTTTGGGGCGTGATGCGCTGGTTCAGGCGCTCGATCGTCGTATGCGGGTTCAGCGCCGACAGACGCGCCTCGGCCACATCCACCTTCGGTTTATTGATATCGTCGGCGGTGAAGATCACCTGTCTTTGCAGGTTCGACAGTGACACCGCATCGTCGTCAATAAGGCCCAGCGTTCCGACGCCTGCTGCGGCCAGATAGAGCGCTGCCGGATTGCCGATGCCGCCCATGCCGACCACAAGCACGCGGGCGCGCTTCAGCGCCTGCTGCCCCGGGCCACCGACTTCTGACAGGATCAGGTGACGGGCATAGCGTTCCACCTCTTCATCCGAGAAGCGGACGGGCGGTGGCGTGGTCGTGGACTGGCTCATCTTGTCGCTCTTAGCATTTTCGATGCGGCTTTGCGCTTGCAGCACGCGGCGACGCTCGCCACATGCCCTAGCATGACGCAGCACGCTTCTTCATTTCCCGATTGGCACGGCACGACCATTCTGGCCGTGCGCAAGGAAGACAAGACCATCATCGCCGGTGACGGTCAGGTCTCCATGGGCCAGACCATTGTCAAAGGCTCGGCGCGCAAGGTGCGCAAACTGGCCGGTGGCAAGGTCATCGCCGGTTTTGCGGGCGCGACCGCAGACGCGCTGACCCTGATCGAACGGCTAGAAGCCAAGCTGGAACAGTACCCTGACCAGTTGGCCCGCGCCTGTGTGGATCTGGCCAAGGACTGGCGCACGGACCGCTACTTGCGCAAGCTGGAGGCCATGCTGCTGGTGGCCGACAAGAACACCATCCTGACCGTCACCGGCGTGGGTGATGTGCTGGAGCCGGAACAAGGTGTGGCCGCTGTCGGCTCGGGCGGCAACTATGCGCTGGCCGCCGCTCTGGCCCTCATCGACGAGAAAACCGACCTCGACGCCGAAGCCATCGCCCGCAAGGCCATGAAAATCGCCGCCAGCATTGATGTGTATACGAACGGCAACCTCACCATTGAGAGTCTTTAAAGGCCCGCAAGCGGGCGGACGCTCAGCCCCTAACACTCGCCGCGCGGCGGCTCGTTGCTTGAGGGGCTTCGCTGTTTTGATTTGGACTGAATACCCATGACCGACCTGTCGCCACGCGAAATCGTATCGGAACTGGACCGCTATATTGTGGGACAGCAGGACGCCAAGCGCGCTGTGGCAGTGGCCCTGCGTAATCGCTGGCGTCGCAAGCGTGTGCCGGAAGACCTGCGCGATGAGGTCACGCCAAAGAACATCCTGATGATCGGCCCGACGGGCGTGGGTAAGACCGAGATCGCGCGCCGCCTCGCCAAGCTGGCGGGATCGCCCTTCCTCAAGGTCGAAGCGACCAAATTCACCGAGGTCGGCTATGTGGGCCGCGATGTCGATCAGATCATGCGTGATCTGGTGGAAAGCGCCATTGCCATGGTGCGCGACAAGCGCCGCGTCGAGGTTCAGGCCAAGGCCGAGGCTGCCGCCGAAGACCGTCTGCTGGATGCTCTGGTGGGGCCGGGCTCGGGCCAGCCGACCCGCGATGCCTTCCGCAAAAAGCTGCGCGCCGGAGAGCTGGACGACAAGGAGGTCGAGATCGCCTTGGCCGACAATGCCTCGCCGCTGCAAGGCATGGATATTCCGGGCGCCAACGTCGGCATCCTCAACCTGTCCGACATGCTGGGCAAGCTGGGCGGGGGGCGCACCAAGTCGGTACGTATGACCGTAAAGGACGCGACCCAGCCCCTGATCACCGAAGAGGCCGACAAGCTGCTGGATCAGGACAGCCTGACCCGCGAGGCGGTGAAGCTGGCCGAGAACGAAGGCATTGTCTTCCTCGACGAGATCGACAAGGTCGCC
>NZ_DIGV01000055.1 GCF_002419815.1 Brevundimonas sp. UBA5713 | reverse complement strand
GGCGGCTTCGGCGGCGGCGGTGCGTCGGGAGGATGGTAATGGATATTACAGACCAAGATCACCAGCGCGTCGCGGCAGCCATCAAGGCCGCCGAGGCCACAACCAGCGGCGAAATCTTTTGCGTGATCTCGCGGCGGGTCTCCAGCTATCGCGATATTCGCTTGGCATGGGCTGCGGCGGCATCGCTGGTTCTACCTGCCATCCTGATCCCCATGGGGCTGACGGGAGACTGGTTCGGCCTTGGCAGTGACTGGCAGGTGGCCCACGCGGCGGGTCAGTCCGACGATGTGAACCGCGCCCTGACGGCCTATGCCATCGCTCAGGCTTTGACCTTCATCGGGGTCTATCTGATCAGTCTAATCCCGCCTGTGGCCCTGTTGATGGTGCCGCAACGCATTCGTCGCGCTCGCGTACGTCGTGTGGCCCTGCAACAGTTCATGGCCCATGGCCTGCATGCCACGCGTGACCGCACCGGCATCCTGATTTTTGCCGCCATGGCCGACCACGAGGTCGAGGTCATCGCCGACACCGGCATCTACACCCGCACCACGCCCGACTTCTGGGCGGCCACCGTGGCGGCGCTGGTGAAAGGCATCAAGGCCAAGCGCCCGATTGATGGCATGGAAGCCGCCATTGCCTTGTGCGGTCAGGCCCTGTCCGAGCACTTCCCACCCCGATCAGACGACAAGAACGAAGTGCCCGACCATCTGGTCGTATTGTGATCGGCTGATCCTTCGTGCTGTTCGCACGTTGGGCTATAGATGGCCGATCACATGACCACCCGCATCCTGACCTATAACGTCCACCGCTGCGTGGGCACCGACCGGCAGCTGGATGTCGCACGCATCGCCGAGGTCATCGCAGGCGAAAATCCCGATATTGTGTGCCTGCAAGAACTGGATGTCGGTCGCGCCCGCACCAATGGTGTGGATCAGGCGTCCGAACTGGCCGGCCTCCTGGGCATGTCGTCGCGCTTTCATCCCGCCATGCGGATCGAAGCCGAAGAATACGGCGATGCCATATTAACCCGACTGCCCGAGACCCTTGTCCGGGCCGACAGCCTTCCGACCGTTCGCGGCATTCGCGGACTGGAGCCGCGCGGTGCCATCTGGTCCGAAGTCAGGGTCGGCCATCAGCCGTTGAATGTTCTGACGACCCATCTGGGTCTGGTGCCGCGTGAGCAACGCAAGCAGGCCAAGGCGCTGGTTGGAAGCGCATGGCTGGCCGACTGTGACGGGCCAACCATTCTGGCGGGTGACTTCAACGCCACCTCCATTACCCGTCCCTATGCCACGCTGACCTCTGTTCTGAAGGATGCCCAGCGCGAACTGGGCCTGAGACCGACCATCAAGACCTTTCCGTCCAGTTTCGCCGCTATTCGCATAGACCACTTCTTCGTCAATGCGCAGGTGAAGGTGAAATCCGTCTACACGGTGCAGACCCCGCTTAGCCGAATTGCTTCCGATCACCTGCCACTGGTGATGGATTTCGAACTTCGCGCCTTGAATGAAGTACCGTAGTCACCATCATAAATTTGCTGGATAATTTTTCTGCGCCACCATGGCCGCCATGCGTCGCGAGAGGACACAGGGTCGCCGAACTGCCATTCGGCAAACATCTGCTCGATGCGGGTCGGTCGGCGCTCGCCCAATAGTTTCATCCGCTTGGCCCCGAAGGTCTGGATGGCGTCCCCCACGGACCCCATCAGATCCTCGGCCTGCGCAAAGTCGGACCGGCTCACCCCAATAAAGTGGCCTATGGAATGCTGGCGCAGATGGCGGATTTGCGCCCTTTCGTCCGGCGTGCGCGCCTCGAACGACACGTCGCATTCCGTGTCCAATCCCATAGAACGGTTGTTCAGGTTGGATGAGCCAATGCGCATCATCTTGTCATCGATAATGGTCATTTTGGCATGGACGATGATCCGATCTCCTTGCGCAGTGACAGGGTAGAAGGCTCGCAAACGGTTGTGGGCATCCGCCTGCTCCAGTCGCCACAAAACGTCCGCGCGGGCCGTGTCCATGGTCATGCCATCGAACCAGGACGGGCTGCGCCCTGTCGACACCAACACGATCTCGGGTCCATCCGGCTCAGCCAACCGCTTGGCAATTTCCCCCGCTACCAGAGGTGTGGTGAAATACTGGTTCTCAAGGTAAATCAGTGATTTGGCTCGGCGAATGCTTTCGATGAACAAAGCTTCGTTTTCGCGGACTTCCTCGCGCCCTTTCACGGCGGGATCGGTGCGTGATACCCCCACCGTAATGTCGCGGAACATCGGCTCGATGTGATCCGGCCACGGATCGCCGTCTGTCTCCACGACCGGCAAGTCTTCGCCGCAAGCCCTGTGCCAACGCATGCGGGCCAGATCGCCCAGCATACGTGCCGCCTCACCGTCACAGACACTCATCCATTCGTGGCGCGGTGAAGGGATCAGTCCGGACGGCAGGCAGCGCCGGGGGTCGCCGCTGTAATGACCTTCTTCGTCCCAGCGATCGACTGAGATATCGCCACCGCCGCAAAAGGCGATCTTGTCATCAATCACCACCACCTTCTGATGGTGACACGCGCCCAACAGCCCTACCCCCTCCAGCCTTAGCTCCACCATCCGCTTTTGGAACCAGCGCAACGCCTTGTGCGGGTAGAAGCCCTGGGAGGCCGCGATCAGGATGGGCGACTTCCAGATAAGAAGCCGTACCTCGATGTCCTTGCGGCCTTCGACCAGTTTTTTGAGTTGATCGCCGATTTCGAAGCGCCGATTGCCAGCAGGGGCTTCCGGATCAAGGCGGGTACGGGGATCAAACTGCCACCCCAGTATCAGGATGGAATGTTGGGCCTTGGCGATGGCGGCGGCCAGAGCGGCAAAATACGCGTCATTTTCCATGATCGGGGCAAAGCGGTCCGCCGTCGCGGTGCGCCATATTCCCGGTCCCGGGGTGAGCATGCTGCCGTCATAGACCTCTTGCCTCAGCATGACTTCACATCACCGCTTTCAGTCGCATATCGCTGGCTAAGCCTACGGTTAGCACGGCCTGTTGGTTCCCATGAAAAACTTATGCGCAATCTTGTTTGACCGCCCTAATTCAAGCATAGTCTCACCATGAAGATCCTGATCGATTTCTTGGCGGGCATGGTCGCCCTGCTGGCCGCTGCGGCTTTGTCGCAGATCGGCATCGATCTGACGCGCGACGCCGCGCCTGCAGAGGTCAAGCGGTTACCGGAATGTGCATCGCCTGCCGCGCCGACTTCATCGGAATCCCCGCGCTGCTAAGGCCGTCCAGCCGCGTTTAAGGCGTGAATTATTACAGCTTTAAGCGATTTTCTCCGCAGGATTCAGCCGCCTGCGGGTTTCCGACATGGCATTCAGCGTCTAGGCTCGCTGTCCTAGGTTCTGCCTCTCTGGCGCAATACGACCGAGATCGACGCTCATGAACGCCCACAACCGGCCGCAAAACCCGTCCGATCCAGACACCACGACTGCTGGCTCTGCACCCGACACACCGTCGGGCGGAAACAGCTTCTTTGGTGATCCGGTTACTCCGCCCACAGAAGAGACCGTGGTCGAGCCGGACGCCAAACCTGATCCCTATGCGCGCCCGATGTCCGAGCGACAGCGTCGTCGTTTAGCCGAGCAACAACGCTTGGCCGAGCAACGCGCCGCCGAGATCGAAACGCCCATCCCCGGATTTTTGTCTACGCTGTCAGAGTCGGCGGACGCCCCGCCCGCCACGGTCGGCAACACTTCCCCTGCTGTCAAAACCACCAAGGCCAAGACACGCAAAGCCAAGTCCAAAGCCGTAGCCGTAGCCGGCAACGGCCCGGCGTATATTTTGGCCACCGTGGCGTCTGCCTTGTGGGCAGGGGGTATCGCGTCTTTCGTGGCTTATGAATACGGGTCGGGCATGGTCGATCTGGACCCGATCCGTCTGGCCGTCTACGCCATGTTGGCCCTGACGCCGGTAGGCCTGTTCTATCTTGTGGCCCATCTTGTTCGGGTGGCGGGCCGACTGGCCGCCGAGAGCCGCCGCGCCCACGACATGGCCGAAGCCATGGTCGCCCCCACGGCCTATGCCACCCGCGAAGCCGGTGAAATCCTGTCGGTTCTGCGCGGCGACATCGAAAACACCCAACAGATCGCAGACCGTGCCCGTCAAGAACTGACGGCCCTGCGCGAGGCGCTGGCCACCGAGTCCAACCGACTGGGCGACGCTGCCCGCACGGCGCAGGCATCGACTCAGAACATCACTCTGCAACTGGGTCGCGAGCGTGAGCAGCTGGTATCCTTGGGAAGCAAGCTTGATGAACAGACAGGCACGGTTCTCAGCGCGGTAAACCATCAGGCCCAGATGGTGGCCGACGCTTCCGATCTGGCGCAGGCCCTCCTGCGCGAAGCCGAGGCAGGCCTTGCTGCCCGCGCTGCCGATCTGGCCGCCGCGGCCAATGAAGCCCAGGATGCCGCCCGCGTTGCCGCCGAAGACCTGCAACGCCAGACCCTGCGTCTGGAAACGGCCGGCACCAGCGTCACCGAACAAATCCGCACGGTTGAAGACGGCCTGAGCCAGCAGCGTGCCGCTCTGGTGACCGCCGCCTATGCCCTGCGCACCGATCAGGAAGACTTTGCCGCCCAGATCGAGACCCAGCGCGCCCAGTTCGTCGAGCAACTGAGCCTGACCCGTTCAGCCGCTGCCGACCTAAACCAGACCGGCGATCAGTTGGCCGAAGGCATCAAGGGTCAGGTCGAGGCCGTACTCGAGCAGTTCCGCGCCCTCGTCAGCATGTCGCAAAGCGAGGCCGAGGGCTTCGACGCCGCGACCAAGCTGTCGCTGGACAAGTTTGAAGCCGTTGCGGCCCAGAGCCGCGATCGCCTGCTGGACGAAACCCGCCGTGCGATCAACAGCCTGAACAACGCCGCCACCGAGCAAAAGGCGTTGGCGGAGCAAGCCCTGCAACAGGCGCAGATCCGTGCAGACCGTCTGGGCGAAAGCCTGTTCGACGCGGCCCGTCAGGCCGATGAGGCCGCCGAGGTCCGCATCGAACAAGCCCGCCGCATCGTTACAGAAACCCTGCAACTGGTTGATCAGGCGGGCGAGGAAGCCAATACCCGTCTGGAGGGCCTGACCCGCCGCATGACGGACGCCCTGACCCGCATCGAGGCCTCTGTGCGCGACATGGACGAACGTGCCGCCCGCATGCCCGAAGAGGCCGCCCAGCACGTCGCCGCTGTGCGCAGCACGGTCGAACAGGGTCTGGCTAGCCTGTCGGATGCTTCGCGCCGCGCCGCCGCCGATACAGAGGCGCTGGACGTAGGCTTTCAGGAACGCGTGCGCCGCAATTACGAAATGCTGACCGAGGCTGTCCGTCTGATGAGCGTGGCGGCACCGGAAACCGCTTCGCCCCAGTCCAAGCCGGTCGAGGCAAAGCCCGCGCCGTCCCCTCAGGCTCCCATCTCACAGTTCACCCCTGCCCCCGCTGCCCCGCCGGTGGCCGAAAGCATCGCCGATAGCGGTATCAGCTGGCGCGACGTGGCTTCGTCGGAACCGGCTCATACGCAGCCAATCGTTCCGGCTCCGCAATCGGCTGCGCCGCAGGCCTCGCGTCAGGAACCGGCCCCCTCGCTGGAAGCTTTGGCCGAGCGGGCTACCGTTGCCATACGCCGTATGGGCGTTGACCCCAATGCCCTGCTCCCGCGCGCCCGCATTGACGATGTCGCCTTTGCGCTGGCCCGTAACGATGTGGTGCGCGCACGACAGATTGTGCGCCGTGTGGCCCCTGCCGCCGTGCGCAGCGTATCTCGCCGTGTCGCCGGTGATGCCGAACTGAACGCCGACCTTAAAATCTTCATTGACCACTTCGCCAAGATGATCGCCGTTAATAACGGGGATCAAGATGCGGTGCAGATGCGTTTGGCTACCGATGAAGGACGGGCATTCATGCTGTTTGACGCCGCCCTTGGCGAGATGGTCTAAGATTGAGCCCGATTGGATATGTGGGCGTCGGGAGCAGCATAATGACGGATAATTCTCTGGCTGGTCAGTCACACGAGGATAGTCGCCGCCCCTGCATTATCATCTGCAATTGGGATGGCGGAGAGCCCGTCTGGGACTTGGTCGAAGACCTGACCGGCGTGCCTTGGGCACCGGATAACGCCCGCACCGAGCTGATCGAGGGCGTCACCGATGCCGAAAATCTGGCTCGCGATCTGGTTAGCCGCCTGATCTCGCATGAAGCTCGCGCCCTGCTGCTGATTGGCCGCACACGCTATGAAGGTCCGGCCCGTCTGCAAATCCGCGCCGAAATTCCCAAAACCGACGGCCACCGCCTCAGCGAGGACGGCCCCGGCGTAGTGCGCGCCACGGCCCCCGCCGCCGCCATTCTGGAAGCTGCTGCAAACGCCAAGGTCGCGCTGGTGGCCTCTTCCGAAGCCGAGGACGACGCCGGCAGCGCCCTGCTCTACCGCATCATGACGGCGCTGGAAGACCATCTGGAAACGCCCGCCATCGCCATGATCCGTTTTCCTTTCGGTATGGCAGAGCCGCAGGTGGCCGCCACCGTCAAGGCTGCCGCCACCGTCATGACCCAGCACTTTACGCTGGCGCAGCGCCCGGCAGCAGTCCGGATTTAACAGGCGCTCTGACTGACAGCACCGCGACGATCCCGACCACAGCGATCCCCGCCATAGCCAGATAGCCCGCACTGCCCAACTGATCATACAGCGGGCCGGAAATGGCCGTGGCCAGACCCGTCATCAGGCCCGAAGACAGCATGGACGCCAAGGTCTGGGACGAGGTGTGGTCCTGACGGGGGCTAAGCGCGTCCACGATCTCGACACTGCCCAGATAGGTGGCGGCAAAGGTCAGCCCGTGCATGGCCTGAAGCGGCCACAGCGCAGCGTAGCCCGGCTCGGTCGCCATCAATGTCCAGCGCACCACGGCCGCCCCGCCGCCGATCAGCAGCAAGGTGTAGGCCCCGATACCCATGCGGCGACGCCAAGGGTCGATCAGCCACATAAAGACAATCTCTGCCGCCACGGCACAGCCCCAAAGAAGCCCCGTCGAGCTCTCTGACAGTCCCTGCCCCTTCCAGAGGATAGCGGAGAAGCCGTAGTAGAAGCCGTGCGCCGCCTGAATGGCAGCCACGCCCAAGACGGCGATCATAAAGGTGCGATTGCGCAGCAGACGGCCCATACCCGCGAACCGGTCGCGCACGGCGGCCTTGGTACCCGTCTCGGACACCAGAACCGGCGGCAGCAACAGACGCGACAGCACACAGCACAGGCCGCTGGCGACTACGATCCACACGATGATCAGCTCAGGCGACACCATAGTCAGCAGTGCGCCCATACCCACATTGGCCAGTACGAACGCGAGTGATCCAAAACCGCGTGGCAGGCTAAACGGATAGCCATCGCGCTTGGCCAATCGCAGCGCCAATACATCCCCCAGAGGGAATAGCGCCGCCGTGGCAGTTGCGCCAATAAACCAGAACAGGCCGCGCAGCAGGGTACTGTCCGTCAGGCCCGCAAAGCCATAACCCAGGGTCATGGCAAAGCCGATCAGGCTGATCGCGCTGCGGCGATGGCGGAAACCATCGGCCCAAACGGCCATGAACGGGCCGCTGATCAAGCGTCCGATCATCGGCAAGGCCAGCAGCAGACCAATCTCGGCACCGCTCATGCCTTTGGATTTCAGCCACAGGCCTGCGAAGGGCATCGAGACGCCCGTGACCGCAAAAAGGGTGATGTAATGGAGGGAGACGCGCGTGGCCGAATTCATGCGGGCGCCGATAGCAGACTTTCGCGCCAATGTGGTCTACATCTTTCGTCATGAAATCAGACCGAAAACTGCTGGCGGTTGCCGCACTGTGCGGCGCTATTTCCGTTGCAATTTCAGCGTTCGCCGCCCATGGCGCAGGGCCGCAACAGGCCCAGTGGCTGGCCACCGGTGGCCACTACCTGCTGGTACATTCTGTGTTGGGTGTTGCACTGGCGCTATGGCCGCAGTCGGGAGCTTTGGGCCGCATCGCCGGATGGCTGGCAGTCTGCGGCGGGATTGTGTTCTGCGCCGCCCTGACACTGCTGGCATTCACGGGGGTGCGGATCATGGGGGCCGTCGCACCTGTCGGGGGAAGTTTGATGATTATAGGCTGGCTTTTGCTGGCCGTTCGCGCCGTTCGCGGCACTCCGTCCTGATTACATAGAAAGAACCGATATGGCCTTTCCCCCTGTCACCGCCCCGCGCCGGACGCTGTACCCCGAAATCGAAGCCAACAAATACGGCTGGCTAAAAACCGACAGCGTCCATGAAATCTATTGGGAAGAAAGCGGCAATCCCGACGGCGTGCCGGTCGTGGTACTCCATGGCGGGCCAGGTGGCGCGGTAAACCCGTCCCTGCGCCGCTATTTCGATCCGGCGGTCTATCGTATCATTATGTTCGATCAGCGCGGATGTGGCTTGTCGCGGCCAAACGCCAGCCTCGAGAACAATACGACCTGGGATCTGGTTCGCGATATCGAGGCCATCCGCGAGATGCTGGGCATCGACAAATGGGTGGTCTTCGGAGGCTCGTGGGGCTCAACCCTGTCTCTGACCTATGCCATCACCCATCCGGAGCGCACGCGCGCATTGGTGCTGCGCGGTATCTTCCTGATGACCAGAAAAGAGCTGCACTGGTTCTATCAGGACGGTGCCTCCATGCTGTGGCCGGACCTGTGGGAGAGCTTCCTCGCCCCCATCCCCGAAGATGAACGCGGCGACCTGATGAAGGCCTATTTCAAGCGCCTGACCGGTGACAATATCGAAGAGCGCAACCGCGCGGCCGTGGCTTGGGCTACGTGGGAAGGCAACACTGTCACCGTCGCCGGAGCCAACGGCTCTCCGGACAAGTTCGGCGATCCCGAGTTTGCCGTGGCCTTTGCCCGCATCGAGAACTGGTACTTTACCCACGGCGGTTTCTTCGACAGCGAGAACTGGATCATCGAGAATGTCGACAAGATCCGCCACATACCGACGTGGATCGCCCAAGGACGCTTTGACGTGGTGACGCCCGCCTCGGGCGCATGGGCGCTGCACCGCGCCTTCCCCGAGGCCAAGCTGGAAATTATCGGCGATGCCGGTCACGCCAGCAGCGAACCGGGCATCGTCGACAGTCTTGTGCGCGCCACTGACTGGGCCGCAAAACAGGGCTAGCCTGTCTTAGCTGGACGGATTGGTGCTCTTTACCAGTTCGTCCAGCCGGAAGCCGATGCGGTTAGGCTCGGCCTGATCTTCCGGCTTTTTCATCGCACTGAGCACGACATTCAGCTGGGTGTAGTGCTGGACCAGACGCACCGGCTTGCCGTCGGCATTACGTCCGAAGAACATGATCAGGTCGGGCCCCCAGAAGCCTACATCGACGATCTGCATCGTGCCGTCGCCGGGCAGGCCCACAACCCGCGCACCGATCTCCTCGTCCTTGTCCAGATTGGCCTCGAACTCCTGGATCAGGCGCGATAGGCGCACAAAGGCCCATTCCGCCGGATTGTCGCGCATGCGCACGCTCAGGTCCTGAACGGCTTCGGAGTTGGCAGGAATGGCGGTTACCGGCTGCGGGCACGGTTTGTCGCCGCAGTCGCCGAACATGGCCGGATCGGCCTTGGGGATGGGTGTATCGCTCATAGGCCGATCCTAGACGCTGGGATCAGAACAGGCCATGCCCCTTTGGAAGTTCGGCATAACGGTGGATGCGCACCGACATGACCAGCGCAAAGCCAATCATCACTGTCATCATGCCCGAGCCGCCATAGGACAGCATCGGCATGGGCACGCCCACCACGGGAGCCAGACCCATGACCATGGCCCCGTTGATCAGCACAAACATCGCCACAAACGCCACCATGCCCGCCGCGCCAATCCGGCCAAAATGGCTGTGCGACAGCGAGGCGATGCGCAGGGCAATCAAGATCAAAGCGCCATAGCAGATCAGTACCGCCGACGAGCCGAGGAAGCCGAACTCTTCGGACAGGGTCGAGAAGATGAAGTCGGTGTGGCGTTCCGGCAGGAACTCCAGCTGGCTCTGGCTACCCAGCCCAAAGCCCTTGCCCAGCACGCCGCCCGAGCCCAAGGCGATCTTGGACTGGATAATGTTGTAGCCGGTACCCGAGGGATCCATTTCCGGATTCAGGAAGTTCAGCACGCGATTGCGCTGATAGTCGTGCATCACGAACATGACGAAAGGCGGGATAATCACCAGAGCCGCCGCAGCCGCAGCGCCGATCACCCACCAGCTCAATCCCGCCAGCACCATAATCGCTGCACCGGTCAGGCCAATGATCATGGCCGAGCCAAGGTCCGGCTGTGCCGCCACCAGCAGGAACGGCACCCCAATCATACCTGCCGGTATCACCAACTTCCACGACCAGCGGGCCTCTTGGGCCGTATGGTTGTGGTACCAGCGTGCCAGCGCCAGCACCAAGCCGATCTTCATAAACTCTGCGGGCTGGATGCGGATAAAGCCGAGGTTCAGCCAGTTCTTGGCACCGCCCGCCTCGTAGCCCAGCGGTGAAAAGTCAACCAGGGCCACCATAATCAGCAGCACGCCATACAATGGATAGGCCGCGCGGAACCACCATTTGGGGTGAAACAGCGACAGACCGATCATGGCCACCAGCAGCACGCCATAGCGCAGCAGATGCTTGGCCGCCCAAGGCTCCCACGACAGTTTGCCGAGGGAATACAGCATCATGGTGCCGATACCGGCCAGACAGGTCAAAAGGCCGACAATGCGCCAGTCAATCTGGGTCAGTTTGACAGAGAAGCGGTCGCGCTCCCCCGGACGGGTCAGGGCAGACGAGGTCATCGCGGCTCGGCTCCATCATCGGGCTCAATGGACGGGGCTGCACCGAAGTTCAGCTCGTCCTCGGTCAGCGGGCCAGTCGGTTCCGGCGGCAAGGGCCGCTCGATGCGGGCGCGCATTTCGGGGTCTTTGAGCAGAGCCACCTTCATGACCTCGCGCGCGCGCGGCGCGGCATCGGCAGAACCACCCGACGGGGCGTGCTGGATGATCAGGGCAATAGCGTAACGCGGGGCGTCATGCGGGGCGAAAGCCACAAACAGGGCGTGGTCGCGTCGGCTCCACACCGCGTTACGCGGACCGCGCGATTCACCGGGCTTATAGTCCCGCGACTGGGCTGTGCCGGTCTTGCCCGCCATCTTGATGTCCCCCAAGCCGAGCTGGGAGGCGCGATAGGCGGTACCGGTCACGTCATTGGCCACCGAGGCCATGCCGGCGCGCACGATATCCAAATGCTCGTCCGGGAACGGCAGGTCCGGCACCTCGGCGCCCGAGGGCTGTTCGACACCGCCGATGGACTTGATCAGGCGTGGATTGATGGCCTTGCGGCCATTGGCCAAGCGCGAGGTCATCACTGCCAATTGCAGCGCCGTGGACTCAATCGCCCCCTGCCCGATTGACACCGACAGGGTTTCGCCCGGATGCCAGACCGGATCACGCGGACGCGCCTTTTTCACCCACTCGGTCGTCGGCATCAGGCCTTTGCGCTGCCCGCTAATGCCGATCTCATAGGTTTGGTGAAAACCGAGATCCTCGGCCACGCGGGCAATGCGGTCCACGCCCGCGCGGTTCGACAGGTGGTAGAAATAGACGTCGCAAGAGTTCTTGATGGCGCTGTGCATGTCCACAGCACCGTGGCCGCTCTTTTTCCAGCAACGGAAGGTGCGCCCGCCAAAGCGATAGCCACCGGTACAGACTACCCGCTCCTTGGGATCGATCCCCGCGTCGAGAAAGGCCAGCGCCGTCGTCATTTTGAAGGTGGAACCCGGCGGGAAGGTGCCATAGATCGCCTTATCCAGCAGCGGACGGCGTTCATAGTCCGCCAGCGCGCGATAGATGCGCGAGGGCACCCCGCCCACGAACAGGTTGGGATCGAACGACGGCGACGACACCATGGCCAGAATGTCGCCGTTACGAACATCCATGACGACGCAGCCGCCGGACTCTTCGCCAAACACCTCCAACGCGCGGTTCTGGACATCATTGTCCAGCGTCAGAACGACCTCAGCACCCGGCACAGCCGGTTTGGAGCCTGCGATATCCTCGGCTACCACGCGACCACGCACGTCAACCTCGACGCGGTTGCCGCCCGGCTCACCGCGCAGATGCTCGTCCAACGCCTTTTCAACGCCTTGACGACCGATGCGATATCCGGGGTTGTAGAGGATGGACGGGACTTGTTCGCCCTTGTCGCGGATCTCCTGCACGTCGCGGTCGGACACCTTGGCCACATAGCCCACGACGTGGGCATAGGCTCCGCCGTGCGGATAGTAGCGGGCCTCGTGCATGTCAGCCATGACACCCGGCAGGTCGGCAGCATGCAGATTGACCTTGGAAAACTCTTCCCAAGTGAGGTCGCTCTTGACCGGAACCGGCGAAAAGCGCGGCGCAGCATTCACTTCACGGATGATGTTGCGACGGCGCTCCAGAGTGTCAGGCAACAGACGGCCCAACAGGTCCAGCGTCTGATCCAGATCCTTGGTTTCGTCACGCACCACCAGCACGCGGAAGCTGGGACGGTTTCCGGCGATGACTTCGCCGTTGCGGTCCTTGATCAGACCACGCGGCGGCGGCACCAAACGGAAGTTGAACTGGTTGTTGGTCGCGAGGGTCGCATACTCTTCGGCCTGCACGACCTGAAGCTGGCTGAGACGGCCCACCAGCACGCCAAGGCCCAGCAGAGTGCCTGCGCCCAGCACCAAAGTCCGGCGCAGGAAGGTCCCCTGACGCTCGTTCACATCGGCGAAAAACAGTTGCGGTTCACTGCTCACATGAACCTCACATCATTGTCGTCAAACTTCTGCATCAACCAATCGGCTGCAGGGAACAGAAGCAGCGTCGGCAGCACCTGCCCCAACAGGGCAAAGAAGCTGGGCGCGTTACCGATCCGCAGCGCGGTGACCAGATAGGCAATGAAGAAGGCCAGCAACAGGCTGCCCACATAAAGCAGGAAGTTCACCAAGGTGGACTGCCCCGCCATAAATGTTCGCACCGCCAGAATGCCGCCATAGACGGCCATCAGGCACAGCGGCCACAGGCCCAGCATTCCGCCCCAGAACAGGTCGAGGAAGAGCCCCAGCGCAAACAGAACCACCGGCCCCAGAAACGACGGGCGGATCATCGGCCATGCGAACGCCAGAACCAGCGGAAACACCGGCTCTGGCAAGGAGATACCAAAGATGCGCAAGGGCGTGGCCAAAACGATCGTCAGCAGCACAGCCGCCAAGGCCGGATAGACAACCCATTCCATCGGGCTGACCACGCGGACCGAAATCGGCCGCCTCATCCCGGTCCGTTCCCGTTTGACGGAGCGGTTGTGGCTTGCTGAGCCGCCGCCTGTTGAGCAGCCGCCTGCTGGGCCGCCTCGCGAACCGCCTGCGCGCGGGCCTCGGCTTCGGCACGTTCGCGGGCAATGGCCTCGACCTCGGCACGGCGGGCACGTTCGGCCTGCGCCTCGCGCTCATTGGCACGGCGTGTGGCCGCGTCGTTAATGGCCGCAGCCTGAGCCGGTGTGGGCGGCGGCGCGGATTCTACGGCCGCCAGCGCAGGCGCTGTCAGACTGTTCGGGTCGATCAGCTGGTTGAAATCCTGGAACAGCAGCACGCGCACATAGTCGATGGCGGTGCGTTCGCTGAAGAGTTTTACACGCCACGATCCGTCAACGCCCTTGGCCACCACGCCCACCGGCAGGCCACGCGGAATACCGCCACCGTCGCCAGACGTGATGACACGGTCGCCTTCCTGAATGACATCAATTCCGCGCACATAGTCGAGGCGCGGGTTACGGCTGGCATCACCGGCCAGAATGGCGCGGGCATCCGTGCGCTCGACCATGACCGGGATACGCGAGGACACGTCGGTCACCAGCACCAGTCGGCTGACACCGTGGCTGACACCGCTGATCCGGCCCACAATGCCGTGCTCGCTCAGGGCGGGATTTCCGGGACGGACGCCATCACGACTGCCCAGATTGATCAGACGCGCGCGGGCGAAAGGCCCACGGGAATCCAGAACCGTACGGCCCGTCACCATCGGAATGGGTGGATCGGCATGGATGCCCAGCATCTGCTCATAGCGGGCATTGATGTTTTTGAGGGCGATGGCCTCGTCACGCCAGTCGCTCAGTTCGGCAACCTGTTCGCGCAGACGGCGGTTCTCGGATACGGCGAAGAAGTAGCCCGTGACGTATTCGACCACGTCGCCGGTCCAGCGGACGGGAGCCGACAGAACTTCGCCGACGGGCGCCGTCGCGCTTTCGACGCCAGCGCGCATGTAGGAGGCCTGCCCCGCCGACTGACGCGATCCGCTGGCCAGCATGACAATGGCGGCAACCACGCCAACAACGACAACTGCCGCAGCAGTCCACGCCAACGGCAGTTTAAGATTCTCGAATGGTCCGTCGCGAAACGCCACGGCCAGCCTTCCTACCTAGTGTTCGATACCGACAGCGTCGGTAATGGGGAATTGGAGTAAAGGCCGATTCTCATGAAACCGGCCTTTGCACCAGAGGAATCACGCTGGATTAGAGCGTCGAGTCCAGAATGCCCTTCATCCACGACGGATGTTCCAGCACCTTGCCGCAGCCAATGGCCACGCAGGACAGCGGATCATCGGCCACTTGAACCGGCAGGCCGGTGTGGTCGCGGATTTCAGCATCCAAGCCGCGCAGCAGTGCGCCGCCGCCGGTCAGCATGATGCCCTTGTCGGCGATGTCGGCCGCCAGTTCCGGCGGGGTCGCTTCCAGAGCCACCTTCACGGCTTCGACGATTTGCGAGACCGGCTCGGCCAGAGCTTCGGCAGCCTGACGCTCGCTCATCTTCACTTCGCGCGGCACGCCTTGCATCAGGTCACGGCCCTTGACCTCGATCTGAAGGCCTTCGCCGTCAGCCGGAGTACGGGCGGTGCCGATGTCTTTCTTGATGCGCTCTGCGGTCGTTTCACCGATCAGCAGGTTGTGGTTACGGCGCATGTAGCTGATCAGCGCATCGTCCATCATGTCGCCGCCGACGCGGACCGAACGCGAATAGACGATACCCGACAGCGACAGCACGGCCACCTCGGTCGTACCACCACCGATATCGACGACCATCGAGCCGGTCGGCTCGTGGATCGGCAGACCGGCACCGATAGCGGCTGCCATCGGCTCGTCGATCAGGCCGACGCGGCGGGCCGAAGCATTCAGGCACGAATCGTTGATGGCGCGGCGCTCAACGGCCGTTGCGCCCGAAGGCACGCACACGATCATCTTCGGATTCACAAAGCCCTTGCGGTTGTGAACCTTGCGGATGAAGTGCTTGATCATTTCCTCGGCGACTTCGAAGTCGGCGATGACGCCATCGCGCATCGGGCGAATGGCTTCCATGTGGCCGGGCGTACGACCCAGCATCTGCTTGGCCTCGAGGCCAACGGCGTGAACGATCTTGCGACCACCGACATTACGCAGGGCAACAACGGACGGTTCGTTCAGGACGATCCCCTTGCCGCGCATATAGATCAGGGTGTTCGCCGTACCCAGATCCATCGCGATGTCGTTGGAGATCATGCCGAAAAGGGGTGAAAGCATGGGCGTCGGGTACCGCTTGTGTGTTTTTCGAGCCGAATGGGCGCTAAAGGATGTTTGTCAGCACTGGCTACGCCCCCGTCCCGAAACGCCAAGAGTATGACGCGTCGGGCCTTTCTGTGTGTACGCCAGCCGACTTAAAGTCCGGTGTGCCCTTATGACGCGATGATTGCAAGCACCTATGCAACTGCCATCACCGCCTTGTCAGAAGGGCCGTAAACTTAAGTCACCAATGAGGCGATTTCTGACCGGTTTTTAGCCCTGCCGTCAGAAACCACCGCAAATGCCCGCTCTATCTGACCGTGTGACGACGGATTAATTCTCGCACAGCCAACATGACCGCCAGCGACACCACGGCCACAACCGCCAGGATGACCGACGACCACACGCCGTCGCCTTTAACCGCGGTGACAAAGCTCCCGCCAAAGAAAGCAACCATGGCGGTCTTGGGCAAAATTCCCAGCGCGCACCCCGCCAGATAGGCCCAGAAATTGGCCCTTACTGCGCCAAACGCCGCATTTACAACGATAAAGGGTGCGGATGGCACATTGCGAATAACGAAGCTGGCGACAAAAGCATTGCGATCAATGAAGGTGCGAAGACGCTGCCCATGCTCGCTGGCGCGCCCTTCCAGCCACCGCGCCAAGGGCCCTCGCCCTGCCCAATAGGTCACGGCTGCCGAAACGACCGTGGCGATCCAGCTGTAGGTAAAGCCGTGCCAGGGACCAAACGCCAGCACGCACAGCGCAATCAGAATGAACTGTGGCGCGCCGATAAAGGCTGAAACTGTAAACAGGAAAATCGCGGCAGCCAGACCCCATGGTCCCGCTCGATACCCCATCAACCACTGCGCCAGATCTTCCTCGGCCTGGCCGAACTGCTGCTTGCCCACGGTGAACAGCACGCTGATTCCCGCGAACACCAGCACACCGACCAGCAACACCCGCCAGCGACGGGCCTCCATGTGCATTAAAAATTCGGCCAAACGTCGCATGAATCTCGCTCAAATTGCCGAAGTCGGCGATCATTGGCGCACAAACATTGTGCTAAGGGGCGGCTGTGGTTATCAACCCTCGCCTCCCCGGCGCATTCGTCCATTTGTTCTGACGGGATCACTATGTCCAGCCTGCAGTCCTCCGCCCTTGCCCGCGTCAAGCCTTCGGCCACCATCGCCGTCACTGCGCGTGCACGCGAACTCAAACGCGAGGGCCGTGATGTGATCGGTCTGGGTGCTGGCGAGCCGGACTTTGATACGCCCGAGAACGTCAAGCAGGCAGCCATCGACGCCATCTCGCGCGGCGAAACCAAATACACCGACGCCGACGGCATGCCGGAACTGAAGGCTGCCATCGTGGCCAAGTTCGCCCGGGAAAACGGCCTGAAGTACGAAACCAACCAGATCCACGTCGCTCCGGGCGGCAAGCCGGTCATCTTCAACGCTCTGGTGGCCACGCTGAACCCCGGCGACGAAGTGATCGTGCCGGCCCCGTACTGGGTGTCCTATCCGGACATGGTGCTGCTGGCCGGTGGCGAGCCAGTGACCGTAATCGGCGAGGAAGCCGATGGCTTCAAGCTGCGCCCCGAAACTCTGGAAGCGGCCATCACGCCCAAGACCCGCTGGCTGATCCTGAACAGCCCATCGAACCCGACCGGCGCCGCCTATACGCGCGCCGAGCTGGAAGCCCTGGCGGATGTGCTGCGCAAGCACCCGCACGTCTGGGTGCTGACCGACGACATGTACGAGCACCTCGTCTATGACGGCTTTGAATACACGACCATCGCCCAGGTCGCACCGGACCTGTACGACCGCACCTTGACCGTCAACGGCGTGTCCAAGGCCTATGCCATGACCGGCTGGCGCATCGGCTATGCCGGTGGCCCCAAGCCGCTGATCGACCTGATGCGCAAGGTGGCCAGCCAGACGACGTCCAATCCGGCCTCGATCTCGCAATGGGCCGCTGTTGAAGCGCTGAACGGTACGCAGGAGTTTCTGGCTCCGCGCGCCGAGGCCTTCAAGAAGCGTCGCGATCTGGTTGTCGGTCTGCTGAATGACGCCGAGGGCATCACCTGCGCCACGCCGGAAGGTGCCTTCTACGTCTACCCGTCGTGCGCAGGCGTGATCGGCAAGACTTCGCCGTCGGGCGTCGTCATCGAGAACGATGAAGTCTTCACCACCGAACTGCTGAACCACGCCGGTGTCGCGGTGGTGCAGGGTTCGGCCTTCGGTCTGGCCCCGTACTTCCGCATTTCCTACGCGACGTCCGACGCCGTGCTGGAAGATGCCTGCAAGCGCATTCAAAAGTTCTGCGCTTCTCTGAAGTAAGCGGCTCAACCGTTTGAATTGGAAAGGGCGCTAACGGTATCCGGTAGCGCCCTTTTTTATTGGCCGGAAAAGTTAGGCACCGCGGCTGACGGCGTAGTCGGCCACATCTTCCAGCGCCTTGCGCCACGGGGTGTCCGGCAGGATGGACAGCGCCGCCTTGGCTTGGTCCGCGTACTCATAGGCGCGATCCAGAGTGGCCGTGATGGCCCCGCAGCCGCGCATCAGCTTCAGCGCGTGCTCGAAGTCACCGTCCTTGCGGTCGCCACGGTGGATGGTGCGCTCCCAGAAAGCGGCCTCGGTGTCGCTGGTGCGCTCAATGGCCAGCAACAGCGGCAGGGTCACCTTGCCCTCGGCAAAGTCGTCACCGGCATTCTTGCCCAGAGCCTCTGACGTTGCGCCGTAATCCAGTGCATCGTCTGCCAGTTGGAAAGCAATGCCCAGTGCCATGCCGTATTCGCGCATGGCGGTCACGCGATCGGCCGAGACGCCGACACCCAGCGCACCCGTTTCAGAGGCCGCCGCAAACAGTTCAGCCGTCTTGGCCCGGATGATTTGCAGATAGGTGTCTTCGTCGAGGTTCACATCGTGCGAGCGGGTCAGTTGCAGCACCTCCCCCTCGGCGATCACCGACGAGGCCGTGGCGAGCACGCCCAGCGCCTTGATGGAATCCGTCTCCACCATCAGCTCGAACGCGCGCGCAAACAGGAAGTCGCCCACCAGCACCGACGAGGCCGCACCCCAGATGAGGTGCGCGGCGACCTTGCCACGGCGCATCTCCGACGAGTCAACGATGTCGTCGTGCAGCAGGGTAGCTGTGTGAATGAACTCGACCGAGGCGGCCAGTTTGCGGGCGGCGACAATATCGCCCTCTCCGCCACAGGCGCGGGCCGAGGCCACGGTCAGCAGAGGACGCAAGCGTTTGCCACCCGCCGCAATCAGATGCTCGGCCAGCGCCGGAATGACCGGCACGTCAGACTGCATCCGCTCGACGATCAGGGCGTCGACAGCGGTCATGTCTTCCTTGGCCAACGCAACCAGAGCGTTCACATCACCCTTGGGGCGATCAGCGACGGCGAGCTTTGCGTCCACGAAATTCTCTTTCAAGTCTTGGGCAAAGTACAAATTCTGCCCGAAAATCCCCTGCGTCGTCTTGCCCCGACGCAATGGCGCGCACAATGGTGTCGGCACCATGATGGGTCAAGCCGAACACGACATCGAAAACCCTGCTTTCGCCACAGAGACGCATCTCTTGGGGGGACGTGTGACCTTACGGCAGCCCGCCAAGGGCTATCGGGCAGGAATGGACGCGGCCCTGCTTGCCGCTACGGTTGCGCCCAAGGCGGGCGAGCGACTCATCGAGGCCGGATGCGGGGCTGGTGCTGTGCTGATGCAACTGGCCAAGCGTCACAGCGATCTGAACCTGTGCGGGCTGGAACGCGATCCGTTCGCGCATGCGCTGGCCCGGCACAATGCCAAGGCCAATGGCGTGGACGATCGCACCACCCTTTTACAAGGCGATGTCGCCAAGGGTTTCCGCGCGCTGGATTTGCCTCTGTTTGACTGGGCCGTCAGCAACCCGCCCTATTTCGATGATCCCAACACCATCCGCGCCCCTGCCGAAGAACGTCGCGGCGCGTGGATCGCCGATGACGGCCTCAAAGCCTGGACCCTTTTCCTGCTGAAGTCGGTACGCGAAGGCGGCAAGATCGTCATCGTTCACCGCGCCGACAGACTGGCCGACATTCTATCGTTGCTGGCCCCCAAGGCCGGATCATTCGCTATCCGTCCCGTCCACTCCTTTGCCGACGAGCCCGCCAAGCGCGTGCTGGTTCAGGCCATCAAGACGGGCAAGGCTCCGTTGCGCCTGTTGCCGCCACTGATCCTGCATCCGCGCACAGGGCCCAAGCACACGCCCGAAGCCGAAGCCATCCTGCGCGGCGAAGCCGATTTGGTGTTCTAGACCTGTCATGATCATCCAACGCGCGAACCAATTGCTGAATGGCCTCCGAGCACGACGCTGGTGGCGAATATTTCTGGCTCCGTTCGGCGTGTCGGTCCTCGGCATTGTGCTGGGCTCGATCTGTTTCTTTACGTCCCTGACCCCCAGTCTGGTCCCTCGCAGTGGTCTGTTGCAGGGTGTGCTGGCAGGCTGCTGTTTTGCAGCGGGCTATGGGGTTGGCGTCGGGGTGAAATTCATCTGGACGTGGCTGGGCCTGCCACGTCTTGATCGAACCAAGCGCAACATGGCCATCAAGATCGCCATCGGCACGGCTGTCGCCTTCATCGTGGCCGGCCTTGTGATGGCGGCCCACTGGCAGCAGGACGTGCACACCGCCATGGGCTTGCCGCCGGTCGAGACGGTGCGCCCCTTCACCATCGCCGGTGTGGCGGGCGCGGTGGCCATTGTGCTCCTGAGCATAGGGCGCGTGTTCCGGGCGGCGGTTCAGGTCAGCTCGAAATGGCTGGCCGAGCACCTGCCGCAAAAGGTCGCCCTGCTGGCCAGCTTGGTCGCCACTATCGCGGCCTTTGTCTTCATCGGCGGAGACGTGATCATCGGCGGGGCGTTCACGGCCTTTGACAAGACCTATGCCCGCATAGACGCCACCTTGCCCGACGATGGACTGAGCCCGTCCGATCCCTTGGCGACCGGCTCGCCTGCGTCCTTGATCGACTGGTCATCCATGGGGGCCGAGGGGCGCGCATTCGTCAGCCAAGGTCCTGACGCCCCCGCCATCAGCGCCATCACCGACCGTCCGGCCCTTCAACCCTTGCGCATCTATGTCGGCATGGGTTCGGCAGAGACGGCGGCCGAACGGGCCCGTCTGGCTTTGAACGAAGCCATCCGCGTCGGGGCGTTTGAACGTGACGCCTTGGTTATAGCCACCCCCACGGGCACGGGCTGGATGGACCCGTCATCGCATTTCCCGCTGGAAGTTCTACTGGACGGCGATGTGGCCACGGTGGGCGTGCAGTACTCCTATCTGCCCAGTTGGCTGTCCTTGCTCGCCGTTCCCGAATACGGGGCCGAGAGCGCGCGCGCCGTGTTTCTGGCCTTCCATGACTATTGGTCGCGCCTGCCCGAAGACACCCGCCCCAAGCTCTATCTGTTCGGCCTCAGTCTGGGAGCCATGAACACCGACCTGTCCTATGATTTCTACGACGTGGTCGATGCGCCGATGGACGGGGTCTTTATGTCGGGCCCGCCCTTTACCAGCCGAGGATGGGGGCAACTGACCCGTGATCGGGATGCCGGCTCTGCGGCGTGGCTGCCACGCTTCCGGAACGGCGAAGTCGTGCGCTTCATGAACCAGGACGGCATCCCGCCCCAGTCCGGTGAATGGGGTTCGACCCGAATTCTGTATCTTCAGTATGCGACAGACGGCATCGTCTTCTTCTCGCCGTCACTGATCTGGCAAAGGCCCGAATGGCTGGATCAACCGCGCGGTCCGGGCGTCAGCCCGCGGCTGCGCTGGGTGCCCATCGTCACCTTCCTGCAAGTCGGGTTTGACCTTTTGACCGCCACCACCACGCCCAGCGGTCAGGGCCACGTCTATGCCGGAGTGGACTATATGACCGGTTGGAACGCCATGCTGGGTACGGACCGCTCTTCTCAGGAAAAAGAACGATTGAAGCGTGCCATGGCCGCTAATGACCTCTAACTCCAGATAAGGTTATAGCATCGATCGGCGCGAAAGTGCGCCGACCGATGCCGCCCTTTTAGTTGCAGGAGTAGGTTTCCGTTTCGGTGTAATTGCCGAGTATTAAAGGGAAATGATAATAGCGTCCGGAGCAGTCGACGCCGGACTCAGCAACCAGCCTGCCTGAGAAATCATAGTGATATGTCCGCTCGCCGAAATCGCGAGGACCACCTTTACCCGCCGTTGCGCCTCCTGCGCCGAAAATTAGTAGCAGAGCCGCACTGGTTGCGATCAGTTTACGCTTCATGTTCCACTCCTATTAGCCCCCGCCTTATCAAACAGTGTGATGACAGCGCGCAACCTGTGCGAGATCACATGAACGTGGCTAGGTTGTATCTTCCAGTTAAACGCCGCTTGGCCGACCATAATCGGCGCGATAAGAGAACCTTATGTCTCTACGCACCCTCTTCCCGACCCAGATCTATGAAACCAGCGTCGCCGCCGACAAGGGCTGGGCCGAGCTGCACGAAGAGTTGCTCGACCTGTGTCTGGTCATGGGCGAGGAAGATGAAGCGGGCATTAAATGGTGCGAGGACAACCACTATTCGGGCTATACCTCCTATGGCTCGATCAACGACCTGCCCCAGCGCTTCCCCGAATTTGCCGAGCTGAAACGCATTCTGGACAAGCACGCTGCCGCCTATACCAAGGCGCTGAACTTTGACATCGCGCGCAAACCCAAGCTGGACAATCTGTGGGTCAATATCCTGATGCCGGGCGGTGGCCATACCGGTCACATCCACCCCCACTCCATCATCTCTGGCACCATCTACATCCACATTCCGGACGGCGCGTCATCGCTGAAAATGGAAGACCCGCGACTGGTCATGATGATGAACCGGCCGGGCGTGACCGAAGCCGCGACCGAGGCGGAAAAACCCTTCGTCTACCTACGCCCCCAGGCGGGCACCATCCTGATGTGGGAAAGCTGGCTGCGTCACGAAGTGCCCGCCAACCGCGCCAGCGAGCAGCGCATCTCCATCAGCTTTAATTATAGCTGAAGCCCGTGTTCAGGCGGCGCGGACAAGGGTGTCCCACACCGCCATGGAAGAGGCTATGACGCTGCGCAACTCTTCGGGCGTGGCACCGGTCTTGGCGCTGATCGACAAGCCGCGCTGGAGAGTGCCGTAAAACTCGGCGATGGCGCGGGCATCGATATCCGCCGGCACCTCGCCCGTTTCCATGGCCCGGTGAAGCCGCTGCTCCATCAGCGCCACAGCGACCGCACGGCGCGACGACAGGTCATCGGCCAACTCTGGCGATAGTTCGGCGCGCTGTTCGCAGGCCATCAGCATCATACAGCCCGCAGGCGTCTGGCGATCATTCTCTCGCGCCGACAGGTGCAGCAGTCCCTCGAACTGGTCGCGCACCGGGGCATCGCTGTTCAACGCCTCGCCTGCCAAGTTCCGGAAATTACTGTCGTAACGATCCAGCGCCTCGCGGAACAGGTCTTCTTTAGAACCGAACGCCGCGTAAAGGCTGGGCGAAGCAATCCCCATGGCCGTGGTCAGATCAGTCATGGACGTTGCGACATAGCCCTTTTCCCAGAACACGCGCATGGCCGCTTCCAGCGCCTGATCACGATCAAAGGCACGCGGGCGTCCACGTTGCGAACGGGCTTTCTGAGGCAGGGTCTCGGACATGGATTCATATTATTTTATAATGATCATCAAATAAAGCCTTGCGGAAGCTTGGCCACTCCAATTCATTTTGTATCGATCAGCACAAAAAGAATCACCGGAGCGACTTCCCATGACCAACACCTCCCTTCCCCTCGCTGGCAAACGCGCACTGGTCACAGGCGGCGCACGCGGCATTGGCGCTGCTGTCGCCCGCCAACTGGCCGCTGATGGAGCCGACGTCGCCATCACCTATGAAAATTCAACAGAGCGCGCCGAGGCCCTGGCCGCAGAACTGCGCGCGCTGGGCCGCAGGGCCATTGCCATCCGGGCCAATGCGGCGGATCGCTCGGCGGTCCGCTTCGCGGTAGATCGGACCGCATCCGAACTGGGTGGTCTGGATATCCTTATCAACAATGCGGGCGTGGCGCGGATGGCCCCTTTCGCCGAAATGTCGGCCGAAGACATCGATATCCAGATCGATGTGAATGTTCGCGGCGTCTTCTATACGACCCAAGCCGCTTTAAAGCATTTGGCCGACGGTGGTCGCATCATCACCATTGGCAGCAATATCGGTCTTCAGGTTCCGTTTGCGGGCCTCGCCGTCTACGCCGCCACCAAGTCGGCGCTGGAATCCTTCACACGCGGCCTTGCTCGCGACCTGGGCAGCCGCAAGATCACCGTCAATCTGGTGCGTCCCGGCCCCACCGATACTGACATGAATCCTGCTGACGGCGAACTGGCCTCTATGGTGACCAGCACCATCCCCGTGCAACGCTATGGCCGCCCCGAGGAAATCGCCAAGGCTGTAGCTTTTCTCGCCGGTCCGGATGCGGCCTTCATCACCGGCACTGGCATCACCGCGGATGGGGGTTCCATCGCCTAATGTGACGCCCGTTTCCCAAAGGTGCGGCACCGATCGGGTTTATGAGAGCGCTGGAAGCTCTGCTACCCGCCAAATAGGTCCGACATTCGTCGCGCCACATTTGCCCTTTCGCCGCCCAATCGCTACATCCCCCTGCAACACTCCCAATTCCTCTGAATCAAGGGCGCGACGCACCGAATGGCGCAACAATATATTTTCCAGATGCAGGGCCTGACCAAGGCCTATCCCGGCGGCAAGAAGGTCTTCGAGAACATCTGGCTCAGCTTCTACAACGACGCCAAGATCGGCGTGGTCGGCGTGAACGGCTCGGGTAAGTCCACCCTGCTGAAGATCATGGCTGGCCTGGACACCGAGTTCCAGGGCGAGGCCCGCGCTGCCGATGGCATCAAGCGCGGCTATCTGGAACAAGAGCCGAAGCTGGACGACAGCCTGAACGTTCGCGAGAACGTCGAAGCGTGGTGCGAAGAGAAGCAGTGGGTCAACCGCTTCAACGCCATCGCTGCCGAGCTGGGCGAAAACTACACCGATGAACTCATGGAAGAGATGACCGCTCTCCAGGAGAAGATCGACGCCGCCGACGTGTGGGACATCGACAGCCGTATCGAAATGGCCATGGGTGCCCTGCGCTGCCCGCCGGACGATTGGGCTGTGACCAACCTGTCGGGTGGTGAAAAGCGCCGCGTGGCTCTGGCTCGCCTGCTGCTGTCGAAGCCCGACATGCTGCTGATGGACGAACCGACCAACCACTTGGACGCCGAATCCGTCGCATGGCTGCAGCACCACCTGGAAAACTTCCCGGGCTGCGTCATCCTCGTGACCCACGACCGTTACTTCCTTGACCAAGTGACCAAGTGGACGCTCGAACTGGACCGCGGCAAAGGCCACCCGCACGAGGGCAACTACTCCTCCTGGCTGGAAGCCAAGCAGAAGCGCGTTGTGCAAGAGCAGTCGGAATCCGAAGCTCGCCAGCGCGCCCTTACCCGCGAACTGGAATGGGTCCGTTCGGGTGCCAAGGCCCGTCAGGCCAAGTCGAAAGCCCGTCTGGCCGCCTATGAGCGCATGGTGGAGGAACAGGAGGCCCAACGCGGCGCCCAGACCTACGCCCACATCCAGATCCCGCCGGGCCCGCGCCTCGGCAACGTGGTGCTGGAAGTCAACGGCCTGTCCAAGAAGTTTGGCGACAAGCAGCTCTTCAAGGATCTGACCTTCAAGCTGCCGCCGAACGGTATCGTTGGCGTTATCGGCCCGAACGGTGCCGGTAAGTCGACCCTGTTCAAGCTGATCACCGGCCAAGAACAGCCGGACGAAGGCACGATCCGTGTCGGCGAGACCGTCAAGCTGGCCTATGTCGACCAGTCGCGCGACGACCTGAAGCCGGAAGACACCATCTGGCAGGCTATCTCGGGCGGCACCGACGTGATGATGGTCGGCAAGCGCGAGATCAACACCCGCGCCTATGTCGGCTCGTTCAACTTCAAGGGCGGCGACCAACAGAAGAAGGTCGGCCTGCTGTCGGGTGGTGAGCGCAACCGCGTCCACCTGGCCAAGACGCTGGCCACCGGCGGCAACCTGATCCTGCTCGACGAACCGACCAACGACCTTGACATCGAAACCCTGCAGAACCTCGAAGAGGCTCTGGAAGAGTTCGCCGGCTGCGCCGTGGTCATCAGCCACGACCGCTGGTTCCTTGACCGTCTGGCCACCCACATCCTCGCCTTCGAAGGCGACGGCCACGTGGAATGGTTCGAAGGTAACTTCGAAGCCTACGAACAGGACAAGATGCGTCGCCTTGGTGCGGACAGCATCATTCCGAAGCGTATCCAGCACCAGAAGTTCGGCCGCTAAGCCGATCTTCCGCTGACATGATAGACGGCCTCGCCCACCACGGGCGGGGCCGTTTTTCTTTGGTTCTCTATTGGCTATAGCCAGATGGAATAACAGCGGTAGTGTAGAGGCATGACACGCCCTGCCGTCCTGATCATGCAACGGATGCTGGCCCCGCTCAGCCCGTTCCTCGAAACCCAGTTTGACGTCTATCGCCTGTGGGAAGGCCCGCCCGTGGAAGCCGCCAACGACATCCGCGCCATCGTCACGGCGGGCGAAGAGCCACTGGACAAGCCGCTGATCGAAAAGCTGCCCAATCTGGAACTCGTGGCCTGTTTTACAGCGGGCTATGACGGGCTGGACGTCGAATGGTGCCGTGCGCGCGGGCTGAAACTTAGCCACTCGCCCAATGTGAACCATGAGGACGTGGCCGATCTGGCCATGGGGCTGGTGCTGGCGGCGCGGCGTGAAATGGTTGCGGGACACCTCAAGGTGCTGTCGGGCACATGGAGCCTCGAGCAGCGGAACATCACTGCCTCGCTGCAAGGCCAAAAGGTGGGCATCGTCGGACTGGGTGCCATCGGGGCGGCCGTAGCAAAACGCGCCGAGGCCTTTAATCTGGAGGTTTCATGGTGGGGCCCGCGCGCCAAAGACGCACCGTGGCCACACGCGGAATCCTTGCTTCAACTGGCCAAGGATACTGACATTCTGGTGGTCGCCTGCCGCGCCGATGAAACCAATCGCGGCCTGATCGATGACCAGGTCATCAGGGCCATCGGCCCACACGGCATTCTGGTGAATGTCTCGCGCGGGTCTCTCGTCGATGAAGATGCCCTGATCGCCGCCCTGCACAGGGGGGCCATCGGTGGAGCCGCACTGGATGTCTACGCCACCGAACCGACGCCGCCTGAACGCTGGATCAATGTGCCGAATCTGGTGCTGTCACCCCACGCGGGCGGCGCGACCACGCACGGCGTCCAAGCCATGTTGGTGCTTACGCTGCAAAATCTGGCCGCTCATTTTGCCGGACAGCCTCTGCTAACACCGATCTCGGACTGATTTTTCACATTTAACGCTATTAGCGCTCGATTTTGAACGATCCGTGCGGCATTCCCACGCCGCAGGGCGGCTTTAGTGCGGCGGGAAAACGGTTTTTCCCTTGCATAATCATATAAAGATATCTTTATATGGGCGCATGAACCTGTCCGCTGATCAGACTGTCGAGATTCTCCGCGCCGCGGGTGAGCCGACGCGCCTGCGTATCCTTTCCTTGCTGGCCGCCGAAGAGCTTTCGGTCATGGAACTGTCCCGCGTGCTGGACCAAAGCCAGCCGCGTGTGTCGCGCCATCTGAAACTGATGGCTGACGCCGGTCTGATCGAGCGCTTTCCCGATGGGGCGCGGGTCTTCTACCGCCTGTCGCACGACATGACGGCCCGCCGCTTGATCGACACCGTATTGGACATGCTGGACGATGGCGAAGGCGAAGCCGACCATCGCCGCCTCGAAGAGGTCCGCGCCGAACGCGCCGAAGAAGCTGCCCGTTATTTCGAACAGGTCGCGCCCCAGTGGGACCAGATGCGCTCGCTCTATGTCTGCGAAAGCGATGTCGAGGCCGCCGTTATGCGCGCCGCAGGCCCCGGCCCGTTCGAGCGTGTTGTCGATCTCGGCACCGGTTCGGGCCGCATGCTGACCTTGCTGGGCAAGAAGGCCAAGATGTCGGTCGGCCTCGATCTCAGCCAGAACATGCTGAACATCGCCCGCGCCAATGTCACCAAGGCCGGTCTGGAGAAGGTGGAACTGCGCCACGGCGACATCTTCTCCACCCGCTTGCCGGTGGGCAGCGCCGATCTGGTGATCGTGCATCAGGTTCTGCACTATCTGAACGACCCCGCCGCTGCCATTGCCGAGGCCGCGCGCGTGGTGATGGCTGGTGGCCGTCTGCTGATCGTCGACTTTGCCCCGCACAATTTCGAACACCTGCGCGAGGCGCATCAGCACCGCCGTTTGGGCTTCGATGATGCCGAAGTGCACGGCTGGCTGACCGAGGCTGGTCTTGTCCCGCAACAGCCCTTCATTCTGCCGCCCGACAAGGAAGGCCTGACTGTTCACGTCTGGACCGGCATCCGTCCGGCCGACAAAGCCCGAAAGACCGCCTGATATGGCCCCCTCCTCCCTCGCCGAAGCCCGCGCCCTGCTGCTGAGCCCGCTGGGCCCCGTCGCCCGCGCCGGCAACAGCAAGAATCCGGTCAATGTCTCGTTCGAGTTTTTTCCGCCTAAGTCGGACGAGGCCGAGGCCAATCTGTGGAAGGCCATCCGCCGTCTGGAGCCGCTGAACCCCGCGTTTGTGTCTGTGACCTATGGCGCGGGCGGCTCGACGCGCGAGCGTACGCACCGCACGGTCCAGCGCATCATTACCGAAACCACCCTTCGCCCTGCAGCCCACCTGACCTGCGTCGAGGCCAGCCGCGAGGAAGTGGACGAGGTGATCGAAGGCTATAAGACCATCGGCGTTGACCATATCGTGGCCCTGCGCGGTGATCCGCCCGGTACCAGCGGCATCGGAGGCGTCTATCAGCCCCGTGCCGACGGCTATGCCAACGCCACGGAGTTGTCCCGCGCGATCCAGTCGGTCGGCGGCTTTGACATTACTGTCGGGGCATACCCCGAGAAACACCCCGAAAGCCCGTCCATCGAGCATGATCTGAATGTGCTGAAGGCCAAGCAGGACGCAGGTGCGACCCGCGCCATTACCCAGTTCTTTTTTGATCTGGATGCTTTCTTGCGTTTCCGCGATCAGGTCCGCCGCGCGGGCATCACGATAAAGCTGATCCCCGGCATTATGCCGGTGTCGAACTTTGCCGGTCTTCAGCGCATGACCGCCGCCTGTGGTGCCGCCCTGCCCGACTGGTTGGCCGCGCACTTTGACGGTCTGGATAATGACCCCGAAACGCGCAAGCTGATCGCCGCCTCCGTCGCCGCCGAAACCTGCGCCCGCCTTCAGGAAGAAGGCTTCGAGGATTTCCACTTCTACACCCTGAACCGCGCCGATCTGGTCTACGCCATCTGCCGCGTTCTGGGCGTGCGTGAACAAAAGGCTGCTTGAGTTATGGCTTTGACCCGCTCCGAACGTATCGCGGCCCTGCACAAGGCCGCCAAGGAACGTGTACTGGTTCTGGATGGCAGCTGGGGCGTGATGATCCAGCGCGAGAGCCTGACCGAGGAAGACTTCCGCGGTGAGCGTTTCGCCAACCATTCCCACCCCCAGAAGGGCAATAACGACCTTCTGATCCTGACCCGCCCCGACATCGTGGCGGGCCTGCACGACGTCTATTATAGCGTTGGCGCGGATATCTCAGAGACCAACACCTTCTCCTCGACCACCATCGCCCAGGCCGATTATGGCCTCGAAGATGCGGTCTATGATCTGAACTATGAAGGTGCGCGTATCGGGCGCGAGGTCGCCGACCGCTGGACCGAGAAAGAGCCGCACAAGCCGCGCTTCGTGGCCGGTGCCATCGGCCCGACGAACCGCACCCTGTCACTCAGCCCCGATGTGAACGACCCCGGCTTCCGCGCCGTTTCCTTCGACGAAGTCTATGAGGCCTACAAACAGCAGGCCAAGGCTCTGCATGACGGCGGAGTGGACCTGTTCCTGATCGAAACCGTCTTCGACACGCTGAACTGCAAGGCCGCGATCAAGGCTGTTAAAGACCTTGAGGACGAGGGCTATGAGCCGCTGCCGATCTGGATTTCCGGCACCATCACCGACCGCTCGGGCCGCACGCTTAGCGGCCAGACGGCAGAGGCCTTCTGGAACTCCATCCGTCACGCCAAGCCTTTCGCCGTGGGCTTCAACTGCGCGCTGGGTGCCGAGCTGATGCGCCCGCATATCGCAGAACTCAGCCGCGTGGCCGATACCCTCGTTTCCGCCTATCCGAACGCGGGCCTGCCCAATGCCATGGGCCAGTATGACGAAGAGCCGCACGAAACCGGCCACTTCATCGAGGAATGGGCCAAGTCGGGTCTGGTCAACATTGTCGGCGGCTGCTGTGGCACCACACCGGACCACATCAAACACATTGCCGAGGAAGTGGCGGGCGTTGCGCCGCGCGCTATCCCCGAGCGCCCCGTGGCCTTGCGCCTGTCGGGACTGGAACCGTTCGAACTGGTCGCCTGATGTCTGCCCTGCTGGAACTGGCTGACGAACTGGATGCCACCACGGACGAGCAGTTCGTCACGTGGGAGCGGACCGGCACCGGCTTTAGCTATGCCAAATATGCGCCCGTGTTCCACGCCTGGGAACGGGCGCTGGGCGCTATCGGTCTGGGCGGCCCGTCCGACATCTATGACCGTATGCTGAAGGGTGAGCGGATACCGAACCCTTCGATCGAAACCATTGCCACCGCCGATCAGGCCACCCTGCTCGGCTATGCCACCTATATCGTGCGTTCCGAGAAGTTCAGCGAAGGGCATTTCGCCGCCTGCCACCGCAGGGGCTACCTCGCCGCCATCGTCCGCCGCCTTGCTCAATTGGAAAACGCCTGATGCGTCCTGTCTTTATCAACGTCGGCGAACGGACCAACGTCACCGGCTCGGCTAAATTCCGCAAGCTGATCGTCGAGGGCGATTATACCGCCGCGCTGGACGTCGCCCGCCAGCAGGTCGAGGCCGGTGCCCAGATCATTGACGTGAACATGGACGAAGGCCTGCTGGATGGCCCCAAGGCCATGCGCACCTTCCTGAACTTGATCGCGGCCGAGCCCGACATCGCCCGCGTGCCGATCATGATCGACTCCTCCAAATGGGAGGTGATCGAGGAAGGCCTGAAGTGCGTTCAGGGCAAGCCGATCGTCAACTCGATCAGCATGAAGGAAGGCGAAGAGGCCTTCCGCCACCACGCCATCCAGTGCCTGCGTTACGGTGCCGCCGTCGTCGTCATGGCCTTTGACGAGCAGGGTCAGGCCGATACCGCCGCGCGCAAGATCGAGATCTGCACCCGCGCCTACAACATCCTGGTGAACGAGGTCGGCTTCCCGCCCGAAGACATCATCTTCGACCCCAACATCTTCGCCGTGGCGACGGGGATCGAGGAACACGACAACTATGCCGTGGACTTCATCGAGGCGACCAAGGTCATCAAGGCCACCGTGCCTCATGCCAAGGTCTCGGGCGGTGTATCGAACGTGTCATTCAGCTTCCGCGGCAACGAGCCTGTGCGCCGCGCCATCCACTCGGTCTTCCTCTACCACGCCATCAATGCGGGCATGGACATGGGCATCGTCAATGCGGGCGACCTGCCCGTTTATGACGACATCGATCCCGAACTACGCGAAGCCGTCGAGGACGTAATCCTCAACCGTCCGCAGCGTACGAATGTGTCGAACACCGAGCGTCTGGTGGACATGGCCCCACGCTATAAGGGCGAAAAGGGTGCCGCCAAGGTCGTTGACCTGAAATGGCGAGAACTGCCCGTCGGCAAGCGCATCGAGCACGCCCTGGTCAATGGCATCACCGAATATATCGAGGCCGACACCGAAGAGGCGCGTGCCCAGTCCGAGCGCCCGCTTCACGTCATCGAAGGCCCGCTGATGGACGGCATGAACGTCGTCGGCGACCTGTTCGGTGCGGGCAAGATGTTCCTGCCGCAGGTGGTGAAATCGGCCCGTGTGATGAAACAGGCCGTGGCCTATCTTGAACCCTTTATGGAAGCCGAGAAGGCAGGCCAGCCGCGCCAACAGGCGGGCCGCATCCTAATGGCCACCGTCAAAGGCGACGTGCACGACATCGGCAAGAACATCGTCGGCGTCGTTCTCCAGTGCAACAACTACGAGGTCGTGGACCTCGGCGTCATGGTACCCGCCGACAGGATCATTGACGAGGCCATCGCCCATAACTGCGACATCATCGGCCTGTCGGGCCTGATCACGCCGTCGCTGGACGAGATGGTCTTTGTGGCCACGGAAATGGAGCGTCGTGGGCTGAACATTCCGCTGCTGATTGGCGGGGCTACCACCAGCCGCACCCATACGGCGGTGAAGATCGAGCCTGCCTATAAGGCCGGATCGACCACCTATGTCATCGATGCCAGCCGTGCCGTGGGCGTGGTCTCGGGCCTGCTGTCCGAGACGGAGAAGGACAAGAACGAGGCCGCGACCCGCGAGGAATATGCCCGCATCCGCGAGCAATATGCCCGAGGCCAGGAAGTGAAGGCCCGCGCCGCTTTGCCCGCCGCCCGCGCCAACCGCTTCAACGCCGAAAACCCAGCTCCGCCGCCTTCGCCGTCCTTCATCGGCACCCGCGCCTATGAGTGGGACCTGAAGGATCTGGCCGACCACATCGACTGGACGCCCTTCTTCGCCAGCTGGGAGCTGATCGGCCGCTTCCCGCACATTCTCGAAGACGAGATCGTCGGCGAGGCCGCGCGTGACCTCTACAAAGACGCCCGCGCCATGCTGGACCGCATCGTCAACGAGAAATGGTACACGGCCAAGGGCGTGGTCGGCTTCTGGCCCGCCAATGCCAAGGGTGACGACATTGTCGTCTGGGCCGACGAGGGCCGCAGCGAGCAGATCGCCACTTTCCACGGCCTGCGCCAGCAGATCGCCAAGACCAATGGCAAGCCGAACCTGTGCCTGTCCGACTTCGTGGCCGAGGACGGTGCCGACTACATCGGCGCGTTTGCGGTTACCGCAGGCCACGGCGAACTGGCCAAGGCCGCAGAGTTCAAAGCGGCGGGCGACGACTATTCCGCCATCATGGCCACGGCCCTTGCAGACCGTCTGGCCGAAGCCTTTGCCGAGCGTCTTCACAAGGAAGTCCGCACCAAGCTGTGGGGCTATGCCGCCGATGAGGACCTGACGGTTCAGGACCTGATCGAAGAGAAATACAAGGGTATCCGCCCTGCCCCCGGCTATCCGTGCCAGCCGGACCACACGGAAAAGGCTACGCTCTTCCGCCTGCTGGATGCCGGAAATGCCGCCGGTATGGAACTGACCGAATCCTATGCAATGAACCCGCCCGCCTCGGTCAGCGGCCTCTATTTCGGCCATGCCGAGAGCCACTATTTCGGGGTCGGCAAGATCGACCGCGATCAGGTCGAGGACTACGCTGCCCGCAAGGGCTGGGATGTCGCCACCTGCGAAAAATGGCTGGCCCCCATCCTCAACTACGATCCGGCCGCCATAAAAGAAAAGGCCGCCTGATCAGGCAGCCTTTTCTCTAAAACAAATCGCCCTGCCGGATTACTCCGGCAGGGCTTTTGTTTGCCTTAGAAGGAGTAGCGTACGCCGAGGTATGCACGACGCGGAGCCACCCAGTTGTTGGCTTCGCCGAAGTCATAGTCGGCGCTGCCAGCGCGGTTGGTGAACACCGAGGTTGCCGACTGCTTGTTCAGGACGTTGAAGACGTCCAGGAACAGTTCAACCTTCCCGAAGGAGAGGTCCAGGTCATACGACGCGCGTACATCGAAGGTATAGTACGACGGACCTTTGCCCTTGCCGGTGTACCCTGGCAGCAGCCAGGTGCTGGTCACACCGTCAACCGTCGAAGCCGGGCCGCGCGGACCTGCGACATAGCCGTACAGATAATCGATCGGCGTGTAGACGATGCCGCTGTTCCAGTTGAACACACCGGCCAGTTCCAGACCGAAATCGAACTCGTATGAGCCGTAGGCCTTGAACAGGTGCTTGATGTTGCCAGGGGTGTTACCCCAGGTGTTCGGCGCGCGCGGGTCAAGGTAGATGAAGTCACCTTGAACGCCAGCGTTCGAGTCCGACGAGGTGTTACCTTGCGCGTCGTTATAGGTGTACGACGCCGAGGCCTGCCAGTTGTCGGTCTTGAACTTCTGCAGGGTGATTTCATAACCCCAATAGTCGCGCTTGCCACCACGCAGAGTACCTAGAACGTAGTTGATTTGGCCCGCTTGGACCGCCGAAATTTGATCAGCGCTTAGGCCAAAGTACTCATACGGAATGTAGAACTTCGAATCCGGCGTTGCGTTACCCGCTGCACCGCTGCCGTTTGGATCGGAGTAAACGGCCAGATCGTAGTCTTCCATGATGTCGCGCGTGGCGCGCTTGGTCGCCGTCACCGTCAGGCCGATATCGCGGCCGAACGTGCGCGAGTAACCCAGCACATATTCATCGGTGTACGGGGTCTCGGTGCTGGGCGCGAAGATCGAGTCCAGAACCTGTGCGCCACCGCGGGTGCGGAAGGTCACCCAGTTGCCGCCGATATTGATCTGCTCTTCGTTCACGGCACCCGACAGGCTGCCGGCAAAGCCGGTCATGTCATTACGGGGCGGATCGTAGTAGCGACCGATGAAGGCCCAGACCTTGCTGCGGCCATCGCCCTGAAGGTCATAGACCACACTGAGGCGGGGTGCGACGGCCCAGTCGAAGGTGAACAGCTCTTCGCCGTTCGACGCCACATGGGTCCATTCTTCCGCGCGGATACCGGCGTTGACGGTCCAGTTATCGTAGGTCCAGGTATCTTGCAGATACAGGGCCTTGCCTTCACTGCGAACATCATTCGGACCATCGGCCACACGCAGCGAGCGATAGGCGTTGATCTGGCTGCCTGGGTTACCTGCCGTATCCGAGAAGGTGATCGCGCTGATCTCCTCAGGCGTCAGAACCCCGTCACCGTCGGCGTCAACGATGCCGTATAGGGCAGCTCTGTTCGAAGCAGAGTCGATGCCTGCAATGATGCGGGCGCGGTCATCATCACTGAATACCGCCGAAGTGAACTGGCTCTTGGCAAGCTCGTCAAAGGTGGTGCCTGCGTATTGGGAACCCAGCGACGTATAGGTCGCGCCACCCGGTACCAGCGAGTTCACCACGCTCTGCGTTTCAGACTGGGAATATCCCGCCTTGATGGTGTGGGTGCCAAAGCCGGTTTCCAGATAATATTCCAGCTTCAGGCCGAACTCTTCACGGTTACGGAAGCGCTCGGTATTTGCGCCTGCGCCACCGATGTTGGCTTGTTCGTAAGTGTAGGTGTCGCCACGACGGAAGTTGACGTTATTGCGCACCGACTGGTCTGCGGCCAGCGTGGTCAGTTCGGCCTCATGCTTATACCAATAGGCATTCAGCAGCAGGTCACCCCAAGTGCGGGTGTAGTCGATCTTGTACTTGTCACCGCCCTGAACCTGCGACGTGTCGCGATAGTTGCGCGTCGAAGCATTCGAGGTGCCGCTGATTTCAGTCGGGTCGTTGAAGTAGCTGACAGTCAGACGATCATCATCGGTGATCTGCCAGGTCAGCTTGGCAAAGCCGTATTCGGCTTCGTTGGTGACGACGCGCTGGACGTCTTCTGTACCCGGGAAGGTCACTTCATCTTCACGGTATTTCTTTTGGTACGAACCAAAGAACCACAGGCGGTCGCGCAGGATAGGGCCGCCAAGGGTAAAGGCGGTGTCGTAGGTCGAGAAGCCAGCCGATTCACCGTGCTTGTCGTCTTGGACCAGACCGTCATTCTGGAAGTAATAGTTCAGCGAGCCGTGCCACTCGTTCGAACCCGACTTGGTAATCACGGACGAGATCAGACCCGCGCCACCTTCATATTCGGCAGGCACCCCGCCGGTAATGACCTGTTGCTCCTGAATGATTTCGGAGTTGAAGTTGGCGCCGAACGTACCCGTGACCGGGTCGGTCACATTAACACCGTCGAGGATGTAAATGTTGTCCGAGGATGAACCGGTCACGCCCGTCACCGACGAGTTCACACCCGACTTGGACGAGGGGTTGCTACCGGGCTTCACACCCGGAACCAGTTGCAGATAGCTCTGATAGTTACGGCCGGTCGGCAGGGACTCCACGACGCCGAGCGTCAGGGTCGTCGCCACGGTGGCCGAGGTGGTATCGATGGCTGCCAGTGAACGGCCGGTCACGACAATGTCGCCCACGCGTGTCGTGTCGGAGCCAACGGAAGAGAGCGCATAGGTCAGGCTCAGGTCGCGACCGCTGACAACAGCAACGCTGGAAGCGGAGTATGGCGAATAGCCATCTGCGGTGACAGCGACCGTATAGTTGGTCGCCGGGTCCAGACCCGAGATACGGACACGACCATCAGCACCGGTTACGCCGGTGCGGGTCAACAGACTGTCTGGTGAGCTCACGACTACCGTCGCCCCGGACACAACTGCACCGCCCTCGCCCGTGATGGCCACACGAAGCGAGCCAGACTGTGCCTGAGCCACGGCAACTGTCGGCATCGAAATCGCTACCAACGGTGCCGCAATCCCCGCCGCCATGAGCGCACTGCCCAACAGGGTCGTGCCCATCATTCTCTGCTTAAATGCTTTCATCCCCGCCATTCATATCCCTCCAAAAGGCCCTTACGGCCCAAGATTCGCCTCAGCCCCTATGCTGCAGCGCACCTATATTGAGGACAGAATGTCGCGCCTTGCCACCGGGAACGCCCGCACGATATCACCGCGCACATTTTAGTCGCTTTTTCGTCACATTAACAAAAAGCAATCTAGTTTTTAGGTTTTCTGATCACGACGAAATTTTGTCATGTAAATCAGTTGTCTGAGCATTGCCCTAAAAGCTGACGAGCAAGAGTCTTGCGCCGTTGAGGTCTATTACCGGCGTTAAGTCAATAAAATTTTTCATGGATAATGCAGCTTGCGATCCTCCATTCCAAATAGAACATTGGGATACAAATCCCGTGTAGGCCGTCTCTAGCCCTAATGCGGGCACTGGCACACGGCTCCCAACGAAAATGGCGGCCCGCGAGGGACCGCCATTCTCGACACAATCTAACTTCAGCACATGCTTAGAAGTTCGCAGTCACGCCAAAGAACACGTAACGGCCCATGGAGTCATAGGTCTGCGGGAAGGTGTTCCCGTTACCGTCCGTGCTGGCAGCAGGCGAGATCGGCGGATCGCGATCCAGCACATTGTTCACACCTGCACGCAGGGTCACATTGTCACGCATGCGCCACGTGGCCGAGATGTCGAAGTAGTTTTGAGCATCCCAGATGCGATCAATGCCCGATGCGTTGTTCAGCGAACCATCAGCAGCCAGAATGGCTTGCTCGACTTCGCTGATGTGACGCCACGTGCCGTTGATGGTGAAGACATCGTTCGGCGAGTAATCGACACGGAAGCGGTGGCGCCACTCGGGGTTCGGCGTACCACACTGGCTACCGAAGAAGCCCGAGCAGTCGTACACCGAGTTCGAGAAGCCAAGGCCGGTATCGGTGACCAGCTCGTTCAGCCACGTACCGGTCATTGCGAAGCCGAGGCTGCCGCGATCGCCCAGGTCATAGCGATAGTTGGCACTGATATCGATGCCCGAGGTCTCCAGACCACCGATGTTGGTTGCCAGGTTCACAACCTGACCCGACCCGACCCACAACTGGCCGTTCGAGTTACGCTGGATGCGCTCACAGGCACTGGCCAAGCCGTTGTCATAGCAGGCCTGCAGGGTGTTCAGCGAACCAACCGAGGAAATCAGGTCTTCGATCGAAATATCGAAATAGTCGACCGAAATATTCAGACCCGGAACCGCTGATGGCGTGAACACCAGACCAAAGGTGTAGGTGTCCGAGGTTTCCGGAGCCAGATTCGGATTACCGCCGCCGAACACATTGTATTGCGTCGCCGGGCTGTTCAGAGACGCATTGTTCGACTGTTCAGGGGTGACCTGCCACGGGTTAGTACCGATACATGCCGCGTCGCCAGCGTAGGTCGCATTACCGCGATAGCAGGGATCACCCGTGGTCATATTGAACAGGCCCACGCCTTGAGCGGTGAACAGTTCAATGACGTTCGGCGCGCGAACGGCGCGTTGGGCCGAGGCGCGGAAGCGGATGTCCCGGGTCGGGGCCCAGTCGCCACCAATCTTCCATGCATCGGTACCGCCACCAAGTTTGTACTCGGAGTGACGATAGGCCAGATCCAGCGCAATCTGCTCGGCGAAGGCGCGACCTTCTACCAGCGGAATCTGGGCTTCCCCATAAACGTCGATGACTTCGTTAGAGCCCGACAGACCGAGGAACGGTCCACCTTGGCCTGCACCATCACCCGAGGTGAAGCTGATGTCCGGAGTCAGGTCCAGCGAGTCACGACGGAACTCCGAACCAAATGCGACTTGAACCGGATTATTTGCCCACGGCGACTTAACGCCATATACGCCCAGATCCACGGCGAATGACAGGTTCACGATCTGCTGCTGCGTCCAGGCATTGGAGAGCAGCGGAACCTGCAGATAGTTCAGCGCTTCCTGCGTCACGCCATCGCGCTGGAAGATGTTGTACGGCACGCAGTCGGCATCAAGGCCCGCCAGCGTCGCCGAGCACACAAGGTTACCGCTGCCGTCACGGACGACATCCAGAGCACGCGCCAGACGCGTGTTCGAGAACTCGTTGCGGTAGATCTGTGCTTCTTTCACGCGCTGATATTGAGCGGAGAAGTCATACGACCAACCTTCGTCCAGCTCCCCACGTGCGCCAATCACGCCACGGAAGCTTTGGAAGCTGAGGTCGGACTGACGACCACCGCCCTCCACGTTACGTCGGCCGATGAAAATGCTGAATCGATCCGTCGGAGCCGCGCAATAGCCGGCAGCCTGGATGGCCCCCAGTTGTTGCGCCGACAGGAGCGGCGTGGCGCAACTCATGGACGACTTACCGTCGGTGGTACGGAAGCCGTTTGCGAACTCACCGAAGAAGTTACCCGACGGCGCAATCTGCGCGACCGTACGGTAATCGGAGAACATGAGCTGGGTGTAGAGTTCCAGCTTGTCGTTCACCTGATAGTGGCCGAAAGTGCCAAGGGTGTAGCGCTCGTCCGGACGCTGGAAGTAGTTAATCGGGCCATAGTTGTAGGCGTCACGCGCCCCAACGTAGTCGACAAAATTGTTGTTCGCGTCGAGGGTATATGCGTAGCCGTCTGACTCAAAGTCCGTGAAATAGCCCGGATAGGTCGTGCCGGAACCCGCGCAGGTAAAGTCGTTCGGTGCCGCGGCGCTCGGATCGCCGATGGCACAGGCCGAGTAGTCATAATCGCGCTGTAGAACTTTGTTGTTCTTGCGATAGCCTGCATACAGGGTGATGTTGCCACGATCATCCGGCGCGTTCACGCCCATGATCATGTTCACTTCACGGCTGAAGCCAACCATGATGTCGTCGTCTGGCAGGCGGAACTGGTCCGAAGTCTGACCGCGATCTTCGATAACCTGACGCAGATTGCCGACGCCGTCGTAATCATTGTTGTGCTGATAGAAGCCGTAGCTGGCGTCGATTTCGATGCCTTCGAAATTCTTGCGCATGATGAAGTTCACCACGCCGGCCACAGCATCAGAGCCGTAGACGGCCGATGCACCGCCCGTGAGGACTTCCACGCGTTCCACCATCTGACCCGGGATCTGGTTCAGGTCGGCGGCGGCATCCGAAGCCGAGCCATAGCCCATGCGCTTGCCGTCGATCAGAACCAGGGTGCGGTCAGCACCCAGATTGCGCAGCGACACTGTCGCCGTACCCGAGGCACCGTTGGATACTGTCGAGTTTTGCGATGCGAAGGCTTGCGGCAGTTGGGTGACGAGGTCTTCAACGCGGGTCACGCCCTGCACGTCGATATCTTCGGCCGACACCTGGGTCACCGGACTGGTGGTGACCAGATTGCGCTGTCGGATGCGCGAACCCGTCACGACAATATCGGCAACCTGCGAGGCTTGCTCGGCCTCTTGAGCCGTGGCCGGTGCCGATACCGCGACTGCAGTCATTCCGGCCAGTACGCTGCTGGCAAGTAACCAGCCACGAATATGTTTCTTAGCCAAAACGATATCCCTCCATAAGTGCGCCGACCGACAATGTCGCGCCATGAGGGATGCTTGCTTGGTTAGTGACCGCTGTCATGCCACATATGATAATAAAGATAACTTTGTAATCTGACGTCACCTTTTCGACACACTCCTGCTGCCTTAGGGCTTATGGTGAAAAATCATGGTTTTCAGTTACTTGCTCGCTTCAATCGCCACCGCATCCATGCAAGCGATACCGTCTCCACTTGACGGATTACAACGATGCGAAAGCATCCACGAAGACCGCGATAAGCTTAGCTGTTATCATCGCGAAGCTTCTCTTTTGATTGAACTTCACCATAGCGGGGTAGTCATTATTTCTACTTCAGAACATCAAAGACAGGTCCCTCGTTTGGGGTTCGGAAGGAGAACGCCGACAACCACCAATGATGATGTCGCCTCCCTAGACCGCCTTGAATCGTCCATCGCCTCATCAACGGTGAATAGCGGCGGCAAGCGCGTCTACACTCTCAACGACGGATCAGTTTGGGAGCAGACGGACCAAAATCCCACGCGGATGACGCCAAGCCCTGACACCAGCGCAGTGGTAAGGAGAGGCTCTTTAGGCAGCTACTTTATCAAGATTGGCAACAGCCCTGAAATTCGAGTTCGACGGATAAACTAGAAATTGAAAAGGGCGGGAGATCTCTCTCCCGCCCTTTCCTATGATGATCGTTCTCTTCGATTAGAAGCGAGCGGTCAGACCCACGAAATAGCGACGACCTAAGACATCATAGGTTGACGGGTCGGTATTGGACTGGACGTTCGGGGTATACAGCTGAGGCTGTTCGTCGAACACGTTATTGACACCAGCGCGTAGGGAAACGGTATCATTAACATTCCAAGTTCCGCGCAAATCGAAATACCAAACGTTGTCAACGCCGGTACCCGAACCACCGGTTACAGTGTTCGAATGCACCATATCGTCGATGTAACGAGCCGTTGCCGTTAGAGACACGGGATCCAGCGTCCAGCTGGTTTGGATCGTATGGCGCCATTCAGGCACTGCCGAACCGGTGCCAGAACCGATCGTGCCTACAAAGTCATAAACCGGATCAACTGAGGACAGTTGGCTGGTGTACTTCTCTACCCAAGTGGACAGGACGTTCAGGCCAAAAGAACCTGCAGCTTCGGTGTCCAAACGGACGTTGAACGTCACGTCGACACCCGAGGTTTCGGTGGCTGCCTGGTTACGAGCAAACAGCTTCAGTTCTTCCACCCCACCAGTAGCCTGGTTACGATTGAAAAGCTGACACCATTCATTGTTAGCATCGAAAGTCGGATTGGCATTATCGCGGTTAAAGCAACGCTGAACAACCGTAGCCGCGCCCGGAGCGGCGATGACATCTTCCAGCGCGATAGACCAGTAGTCCACCGACAGATAAAGCGTGTCTGCCCAGCCGCCCGTGTTGAAGGGCGAATGTGCTACGAAACCGGCAGTCCACGACTCCGACGTTTCCGGCGAAAGATCCGGATTACCACCGCCGATCGAGTTGGCCTGACCGCTCCACGTGAAGGTCTCACGGCCCGCGACCGAAGACTGAGTAGCGCACAGTGCAGCGACTTGAGCCGCGTTCGGGCCCGAACGGCTATAGTCCGATGCGGGGAGACGAACGTCACACGGGTCCGACAGGTTGAACGAAGGGAAGTTATTGGTCTGCGGCGAGAAGAGGTCACCGATCGAAGGCGCGCGGATAGCGGTCTGCATGCCGCCACGTAGACGGAACCAATCGTTGACCTGCCACTCCAGGTTGGCCTTCCAGGACTCGGACGCCCCAGTGTTGGAGTTATCAGACACGCGCCAGCCCAAGGACAGCGACATGTCCTTCGCGAAAGCTACATCCTTAACGATAGGCACTAGCAGTTCTGCGAACAGGTCGGTCCAGTTCAAAGCCCCAGCGATCGGGAGTTGCTGGTTAAAGCCAGCAACCAAGCCCGGCTGCAGGCCGCTATCCGGACGGAAATCAAAGTCAATCTCGCGGTAGCTGATACCGAAGGCACCTTGAAGCGGACCTGCTGGCATCTCGAAGAGATCACCATTTACAGTTGCCTCGACCATCGATTGCTCAATAACCGTAAGGTTCTTGGCTTCCAAGCTGACCCAAGCCGCACAGGTCGGGTCCAGAGCACCTTGGCCGAAAAGGTTAAGACCGTTCGGGCAGGCTCCGCCGGAGAGAGTGCTCATCGCACTGACGGTCGGCGCGTCAAGCAGTTGCTGGACGCGATCGCGACGAACGTTACCGCCTTGAATCTCGTTCAGAACCGAACGCCCGTAAGACGCATAAACGTCGTACTGCCAGGTTTCGGTGCGTGCCAATGCACCCTTGGTACCCAGGGTCACCTGCCACACATCGTGGGTATTATAGCCGGTACGCCCACCAAGATCGTTAAAGCGCTTGGAGAAAGCGAACGGTGCCAACGGGTCCGGGCGAGCTGCAAGTACGGCAGCGAGGGACGGGCTAATGAATGGGTTGGTGGCGCTGACGTTCCAACCAGTGTTTCCGCCTGCTGGGGTCGGAGCCAGTTCCTGCAGAGCATTGTAGTTGGTGTACATCGCTTGCACGTATGGCTTGAACTGTTCGTTCAGGTCATAGTTGACGCGCGTGAACAGGTTCCAGCGCTCCATCGGCAAGACAAGTATGTTGTCGGGCTCGAAGTTGTACGAGAAAATGTTCGGAGCAAAGGCGGTGGCGATAGCCGATTCCGGGCCGGTATAGCCATACATGTTGTAGACCGAACTGGTCGACAGGCCGGTACAGAAGAGGCTACCGTCCGGGTTAAAGCCGAAGCCAGCCCAGCCGCCGCTCGCGTCACAACGCCCCGCGCCGCCGAAAATCGCATCAACAGCTGCCTGATCCGGCACGTTGTCGCCAATCATACCCGCGCTGCCGCCCGGGAAGATGGAGGTCGTGCTTGAAGCCTGACCGGCGAAGTCACGAGCATCCTTGTACATAGCTTCACGGCTGAAATATCCAGCGTTGAATACCGCGTTGCCTTTGCCATCGGCGAAATTGCCGCCGAAGGTGATGTCGGTCGACCATTCCTCGCCGTCACCCTGTTCAGTCAGACGATACTGAGAGTCGAGCTGAATACCGTCGAACCGATCTTTAAGAATAAAGTTGACGACACCCGAAACCGCGTCAGCGCCATAGGTCGAGGCTGCACCGCCGGAAATGATCTCAACACGGTCAATAAGAGCTGCTGGGATGGTGTTGGTATCGACTGTGCCGGCTCCTGTGGAGCCCATGGGGCGACGACCGTCAATCAGGACCAGGTTACGACCCGAGCCCAGCCCACGAAGGTCAATAAAAGCACGACCGTTAGACGACGGGTTGTTCGATTGTGAAGAGAGGCCTGCCGTAACTTGCGGCAGTGTGTTGAGGTAGTGCTCAACGGTGGTGGCCCCCGAGTGGGTGATGTCTTCCTGCTGGACAGTCAGAATCGGGCTTTCGGCCACCGCATCGCGACGCGCGATACGTGAGCCCGTTACCACGATGTCGGACACCGTCGTCGGCTGGTCCGCTTCCTGCGCCTGAACCGCAACCGGTGCGGCCATTGCCACCGCTGCGCCAAAGACAGTCGTCGCCAGAAGGCGACGACGGAGGTTGTGATGAGTCAAGTTCCCTACTCCCCGTAAGGGTCGACTAAGTGTCGATGAATGAGAGCTACCTATCCGAGAAGGACAGTAACTTTCCCTGCATTCACCAACCTGGGAAAAGAGTCTAGGATATCAACACTATTCGGTCATGATTGAGACAACGATGTAACATTTGAACCACATTCACCCGTTCGAGGAGAAAACTGCTACGTAAAGTTACCCCAGCGCGTCAAAACATGGCATCACTACGTCAAAATTACAGCTAAAATAGCACCGCTTGAAAGATGCTAAATTTGACAAAATCCGCCCATAACACTCGGAAAACTGGAAAATACATTCGTATAGTCAATAGATTTTTGTGCAGCGGAGGCATGTTTCTCCTTCTGCCAGGAATGGCATTTGGCTATTCGCAAAACCCATCTGCATCCCTCGTGGACGAACTCAAAGCTTGCCGAAGTATCGGAGATGGCCAAGCCAGACTGGAATGCTTCGATCAAAAGATAGCGGCTCTAGACGCGGCAGAGACGGCCGGCGAGATCGCTTTCATCGATCGAGCGCAGGTACAACAGACCAGACGACAGCTTTTCGGTTTCCAAGCTCCAGATCTTTCCGGCATTTTGGGACGGGGCGACGACGGTTCTGATTCGCTCGACCAAATTGAAACGACATTGGTTCGCGCCACGCGTGGTCAAAATGGGCGATGGCAGTTCCAACTTGAAGACGGCAGCACTTGGCACCAGACCGATAATGCCCGCCACGCCGTGCTTAATCGCCAAGGCGACCCGGTACGGATTCGCAAGGCCAGTCTTGGCAGTTACCTTATGTCAGTGGGGCGTAGTCGCGGCATCAGAGTTCAACGATTCTGAGCAGAAAAGTAAGGCGATCAGAATTGGCCGCAGCGGAGTGGTCACGGCCATTGGCTAGGTGCACTCGTGCAATGATTGGGCGAACCCTGCATGAGGTTGCGCCGCACTGTCCGCTGTGGCGAAGTTACGGCTCCTTGAACCGGCCATACTGGCCCCTCGGCGGGCCAAGGGTGACTTATGCAGTTCTATCGTGAGTTCGACTGGACCTATGGGCGCTGCGATCAGGTGTCGCCGCTGATCCAGCGGGTGATCTGCAACAATCCAAGTCCGTTCACCTATGTTGGCACCGGCACCTATGTCGTGGGCCGAGCAGAAGCAGGTGCCCGCGTGGCCGTGATTGACCCCGGACCGCATGATGATGCGCATTTCGAGGCCTTGTTGAATGCGCTCGACGGGCGGACCGTAAGCCACATCCTGATCACCCATACCCATCTGGATCACTCGCCGCTCAGCACCCGCCTGTCGCAGGCGTGCGGCAATGCCCCGATCTTGGCCGCGCCCCTGCCCGCGCGCACCGATGCCAGTGCCGAGGGTCAGGACGACAGCTTTACGCCCGACGCCCTGTTGTCCGACGGCCAGCTGATCGAGGGCGATGGCTGGACGCTGGAGGTCATGGAGACGCCGGGCCACGCCTCGAACCATCTGGCCTTTGCCCTGAAAGAAGAGAACGCACTATTCAGCGGCGATCACATCATGGGCTGGTCCACCACTATTGTGGCTCCGCCCGATGGCGACATGGCCGACTATATGGACAGTCTGGACAAGGTGATGGCACGCGGCTTTGACATCCTCTGGCCCACGCACGGTCCGGCCATCACCGAAGTCGCACCCTTCCTGCAAGCCTATAAGGACCACCGCATCGAGCGCGAAAATCAGGTGTTGGCGCAGCTGAAGGCCGGACATAGCACCATCGCTGAGATGGTCCCTGTGCTCTATGCCGCCGTTGACCAGCGGCTGTGGCCCGCGGCCAGCCTGTCGGTGCTGTCGCACCTGATGAAGCTGGCCAAAGATGGACGTGTTGTCCCCTCGCCCGCGCCTGAGCTATCGGCGCGCTGGACACTGGCGTAACCGCGCCTAGGCGTTTCGGGCTTCTTCCATAGCGTCGCGCAGTTTCTTCGCCAGCGTGCAGGCCTGATCGCCGATGGCCAGTCCGTCGCGACCCGAGACGCGCAGGTCCGTGCGCCCCGGACGGATACGCACAGTCACATCGTGGCGCACGCCATAGATAGCCCCCTCGGTCCAGCCATCGACGCGGAACGGCGAGGTGCCCATGACGGTGATGCCCGCCTTGTCCATGGCCCACGCCACGCTTTCGGCGGCCAGTTGGGAATGGACCGCCGCCAAACCTTCGCAAGCCGCCGGTTGATACTCGACGGGACGGACCGCGCGGCGCTCCTGTCCCAGACGGCCCGCAAAAGCCGGAGCGTCTTCGACATTGGTGGTCACGTCACGCGGGGCAGACGACCACTGGCGCGATTGGCTGACCACGCCGCCCACCATCACGCCTGCCACGACCAGCGATGCCAGTGACAACATCCAGAACCCGCGATCCTTGATCAGCAACAGGCAGGCCAGCACTGCCGCGCCCAGCCCGACATAAGACAGCATTGGCACCACCCGTTGGCCGATGGTGCCATAGCCGGTCTGGATATCCATGAAGCCCAGCCGCGTCCCGTACACCGACACCAGCAAGGTCAGCGGTGCCAAAAACACCACCAAAACCAACAGGGTAATCAGTGTCCGTACCGGACGCGACGCTTGGGTCATGAGAAGCCTCCCTTGTCGAGAGGACGATCAGCCCGCAGTGGGCAGGCGATAGTCCTTCATCCGCTCTCGCAGAAGCTTCTTGTCGATCTTGCCCGTGGCGCCAAGGGGGATTTCGTCAACCGCGACAACATCATCCGGCATCCACCACTTGGCAATCTTGCCTTGCAGGAAGTCCAGATGCTCCTGTTTGTCCAGAGTCTCGCCCTCTTTCAGCTTGACGATCAACAGCGGGCGTTCGTCCCATTTCGGGTGTGCGGCACCGATCACGGCGGCCAGCTCGACCTTGGGGTGACCCACGGCAAGGTTTTCGATTTCGATAGAGCTGATCCACTCACCGCCGGACTTGATCACATCCTTGGCGCGGTCGGTGATCTGCATATAGCCCAGCGGATCGATGGTGGCGACGTCACCGGTATCGAAGAAGTCATCCTTGTCCAGAATGCTGCCCTCGCCCTTGAAATAGGCCGCAGCAACCGTCGGGCCCTTGATCAGCAAGCGGCCATAGGTCTCGCCATCATGAGGCAGACGATTTCCGTCGTCGTCTTCCAGCTTCAAGTCGATGCCCAGCGGCGGAATGCCCTGTTTGACGCGGTATTTGATCTGTTCGTCCTGCGACCAGCCCTCCATCTCGGGCAGAAGGTTGGACACGGTGCCGATGGGCGAGGTCTCAGTCATGCCCCAGCCCTGCACCACTTCGACGCCAAACTCGTCATTGAAGGCACGGATCAGCATTTCCGGCACCGCCGCCCCGCCGATCAGCACGCGCTTGACCGTGGACAGCTTCAGTTTGTTCTCGCGCATGTGCTGCAACAGGCCCTGCCAGACGGTGGGCACGGCGGCGCTGAAGGTTACGCCCTCGGACTCCAGCAGTTCATAGATGGCCGCACCGTCCATACGCGCGCCCGGCATCACCACCTTGGCTCCCGCTGCCGGACCGGCAAAGGCAATACCCCATGCATTGGCATGAAACATCGGCACCACCGGCAGGATCACATCCTTTGGCGTTGCCCCCAGAACCGTGGCTTGCAGGCCCATCAGCGTGTGCAGGAAGTTGGAGCGGTGGGTGTAGAGCACCCCCTTGGGATTGCCGGTCGTGCCCGAGGTGTAGCAGAGGCCGCAGGCCGTGCGCTCGTCAAAGCCGCCCCAGACCACATCGGTCGAGGCCTGCTCCAACAGGGTCTCATAGCATTCCACATTCGGCAGCTTGGTCTGCGGCATGTGGGCCGCATCGGTCATGATGATGAATTTCTCGACCTTGGGAATGTGCGGCAGGATGGCTTCCAGCAGCGGCACAAACGTCAGGTCCGTAAAGACGATCCGGTCTTCGGCGTGGTTGATGATATAGACCAGCTGCTCGGCAAACAGACGCGGGTTCAGGGTGTGGCACACCGCACCAATGCCCATAATGCCGTACCACGCCTCCATATGGTTGGAGGTGTTCCAGCACAGGGTCGCCACGCGGTCGCCGGTCTTGATGCCGAACGCTTGGAGGAAGTTCGACACCTTGCGCGCGCGATCGTACAGCTCGGCATAGGTGACACTGACGATCGGTCCCTCCACCGAGCGGGTGACGACCTTGCGATCCGGATGCCAGTTTTTGGCGTGTTCCAGAATCCGGTCGACCGTCAGCGGCCAGTCCTGCATCAGTCCGTGCATCGTGTATCCTCCTAAACCTATGCCAAATGCGCTCGTTGTTCGTCGATCGGCGCTTGGTCAGCAGGCTATGATAAGAAACACGACAGGATCAATGTGACCTAAGGTCAGCTTCAGCCATGAAAAGCTGTGAATACGACCTTTGCCGACTTGCTGAACGGGTCATCGGGTGAGAGAGGCAGGACCATGACCATCCTCATCGCGATCACCGGCGGCTCGGGCTCGGGCAAGTCCACTCTGGCCGAAGCCCTGATTTCCTCGCTTCCACAAGGCTGCGCCACCCTGTTGCGAGAGGATTCCTATTATAAGGACGCCGCCTCCGTTCCCGGATTTGATCCGGCCACGCATGATTTCGACCATGTTGACGCACGCGATCACGATCTGCTGATCCGCGACCTCAAGGCGCTGAAAGCCGGTCAGGACATTGTCGCCCCGATCTATTCCTTCATCACCCACGGCCGCGAAGCCGGTGGCGAGCCCGTGCGCGCCGCCGAGGTGGTGGTGATCGAAGGCACCCATGTGCTGTGTAATGCCGCCCTGTGCGATCTGTTCGACATCAAGGTGTTTGTCGACACCCCCGCCGACATCCGCTTCATCCGCCGTTTGCTGCGCGATCAGATCGAGCGCGGGCGCACCGCTGACTCTGTGGTGAACCAATATCTGCTGACGGTCCGGCCGGGTCACGAGAGCTTTACCGAACCCTCCCGCGTACATGCCGATTTCATAGTGGCAGACGCAACGGCAGCCGTACGACTGATTGATCGTCAGGCCGTGGTACGTTTGGTCGCACCCGTACTCACCCATCCTAAGTTGTTAAAATACAATCCCAATATTTGTTCCGTGTGATCTTACGTAACTTTACGGATAAGACCTCTGCGGTTCCGTTATTGCATTTCCGATGCAAATATAGCTGTGCTTGCGCGGTGTAGACTATTGCGCCATGGTCAAGCTTAGAAACAGCAATCGACGAACGTTGCCGCCTGCATGCATCCGACACAGGATCCCCGAGCGCTCGCCATTGTCCGCGAAGCGCGCCATCAGTTCGTATCGGTTGGCTATGCAGCCACCCGCATAGAGCCCATCGCGCGTGAAGCCAGCGTTTCTACCGCCACCCTCTATATGTTCTTCGAGAGCAAGGCGGCCCTGTTCGAAGCGGTCGTAAAAGATGCCGCGCAGGATTTCGGCAAGCGGATGGAGGCGGTCAAATCCGAAGGTCCGCCCAGCCGTCAAAAGCTGACACAGTTTATGATCAGCTATGCAGAGTTTCTCGCCGACCCGTTCGTGCGGAGAATGTTCCGCCTGATCATTTCTGAACGCCAACGATTTGAAGGGGTTGTGGCTGACTTCTTCGACGAAGGGCGCGGAAACATCGCCCAAAACCTGATCGATATGTTCGACCAGATGAATGCCCAGGGCCTGACCCGAATGGAGAAATCCAGCTGGGCGGTCAGCCAGCTTCTGGGCATGGTGGAACACCCGATCATGCTGCTGCCGCTGGCCATGGGCAAGGATCCGGTATTGAACCGCACCCCTGCCGCCATTGCCGAAGACGCCGTTCAGACCTTCTGGGCCCGCTACGGCGTCTGATCCCGATCAGGGATAGAGCCGCGTTTTCGTCCAGCCCTCTGCGTCCTTACGGAACTGCATACGGTCGTGAAGGCGGAAGGCGCGATCACGCCAGAACTCGATAGACTGCGGCCTCAGTCGCCATCCGGCCCAGTGTTCGGGTCGCGGCACGTCCTGCCCCTCGAAACGCTCGGTCTGTTCCTGAACCCGCTGTTCCAGTTGCGCGCGGCTGTCCAGCGGACGGGACTGGTCCGACGCCCATGCACCGATACGGCTTTCACGCGCGCGGCTGGCGAAATAGGCATCGGCCTCGGCAGCGGAGACCGGCTCGACCACTCCGCGCACCCGCACCTGACGGCGCAGCGACTTCCAGTGGAATACCAGCGCCGCAACCGGCCTGTCGGCCAGTTCCTGCCCCTTGGCGCTTTGGGTGTTGGAGAAGAAGGTAAAGCCGTCGGCGTCGATATCCTTCAGCAGCACAATGCGGGCATCGGGCATGCCGTCGGCATCGACCGTCGCCAAGGTCATGGCATTGGCGTCATTCGGCTCGGCCTGTCGCGCCTGCGCCAGCCAGTCGATGAACAGGGCGACGGGGTTATCGCCGTCATAGACGGTGTCGTCGGCATTGGCGGCTAGTTGGGCCGCATAGTCATCGTGACTGGGGCTGGGCGGAATGACGGAATGGCTCATGCCCCTGCTATACAGCCGCCACGCCCGCTGGCCCAAGTCAAAGACACGAGGTTTGCGCACGAATTGATCAAGGTTAACCCGCTCTTGACCATATGGCCGCAGGGTGCGCCCCATGGATGGCAAGGCAATGACCGTGACAGAGGCCTGTCGCCTGCTGGGGCTGCGCGCTCCGGTGGGGGCTGACGGCCTGTCGGCGGCCTTTCGCCGCGCGGCCAAGGCCGCCCATCCCGACAGCGCAGGCGGCGATGTAGAGCGGTTTCGCGCCGTCATCGACGCCTATCACCTGCTTCAGGCCCAGCCTGCGCCCCTGCCCGTTCCGCTTACGCCGCGCCCTGCGGAAAAGGCCTTTACCCCGCCGCCCTTGTTGGTGATCACGCCGATGCAGGCCCTGCACGGCGGCTGTGTGTCGCTGAAACTGTCCGGGCGGCGTTTGCTGGTGCACATTCCGCCGGGCATCCGTACTGCCGACCGTGTGCGGCTGGATGACGGCCAGCAGGTGCCGGTGATGATCCGCCCTGCCGACGACATGTCGGTGCTGGACGGCGATCTGTTTGTCACCCATCGGATCGCCCATCGCTATCTGCGAGACGGGGGCCGCATCGAGATCGACACCCACGCAGGGCCACAGGTCGCATGGCTGGTGCCCGACATGGTCGAGCCCGTACGTCTGTGCTTCAAGGGATTAGGCCTGCCCGCCCGCGGCAACCGCCCTGCCGGAGACCTGTTCATCAAGCTGGAAGGCTGTGACGACATGCCCTCGGCGGTTGAAGATATGCTGGCCCGCTTCACTCGGGTCTGGACGGACCATAGCGCAGCGGCTTAATCCCCGTACCCATGTCACATAACAGCTTCGGTCACCTGTTCCGCATCACCACCTGGGGCGAAAGCCACGGGCCGGCCATTGGCGTCGTCGTTGACGGCTGCCCGCCGCTGATCCCGCTGACCGAAGCGGACATCCAGCCGTATCTGGACCAGCGCAAACCGGGCGGCAGCCGTTTCGTCACCCAGCGCCAAGAGGCCGACGCGGTCAAAATCCTGTCCGGCGTGTTCGACGATGGCAACGGCCCCGTCACCACCGGCACGCCGATCAGCCTGATGATCGAAAACACCGACCAGCGCTCCAAGGACTATGGCGAGATCGCCCACGCCTTCCGCCCCGGTCATGCCGACTTTGCCTATCAGGCCAAATATGGCGTGCGCGACTATCGCGGCGGCGGTCGCTCATCCGCCCGCGAAACGGCCAGCCGCGTGGCTGCCGGTGCCGTGGCGCGCAAGGTTCTGGGTGACAGCATCCAAATCCGTGCAGGCGTGGTGCAGCTTGGCCCGCACCGCATCCCTGACGACCAGATCGACTTCAGCGCCGTTTACGACAACGCCCTGTTCGCGGCATCCAATGAAGTGGTGCCGGAATGGGAAGCCTATCTGGATACCGTGCGCAAGGCAGGCTCCAGCATCGGCGCGGTCGTGGCGCTGGAAGTCACCGGCGTGCCTGCCGGATGGGGCGCACCGCTCTATGCCAAGCTGGATAGCGAACTGGCCGCGGGCCTGATGACCATCAACGCCGTCAAGGGCGTGGAAATCGGCGCGGGCTTCGAGGCCGCCATGCTGTCAGGCGAGGAAAACGCCGACGAAATGCGCATCGGTCCCGACGGCGAGCCTGTCTTCCTGTCGAACAAGGCGGGCGGCATCCTCGGCGGCATCTCGACAGGCCAGCCCGTCACCGCCCGCGTGGCCTTCAAACCCACCTCCTCCATCCTCACCCATCGCCAGACCATCAACCGCGATGGCGCCGAAGTGGATCTACGCACCAAAGGCCGCCACGACCCCTGCGTCGCCCTGCGCGGCGTTCCAGTAGTCGAAGCGATGGCAGCGATTGTACTGGCGGATGCGAAGCTGCGGCACAGGGCGCAGGTGGGATAGCAATCCAAATTATGTGCAAACTCATGAAAATGACCGCAAAAGCAAAGCAAAGATCACCTCAACACCTCACTGACGAAAAAGGGATAGCCCTACTAAAGTCTTTACTACCGAAAAATTGGGTAATCAGAGAATACAAGCCAGATTACGGCCTAGATTTTGCAGTAGAAGTTTTTGAAAAAGATTCTGAATACCCGCAAACACTTGGTGAACATTTTTTGTTCAGTTAAAAAGCACTGAATCTCCCACCTTTCAAAAGAAAAAAATATACGAACGAGGGAATGTAGAAAAAAGTTTTGAGATTTTAGATAAAAGACAATTCAAAGAAGTAGAATGTTACAAATTCAAACTAGAAACGAGCGAATTGGTAACCATTCAGAGAATGGGAATAGCACTTCCTGTTTTATTAGTAATTGCAGATATAAAAAACAAAACATGCAATTTTGTATGCCTAAATGACTATATAGACAAAATACTTTTACCGCAAAAAGAAGATTATCGCAATAAATCAAGCAAAATGATTTATATACCTAAAGCAAATAGTATAAATTCTGAAGTCGGCACCAATGCTTTAAGGTGGTACGCCAAAAGATCAAAGCTTATTTCAGCATTTCAAAGATTTACGTATCAATATTCCGAATTAAAATTCCACTCTGATGGTGATTGGAGATCTATGGCGGAATACTTTGCAAAGAGAATTGAGGCGTATGATTTTTGGTATGACGTAGAAATGTGCCCAATTATTGGTCATTACCGCGATGGACTCAGAAGATTTATACATAATGGTCAACCAGAACTAATACAAAGCTCTATACCTTTAGTTGACATCACTACATTCCACGGAAATCCCAACGAAGAACAAAAAAAGCATGATATTTATATGTTGTGGCACGGACTATCAGTTTTGCCCAAAAACTATGAAGACATCTGGAGGGAATGGTTCCTCCCTACTTATTTGGGATTACTCACGAGCTACCCCGAAGATCTGTAACAATCCGTGATCACCCCACCCCCTATTCGTAACAGTAACTGTTCCTTATATAGCTCTCAACGACGCAGCAACGGGCTGCACACTTTAAGCGTTGGGGAGATCACCATGATCGATGTCCGTCCTTTCAATACCCTCGGTGGTGCCAACCACGGCTGGCTGAATGCCAAGCACCACTTCTCGTTCGCCAACTATTACGATCCGAACCGTATGGGCTGGGGCCGTCTGCGCGTCTGGAACGATGACGAGATCGGTCCGAAGTCGGGCTTCCCGCCGCACCCGCACGCTGACATGGAAATCATCACCTATGTCCGCACGGGGGCCATCACACACCAGGATTCCATGGGTAACCAAGGCCGCACTGGTGCTGGCGACGTTCAGGTCATGAGCGCCGGCACGGGTGTTCGTCACGCCGAATACAATATGGAAGACGAGCTGACGACGCTGTTCCAAATCTGGATCGAGACCGATCGTCCGGGTGCAGAACCTTCGTGGGGTCAGCGCGAGTTTCCGAAGTCGGACCGCTCGGGCAAGTTCACCGTCGTCGCCTCCGGCGATCCGGCAGACGAAGCCCTGAAGATCAACGCCGACGCCAAGGTTCTGGCGGCCACGCTGAAGGCTGGCGAGAGCCTGAGCTATGAGCTGAAATCGGGCCGCCGCGCCTATCTCGTCCCCGCCGTGGGTCAGGTGGACGTGAACGGCACCCAGCTCAACGCCCGCGACGGCGCAGGCATCATCGACGAGGCCGTGATCACCATCACCGCCAAGGAGGATGCCGAACTGGTCATGGTCGACAGCCTCTAAGGCCGACTGACCTCCGAAACGACAAAGGGCGCTGGATCACTCCAGCGCCCTTTTCTATACGCGCACCCACACCATGCGGGCATTGGCATAGGGTTGGCCCTGATCGTCGGCCTCTCGCTGGCTTTCGATGGTGAAGCCATAGCGTTCATAGAAGGCTACGGCCCTGGTGTTGTCGGTATAGACTTCCAGCGTCAGCACATTGTTGCGGCTGGCGGCAAAATCCAGCAGCGCCCGACCGATCCCCTGCCCCTGATGGGCCGGATCGACGAACAGGGCCGCGATGTGGCTTTTCAGCAGACACACAAAGCCAACCGCCTGCCCGTCTGTTTCCGCCACCCATGTGCTGGCCATCGGCAGGTAGACGTCCTCCATCAGCGGTTGCTGCTCGCGCAGGGTCGCCTCGCCGATAAAGGGGTGAGCGATCACCGAGGCCCGAAGCCAGATATCGGACAGGCGCGCCGTATCTCTGTCCGCCTCAAACGGGCGCAGGGTCAGGTTGGTCGTCATCTTGGTTTCAAAGCCTATGCGCGGATTCTGACGTAGTAAGACGCGCGCCATGACCCTTTTTAGGTGATGCCCGGATAGGTCGATATAACACAGTTAGAACAACTACCAAGGTAGCCACACGGCCACTGAACGCTTAAGGCTAAGGCTCCGAACTACACAGGTACCGCCATGCGCTCGACTGCCTCCACCCTGATCCGCCTGTCTGTCGCGACCTTGTGCGCGATGGCCCTCTCCGGTTGCGTGGTAGGGACTGTCGTGGGGGCCGGTGCCGCCGTGGTGGGCGGTGCGGCCAAGGCCACAGGTGCCGTCGTCGGCGCGGGCGTCGATGCGGTCACCACTTCGGACGAAGAATTGCGCGCCAAGCGCGAAAAGGCAGAACGCCGCTGCGAGCGCCGACAGCGCCGCGGTCTGGAGTGCTAAGACTCCGGCCATAGGCAGCGTAAAAACGGCTTGCCGCGCCCCTTCGTGGACCTATGATCGTCCAAAGTTACGAGGGGGTTATATTAAATGAGACAATCTATTTGGGCCTGCTGCGCCCTGATGCTGGTGGCGACGCCCGTTGTGGCCCAACCGGTGCCGCTGGCGTCGGAGGCGGCGCGCTTTCAGGCGCAGGACCTGTTCAATCTGGAGGTCGCATCCGACCCGCAGATCAGCCCTGACGGCTCGCGCATTGTCTATGTGCGCCAAACCGCAGACATCATGACCGACCGTATGCGCCCGACGATCTGGATGATCGACGTGCGCACGGGCCAGCAATCGCCGCTGGTCGCATCCTCTGGATCACACAGCCAGCCGCGCTGGTCTCCCGATGGCACGCGCGTGGCCTATATCTCGACCGCAGAGGGCGGACGCGCCCAGCTGTTCGTGCGCTGGATCGACAGTGGCGAGTCCGTGCGTGTGACCAACCTGCCCAACACGCCGACCGGCCTCAGCTGGTCGCCGGACGGGACCAAGATCGCCTATTCCGTACTGGTGGCTGGTCAAGCCCCGAAGCTGGGCACCGCGCTGACCAAGCCCGAAGGCGCGCAGTGGGCACCGCCGCTGGAAGTGATCGATTCCGTCGCATATCGCGCCGACGGTCAGGGCTATCTGAAGCCCGGCTATCGCCAAGTGTTCATTGCCCCCGCAGATGGTGGCGGCGCACGACAGGTCACGGATGGACAGTTTCACCACAGCGGCAAGCTGTCGTGGTCGCCCGACGCCACCACCCTCTATCTCAGCGCCAATCGCGGTCCGGACTGGCAGCGCGAAAGCAACAACAGCGAGGTCTATGCGCTGGACGTGCGCTCAGGTGCGCTGACGGCTCTGACCGACCGCCTCGGCCCTGACCAGTCGCCCGTCGCCTCACCCGATGGTCGCCTCGTCGCCTATGTCGGCTTCGACGACCAGCGCATGGGTTATCACAACAGCCGACTGTATGTGATGAACCCCGACGGCTCCAACCGCCGCGTACTGACGGGCGATCTGGACCGTTCGGTCCAGTCTCCGGTCTGGAGCAAGGACGGGCGCTCGATCCTGTTTGCCTATGACGACCACGGCACCACCACCGTTGCGCGCGTCACGCTGGACGGCACGGTTTCCACGGTCATTCAGGGCCTCAGCGGCGACGACATCGGTCGCCCTTACACCGGCGGCTCATTCTCGCTGGCCAATGATGGCACCATCGCCTTCACGCGCGGCAGCGCCCTGCGTCCTGCCGACATCCACGTCGCGCGCCAAGGTCGCCAGACCCAGCTGACGCGCCTCAACGCCGACTATCTGGATGGCAAGACCTTGGGCGCGGTCGAGAGACTGGAGGTCGCTTCCTCGCATGACGGCCGTGCGATTGAATCGTGGCTGACCCTTCCGGCGGGCTATGTGGAAGGCCAGAAATATCCGCTGGTGCTGGAAATCCACGGCGGGCCGTTTGCCGCCTATGGCCCGCACTTTGCCACCGACAACCAACTGTTGGCAGCAGCGGGCTATGCGGTGCTGTCGGTGAACCCGCGCGGCTCGACGTCGTATGGTGACGAGTTCGCCAACCTGATCCACCACAACTATCCCAGCAATGACTATAACGACCTGATCAGCAGCGTCGATGCTGTGATTGCGCGCGGTGTGGCTGATCCGGATCGCCTGTTCGTCACGGGTGGCTCCGGCGGCGGCGTGCTGACCAGCTGGATCATCGGCAAGACCGACCGCTTCAAGGCCGCCGTGGTGCAAAAGCCGGTAATTGACTGGGCCAGCTTTGTGCTGACCGCCGATAACCCCGCCTTCTTCGCCCGCTATTGGTTCGGCGAGTTCCCGTGGGAAAATCCGCAGACCTATTGGCAGCGTTCGCCGCTGTCGCTGGTCGGCAATGTGACCACGCCGACCATGGTGGTGGTCGGCAGCGAGGACTATCGCACGCCTGTCAGCGAGTCCGAGCAGTACTACACCGCCCTGCAGCTGCGTGGCGTACCGACCGCTCTGGTGAAAATCCCCGGCGTCGGTCACAGCCTGGCTGTGCGTCCGTCACAGAATGCCGCCCGTATGAGCGCCATTCTGGAATGGTTCGAACGCTATAAGAATGGCGCGCCTACGTCGCCTGCGACGACGACGGCACAGCCGTAAGTGAACATCCGGCGCGCTGTTGATCCTGATCATGGCGCGCCGGAACTCATCCCGCGGCTTTAATGCTCGCGGGGTGCAACACGGCCCAAGGTCCAGACGATCAGACCCGCCACGCTCAACGCGCCTACCGACATCAGGACGGACACGACCGCGGCGCTATCTCCAGCTTGCAACGCCCAAGCACAGGCCATCAGCACACCGCCGCCAACCACGATCTTGGCCAGCATATGGGCGAATGCGGCTACGGCCCGCTGTTTAGCCACACGGTTCAACACCCCGTACTCTAAAACAGGATCGGGCTGCTTGGGCGTATCGAGCGCCATCAAGGCCATCAGTTTCTGTTCAGCGGTCATTCGACACCTCCCAGTGCGGCGAGAAGCTTTTCCCGCCCACGCGTTAGATGGGACTTTACCGTCCCCAGTGGCAAGTTCAGCGAAGCCGATATCTCGGCGTGGGTCCAGCCTTCGCCCAGCGAGAGCGCCACACAGGCCCGCGCATCGGGCGCAAGGGTCTGCATGGCCTGTTCCAACGCCATCCGGTCTTCCTGACTGACGCCTTGCGGCAAGGATAGGGATTGCAGCCAATCCTGATCGCGTCGGGCGCGGCGCTGGTGGCTGCGGATGTGATCCTGCGCCCTGCGCCACGCGATCCCGATCAGCCATGACTTGAACCGATCCGGCTCGCGCACTGAATGTAGGCTCTGCCATGCGTGGACAAAGACGTCCTGCGCGACATCGTCAGCATCGGCCCAGCCGCCGCCCAGCATGCGGCGCAGAAACCCTCGCACCACAGTCTGATGGCTGGCGACCAGTCGCCCATAAGCAATGTCCGAGCCGTTTTGGGCCTCTGACAGCCACTGCCTGTCTTGCGGTGTCATTTCCCCGCGCCCCGTCCGTACGGGCCTACTTCTTCACACTGAGGCCAATGGCCATGATCAAGGCCCACACACCCACCGCGCCCATGGTAAAGGCCACTATGGCGAACGGATACATCACATCGCCCGTGCCCCAAGCCGCATAGGCAAAGCCCGCCGCAAACACAGCAAACAGCCCGACCAGCGACCAATAGTGCATCGGCCCTTGCGTCTTGGGAGGGCCAGCAGACGCCAATGTGCTGGGCGCGTTCAGACCCGGCTCCGCTAGACAGTGCGACTTGCTCAGGGCCGCCAGCACCTCCTGCGGTGGGGCCTCGCCCTTGTCGGCATAGACCTTGAGCACATCCAGCATGGCGCGATGCTGGCGATACTTCAGGTATGAAGTGAAGGCGGCATAGAAAATCCCGAAGATCGGGATCAGCATGGCAAGATACAGAAAGTTCATAACAGCGCCCTCCGGTGGCGACGATAACGTGGTTCTATCCGTTAGTCGTCACCGAGGAGGCTGCTGGATGCAGCGCAGGTAAAAAAGCGCGCTTCCTACCGGACACCGATGTATTTGTGCGTCTGGATGCTGAGCCGCCATTGCGGGTGCTTCAGGCAATAGTCCATGGCCGCCTGGGTGTTGGCGGCTTGCTCCGGCCCATCCATTGGTTGTAGCCAGAAGCGCTCGAAATCCATGTGCTCGAAACGCTCGGGCATGGCCTTCTCCTGCGGATAGACCAGTTTTAGTTCCTGCCCCGAGGTTTGGACCACTTCGGCGTCGGCCTTGGGGCTGATGCAGATCCAATCGATGCCTTCGGGGGCCTTGATCGTGCCGTTGCTCTCGATGGCGATCTCGAAGCCGCGCGCGTGCAGGGCGTCGATCAGCGGCGCATCCAGTTGCAGCAGTGGCTCGCCGCCCGTGCAGACGACCAGTTTGGGGTCGCCCTCGCGGCTCGTCCAGAAGCTGTTGACGTGGTCAGCCAGCAGTGCGGCGGTCTTGAACTTGCCGCCGCCGTCGCCGTTGGTGCCGACGAAATCGGTATCGCAAAAGGTACACACGGCGGTGTCGCGGTCACGCTCCAGCCCGCTCCACAGGTTGCAGCCCGCAAAGCGCAGGAAAACCGACACGCGACCCGCCTGCCCCGCTTCTCCCTGCACCGTCAGAAAGGTTTCTTTGACCGAATAAGTCATTGGCCTTCCTTCCACTGGCGATAGCCCGCTTCGCGCAGTTCACAGGCCGCGCAGCTGCCACAGCCATAGCCCCAGTCGTGGCGATGCTCGCGGTCACCCGCATAGCAGGTGTGCGAGGTCTCGATGATGGCGTCCACCAAGGCTTGGCCGCCGATCTGGTGCGCCAGTTCCCACGTCTGGGCCTTGGTCAGATACATCAGCGGGGTTTCAATCGGCACCGGACGGTCCAGCCCCAGCGTCAGCGCCTGTGACATGGCGTCAATGGTGGCCTGACGGCAATCGGGATAGCCGGAATAGTCCGTCTCGCAAACGCCGGTTACCAGCACCTTCAGACCGCGACGGTCGGACAGCGCCGCCGCCGCCGTCAGGAAGATCAGGTTGCGCCCCGGCACAAAGGTGGCCGGCAAGCCGCGCTCGTCCATCTCTATGGCGACCTCGCTGGTCAGGCTGCTTTCGGCGATGCGGCCATAGCCGGTCAGGTCCACCACATGGTCCGGACCCAGCCTGTCTGCATATTGGGACAAGACGCTCTTCATCGTCTCGCGCACATTCAGTCGCGCCTGCATCTCCACGACGTGGCGCTGGCCATAATCAAAGCCGATAGTCTCTACACGACGATAACGCTCCAGTGCCCATGCCAGACAGGTGGCACTGTCCTGCCCGCCCGAGAAGAGAACAAGGGCAGTGTCGGCCAAGGTGGCCTCCTCGAGCGGAGACGTCGAGTTGATTTCGTTCATGAAAAACCTGCGGTCGGCCTTTTGGCCGCGCGCATCCACACAGACTGGAGAACTAGGGGTAGAGCGCGCCTTATATAGTGCGGCGCGCCACATGCAAAATGGGCCGCAAACAGCCCTTGGTCTCGCTTGTCACCAAAACAGGCTTAAGTTGTCTGCATAAGCTTAGCAGCTTAACCGTTCCGCAAAGTTTCGGTGTGACTTTGGTCTCGTACCAGCGGAGTGCCGGCCTTGCCGACCATTGATTTGCTCGCAGAACGCGTCGCACCAGTTCACCCACAGGCGTCAGTCGCCGAAGTGTACAACTGGTTCTCGGCGAACCCTGACGCCCTGGCCTTGCCAGTGGTGGAAAACGGTCGCCCTGTCGGGCTGATTGACCGTCAAGATTTCCTGCTGAAACTGGCCGAGCCGCTGGGTCACAGCCGATATGGTTCGCGTCCGATCGAAAAGATCATGGACCCCGAGCCGGCGGTCGTTTCGCACGACACCAAGGTTCACACCTTCTCAGACATCGTACTCAAAAGCAGCGCTGGCACTATGATGCGCGGCTTTATCGTCACCAAGGGCGGTAACTATTGGGGTGTCGGCACCGTCATCTCCCTGCTGCGCCTCGCCAATGATGCACAGGCCCGGGCCATCGGCGAACGCGACCAGCAGATTGCTAGCCTGATGTCTGAAAAGGCCAGTAGCCCCCATATCGCCTCGGCCAAGTCCGGTTTTGTGGATCTGGTTGAACGAGAACTGAAATCGCCTCTGCAATCCATCCAGACCTTTGCTGACATGCTGGGCCGACAGCCGCTGCCTGCTCTTGTTCTTGAACAGGTGGCAGCGATCAGGGATGCGTCGCACGACGCTATGGAGCGCCTGAACAGCGCGCGCGATCTGGTTCACCTTGAGCACGGGCAGCTGCAGTTCAACCTCGAGCCTACGCTGATCCGCAGCTTCGTCGACGAGATCGCCAACACTTGGACCACACGCGGCGCACAGGATGGCGTTTCGATCATCGTCAGCTATGAGGGTGATACCGAACTGACGGCCATGCTGGACCGACCCCGCTTTGCCCGCACGGTAAACACCCTAATCGAAAACGCGCTGCGCCTGGTTCGTAACGGAATCATCGAAGTGGGCCTCAAGGCCGAAGTCCACGGCAGTCAGGTATGTCTCGGTGCCCGCGTAAGGGATGACGGCCCCGGACTGGATGCAGACCAGTTGAAGAACTGGCAGTCGGAAGAGGGTCTGCATGACGGCATGGACCTGACCGCAGCCAGCCTGTTGTTGAAAGCTTTTGGCGGGCGCATTTGGGCCGAGAACAATCAAGGGCGCGGTGCCACCTATGCCTTTGATGTGAATGTCTCTCGCGCCATTATCGAAGACGCAGCCGACGAGAACGTAACCCATCTGGAACGGCTGGACATCAATAGCCACCCTCACGTGCTGATTGCCGACGACAACGCGACCAACCGCGTGGTCGCACAGGCCTTGTGCGAAATGTTCGGCTGCACCTGCGAGACTGTCGAGGACGGCCAGTACGCCGTTGAAGCCATCCAAACCGGGCGGTTCGACATGGTACTCATGGACATCAAGATGCCCCGGATGGACGGCGTGCAGGCCACTCGCGCCATTCGCGCCATGGGCGGCGACTTGGCGTCACTGCCTATCATTGCCCTGACGGCAAATGCTGATCCAGACGATGCGCTCGGCTATGTCGCGGCTGGCATGATGTGCGTGGTCGAAAAGCCGATCAAACCCGAGCGACTGCGCATGGCCATGGTGCGCGCATTGTCGGGGGAAGTGATCAGCGATAACACAACAGTGTTGCGACAGGTTAGCTAAGCGCGCCGGGGGGCTGGACAGGTCTTGCCGACCTGTTCACCAATACGTTCCGTATCAAAGGATTACGGATGCCTAACCCCGAACTTCTCAATATCCTGCCGCAGTTGGCGTCAGGCTCGGCCCACACCCATACGCTCGGGTTCAAACTCGAATCCGTGGATGGCAAAAAGGTGCGACTGCGCGCCCCCTACAAGCCCGAGTTTGTCGGCGACCCGCTGACCGGCGTTCTGTCCGGCGGACTGGTCAGCACCTTGCTGGATCACGTTGGCGGTCTGTCTGTCTGGCTGGCACTGGACCAGTTTCAGTCCATCGCCACTCTGGATCTGCGCGTCGATTATATGCGCGCCGCGGCCCCAGGGCGTGACCTGATCGCCGAGGCCCACTGTTACCGTCTGAACCGGACCATGGCCTTTGTTCGCGCCTGGGCGTTCGAGGACGATCCCTCCGATCCCGTCGCAGCGTCGCAAGCCGCCTACATCATCCACAAGCCCTCGCTACGCAAAGATCTGGCCAACGCCAAAGGCGGTGCCGCATGACCAAACCCCTGCTCGACCACCTGCCCTACGCCCAGTTCCTTAATCTGCGCACCGAGATTTACGGCGACGACGTCACCGTCATTATGCCGTTTGCCGACCATTTGATCGGCAATCCCATGATTCCGGCTCTGCATGGCGGCACCACGGCGGCCCTGCTGGAAATGGCGGCTATGGCCAAGGTCTCACACACCTATCCCCGCCTGCGTCTTCCCCGCCCGATCAATGTTTCGGTCGCCTATCTGCGCAGCGGCGCGGCTCAAGATGTCTATGCCCGCGCCCATATTGGCAAGGCAGGACGGCGAGTCGCCTACGTGACCGCCGAGGCGTGGCAAGAGAGTCAGGACAAGCCCATCGCCACCCTGACCGCACATTTCCAACTCGATGAAAATTCAGAGGATTCCAGCCCCGGGCGTTAACCTTGGTTAAAAAAGTGTTAACAAACCCTTTACGAACAAGCTTAACAGTTGGTAAACGTATATCGCCAGATCGGCGTTATATGAGGGGTACCCAATGGACCGCACTGAAGTAGTCACCGGAATTGCGAACGAACTCTACGCCACGGAACTGGCTGTAGATGACGCGATCTCGCACGCTGCTGCCATGGTTCAGGCCTTGATTGCGGGCCGTAACGAGCTGTCGATCTCCGCCATCGCCGGCACAGCCTCGCAAACCAAGGCCATGGAAACGCTGGCGGCTCTCTCGGCAGCCCGCGAAGCCATCGTGTCGTGCCACGAGGAAATGCAGAAAGATCACCGCCGCATGGGCTGGGGCACCTACGCCGCAGGCACCCGCGACAAGCCGTCGGATCTGGACAAGCTGCTGCCGGGCAACCACTACCAGCCGCACCTGCGCGCCGTATGAAATTTTAGTCATACAACGAGTTTCGTTCTGCGAAACGGCTAAGTTAAGCTACAAAGCCCTCAACCTTTGCGTTGGGGGCTTTCGTGTTTGAGACAGCAATAGGTCTTATCGGTGCAGGACTAACCGCAATTGTATGCGTGTTCGCACTGATAGCTGGTGAAAAGATCGAACGCGTCGGGGCGATATCTTACCTCGTGGCTTGGCTAGCAACCACGCTGATCATCGCAAGCTTCGGCGACGAGGGACAAGGTAACTGGTTCATGCTGGCTATCGACCTAGCTCTGCTAAGCACCTTCGCAGCTATCGTGTGGAAAGCCCCCCGGAATTGGCCTGTGTGGGCCTGCGCTTTCCAGATTCTGATCGTTGCTAGCCAAGTCCTGATCCTCAGTAATTTCGATACCCCAATCGTCAGCTACTACATCATTGTGAATATGGCCTCGATTGGCATCCTGATCTCCATCGCCATCGGCACCTTCATGGCATGGCAAGAGCGGGCCGCGATCGGGCGGGCCCATGATGAACTGGGTGGATATTCCTGAGGGGTTAACCTAGTCTGGGCTTCCCCTAGGAAGTCCCCATGCCGCTATCGCACGCCAAGGTCTGGAAGGGCTTGGACGCACTGGCCAGACGGGAAGGCACAACCCCATCGGGATTAGCGTGTCGCGCCGGACTGGACCCCACAAGCTTCAACCCTTCCAAGAGGTTCGCTTCCGGCCATCCAGCGCGGCCCCGCTGGCCTTCGACTGAAAGCCTGATGCGCGTACTGTCGGCAACCGGACTGTCGCTGGCGGAGTTCGCCACGCTGGCCGACGATGCAGGCCCTGAACCCTCGCTTCCGGTTTTGGGATTGGCCAAGGCTGGTGATCAGGGCTTCTTTGATGATGCAGGCCTGCCCCTGTCGGAGGATTGGGACCGCGCCGCCCTGCCCCGCCCTAAGGACACATTGTTCAGTCTGGAAATCGACGGGGATTCCATGGTCCCGCTGTACCGTCCTGGCGACAAGGTCATTGTCGATCTGGATCAGTCACAGGTGCGGCGCGGCGACCGCGTGGCCCTACGCACGCGATCCGGCGAAACCTTGGCCAAGGAACTGCGCGACATCACCGCCACGGCCCTCACCCTCTATTCCTATAATCCGGACTATCCTGACCGCATCATCGCCCGCGAGGACGTGGTCTGGATCGCGCGGATCATCTGGGTCAGCCAATAGAAAAGGCCGCCCCGGCTGGACGGGACGGCCTTTTCCTCTGACATCGGGCCAAAAAGCCCTGTGCCCAAATCAGTAGTTGCTGACGTAGCGGGCGTTCACCCAGCCACCACCGGCGATCTGCACCCATTCACCTTCCGAACCAATAGCCGTGAAGGGCTGGCCGGCGGACAGATTGCCGACCTGACGATAGTTGGTACCCGGCCCCGAACGGATGCGCAGGTTCGACGTCGATCGATACATGTTTTCGCCGCCCTGTTGAGCCGCACGCGCGCGTTGCTGGTTACAGCCTATGTACGAGCCCGCCGCCGCACCGGCACCAGCGCCCACCACCGCACCCAGCGTCCGTTCATTGCGCGAGACCTGACTACCCGCCAAACCGCCCAATACAGCGCCAATAGCGGCACCCGCTTGCTGGCGCCCACCGGGTGCATCACAGTTGGTGATGCCATTGGCTTGCTGGGCATTGGCGGTCATCGGCACAGCTGCCGCACCCATGGCCGCAATCAACGAAGCGGTGGCCAGACCGGCCTTAAAGAATTTCGACATGGCTCTCTCCTTATCGTCGAGTTGGTCGTTGATAGGAGAATGCATCAACCGGCCTGAAGGCTCCCCGACAGTCACTGTCAGAAACTGTTCATCGACCAGCAAAAAGGCCGCCTCCTTGCGAAGACGGCCTTTAAACTCAAGCTTTTGAACCGATCAGGCGGCCAGTTCGCCATTGGCACCTTTTTCGATCAATTCGATCGATTGAGGCAGGCCATAGATGGCCGCGAACGAGCCAAAGCGCGGACCTTGCGAGGCACCCAGCAGCACTTCGTACAGGGCCGCAAACCATGCGCGCAGCGGCTCAAAACCATGTTCTTTGCCGACGGCATAGACTTCGTTCTGGATGACTTCGCCATCGGTCGTGTCCTGCGGCAGAGCCTTAAGACGCGCGGCCAGATCCAGTAGCGCCGCCTTTTCCATCTCGGTCGGTGCGCGATAGACCTTCGTGGGTTTCACGAAGTCCTCATAGTAGTTCAGCGCATAGTCCATCAGACGGTCGAGTAGCGGCTCGTTTTCCGGCGTGGCGTTCGGCAGATACTTCGCGAAATAGGCCCAGAGCTGATCCTTGTTGGACGCATTGGCCACGCCCACCAGGTTCATCATCAGCGAGAAGCTGACCGGCGAGGTCGTCTCCGGCGGATTGCCCCCGTGGATCGACCAGACTGCATTGTCGATCTGCTTGTTCGGTTCCTGGGTCTTGTACTGCTCGACGAAGGACATCCAGTCGTCGGTCGCGCGCGGGATCACGCCGAAGTGCAGGCTCTTGGCCGACTTGGGCGACTGGAACATGTACCAGCTCAGCGATTCCGGCGGACCGTAACGCAGCCACTCTTCCATCGTCAGGCCATTGCCCTTCGACTTGGAGATCTTCTTGCCCTCGATGTCGAGGAACAGTTCGTAGTTGAAGCCCACCGGCGGCGAACCATCCAGAGCGCGACAGATCTTGCCGCTCTCGCGCACGGACTCGATCAGGTCCTTGCCGGCCATCTCGTAATCGACGTCCAGAGCGGTCCAGCGCATGGCCCAGTCCGGCTTCCACTGAAGCTTCACATGGCCACCGGTGACAGGAACCTCGGCGCGACCGCCAGCGGGGTCGTCAAACACGATGGTGCCCTTCTCGAGATTGCGCTCTAGGGTCGGCACCTGCAGCACGTGGCCCGTGATCGGGCTGATCGGCAGGAAGGGCGAATAGGTCGCGCGGCGCTCTTCACCCAGCGTCGGCAGCATGATGCCCATGATGGCGTCATAACGCTCAAGCATCAGCAGCAGGGTCTCGTCAAAGCGGCCCGACCTATAGGTCTCGCTGGACGACATGAATTCGTAGTCAAAGCCGAAGCTGTCGAGGAAGGCGCGCAGACGGGCGTTATTGTGCGCGCCAAAGCTGTCATGGGTGCCAAACGGGTCGCGCACCTTAGTCAGCGGCAGGTGCAGGTCCTCGCGCAGCATCTCAGGATTGGGGATGCCTTCCGGCACCTTGCGGAAACCGTCCATATCGTCCGAAAAGGCGATCAGCTTGGTTTCCCAGTGGTCGCCGGTCAGGGCGCGGAACGCATTGCGCACCATGGTGGTGCGGGCCACTTCGCCGAAAGTGCCCATGTGCGGCAGGCCCGAGGGGCCATAGCCGGTCTCGAGAATGACCGGACGGCCAAGACCTTCGAACTGTTTCAGAGCCTCATCCGCCTTGCCAGCATCGATCAGGGACTGCGCGACAGCGCGGTCGGCGTCCGACAACCGTTTTTTGAGCACGTGCGCCAGCAGATTACGGGCTTGCTCAAACGGCCACGAACGGGCCTCACGGGACAGGGATTCAAGGTTCTGAAGCATGCAGCGGGGTTTGACGCTTCATGCGCGCGGGGTCAACGCCGACTTGGGCTGACCGATGTGGTTTTTAGGCACTTATCGCGCCCTGAGCACATTGCGGATGGCCAAACTGGACTGAATCCGCGACACGCCAGGCAGTCGCGACAGCACATCTTTGTGCAACACCTCATAGGCCGCCATGCTGGGGGCTACGGCGCGCACGATATAATCAGCGGCCCCCGCCATCAGATAACAGTCACGGATTTCGGGATAATGGCGCACGGCCTCCTCGAACCGGCGCATCTGCTCATCTGTCTGTTTTTCCAGTGTGATTTGTACGAAGGCGACAATGCCCTCGTCCTCGTCAGCACCCAGAATGGCGGTGTACCCGCGAATGACGCCGCGCGTCTCCAACTGGCGCACACGGCGCAGACAAGCCGAGGCTGACAAGCCCACCTGATCGGCCAAATCTGCATTGCTGATACGGCCCTCGGTGCGCAGAATCTGAACGATCCGGCGATCCACATCATCCAGCAGCATTGCAATCTCCTAGCGCCCGAGCCGCAGATAATTGCGTTTAGTCCATTTATGACGCAGATCAATGCGTATTGAGGCAGGAAAATCCTTATTCTTGCGCGTAGTTTTCGCCAAATCGGCCCGCGTCGGGCCTGTCAGCGCGAGCTTTCCCCATGCGTGTTCTGGTTCTTGGCGCAGGTGTCATCGGCACCACCACGGCTTGGTATCTCAATCAGGCCGGTCACGAGGTCACTGTCGTGGACCGTCTTTCGGGTCCGGCGCTGGAGACCAGCTATGCCAATGCCGGTCAGGTCTCGCCCGGTTATTCCGCGCCATGGGCCGCGCCGAACATCCCGACCAAGGCCATCAAATGGCTGCTGATGAACCACCCGCCGCTGATCCTGCATGCCAAGCTTGATCCTGCCATGATCCGCTGGACGCTGCAGATGCTGCGCAACTGCACTGCCGCCCGCTATGCGGTGAACAAGGGCCGTATGGTGCGTCTGGCGGAATATGCGCGCGACGAACTGGACCATCTGCGCCAGAAGACCGGCATCCAGTACGACGGTCGCCAGCAAGGCACGCTGCAACTGTTCCGTACCGAAAAGCAGCTGAAGGATGCCCATAAGGACGTCGAGGTCCTGAAATCCGAAGGCGTACCGTTCGAACTGCTGGACCCGGAAGGCTGCCGTCGCGCCGAGCCGGGTCTGACCTTCTCGGACGTGCCCTATGTGGGCGCGCTGCGCTTGCCGGGTGATGAAACCGGCGACTGCCGCATCTTTACCCAGACGCTGGCCAAGATGGCCGAGGATGCGGGCGTGACGTTCCGCTGGAATGAATCCGTGCTCAGCGTCCAGCGCAATGCCGACGCCATCGAAGGCGTGGTCACCGACAAGGAGACCCTGACCGCCGATGCCTATGTGATGGCGCTGGGGTCATGGTCGCCGCAACTTGCCAAGGCGCTGAACCTGAACCTGCCGATCTATCCGGTGAAGGGCTACTCCATCACCGCCAACATCGTGGACGAAGCTCGCGCGCCGGTATCGACCGTGATGGATGAAAGCTACAAGGTCGCGATTACCCGTCTGGGCAACCGTATTCGCGTGGGCGGCATGGCGGAACTGAACGGCTATAACAAGGACCTGTCCGAGCGCCGTCGCGGCACTTTGAACTATTCGGTCAGCAGCCTCTTCCCCGGTGCGGGCGATCTGGAAACTGCCGAGTTCTGGACCGGCCTGCGCCCCAACACGCCGGACGGCACCCCCATCGTCGGCGGCACCAAATACAAGAACCTGTGGCTGAACACCGGCCACGGCACGCTGGGCTGGACCATGTCTTGCGGCTCGGCAGCGGTGATCCGCGATCTGGTGACGGGCGCGCAACCGGCCATCGAAACCCATGATCTGGGCCTGTCGCGCTACGCTGGATAAAGGCAGCACTTGACCGCGCCTGCGGTCAGGTGTTCACCGCGCCTGTGAAAACTTCCGACTTCGACTTTGACCTGCCCGAGGACCGCATTGCCGTGCGGCCCGTTTCTCCGCGTGACAGCGCCCGCTTTCTGGTTGTGAAGGACGGCGCGCTAGAAGATCGCATTGTGCGTGATCTTCCGGACCTGCTGCAGCCTGGCGATGCGCTGGTGTTCAACGACACCCGCGTGATCCCTGCCCGTATGAGCGGCGTCCGCGAGCGTGTGGGTCCGGAAGGCGAAACCCTGACGGTCGAGGTCGAAGCCACCCTGCACCACCGCGATGCGCCCGACGTCTGGTCTGCCTTTATGAAGCCGGGCAAGCGCCTGAAGGTCGGCGACCGCGTGCGCTTTGGCAGTACCGAAGATCGCGCCTGCGAGGCCTCGGCCCTAAACGCCACCATCGAAGCCAAGGGCGAAGACGGCTTGGTGACGCTGAAATTCGATCTGGCGGGCCCCGCGCTGGATGACGCCATCCGCAATGTCGGCGTCATGCCCCTGCCCCCCTATATCGCGGCCAAACGCCCCGAGGACGAGCAGGACCAGAAGGACTATCAGACCGTCTATGCCCAGCATGACGGCTCGGTCGCGGCCCCGACAGCGGGCCTGCATTTCACACCGGAGCTACTGCAGCGACTTCGTGATCGAGGCGTCTCGACCCACGCCGTAACCCTGCACGTGGGCGCAGGCACCTTCCTGCCGGTCAAGGCCGACGACACCAAGGACCACAAGATGCACTCCGAATGGGGTACGGTGTCCGAGGAAACGGCCAACGCCCTGAATGAAGTCCATGCCAAGGGTGGCCGCATTGTCTGTGTCGGCACCACCTCCCTGCGCCTGCTGGAAAGCGCGACGGGAGAAGACGGCATCATCCGGCCCTTCCACGACGACACGGCCATCTTCATCACGCCGGGCTATAAATTCCGCGCGGTTGATGTGCTGATGACCAATTTCCACCTGCCGAAATCGACCCTGTTCATGCTGGTCAGCGCCTTTGCGGGCTTCGAGACCATGCAGGCTGCCTACAAGCACGCTATCCAGAACGAATACCGCTTCTATTCCTATGGGGACGGCAGCCTGTTGTTCAGGGCGTCGGCCTAGAATACGCCCACAGCCGCCTGCGCCCAGATCAGGGTCACCACCGCAGCGACAATAACCCCTGCGGTCGCTCTGGCACGGGCGGATTTCAGCCGTCTGACCGCCAACTCGACCAGCAATCCGGCACTTCCCAACAGAAGGATGGCGAAGGCGAAATCTTCAACGCCCCAGTTTACGCTCTCGGTAAAAAGCATGCTGACTGCGGGCAGAAGGAGCAAGGCCACAATCCAACCCCACATAAGGGTGCGCCAGTGACGGCTGAAAGTCTGCGATGCCGTATGCGATAACAAAGCCATAGCTGCACCTCTGAAATAATCGGATCAGGCGACCCCTGCCCCAAATAATACGCCAGATTTGGCACCGTTCGGTATCGCAAAGAATAATGCCGAACAGTGATTTGCTCAGAGGACAGAGCGGCTTATAGAGAGGTCATGCCTACACACTACGAAGACCTGCCCGAAGACCTTTCCGCCGCTCTGGACATTCTGGCCTCTGCCGCCACCGAGTTGCGTGATCCGTGGTGGGTATTTGGCGGGGCAGCCATGGCACTAAGCGGTCTGACGGAATGGCGCGTTCCAGACATTGACGTGATGTGCAGCCCACGGGATGCCAAGCTTCTGATTGAAAGCCTATATGGCGAGACCTCGCCTGATCCTGGTGAAGGCCTGTTCCGGTCGCGTGTCTATGGGCAAATCCTGACCACGCCGGTTCCGGTGGAGGTCATGGCCGAAATGGAGGTCCGCAACGGTGGCGAATGGACACTGGTGACCTTCGATAGTCGTATCCCTGTGGCGGTTGACGGCGGACGCATCTATATCCCCTCCGTCGCCGAGCAGATTGAGACCTGCAAACTGTTTGGCCGCCCCAAGGACCTGCAGCGCGCCGAACAGCTTCAGCGCCTGCTCTAACCGCGTAAGAACACTTTGCCTTTTCCGTTTGATATCAAGGCCACCGATGGCCGCGCCCGCACCGGCGTCCTGAAAACCGCACGCGGCGATATCCGCACGCCCGCCTTCATGCCCGTTGGCACAGCTGCCACGGTGAAGGCCCTGACGGTCGATCAGGTCAACC
>NZ_DIGV01000019.1 GCF_002419815.1 Brevundimonas sp. UBA5713 | reverse complement strand
GGCTCGCGGCACGGGCCTCGGGGCCGGTGCGGGGCGTGCAGCAGGTGATGCAGGCGTCTGGTTCACAGGAGCAGATGCGCGCGGGGCAACTGCGGGCGTTTCCACAGGGGCAGGGTTTGTGACCGGGCGTACAACCTGCTGCGGCACACTCTGCGCTGCCGGTTGTGCGGGGGAACGGGCCGAGTTTAGGCGGCGGGTCAGTTCCTGCGCCGACATACGCTGGGTGTCCTGATCGGTCGGAGCTGGCGATTGGCTTGCCGATTGGGCCATCGCGGGTGCCGCTGACAGAGCAGCAGCCGCAGCAACAAGGGGGAGGACAAGGTGTTTCATGCCCGAACCCTGCCCCCGCGCAACGCCACTAGGCAAGCCCAAATGGTCGTGAACTCAGTGCACTTCCGGTAAGTCGATCCAGAAGGCAGCCCCCTCGCCCACGGCAGAGATCACGCCCATCTGGCCCTCCTGAAGCTCGGCCAGACGCTTGGACAGGGCCAGACCAATGCCATGCCCTTCGATGGTGCTGCGCTCCAGCCCCAGGCGATTGAACGGCTCGAACAATTGGGCCTGCTTCTCCTCGGTCAGACCGGGACCGTCGTCCTCGACCGACAGGCGGATGGTATGATCGCCCGCGCGCGATGCGCGGAAACGCACAGTCCCGCCAGAACGACCGTATTTGGCGGCATTGCTGCCGAGGTTCGCCAGTATCTGCGCCAGCCGCTGCGAGTCAGCGCGCACCATCAGGCCTCGCTCTTCCTCGATAACCGATATCTCCAGACCCTGCGCCTCGGGTAGAAGACGAAGTCCCGACGCCGCATCTTCCAGAACGCCATAGACATCGGTATTGCGCAGCTCGATACGCACGGCACCCGACTCGGCCTTCGCCACATCCAGCAGGTCATGCGACAGCGCTTCGATCTGGCGGGCCGTGCGCACCATCATCTGGGCCATGTCGATCTGGGCGTGGTCGACCTTGCCCAAATGACCGGAGGCCCACATCTCGGCAATGCCGATGATGCCCCCGATTGGGCTTTTGATCTCGTGCGCCACATTGGCAAGCAATCGCGACTTGGCCACCGAAGCCTGTTCGGCTTTGATCCGCCCCTGACGGGCCCGCTCGGCCATGGCGTCGCGTTCATGCAGGAGGCCCGCCACGATCAGTGCTGGCGCATAGCCGAGCAGGATCAACATCTGGACCATGCCCAGACGGTCATCCAGCTCCATATTGTAATAGGGCCCCATGCCCGCGACCGTGCCCTTGATAGCAATGGCCGTGAGCACCGTCAGCGCGACCGCCGTGCCGACCACGCCCAACCGCACAGCGAACATCAGCAAAATCGGCAGAATGAGAAAGCCCGTCGCCATCGATTGCGGCCCGAACACGAACAGCGCCGCCACAACCAGCGTCGTCATCAGCACGACGAACTCGGCGACCTTGCGCGGTGATTTCATGTGCGCCAGCGTCCGGCCCGTCACGGCCAGTCCTGCCGCAGCCATCAGTACCGAACCCAGTGAGTGGCCCAGCCACCACATCCGCATACCGGCCAGAGGGCCGTCCAATGCCCCATGCCTCAGCAGGAAGGCACACAGAACCGCCGACGGCAGGGTAGCCACAATGATGCACAGTAGCAGTCGAACCTGACCGGCCACCGTCCCGATCTCCAGACGAGGCTGGAAACGGCGGAGGATCATCACCGCCAGCACGATCTCGAGGAAGCTGAGCCCTGCAAACAGAATGGCGCGGTCAGGCGGATTGCCCACCAGTAACTCGCCCGTCATCAGGGCAAAGGCGGTCATGCCGCCAAAGGCCACATCATAAGCCAGCCCGCGTCCGCAGCGCAGCCAGACGGCTATAGCCAGACCACTGGCCAGCCAGACGGTCGAGATCACGGTCGGCCCCGCCGTCAGCACCTTGATCGCCAGTACAGCCAGCGCGCAAACGGCAAAGGCCGTCAGGACCGGCGCAAACGGATGGCGGAAAAACGAGGTTCCGGCTCGGGCATGACGATCGGACGCCGAACGGGATGCCGTCCGCACCGGTCCGCGCCTGCTATCGCTGCGCTCAGCCGCCTGCCCCATTGATCCCCACTCCGCACGCAAAAGTAGGTATCTACTAGGCTATAAGCTCCTAACAGCGCGTGAAAAACCGCCGTTCAAACCGCTGGCTCAAAAGGCCTTGGACAACACGTCATTGAAGGCGGCCACGGCAGCTGCAGGGCCGTCTTTGTGGCTCCAAACGCCGCCGGATACCGCAACGAAATCCGCACCTGCCGCAGCCAGAGCCGCTGCATTCTCCACGGTGATACCACCGATTGCGACGCACGGGGTCTCCATGGTCTCCTGCCAGATGGTCAAAACGTCCGGCTCGGGCTTGTATTCGGTCTGTTTCGTATCCGTCGGATAGAAGGCACCAAACGCCACATAGTCGGCACCGGCCTCTGCCGCTTCCATGGCCAGATGGCGGCTGTCGTGACACGTGGCACCGATCATGGCGCTGTCACCCAGCATACGGCGGGCATCGGCCACGGACGCATCTTCCTGTCCCACATGGACGCCATCGCAGCCCGTCGCACGCGCCAGATCCGGACGGTCGTTCAGCAAGACCGGAACGCCGTGCGCATGGCAGACAGGTTTCAGTCGCGCCACAGCCGCGCGGATCTGCTCATCGCTGGCTGGTTTCAGGCGGATTTGCACCGCCGCCACCTCACCGGCACCCAGCGCCTTGTCGAGCTGGTCGGCAAAGGCGTCCAGATCGTCAATCGACGGGGGCGTGATCAGATACAGCTGACAGACAGGACGGGGCGGGACTTGCGGTTCACGAGCCATAGGCGTGACGTGCCCTCACCCGCGCCGAAGGTCAACGGCCTAGTCCAATTGTCGCGTGCGTTTGCGAATGAGTTGCACAGACAGGAATCTGTGATATGGAGAACCATTCTCAGCAATGACTTGGGGCAAAACGCCTTGTACGTCTGTAACTGTAACGGCATCCGCGCTCGCGACGTCCACTTTGCTATCGAAGCCGGTGCCAAGCGTCCGAAGGACATTTTCGCTTCGCAGGGCTGTCAGGCCCAGTGCGCCAAATGCGTCTGCGAAATGCGCCAGATGATCCAGGAAGCCGAACAGTCGTTCGCCCTGGCTGCCGAATAAAGTCACCGCGTTAGATGCGAGTGAAAAACGCTCGCATTATCAATGTGGTGAAAGTAATTCTCAAATAAACAAATCCGATTTTTCGGTGCTATTCTATGCTTCGAACAAGCAGTGATGGCACCAAGGATGAACCCTGGTCTCCCGTTGACTGCCAACCGAGAGGCAAGACCATGAAGGGTGATCCCGCTATCATCCGCACCCTGAACAAGGTGCTGACCAACGAACTGACCGCCGTAAACCAGTATTTCCTGCATGCGCGCATGTTCGAAAGCTGGGGCCTGACCCATCTCGGCGACATCATTTACAAGGAATCGATCGGCGAGATGAAACACGCCGATCTGCTGATCAAGCGCGTGCTGTTCCTTGATGGTCTGCCGAACCTGCAAGACCTGCACAAGCTCAAGGTCGGCGAAGACCCCATCGAGTGCCTGCAGGCCGATCTGCAACTGGAACTGGACAGCCGCGAAGCCACCCGCGACGCCCTGACTGAATGTGAAGCCGCACGTGACTACGTCAGCCGCGAAATCCTTCAACAGATCCTGACCGATACCGAGCACCACATCGACTTCCTCGAAAACCAGATGCAACTGGTCTCGTTCATGGGTGCCCAAAACTACCTTCAGTCGGCCATGAAGGAGATTGTCGGCGAGGGTCACTGACCCTTTTTGACGATTTTCAATCAGATGTGTCAGGGCGGCGGGGAACATCCCAGCCGCCCTTTCATTTGGGCTGCATGGAAGACATTGAAGACCTGATCGACACCGCCCGCGACAAGGCCGACGAGCTGCTCAACATCGGCAACCGCGACATGTCCCACGTTGTCACCGGCGCGCTGCTGACCGCCGGGTTCGCACTGGCCGTCACGGTGCTGGCGCGAGAGATCGCGCCCGAGCAAACGCCGAAGGCCTTTGGTCGCAGGATGAAGAACGAGGTGAAGGCCGGCAACTGGCTGATGCCCGCTGTCTTCTCGGCCAATACTCTGGCTGCCATCCGTGTATGGAACTCCCCCGCTAAAAAGGGTCGTGTGTCGGCGATGGGTCTTTGGGCCATGGCGCAGACGGCCAATGCATGGTGGCTTGCGGCGCGCCCGCAAAATCGCTGGAGCCAGATTGGCGCGGCCATGGCCTCGGCGGGGCTGGCGGCCGCCTTTGCCTATGAGGCGCGCAGACTCAAAGGCGTCAGCGCTATGGTCAACCCCGTGACCACCGCCACAAACCTTGTGAAATAACATCGGGCGGGGTGCCTATTGGTGCCCTTCCCATTGCCCTTTTTGCCCCTTTCCTCTACGGCTCGCGTCGATTTGGAGCGCCCCTTAAGGTTGGTGCCCACCTGCCCATCAACGAGCCCGAACGGTTCCTCATGAAAATCAACGCCAATACCATCAAGCCGGGTATGGTCCTGCAGCACAACGGTGGTCTGTGGGTCGTCACCAAGGTCAACCACGTGAAGCCCGGCAAGGGCGGCGCTTTCGCCAACGTGGAAGCCAAGAACCTGGAAACCGGCAACAAGCTGGCCGAGCGCTTCCGTTCGGAAGACCGCGTCGAGCGCGCCACACTGGAACAGAAGGACTTCTCCTACCTGTTCGACAACGGCGACAGCCTGGTGTTCATGGATGACGCTACCTATGAGCAGATCGAACTGCAAAAGGACTGGGTCGGCGAAGACCGCATCGCCTATCTGGCCGAAGGCATGAAGGTCGTCATCGAAATGCACGAAGGCCGTCCGATCGGTCTGGAACTGCCGGACCATGTCGTTCTGGAAGTTGCTGAAACCGAGCCGACCGTTAAGGGTCAGACCGCTTCGTCGTCGTACAAGCCGGCGACCGCCTCGAACGGCGTGCGCATCATGATCCCGCCGTACATGTCGGCTGGTGAAAAGATCGTCGTGGACACCGCCACCGGTGAATACGTCCGCCGCGCGGACTAAAAAACGCCTGCTTCCACCTGCAAAGGTGGACTATTGTTTCAGGGGTGCGGATGGTCCGCACCCCTTTTGACTTCTCCGTCCATCCGGGGCCGCGGCCTTACGTACAGGATGCACGGATCAGGAGATCGACTTATGGCTCTCGCTTCCGCCCTTCTTCAGGTCATGATGGACGCCGTCCGCAAGACCGCCCGCCCGATGCTCCGCGACTTCGGTGAAGTTTCGCAGCTTCAGGTTTCCCGCAAAGGTCCGGCTGACTTCGTCACCGCAGCGGACGTCAAGGCCGAAGACACCCTCTACGAACTGCTGATGAAGGCCCGCCCGGGCTACAGCTTCCTGGGTGAAGAGCGCGGTCTGATCGAAGGTACCGACAAGACCCACATGTGGATTGTCGATCCGATCGACGGCACCACCAACTTCATGCACGCCATGCCGCACTTTGCGATCACGGTCGGCCTGCAACGCACCCACCCTGATGGCTCTTCGGAAATCGTCGCCGCCGTGACCTATAATCCGGTCATGAACGAGATGTTCTGGGCCGAAAAAGGCAAGGGCTGTTACCTGAACGACACCCGTATCCGTCTGGCAGGCCGCAAGAACCTCGACGAGGCTCTGGTCGCCACCGGCCTGCCCTTCGTCGGCAAGACCGGCCACGGCCAGGCCATCAAGGACATCCATGCCGTGGGTCAACGCGTGGCCGGTATCCGCCGTCTGGGCGCAGCCTCGCTGGACTTCGCCTGGGTGGCCGCTGGCCGCTACGACGCCTTCTTCGAGCGTAACCTCAAGCCGTGGGATGTCGCAGCCGGCATCCTGCTGGTCACCGAGGCCGGCGGCGTCGTCACCTCGATCGAACAGGACGGCGATCCCAAGAACGGCAAGACGATTGTCGCGGGCAACCCCGACATCCAGGCCAAGCTGCGCAACGTGCTGCAAGCCGCCTAAGCCTGTAGGGCTACCACAACAAATCAGGGGCGCTTCCTCATCTGGAAGCGCCCCTTTTTTTCTGACAAAGCCGTCATCGTCTGCCGCCCCTGCGTTCGGACTGCCTCAGGGCACGCCCCGTCGCCACAGGCGGAAAAGAGATGATCTTTCCGGCAGGTTTGCCACGTCGTGACGGCATATTTCTTTCATCTCCACGACACAGGGTCATTGCACAACCGGGCCAAAAGGCGTCCATGATCGCTATTATGCTCGGCCTCGTCCTGACCCTTGCCCCCGCGCCGCTCGGCCCGACCACGCCCCAGATCATCGCCCACCGTGGAGCCAGCGGCGAACGCCCTGAACACACGCGCGCGGCCTATGAACTGGCCATCGATCAGGGGGCCGATGTGATCGAGCCCGATCTGGTCATGACCTCTGACGGGCATCTGGTCTTGCGCCACGAAAACGAGATCGGCGAGACGACCAACGTGGCCGACAAGCCCGAGTTTGCCAGCCGCCGCGCCACCCGCACGATCGATGGTGTCGATGTAACGGGCTGGTTCACCGAAGACTTTACGCTGGCCGAACTGAAGACCCTGCGCGCCAAGGAACGCCTGCCCCAGATGCGCGGCACGGCCTTTGACGGGCGCGAGGCACTGCTGACCTTTGACGAAGTACTGGACATCGCAGAGGCGGCCAGCGCCCGCACCGGCCGCCGCATCGGTGTCGCACCCGAACTGAAGCACCCGACATATTTCATCCAGCGCGGTCTGCCCGTCGAAGACGCCTTTGTGGCGGTGCTGGAGCGCCGCGGCCTGACAGGACCGGATGCACCGGTGCTAGTGCAATGTTTCGAGGTCGGCACGCTGGAGCGCCTGTCGCAGCGTGTCGACACGCCGCTGCTGCAACTGATGCAGGCATCGGGCGGCCCGTTCGACAAGCCGGACACCACCTATGCCCAGATGGCCACGCCAGAGGGTCTGGCCCGTATCGCGACCTACGCCCGTTCCATCGGCGTGGACACCGGCATGATCCTGCCGCCCGACGAGGCCGGACGTAGCGCCCAGCCCACGGCTCTGGTCGAGGATGCCCATACAGCGGGTCTCAAGGTGGTGGTGTGGACCTTCCGCGCGGAAAATGCCTTCCTGCCGCTGGAGCATCGTTCCAATGGAAACCCGTCAGACCATGGCGATCTGACGGGCTATCTGAACCGCTTCTATGACCTGAAGGTCGATGCGGTGTTTAGCGATTTTCCGGCGCTGGCGACGGCGGCCCGACTGGGCCGCCAGCCCTGACTTCAGTCGTTCTGGAACTGAAGCTTGGCGAGGCGTGAGTACAGCCCACCCTTGGCCATCAGCTCGGCGTGGGTGCCCTCTTCCACCACCTCGCCTGCGTCCATCACCACAATGCGGTCGGCCCGCAGAACGGTGGCCAGACGGTGGGCGATGACCAGTGTGGTGCGCGCCTCCATGGCCTGATCCAGAGCCGCCTGAACCAGACGCTCGTTCTCGGCGTCCAGAGCGCTGGTAGCTTCGTCCAGCAGCAGGATCGGTGCCTCGCGCACCAGAGCACGCGCAATAGCCAGACGCTGGCGTTGACCGCCCGACAGGCTCTTGGCGCGCTCGCCCAGCGGTGTGTCAAACCCTTGCGGCAGACGCTCGATAAAGGTCAGGGCCTGCGCCTCGCGGGCGGCTTCCTTCGCCTGTTCCAAGGTGGCGTCCTCACGGCCAAAGCGAATGTTCTCCAACGAAGAGCCCGAGAACAGCGGGGCCTCTTGCGACACCCATGCATAGCGGCCACGCACTTCAACCGGATCGGCCTCGCGGACGTCCACGCCATCTACCGACACCACGCCCGACTGCGGATCATAGAAGCGCAGCAACAGACGGAAGACTGTCGACTTGCCTGCGCCCGAAGGCCCGACCAAAGCCACCGTCTCGCCCGGACGCACGGTCAGGCTAAAGCCTTTCAACGCCGTCAGGTCGGGACGGCCCGGATAGGCAAAGTCCACCGCCGACATCGACACCTCGCCACGCGGCGGCACCGGCAGTGCGCGCGGCTGGGCTGGAGCGGCAATCGCAGGCTCGGCGCGCATCAGCTCGTCGATCCGCTCCATGGCACCGGCGGCCTTTTGCACATCACCCCAGCTTTCGCCCAGCGCACCAACGGCCCCTGCGGCAAACACCGACAGGAGCACGAACTGTAGCAGCGCGCCCGGCGTCATGTTGCCCGCCACCACATCCTGCGCCCCCAGCCACAGCACCAGCGTCACGCCACCGAACATCACCACGATGATCATGGCCGTCATGACGGCGCGGGCCCGCATGCGCTTCAGCGAGGCGGCAAAAGCGGCCTCGACAGCACCTGCGAAACGGCCATGGGCGCTGGCTTCGCGGCCAAAGGCCTGCACCGTTTCCAGTGCGTCCACGCTCTCGCCGGCAAAGCCCACGGCACCGGCAAAGGTGTCCTGCGAGCGAATGGTCAGCTTGCGCACCTGACGGCCAAAAACAAACAGCGGCACAATCAGCACCGGCACGATCAGCAGTACCAGCGCCGTCAGCTTGGGACTAACGAAGAACAGCAGGATCGTCGCACCGATCAGGGTGAAGAAGTTGCGCAGCGCATAGGAGATAGAGGTGGTCAGCAGCGTATCGACCAGCTGGATGTCGGTCGTCATGCGCGACAGCACCTCGCCCGTGCGCATATGGGCAAAGAAGACCGGATCCAGGGACAGGATGCGGCCAAACAGCCCCTGACGCAGATCGGCGATCATGCGCTCGCCGGTCTTGGTGACGAAATAATAGCGCAGGGCCGTCATCAGTCCCAGCACCAGCGCATTCAGGCCCAACAGTCCGAACCAGAAGTTCAGATAGCCTCCGCCTTGGTCAAAGCCGGTGTCGATGGCCCCGCGCGCCGTCGCCGTCAGCGCCAGCGACGCCCCCGTCGAAGCCAGCAGGAAAACGAACGACAACCATGCATGCCCCTTATGCGCTGCCAGATAGGGCAACAGGCGCGACAGCGGCTTGATGTTGCGGCTGCGGCTGCGCTTACCGGCAGCCTCGCCGATCTGTTCCATCAACTGCGCCCCGGCCCCCGGACGACCCTGGGCAGCGAAATCGGCACTGTTATGCGGACTTTGGGATGTTTGGCTCATACGCTGCTCTTGCCCCGTAACGCCCCTCGGTGTAAACGCCGCACCTCGCTCCCGTCGCTGTTAGTGGCGGGATTCTCTATTTTACGCGCAGTGACGGTCGGAATCGTCGTCGCGCAGAGACGGAATTTTACGATGAAAGCCGACACCCACCCGAACTATCACTTCATCAACGTTGTGATGACCGATGGCACCACCTACCAGACCCGTTCGACCTACGGCAAAGAAGGTGACACCCTGAACCTCGACATCGACCCGACCTCGCACCCGGCTTGGACCGGCGGCAACGCCCAGCTGATGGACCGTGGTGGTCGCGTGTCGCGCTTCAACGGCAAGTTCGGCGGCTTCCTCAAGAAGTAAGCCCTACGCCTCGGCGACATTAGGAAGCACCGCCCCCCATAAGGGCGGTGCTTTTTGTTTACCCGGAACAGGGATAATCTGCGCGCGTTCAGTCCCTAGTCTTGCCGACAATGGGTCTGCAATTTTTAGCGTTTAGAACGGTCTGGATATGAATCGACGTGAATTGGGCTTGGGTGTCGCCACAACGACCCTGACCCTGGGTGCAGCTAACTCGGCCCTGTCGCAAATACAGGTCACCGTCCCCGCGCCTGCCTCCGACGCGATGACTGCCCAGATTGGCCGCCTGCCTCAGGATATTCAGGCCGATGTGCGGAAGGTCTATGAAAAGACCGGAGGCCGCCCGATCTGGACGCCCGAGCGCCTGCGCACCTTGCAAGAGGTGGCCCAGCGCGCCGACCATCACGCCCTACCGGTCAATGACTATTTCGATTTCGTCGGTCTGGCCGCCCAGCCCGAAAGCGCCGAGGTCCGTACCACGGCCGCCGCCCTCTCCTACGCCAAGGTGCTGGCCCATGGCCGCATTCGTCCGGAAACGGTCGAAGAGCTATGGGAGATGGACAAGAACAGTGTCGATGTCGCCGATGGTCTGGTCACGTCGCTGACCAACAACCGTCTGTCTGACTGGTTTGACGAACTGCCGCCGCAGGACATCGGCTATAAGAACCTGTCGGCGGGCTACATCCGTTATATGCGTCTGGCCCGTAACGGCGGCTGGCCCGCGTTCACCACCGGTCCGCAGATCGAGCCGGGCAGCTCCGACGCCCGCGTGCCTGCTCTGGTCGCCCGTCTGGTGGCCGAGGGTGACCTGACGCAATCGGCCGCTGCGGCTGTCAGCGGCAATGTCTACAGCAGCGCCATCCAGCAGGCTGTGCGCAGCTTTCAGGTCCGTCACGGTCTGGGCTCGGATGGCCGCATCGGTCCGGCAACCCAGCGCTCTCTGACCGCCTCTGCCGAAGACCGCGCCCGCCAGATCGCCCTGAACCTCGAGCGGCGCCGCTGGTTGAAGCGCGAGCTGCAGCCCGAGCGTATCGAGGTCAACACCGCCGCTGCCATCATGGTCTATTGGAAGGACGGCCAGCCCGTTCACTCCAACCGCGTGGTTGTCGGCTCGGTCGAAAACCAGACACCCAGCCTTGAGCGCCCGTTCGCCTCGGTGGTGGCCAATCCGCCGTGGACAGTGCCCATGGGCATCGCCCGTCGCGAAATCCTGCCCAAAGGTCCGGCCTATCTGGCGGCCAACGACATGTACATCAATGACAGCGGCTGGGTGGTGCAACGCGCCGGCCCGCGCTCGTCGCTGGGCTATGTGAAGTTCGAACTGCGCGACAGCTACGCCATCTTCCTGCATGACACCCCCAGCAAGGGGGCCTTCAACCTGTCGATGCGCCAGCGCAGCCACGGCTGCGTGCGCGTGCAGAACGCCGAAGATTTCGCCCGTCTGTTGCTGCAACCCGATCCGGCGCGTCTGGCCCGCTTTGACGAGGCGCGCGCCAGTGGCCAGACCACCCGCGTGCAGACCGGTCGCCCGATCGGCGTCCGCCTGCTGTACTGGACGGCCTTTGTGGACGGTCAGGGCCGCGTCGCCTTCCGCGAAGACTCCTATCGCCGCGACAAAAAGCTGGCCGAGGCCATGGGCATCCACGTCAACCTGCCGGAAGTCGTTTCCGAAGCGCCGGCAGACAAGGATGACCGCTGGATCTGATCCGGCGGCAGACCAAACAAAGAGGGCGACGGTTCATCCCGTCGCCCTTTTTTATATCCGCATATCGCCTTAGCCAAATGCGGCGCGCAACCGCTCCATCTGGCCCAGCACTCCGTTCTGGGACGGAGCTTCGGGCGGCAGAACGAACATCTTCTGATCGAGATAATAGACGCGGTCATACAGGCGCTCGGCCCGCACGATGTATTCTACCAGCGCAATCGGCATTTCCGACGGTAGCGGCTCGGGGGCCATGGCCCGCTCGGCCAGACGATAGCGCGGCTCGAACACCGCATCGGGTATCAGATTGCCTTCGTTGACGGCGCGCTGCACCAGAAGCCACGATGCGATCTGCATCAGGCGCGTGGTCAGTTTCATGCTCTCGCTGGCATAGGCCAGACCCACGGCCCGCGACAGCAGGCGTGATTCATTGCGCCCATCTCCGTCCAGATAGGCAGCTGTCTCTTCCACCAGCTCTATGCCTTCACGGAAAAAGCGGTGGAACAGCTCGGATCGGGTGAACTTCAGCACCTCGGCCGAACGGTCCACTTCGGCAAGTTGTTGAACGTTAAGAAGATTCACGCCTATGCCATCCCCTCAGGCTTTAACTATACTGTGCGTCACTTGCCCAAGCTTGGCAATAACAATGGTTGGTTTCACCCACAGTGCAATCTGCCTGCCAACGACGGTGCCCCATCATGAGGCACCGGAGCCCTTGAAACTGAAAAGCGCGTCGGCAGCATTGCGCTGGGACGACTTGGCCTCGATAGCCTGACGCGCGCGACGGATTTCCCCTTCCAGAGCCTCGATCCGCGCTTGCAGGTCCACGACGGCATAGCTGTCCAGATCTTCGCGAAGCAGCGCCTTTAGCGCATCACCGTCCACATGGCGCGGTTCCAGATCTTCGAAGGACATGGCCATCTCCTTTGACCGTTTCCGTATGAAACTGTTCCCAGATAGAAAGCGCTTCAAAAGCACAGTTGGCAAGTTGAGGAGTGTCACATGAAGGTCATAGAGATCGACGGCGGAAAAGGTCCCGCCAGCGCCCTGCGCATCGCAGAGCGCCCGACGCCCTCGCCGAAAGCTGGCGAAATTCTCATCCGTGTGCGCGCGGCGGGCGTAAACCGCCCCGACATCGTACAGCGCAACGGCCACTACCCGCCCCCCGCCGGGGCCTCCGATATTCTGGGACTGGAAGTGGCGGGCGAGGTCGAGGCTGTCGGCGAGGGCGTTACCCAATGGGCGGTTGGCGACAAGGTCTGCGCCCTGCTGGGCGGCGGCGGCTATGCCGAATATGCTGTGGTGGACGCCCTCCACGCCCTGCCCGTGCCGGAGGGCCTCAGCTTCGAGCAGGCGGCGGCCTTGCCGGAGACGGCCTTTACCGTCTTTACCAATGTGTTCGAGGGCGGCGCTCTGAAAGAGGGCGAGACCTTGCTGATCCATGGTGCCACCAGCGGCATCGGTGTCATGGCCATACAGATGGCCAAGGCTGCCGGTGCCCGCGTGATCGCCACCAGCCGCTCAAAAGCCAAGGCAGAGGCCGCCAAGGCACTGGGCGCGGACATCAGCCTGGATGCCTCGTCGCTGGACCTCGCCGAAGAGATCAGGGCGGCGGGCGGTGCCGATGTGGTGCTGGACATGGTCGGCGCCGACTATGCCGAGTTGAACCTGAAATCGCTGAAAGAGCGTGGCCGATGGGTGGTGATCGCCAGCCTGACCGGCACCAAGACCCAGATCGACCTGCAACGCATTATGCTGAAGAAGCTGGTGCTGACCGGATCGACCCTGCGCAGCCGCCCTGCCGACGAAAAAGCCCGTCTGGCCGAACAGGTCCGCAACCGCGTCTGGCCGTGGGTGGAAAGTGGACAGATCAAGGCCCGCATCCACGCTACCTATCCGCTGGACAAAGCCGCAGAAGCCCATGCCGATCTGGAATCCGGCGATCACGTGGGCAAGATCGTCCTGATCCCCTGATACAAAAAGGGCGGAAGACCTTTTGGCCTTCCGCCCTTTCAGTGTGCCATTAACGCGGGCCTAGCGACGGCCCACCGGACGCAGCGACGACACCTTGTCGTTGAAGTTCATACGCGTCAGGTCGCGGACGTCACCACGGACGGTCTCGCAGCGGCCACGGAAGTCGGCGTGCTCGCAGATTTCCCACGTGCCGCGCGACAGGCGGATCGAGCTGATGGCATCGTTCAGACCGTACTCACGCAGATTGCGGATCGACCCGTCAAAGGTGCGCGACGTGCCGCGGTACTGGGCGTCACGATACACAGTGATGGCAGCGCCACGACCATTGTCCCAACCGGGGCGGTTCGGACCGTGGTGGCCTTGCCCCGGACGGTTCGGGCCATTGTCCCAACCCGGCCGCCCGTTGTTCGGACGATCGTTATTCGGACGGTCGTTGTTGGTCAGATTTTCCATGCGGCCACGGTTATTGCCGCACATCAACAGGCCATTGCTGTTGTTGATATCGTGGCCATTACAGCGGTTCACCTCGATCGAAGACCCCCGCAGTTGGCCACGCGTGTCATAACAGCGGGCATAAAGGCGGCCCGAGCGAACTTCCGTATCAGGGCAGGTCTGGGCATAGCTGCCACGCGGACCACGTTGCTGGGCCTCAGCCGGGTTGGCATAGAATGCCGAAGCACCTGCCACGATGGCCACACCGGAAACGGCAAGGATAAGATTTTTCATCGGAGTGACCTCCCTCATAGATGCTGCGAAAAGTCAGCGTTGAAGGGGTAATGACCCAAACTATGTGAACGTTGCCTGTATGAAGAACGCAGTCTTCGTTTTCTTTTCCTCGAAATAGGCCTATAGTTTAGTCATCGCGCCCGGCCGAAAGGTCGGGCGCCGTCGTATCCAACGCCCGGAAACGGGCCCGCAAACGCCGGGATTTACGCCCATGACCGAGATTTTGATGCCTAAGGCCACTGCGGTCTGGCTGGTAGAAAACACCTCGCTGACGTTCGAGCAGATTGCCGATTTTTGCGGCCTGCACCCGCTGGAAGTGCGCGGCATCGCCGACGGCGACGTGGCCCGCGACATCCGTGGTGCCGATCCGATCGTCAACGGTCAGCTGACCCGCGAAGAGCTGGAAAAGGCCCAGAACGACAGCAACTATCGCATGAAGGCTGTCGTCAGCCGTCACGCCGAGCTGCTGAAGCCGGCCAAGAAGGCTCCGAAATACACGCCGGTGTCGCGCCGTCAGGACCGTCCGGATGCCATCATGTGGTTCGTCCGCAACCATCCGGAAGTGCCGGACGCCCAGATCGCCAAACTGCTGGGCACCACCAAGGCCACCATCGAGTCGGTGCGTAACCGCACCCACTGGAACAGCGCCAACATCAAACCTGTCGATCCGGTGACGCTGGGCCTCGTTGGTCAGCTGCAACTGGACGAAGTGATCCGCAAGGCCGCTGACAAAAAGGCCAAGGAAGACGCCAAGAACGGCGTGCTCCAGCCGATCGAACCGGCTGCCGAAGAGGCCCCGGCCCCTTCGTTTGAAGAAGAAGAAACCGATCGCTTTGCCGATGGCGAACCGACGGCGGAATCGGTGTTCGGCTCGCGCGACTGATCCGCGCAGCCCGCTGATGAAACAAGGCCCCGAAGCGATGCTTCGGGGCCTTTTTCCTTCGCCTTAGTGAGGAGGGGATTCGAGAGCGGAAATCTGCTCTTTGAGCTTGAGCTTTTGCTGCTTCAGAGCCCTGAGTTGGGTCGGGTCGGCTGTTGGCCTACGCATTTCTCGCTGGATATGGTCGTCCAGACTCCGATGCTTACTTCCCAACTCGCGAATACGCGCCTCAATGGTCATGGCTTGCGCCTCCATGTCTAAGGGATCACTACAGTGAGGACGAGGATGCCGCCGGTGTGGAATCACATTCCGGTGACTTCCTGCCCCGCTTCCGCCCTTCGCCCCCCGGCTTCACACGGTTTGAAACAGTGACTGACGCGCCCCTATCCTCGACGCCCCGCCGACTGGTTGTGGGAATTTCCGGAGCATCCGGCGTGGCTTACGGGGTCCGTGTGCTGGATGCGCTCAAAGAGTTGGGCGTTGAAAGCCACCTTGTGATTTCACGCGCGGCCCTGCTGACCCTTTCACAAGAAACTGATCTGACGCCGGACGATGTCACGGGGCGTGCCGATGTGGTGCATCGCATCAATGATGTCGGGGCGACTATTGCCTCCGGCTCTTTCCGCACCATGGGCATGATCATCGCCCCCTGTTCGGTCCGCACCATGAGCGAGATCGCCACGGGCGTAACCTCTACCCTGCTGACGCGCGCGGCGGATGTGGTGCTGAAAGAGCGCCGCACACTGGTGCTGATGGTGCGCGAGACGCCGCTACACCTCGGCCATCTGCGCACAATGACGGCGCTGGCTGAAATGGGCGCGATCATTGCCCCGCCCCTGCCCGCCATGTACGCCCGCCCCGAGAGCGTGGATCAGATCATCGACCAGTCGGTCGGACGCGCGCTGGACCTGTTCGGTCTGGATTGGGCCGCCGTGCGCCGCTGGAACGGCCTGCAAGGGACCGAGGCATGAACAACAGCGACGGTCTGTGGGACTGGGCATTAACCGCTTATAAGCGCGAGGGTGTGTCCGAGGCCTGCTTGCAGCTTCAGGACTATTTCGAGCAAAACGTCTGCCTGCTTTTATGGGGCGCCTGGTGCGCCGATACCGGTCGCCTGCCGGACGAAGACACGCTGGAAGCCGCCGCCGACACCGCCCGCGCGTGGGAGACAACCACCGTCGCGCCTCTACGGGCCGTGCGCCGCACTCTGAAGGCCCCTGTGCCTGATCTGGACACCGATGCTCGCCTCGCTGTGCGCGAGCAGATCAAGGCTGTTGAACTGCTCGCCGAGCGCCACCTGCTGAACCAGCTTCAGGACCTCGCCCCGCCGCCATCGGGCAAGGTGCGCCCTGCTCTGGACGGCATGGCCGACGCGGCCCGTCTGTGGGCCCGCATCATCCCCCGCCCTGCCCTCAAGACACTGGCAGAACGCCTTTCAGCCTGATCCGGCGTCGGTTATAAGCCGTTGTCGCGTGGGGACCCGTCTATGAACGATCACGATCCAATTCTGAGCGAAGAAGACAAAGAGCTTCACGAAAAGCTGGCTGTCCTTCAGCAGGAGCATGCCGATCTGGACGCTTCCATCGAGGCGCTGGCCCTGATGCCGTCGCCCGACCAACTGATGATTGCCCGCCTGAAACGCAAGAAGCTGCTGCTCAAGGAAGAGATCGTCAAAATCCGCGACCAGATCCTGCCCGACATCATCGCCTGATACAAAAAAGGCCCGCCGCAGCGAGCCTTTTGAAGTCATTACAGCGGCAGGACCGAGGTGTCCTTCACCTCTTCCATCACCGCATAGGTGCGGGTTTCGCGCACCCCCGGCATGACCACCAGCGTGTCGGCCAAGAAGGCGCGATAGGCCGCCATGTCCTTCATGCGCACCTTGACCAGATAGTCGAAACCGCCGGCCACCATGTGGCATTCCAGAACCTCGGGAGAGCGACGGATGCGTGCTGCAAACTGGTCGAAAATGTCCGAGGTGGTGCGGTCCAGCAGGACTTCGATAAAGATCAGCAGCTCGCGCTCGGCGTATTTCGGATCAATCAGGGCCGTATAGCCCATAATCACGCCACGCTCGCGCAGACGTCGGACGCGCTCGAAGCACGAAGAGGCCGACATGTTGCAGGCAGCGGCCAAGTCCTGATTGGTAATGCGTCCGTCTTGCTGGAGGACACGCAGGATACGACGATCCGCTTCGTCGAGCTTGTATTCTGGCGAACTCATTTTTGATCCCCCTCAAAACGCACCTTCACGTTTATTGTCAGAGCGGGACCGTGCCGACAATGGCTGTTCTGCAAATGAATCGGAACAGCTGGGCCGTGTGGGAATGGCGCACCACATTCGGTAAGCGGTGCGCCATTCCGAAAAATTAACGGCCAGCAGCCGCCTTTTGATCGGCAATCCAAATATCCATCTCCGCCGTCATAGACGGGATGGTGGCCACGCTGATCGCCATCAGGTGATCGTGGAAGGCGCGGATGTCGAACTTGTCACCCAGTTCCTGCTCGGCCTTGCGGCGCAGGCGAACGATCTCGATCTCGCCCAGCTTATAGGCCAGCGCCTGACCCGGCCAGGTGATATAGCGGTCGATCTCGGTGCCGATCTCGTGGTCCGACAGGGCGGTGTTGTCCGTCAGGAAGGCAATAGCCTGCGCACGGCTCCAGCCCTTGGAGTGGACACCGGTGTCGATCACCAGACGGGCAGCGCGCCACATCTCGTAGTTCAGACGGCCAAAGTCCTCATAGGCATCTTCATAGACGCCCATCTCCACAGCCAGCTTTTCGGTGTACAGCGCCCAGCCTTCACCAAAGGCCGAGATATAGACCTGCGCGCGATAGGGCGGGATGTCGGTGTGCTCGCGGCGCAGATTGCCCTGCCAGGCGTGACCGGGGTTGCACTCGTGCACAGTCAGGGCCGGAATATTGTAGCGCGGACGCGACGGCAGGTCATAGGTGTTCAGCAGGCAGGTGCCATTGCCGCCACGACCCGCCGTATAGAAGGGCGCGATATTGTCCGGCACGGGGATCAGGCTGAAGGTATCGCGCGGCTTGTGGCCGAAATATTCGCCCATCTTGCCGTCCACCTTTTTGATGACCCATGCGCCGTGCCACAGCAGGTGCTCGGGCTTGTCATAGTGGAACTGCGGGTCCGTCTTCAGGAAGCGGACGAACTCGGCAAAGGTACCGGTAAAGCCGGTGGAGCGCATGACCGCTTCCATCTCGGCGCGGATGCGGGCCACCTCGGCGCGGCCGATCTCGTGGATCTGCTCCGGCGTCAGGTTCACGCTGGTGTATTGGCGGATTTGCGTCTGATAGAAGTCTTCGCCGTTCGGCAGGCGGTTGGCGGCCAGTTCGTTACGGGCACCCGGAACATATTCGTTGCGGATGAAGTCCAGCAGCGTCTTGTGCGCCGGAACGACATCGCCGCTGATCACCTGTACCGCGCGGGCGCGCAGACGGGCCTGATCCTCTGCCGAGATGGTGCGCGGCATGGTCTCGAACGGTTTGTAGAACAGGCTCTTGGTCGGGTCCGACACCTCGGTCACGGCCAGAATGGACACGTCGCGACCGACCAGCGATTCACGCGGCTGGGTAAAGCCACGGGCCAGACCCGAACGCATGTTATCGATCTGCTGGCCGAAATAGCGCGGCACCTGCGACAGGCGGTTCAGATAACGCTCATACTCCTCGACCGAGGCGTAGGTCTGGTTGGCCGAACCGGCGATGGACGACCAGAAGGACGAGTCCGAGTTGAACGGCATTTCGTACAGACGGTGGCGGCCGTCATCGACATAGTTGTCGACCTCGTGCTTGAAGACCGCATAGTCCAGACGCGCCGAGCGCGACAGCTGGTCCGGCGAAATGGCATTCAGACCCTGCTGGACCTGCTGCCAGTAGGCCAGAATGCGTGCTTGGTTGGCAGCGCTGACGTCGGGCAGATCGACCGCGCGCGAACCGCGACCTGCCATCTCTTTCTGACGCCAAGCCCATGCCTCTTCGGCCAGTGCCTTGAAGGCCTGCTCAGTTGCACTGGCCGTCACAGTCTGCGGTGCCGATGCCATGGCCGGTGCCGTCAGCAGAGTGGTTCCTGCCAGAACCCCCATGGCGGCTATGATCGCACCTTTGGCGATTATGGTTTTCATCAGGAACTCTCCCCTTTTCCTTCGACGGCCCCGAAGGGTCCCCCGTACCCAACTGAAGTTTAGGGTGCTGCCCGAAAAGCAGCACCCTTGGCAAGCTTAGAACGTCGCGTTCACGCCCACATAGATATAACGGCCCAGATTGTCATACAGGCTGGCGTTGAATCCGTTGTAGAGCGAGGTTCCCGTCCAGGTGAACGGGGTCTGCGGCGGGATTTCGTCGGTGAAGTTGTTGATACCGGCAAACAGTTTGTACCGGTCCAGATCGTACTCGACGCGGATGTCGTGAGTGGCCCACGACGGTGCCTTCCACACCTCATAGGTGCCCGGCGCGTCCTGATTGGAGCGTAGCACGCTGCTGAGATAGCGGTTGGCGTAGGACAGGCTGAGGCGGCCATGATCCCAGGTGATACGTGTGTTCACGCGACGCTTGGGATTGGGCGTCTCGCCGGCCTGATCGTCACGCACGCTGGCGTCACCCGGCACCGGATCATAGGTCAGCTCGTCAAGGAAGCCTGCGGCCACATTGAACGACAGCAAGCCATAGTCCGGCAGACCCAGATCCGCCAGACTGGTGCGATAGGACGCCGTCACATCCCAACCCGAGTTGGTGTACTCGGCCACGTTCATCACCTGATTGATGACGCGCGAGATATTGCCGTCGGCGCTGCGGAAGACATTGGCGCAGAACGGGTTGTTCAACGTCGGGCTGTCCACGCAGTTGTTGATGATGGTGCGTGCCCCGAACGAGGCGATCACATCGCTGATATCGATCTGGTAGTGGTCAACCGTGATGGCCAGACCCGGCACGAATGACGGGGTCAGGACCACGCCCAGCGTCAGGGTTTCACCTTCTTCCGGCGACAGGTCTTCATTGCCCTTGCTGACGCTCGGCTTGGTGCCGCCCGACTGGGTGAAATTCGGGTCCAGACCCAATGCCGCACAGTTGGCGCGACGGTTGGCGGCATAGTTGCCACCGTTCAGGCGCGTGGCATCGCAGGGGTCGTCAAACAGGGCGTAGCCCTCGCTGCCACCATTGAACAGTTCGCTGATGTTCGGTGCCCGTACCGCCTTGGCATAGTTGCCACGGAAGCGGACGTTGCGGTCAACAGCCCACTCCAGACCCAGACCAAAGCTGCCGTCACCACCAGTGGTCGAATAGTCCTGATAGCGATAGGCCGCGTTCAGGTTGACGTACTGGGCAAACGGCACGTCGGCCAGCAGCGGCACGCTGACTTCGGCGAAGATTTCACGCGACTGGTACTCACCTTCGGTACGCGCCTGGGTGTTCTGGAAGATCAGGCCCTTTTGCGACCGCTCGTCCGGCACCATGCGGCTGTATTCCTTGCGCCATTCGACGCCCGCTGCGAACGACACCGGCAAGGCCGTGCCGCTGAACAGCGACGGATAGGTAAACAGTTCGCCATCCACGCTGGCCACGGCATTCCACTGCTTCATCACGTCCTCGCGGACGGTGTAGATGTAGGAATAGTCCAGCGCCTCACGCGAGGCGACGCCTGCGCCAAACAGGTTCAGCGGCTGACAGCCATTAGCGCGCGCCAGTTCGCTGCGGCAGACAATCTGGCCGTTCAGCGAGACAGCGTCGATTGAGTCGTAGAACTCGGCCTGCAGGCGGTCGAAGTTGATGAATTTCGACTGCGTCTCGCCATAGTTCACATAGGCTTCAAAACGCCAGCCATTGGTGAAGGAGCCGTCCACGCCGGTCACGAAACGAACGGTGTCGTTCTTGCTGTTGGTGGTGCGGATGCCGAAGTCGGTGTCGATACGGCTGATGTCGAAATACTGGCGACCGGTCGTAGCTTCGATAGGCGCACTGGCCAGATGCGGCTGCAGCGACGCGGGCAGGAAGGCGTTGTCGGTATAGATGCGATAGGCATTACCCGTCGCGCGGCCTGCTGTGGTGTCGGCAAAGGTACCGTTACGCGCCTGACTGCTGGCTTCCATGTGGAAGAATTTGCCTTCGGCGAACAGGCTCACATCGTTGATGAAGCTGTTCGACGCGTCAAAGCGGTGACGCAACTGAATGTCGGCCCCGTAGCGCTCTACCGGCGTACGCAGCATGTCGTCCGTGATGCGGAAGCCGTCACCACCGATTGACACCGCCTGCGCGCGCCCTTGGCCGTCATAAACGATCTGGCCACGGTTGAAGGTGGTCAGTTGGCCGTCCGGCGTGAACGTCAGCGAAAAGGCTGGCGTGTCGCCCAGGCGCGTCACGATTACCGGGGTGAAAAAGTTGTTCTGGGTGTTGGTATAGACATCGCGCGCCACGATGAATGACGGCAGGCCGTCATCGGCGCTCTTCTTCAGCGGATTGGGGATTTCGGCCAGCGAGCTCAGCGCATAGTCGCGTTGGTGACGCAGCAAGCCCTCGGACTTGTCATAGGTCAGCGCACCCATGACGTTGGTGCGACCTTCGTTGAAGTTCCGGCCCATGGCGACCGAACCAAAATAGGTGTTCGTGCCATCCGCCGAGCCGTACTGGCTCTGGAAGGTGATGCCGTCGAAGTCCTGTTTGGTGATGAAGTTCACCACACCGGCCACGGCGTCGGCACCGTAAACCGCCGAAGACCCACCGGTCACCGTATCGACGCGCGCAATCGCGGTCTTGGAGATGGAGTTGATATCAACGGCACTGCTGCCTGCCGAACCGGGCACGTGACGGCGACCGTTGACCAGAACCAGCGTACGCCCTGCGCCAAGGTTGCGCAGGTTGACCGTAGCCATGCCCTGACCGGCAATGGAGTTGGTGGTGCTGGATGCCGAGCTGCCCAGACCCGCTTGCGGCTGACGGGCCATGGCGTCGGCCAGATTGGTGGTGCCCAGAGCCTCGATTTCGCGCGAATCCACCACGTTTACCGGCGTGGCCGCTTCGATGTTCGGGCGACGGATACGCGATCCGGTCACCACGATCTCGCTAACGGCAGCCACCTCCTCCTGACCGGTAGCGTCCTGTGCCAACGCCGCAGGTGCCAGCACCATTGTGGAGACGCCCGCCAGTATCGTGCCGGACCTCAGATATTTGGACAGTCTCATTGCGTCATACCCCTCATGCTATGACTTCCCTTCCAGGCACACTTCCTCGATCGCCCTCCCTCAAAGGCGTCTCAGAAGAGTTCGGTTAAAAAGAAAGGGCGGCCCCCCGACCGCCCTAGGCTTTAGCGGCCAGTTTGTCCGCGTTCGGCTTTCTGTTGATCGACCATGGCCCGCACATCGGCCAGCAGGGCCTGAGCGTCATAGGCGACACCCCGGGCCACGGTCCATTTCACCCCGCCCACCGTTTCGATGCGGTTCTCGGGGCTCAGACGCTCATGGCCGGTGGCGTACAACGTCTTGAAGTTTTGCAGCGGGTTTTCCGGCACAATGACCAGATCGGCGCTCATGCCCGGACGGACAATGCCGAACTCTGCCGGACGGCCCGTCGGTTCGGCCAGCACATTGGCCCCGTCCATGGTGGCGGCGCGCACCACTTCCAGCGGGTGGAAGCCGGCTTCTTGCAGAAGCTCCAGTTCCTCGATGTAGCCAAAGCCGAACAGCTTCCAGATGAAGCCCGAGTCCGAGCCCACCGTCACTACGCCGCCCGCTTTCTTATAGTCGTTCAGCAGGCGCATGAAGCGGTCGTAGAACCGGCGCCATGACACTTCGTTCTGGGTGGTCCAGTCGAAGAAATAGCTGCCGTGGTTGTCGCGGGTGGATTCGAAATAATCCAGCAGGGTCGGCAGGGTGTAGGTGTCGTGCCAGCTGGCGTTCTTGGCGCGCATCAGATCACGCGAGGCCGCATAGATGGTCATGGTCGGATCGAACGCCACGCCCGTCTCGACCTGAGCCTTCAGATAGTCGTCCCACCCCGGCATGCCGATGTCGACCTGACGCCAGATTTCGGCCGCCTCGCCAAAACGCTTCTGTTCGTCGAGGAAATTATAGTCGACGGGATAGTTCTGGATCGTGCGGCCACCCAACAGCGATTCAAAATGGCCATAGAAGTGGGTGATGGTGCCCAGACCCGCTTCGGCCAGCTGGGCAGCATTCAGTTGTGCCACGCCCGGCTGGGCGATGTGGGCCACCGTGCCCATGCCAACCTTTTTGGCTTCGTCGATGGCCGCGAGAACCACCTCGGGCGTCTCGTCATTGCGGATGAAGAATTTGATGCCGTCCACGCCGTTGGCTGCACCCCAGCGGACCCATTCGCGGGCCATCTCGGCATTGCGGATACGGCCACGGTTCCAGCCCGAACCCAGCGTTTGATAGTTGAAGATGCGCGGGGCGACGATCTCGCCACGGGCCGAGCGATCACGCTCCGAGCGGGCGATGGCGTGCGGGGCCAAGCTGACACCGCGCACCGTGGTCACGCCGTGGGCCAGCCACAGCTTATAGGCATATTCCATGTCCGGAGCCTTGCCCGGACCACCGGCGTGGGTGTGCATGTCGACAAAGCCGGGCATCACATACATGCCGCGCGCGTCGATCTCGTGGGCGGCACCGTGCGGAGCACGGTTCAGGCGCTCTGCCATGCCGGGCCAGCCCGCCTGTATGACATCGGTGATCTTGTCGTTCTCGATGACGATGTCGACCGGACCGGTCGGCGGTGCGCCGGTGCCGTCAATCAGCATCGCACCGCGGATGACCATCAGCGGGAACGGGCCAAGGCCTTCGCCCGCACGACGTGCCGGCGCGGGATTGAAAGTGTTACGCGAGGCGGCGGCAGGCTCCTGATGGGCCATGGCCACCTGTCCTGCCGACAAGGTGGCTGCGGCGATGACGACGGCTCCGCAGACCCCCGTCCACAACTGAGCCCCGAAACGACGATTATTCGCCGATTTACGCATACCACCCCTCCAAGTTCACCGGGCCGCGCTATTTCCGCGCCCTGACTATCCCTTGGATGAAATCGGTAACACTGTAATCGCAGACAGAGTTTCGGATATTGATTGCCAAGCTGAATAAAATTCGGATAACGACAATCTCTGATGTGTCGAACACCAGACATCAACCGAAGGCTGTCGGGGTGAAATTTTTTCCAATGTGCCATTTGGCTAGCCGAATAGCCAAGCTTGCGCAGTTTTACGTAGGAAACATGCAACAGATTGCCCGCCTAGCGGGTCAGACGCCATCCCACAGCGTCCTTTCATTTACCTACGACACCCGAATATCGTTCGAGGAAACATAACCGCCGTTAAGGTGACGCGCCTAGCGTGAGGCTTTGCGGTCCGCCTTGCGTAGCCACATGGCCGCGTCCGCCTCGGCCAGCCAGGTTTCGGCATCGGCCTGCTGCCCCAAGGCCCGCACACCGATGGAGCCGCCCAGCGTGCGCGGCTGCCCTTGCCAGCTAAAGGCGATCCGGGACAGGCCCTCGGTCAGACGCTCGGCCTTTACGCGGGCCGATTGGGCGTCGGCATTCATCAGCAGGACCGAAAACTCGTCCCCGCCCAGACGCCCCACCGCATCCGACTCGCGCACCTGACTGATCAAATATTCCGCAACACAGATCAGGGCCGCATCCCCTGCCGGATGACCCAGTTCGTCATTGATCCGTTTAAATCCATCCAGATCCAGATAGAGCAGTGCGGCCTCGACCCCGTGGCGACGGCAATAGGACATGGAGCGCGACAGGGTCTGAAAAAAGCCGCGCCGGTTCAGCGTGGGGGTCAGAACATCATGGTCGGCCAGTCGTTCAGCCCGTTCCGCACGAACAGTCAGCGCCTCGACCTCGGTGCGTAAACGCTCGATTTCGGCCAGCAATGCCTCGATCGAAGGGCTGTCAGTCTGGCTCAAGGTCACGGCTCCGGCATGACAAAGGGCGCGACTCGCTCCCCCGACAGGCATTTTAAGTCTAACGCTGTCGGTTGCGGACGCAACGCACCTGCTATAAGCGGCCACTTTCTGAATGGGGAGCCTTTGCGCATGACCGCCTCCACTCCACCCGTCGCCATCATCATGGGCAGCCGCTCGGACTGGCCGACGATGAAACTGGCCGCCGACAAGCTGGATCAGCTGGGCGTCGCTTGGGAGGCCAAGGTTGTCAGTGCCCACCGCACCCCGCAACGCCTCTATGACTTTGCCACCGGCGCCAAGGCCGCGGGCTATAAGGTGATCATCGCCGGTGCGGGCGGTGCCGCCCACCTGCCGGGCATGGCCGCCTCCATGACCGATCTGCCGGTGCTAGGTGTGCCGGTGCAGTCCAAGGCCCTGAAGGGCATGGATAGCCTGCTCTCCATCGTCCAGATGCCGGGCGGTGTGCCTGTGGCCACTCTGGCCATCGGTGAAGCCGGTGCCACCAATGCCGGTATTCTGGCCGCGCAGATTCTGGCCCTGTCGGACGACAGCATCGCCGAGCGCCTCAGCGCCTTCCGCGCTGCCCAGACCGAATCCGTACTCGAAACCGTCGAGGATTAAATATGACGGCAGCCCTGCCCCCCGGTTCCACCATTGGCATCCTCGGCGGCGGCCAGTTGGGGCGCATGCTGGCCGAGGCGGCCTCTACCCTGGGCTTTGACGTGGCGCTTCTGGAACCTCAGGCTGACTGCCCCGCCTCGCGCGTGGCCGCTCACCACATCCAGACCGCCTATGATGACGTCGAGGGCCTGAGAAAACTGGCGGCACTTAGCGACGTCGTGACCACCGAGTTTGAAAACGTGCCCGCTTCGGTCGTGGCCGTGCTGGAGGCCGAGGGCGTGCGTGTGGCCCCCAATGGTCGCGCACTGGCTACCGCCCAGGATCGCGTCACTGAGAAGACCTTCCTGAACAGCGTCGGGGCTACCACGGTCGATTTCGCCAAGGTCGATGATCTGAACGATCTGACCGCCGCCATCGAAAAGCTGGGCCTGCCCGCCCTGCTGAAAACCCGTCGCGAAGGCTATGACGGCAAAGGTCAGGTCTGGATCAAGAACGCAGCCGACGCCGAAGCCGCGCTGGCCGCCGTGGGCAACAAGCCGTCAATTCTGGAGGCACGCGCCGCCTTTACGCGCGAACTGTCGGTGATTGCGGCACGCGGTGTGGATGGCGATGTCGCCGTCTATCCGCTGGGCCAGAATACCCATGAGAACGGTATCCTGCGCACCACGGTCGCGCCGGTGGAGGTCGATGACGCCACCCAAGCCCGCGCCGTCGAGATCGCTACCGCCATTCTGAAGGGTCTGGATTATGTGGGTGTGATCGGGGTCGAACTGTTCGACCTTGGCGGTACCCTGCTGGTCAACGAGATCGCGCCGCGCGTTCACAATACCGGCCACTGGACGCAGGACGGCTGTAGCTGTGACCAGTTCGAACAACAGATTCGCGCCGTCGCGGGCTGGCCGCTGGGCTCGACCCGCGCCCATGCCAAAATCGAAATGATCAATCTGTTGGGCGATGAAGTGGACGGCTGGCACGCTATGGCATCCGATGCCGACACCCACCTGCATTTCTATGGCAAGCGCGAAGCCCGCGCGGGCCGCAAGATGGCCCACATTAACAAGGTGCTCCAGCGCCTCTGATAATCAAAAGGGCCGCTGATCCAGCGGCCCTTTTTCTATTCCACCTTCGCGCCGTAACGCAGACGCCCGAGGAAGTCGGTGATCTTGCGCACCGGTGCGTCGAAATCCTTGCCTGCCTTCCACTTCTCGAACGCCATCACATTCTCGATGCGACGGGCGACGAAGGCGTCGGCGGCCTCCTTGCCTTGGAAAAGGCGGATGGTCAGGGCCGGAGCCAGAATGCCGCTGAGGATGGTCCGCTTGGAATAGTGGTTCTGGTCGGTCGCCGTATCACCGGCCCAACGCCAGATCTTGTCGGCGGTGTCCCACGTGAGACTGATTCCGAGATCAGCGTTAAATGGAAGCGCGAGGAAGCCCGCGCACTTTTTCGATGCCTCGGCATCCTTGGCCGCGGCCTCCAGACGGGCGGTGACCCCTGCCGAGATTCGCTCGCGAATCTTCAGCGTGTGGGCGGGCGTCGCCTCGAGCGCCTTCAACGCCTCGGCATCGTGGCGACGCGACAGCAAGGCCGCCAAATCGCGGGGACCGTGAGGAAGCAAAAGCTCTTGATCTCCAAGGGAAAGTCCCTTGGCTTCGCAAGCGGCCCGCACCAGCTGGCTGTTCCAGCCCAGACGCCCCGCACGGGCAATGGCGGCGTCCAGAACAGCCTGTTCCGTGCGCTGCGCCCAATCAGAAGACGGCTGATCTCCGCCTTTGGTAGAGGCGGTGTGCTCGGTCGGGTGCGGAGTCTCGGTCATATCCATACAATACCCGCATAATGATTGGGTTTCGAGCCATCACGATTACCTTCGTCCGCTGGACAGACGCCGAAACATCATGTATTCCGCCGCCTTCATCCAAAGGGGCCCGTCTCTTTGGACCAGAATTTTGTTTTGTCTGCCCGTCTTCCCTTCAAAAGGACGCGGCGGGCGGCCAAAGGAGAGAGAACCCTGGTTCAGATTTTCGTTCGCGACAACAATGTCGATCAGGCCCTGAAGGCTCTGAAAAAGAAAATGCAACGTGAAGGCAGCTTCCGCGAAATGAAGCGTCACGTGCACTTTGAAAAGCCGTCGGAAAAGCGCGCCCGTCAAAAGGCCGAAGCTGTCCGTCGCGCTCGCAAGCTGGCTCGCAAGCGCGCTCAGCGCGAAGGCCTGCTGCCGGCACCGAAGGGTCGTCGCTAAGACCGACGCCTTCAAAAGGCTTCCTGAAAACCCGCCCCGCGATTGCGCAGGGCGGGTTTTCTTTTGTCTGTGCCCCTGCCCCGCACAGCGGGCACGAAAAAAGGGCGGACCAGAAACGGCCCGCCCTTTCGTTGTTTGAGGCACGCAGCTGTTAGCGGCTGCGCATGGCGTTCATGAACGACTTCCACGACAGCTTGGCATCCGACATGGCCCCGGCGCGGAAGGCCCGCCCCGACAGCCACACCATCAGCGCTGCGAAGGCGAACATCACCACAATGCTCGCGATGATCTCGATCATCGGCGGCTCGCTGGGCGCGCGTGCGGGCATCAGGAACGGCGTGAACGGCGGGATCAGGCTAAGCACCTTCAGGATCATCGCATCGGGCGATCGCAGCGCCATCTGCATGAACAGCAGCGGCACGATCATGGCGATCATCACCGGCCCCATCAGCACCTGTGCCTCACGCGGGGTCTCGCAGAAGGCCCCGATGGCAGCGAACAGCACCGCGTACATCAGATAGCCGCCGATCAGGAAGATCAGCAGATAGAGCCACAGGCCGTTGGTCAGCAGCACCGCGCCGATATCGCGCGCCACCTCGGGGAAGGCCATGCTGAGGCTGACGGCACTGATGAGGCCCCACCCCGCCATGACCGTCAGGGTCAGGATGGCGACGCCCAGCACCTTGCCGGTCAGCAGCTCGGTCGCCGTCACCGATGACAGCAGCACCTCGAGAATCTTGTTGGACTTCTCTTCCATCACCCCGTTCATCAGCATGCTGGCCCCGGTCAGGATCAGCGACCACATCAATAGGCCACCGACCATGCCGATCAGGCCGGGCAGACGGTCACGCAGGCCCACCTCGCCGCCCGAGGCCGCGCGCGGCGACAGCAGGGTCACGTCGGGACGGAACTGCTCGGTTGTCTCCACCAGCTGCGGATCGATGCCATTGGCGGCAAATACCGAATGGCGATGGGCTTCGGACAGGGCGTCTCGGATATTGTCTTCCAGATCATTACCCGAAGCGCGGCGCGTCCAGATACGGGCGGCAGGTTGGTCATCCTTTTGCGTCAGGATCACCACAGCCGACAGATCACGGCCATCGATAGCCCCGTCCCTCTCGACCCATTCGCGGGCCAGAGCATCCTTGGCCTCGCCCGCAGGGGCAGCCACCAGATCGGCCGGCGCGGGCAGTTCTTCAGTGCCGCGACGCGGTGCCTTGAAGGAGGCCGCCGCGCGGGGAGCCACCTGTTTCAGGGCCGCAAGCCCCCCGTCATAGCCACCGGTCGCAGTCGCAGCGCGCACGGCATCGCGTCCGGTCATCCCTGCCTCTGGCACAGCGGCCATGGCCATGGAGGAAAGGACGGAGCGGTCATAGTCCGAGGTCAGCGCCTTGCGCACATCGGCGGCCAAGGTGCCGCCCTCGGTCTCGTCCACCACCACATAGGCATGCACAGGCTCGGCCCGCTGCATCAATATCGGCGCAAAGCCGCCCAAGGCCGCAAAGAACGGCAGGCTGAGCAAAGACAGCCAGAAGCCCCAGGTTTTGACATAGGCCATCACCTCGCGCTGGGCGATCAACAGGGTCCGGTTCATGCCCCCGCCTCCCCTTCGATCTTGTGTCGTTGGTCGTCTTCAGGATTAGTGCCGGTCAGGGCAATAAAGGTGTCATGCAGGGTCGGCTCGTGCAGTTCGAAGCGGCGCACATCCAGCCCCCCCACAAAGGCCGCCCGCAGCGTCTCCTGCGCCTGTACGCGTGGGGCCAAGGCCACACGCAGCGCCACGGCATCATCCTGACGGGACAGTTCGCTGACGTCGGCCACGCCGGGCAGCGCCCTCACCTGCCCCACATCCAGCGCGCCCTCGATCTCCAGATAGCGCGGCGACGTCTGGCGGGCTTGATCCACCGTGCCCTCGAACGCCTTTTGACCGCGCGCCAACAGCACCACCTTGTCGCACAGGCGCTCGGCATGCTGCATCACGTGTGTCGAAAACAAGACCGTGGTGCCATTGTCGGCCAGAGCGCGGATCATCGCCTCCAGGCCCTGCTGGTTCATCGGGTCCAGACCCGAAAACGGTTCGTCCAGAATCACGAACTCGGGCTGATGCACCACAGAGGCGATCAGCTGGACCTTCTGGGCCATGCCCTTGGACAGATCCTTCATTTTCTTCTTGGCCGCGTGGCCCAGCCCCATCCGCTCCAGCATGTCGCGGGCGCGCTTTCGGCCCTCGCTGGCGGGCAGGCCCTTCAGCGTACCCAGATAGGTGATGGCCTCGACAGGCGTCATCTTTTTGTACAGGCCGCGTTCTTCGGGCAGAAAGCCGATCTGGTCGCGCACCTTGCGCCCGTCGTTCGCACCCAGAATTTCGATAGAGCCGGACGTGGCCGCTTGCAGCCCCAGTATCATGCGGATGGTCGAGGTCTTGCCCGCGCCATTCGGCCCCAGAAAGCCGCAGATCGCGCCGCGCTCGACTTCGAAGCTGAGGTTTTTCACGGCTTCAAAGCTGCCGTAGCTCTTGCTGACGTTGGCCAGTTTCAGAACTGTCGCCATGCCACCTCCCATTGTGCCATCATGGCTACCTTGGGTTAGAAGTCAGACAATCGGGCTCGCCTCGCAAGGCTTTTCCCTGAAGGCCAACAGGAAAAGGGCCCGCGTTTTGTCGCAGGCCCTCCCCCACACTTCGCGAAGATCAGAAGGCGTAGCTGAGACGCACGCCGCCCAGATGGCTGTTGAAATCGCTGCCGAAACGGCCGCGATAGGCCACCTCGACGTTCAGCTTTTCACCGATCCGGCCTTGCAGGCCGACCGTGGCGAGCCCTTGCGAGCCATAGGGCACATCCACCGTTTCCGACAGGACACGAGCCGTATTGCCGACCAGACCGGTGCGCATGGCATCGCCGTTGTCGCTGATGATGTCGCGCCAGCCGCCTTCTGCGAACAGCTGGAAGCGTTCGGTGCCGTGTTCAAGGCGAAGCGCCACCTCGCCCGTCACCGCGTCCAGCTTGCGGGTCTGATAGTCGTATTTGGCTGCGGGGCCGTTCTCGAGAAAGTCATCGACCGAGGTGTTCACCCACGCCACGGCCACGCGCGGCGAGATGGCCAGATTGCCGGACTGGAACCACATGCCGCCCTGTGCGCGCGCGCCATACGACTTACCACGCGTGCTGGAGGCATGGACCACGGGTGCCAGAACCGTCAGACGGCGGATGTCGTTATAGTCGTCCGAAGCCGCCCCAGCGGCCAGATTGAAAAAGGCCGTGTCCGAGCGCCAGCCGCCATAGACGTCGATGCTGAAATTATCGACATCGGCTTTCACTATGCCTGCATGCAGTTCCGACTGACGGATACCGCCTGCAAGACCGAAACGCATCGTTTCGCTGCCCGATTCCAGTGCCAGACGCAGGCCATAGCTGTCGGTGCGGGCCTCTTCGATAGCACCGCGCGCATCCACCTTGGCGGTGGCGGCAATGCCCGACAGGGTCATGCGCGTACCTTCGCCCCAACCGCCGCGGCTGGACAGAACGCGCGTGGCCTCGTCCAGATCATCTTCGCGGTGGCGCCATGAGGTTTCCCCCAACACCGCCATCCGCGAACCCGAGACCCCATAGTACAGATAGTCGGTCGCCAGATTGGCCAGCACCCTATGGCCTTGTGCCGTGGGGTGAACGCCGTCGAAATAGAAATAGCTATCCGGATTGGAGCAGACGGTCGTGCCGTTGAAGCACGGCTCGGTGATGTTGGACACGCCGAACGCCTGCGGGTTGGCCGCCACCACATCGCCGATGGCGAACAGGTCGACCTGAATGATGTTGGTGTTGGGGTTGGCCGCCGCCGTGGCCGTCAGCAGGCCTGACAGGGTCGAGTTGAAGGTACTGGCCCCATAGTCGGCCAGCGGTGCCCCTGCCGTATTGCGGAACTGGGGCGTCAGGGACAGTTTCGGCAGGTTGGTGACCAGCACCGTGCCCGCGCCCATGGTGGCGATCTGGCCGACCAGCCCGTTTACGTCGTTCGCCGCGCTGCGGGCGGTCACGCCGAATGTTCCGGTCGGATTGGGCGAGGCACCGGCTGCGGCAATACCTTGAAACAGGTTGTTGGCCCCGCCCAGCACGCTGACCAGATCATTGGGGCCGAAGGTGCCGCCGCGCTGACGATAGGTGGCCAGTTGAAGCTGCATACCCAGTGGTGCCGCCTGACTGTCGGTCCGAGCACCGCCAAAGGCCATGTTGATGCTGCCGCTGACCGGCCCCATGAAGTTGGCGGCATCAAAGCCCAGCTGTTCGGTGAACACCTTGCCGTTCGAGAAACGGCCTTGCCAGAAGGGCGGCGAAGCGGGCGTCGTGCCCTGCGTCGCCATATAGAGATTGCCATTGTCCGACAGGCTGTCGCCGAACACGACCAGACGGTCATAGGTCTGGGCTTCGCCCCGAGAGGTCCACACCCCCACGGCCAGAACCGCCACGGCGGCCCCGCACATCAACGCCTTCATCCTGAATCCTCCGATCAGTCCTCACTGACGGGACTGTTGAGGCGAAGGATGCGCCGCTTTCGCGCTTTTACAATACAGCGTTTGGCGAAAGGCTTTCGCCTTTGGCGAGAAAGCGGGTTGGCGTGATTTTAATGCAGCATACGGAACTTAACCGTTCCGGGAATGTGGCGCAGCTTCTTCACCGCCTCCAGATCGTAGTGGCGGTCCACGTCGATGATGACGTAACCGGTCCGCTCGTCGGTCTTGAGGTGCTGGCCGAGAATGTTCAGGCCCGCCTCTGACAGGCCCTTGTTCAGTTCGGCCAGAACGCCCGGCTGGTTCTTGTGGATGTGCAGCAGACGGTGGGCGCGGCTGACTTCCGACAGCTGCACGTTCGGCAGGTTCACACAGAAAGTCGTGTCACCACGGTTCAGATAGTTGAGCAGGCGCTCGGCGGCGAACTCGGCGATGGCTTCCTGCGCTTCTTCGGTCGAACCGCCGACGTGCGGGGTCAGGATCACCTTGTCGAGGCCGATCAACGGGCTGTCGAACGGGTCGGAGTTGGTGCGCGGCTCTTCAGGGAAGACGTCAACCGAGGCACCGCCCAGCTTGCCCGACTTCACAGCCTCGGCCAGCGCATCGACATCAACGATGTGACCACGGGCGAGGTTCAGGAACAGAGCCCCGTCCTTCATCTTGGCGAACTGTTCGCGGCCAAAGATGTTGGCGTTGTCCTTGCGGCCATCGACGTGCAGCGTGACGACATCGGCCTCTGCCAGCAGATCGTCCAGCTTGCGCACGCGACGGGCATTGCCCAGCGCCAGACGCTCGTTCAGATCATAGAACAGCACGCGCATGCCAAGGTTTTCGGCCAGCACCGAAAGCTGGCTGCCGATCGCGCCATAGCCGACAATACCCAGCGTCTTGCCGCGCACTTCGCGCGAGCCGGTCGCCGACTTGTTCCAGATGCCCTGATGCATCTGACGCGACTTGTCGGTCACATCACGCATCATGACGATCATCATGCCCAGCGCCAGTTCCACCACCGAACGGGTGTTGGAGTAAGGCGCGTTGAACACGGCCACGCCCTTGTCGGCGCAGGCGTCCAGATCGATCTGGTTGGTGCCGATGCAGAAGGCCGCCACGGCCATCAGACGGTCGGCGTGTTCCAGCACGCGCTTGGTGACGGTCGTTTTCGAACGGATGCCCAGAACGTGCACGCCCTTGATCGCTTCGATCAGGTCGTCTTCGTCCAGCGCGCCCTTCATGGTGGTGACGCTATAGCCCGCCTCTTCCAGACGCTCGACGGCGGCAGGGTGGACGTTTTCCAGCAGCAGCATCTTGATGCGGTTGCGCGGATAGGACCAACGCCCCGGCACGCCCTCGGCGTGGAGCAGTTCATCCATCGAAGAGGCCACGGCATCGGCCACCTCGACCACCTTGGGACGGGCCACGATTTCGGTGAAGGCATAGAAGCGGTCTGCCGCACCCGACAGCTTGACCTCGGCATCGTTCCAGCCGTCACCGATCATCACGATCGGGCGCTCGAGGTTCAGGCTGTTGATGACCGTCGGCTTGCCGTTTTCACGGGCCAGCGGATTGGCTTCGTTCACGCCCGTCACGCGGCCTTCGTCATCATAGACCAGCTCATTGGCCAGCACGTGATCGCGCGAAATGCCCAGACGGTCGGCCAGCGGATAGATGACCTCGGTAAAGCCACCCGACAGGATGTAGATACGTTCGGCGTTACGCTCGAAGAAGTCGACGTTGCGGCGTACCGAAATGGTCGCCTCGTCCAGAATACGGTCAGCCAGAGCCTCGACGTGCTCGCGGCGAAGGCCCAGCAAGGACAGTCGCTGGTGCAGCGCCTCTCCGAAACCCAGCTGGCCGTTCATCGCCTGATCGGTCAGATCGGCAATCCTGGCCTTGCGCTCCTCGGCGTCGGGCGCGGCAGCCAGTGACAGCTCTGCAAGCGCCTCCAATGTCTCGATCCGTACCAGGGTCGAGTCGAAATCGAACACGAAAACGGGCGAAGCATTGATCGGCGAGGTCATGCCCGCCGATTAGCCCACCTTCGCACTTGCAGCAATAAAAAGGGGGACCAGAGCCCCCCCTTTCTGCACGATTTTTCCAAGAAGCGACTTACTCGCCCTCTTGTCCGGAAACGCGCTTGTGTTCCAGCGCCACCGCACCGATAGCCGCCGCGATCAATGCAACCGCAAACAGGGCCGCACCTTCACGGGCATGGTCCTTGGCAAAGTCGGTTGCATAGTCGCGCGCGTCCTCGGCAGCACGGCGGGCCTTCTTGGCATAGCGGCGGCCTTTGCGGCCATGACGGCTGCTGCCGCGCCAGTCCTCGAAACGCTGACGCACGCTATCGGCAAGATCCAGAGCGCGGTCCTGCACATCCTGGGCGCGGTCCTTGACCTCAAACCCCAGATCGACAGCGCGATCCTTGACGTCGTGGCCCAGATCAGCAGCCCGACCGACAGCGGCGCTACCCATGGCTTGGGCCCGCGCGGCGCGGCGGCGGTACTTTTCGGCCCTGTGGTCGAATTCGTCTTCAAAGTCGTTTTCGTCGAACTGGCCAAAGCGCGCGCGCAGGCCACGGGTATCCACCCACCCCCGCGGATCCAGACGCTCGCGGATCACCTCGATACGACGCGGACCCGTGCGTTGGCGCAGGAATAGGGTCGCAAAGCCCACACCCGCCAGAATGGCGATGGTCCCTGCGACAATGCCCGGGTGCTTGCGGGCTTCTTCGGCCAAGCTGCAGTCTGTGAAATCGAAATCGTGTGCCATGCCCGACCTTTCGTCCTAATGCGCAATGATATCCGGCTAGATGAGCGGATACTGGGCCGATGGGTTCCAAAAGGCCCGGCTTGTCCCGATGTATGCACAGTCACAGTGTGCATCCAACATCGGTTAGGCCGGGTTTGAATTGCCGCCACGATCGAGGCGCGCTCCCTGCCCTTACATTTCGCCCTCACCATCCCTATGTTCCGCGCCTTCTAGAACCACGCGCATTTCAGGACCCCCTGTGACCGATCACACCGCCACCGCCCCCGCAATCCATGACGATCTGGCCGCCGCCTTCCAGATTGACGGCTGGCCTGTACGCGGTCGTCTGGTGCGTATGGGCGATGCCATCAACACTGTGCTGTCGTCGCACAAATATCCGCTGCCGGTCGCCCGCCTCCTGGGCGAGGCCTGCGCCTTGGCGGCTCTGGTGGGGTCTTCGCTGAAGTTCGAGGGCCGTCTGCTGGTGCAGGCACAGGGCGACGGTCCCGTTCGCTATGTCTTGGCCGACTATGGCACCGATGGCTCGCTGCGAGGCTTCTGCCGCTATGACGAGGGCGAACTGGCCGCGGCCTGCGAAAACAAGTCCAACCCCGGTGCCGAAGACCTGTTGGGCAAGGGCGTGTTCATCATGACGCTGGACCGTGGTCCGGACTTTGAACGCACCCAGGGCCTGACCCCGATCGAGGGTGACAGTCTGGCGTCGTGCGCCGAGCATTATTTCGTCCAGTCCGAACAGATTCCGACCAAGGTCAATCTGGCTCTGGGCGAGATCACCACCGACACCGGCACCCAGTATCGTGCGGGCGGTGCCCTCATTCAGGTCATCGCCGCCGACGACGCCCGCGGCTCGACCGAAGATGTGTGGGAGCGCACGCGCGCCTTGTTCGCCACCCTGACCGACGATGAACTGGTGGACCCGACCATTACGCCGGAAACCCTGCTGTTCCGCCTGTTCCACGAGGACGGCGTGCGTCTGGAAGGCGCGACCCCGATCAAGGCCCAGTGCCGCTGCTCGCGGGACCGCATCGTTACCGTGCTCCAGTCTTTCCCCGAGGACGAGCGCGACGAGATGATCGAGGAAGACGGCAAGATCCACGCGAACTGCGAATATTGCTCGACCGATTATCTGGTCGATCCGGCAGAGGTTACGCCTCCGGCTCCGGAAGCCCGCCACTAAGTCGAAAGGGCGCTGCGGCATCGGCCACAGCGCCCTTTTTTTTCTGTCCGGCGTTCGTCTAAGCGCCCTAGTTGTTCAGGTCCAGCGAATAGCCCGCCGAGCGCACGGTGCGGATGGGGTTGACCGTGCCGTCCACATTCAGCGCCTTGCGCAGGCGGCCGACGTGGACGTCCACAGTGCGCGCCTCGACATAGACGTCAGAACCCCAGACGGCATCCAGCAGCTGTTCGCGGCTGAACACACGGCCAGGATGTTTCAGGAAATGATCCAGCAGGCGGAATTCCGTCGGGCCAAGGTGGATTTCCTTGCCCGCGCGCGACACGCGGTGGGCCACACGGTCCATAACGATATCGGCGTGGTTGACGCGGTCATCGGCCAGGCCGGGACGCAGGCGGCGCAGTACAGCGCGCATACGGGCCGTCAGCTCCGTCATGGAGAAGGGCTTGGTCATATAGTCGTCGGCACCGGTATCCAGACCCCGTACGCGGTCGGCTTCCTCGCCACGCGCCGTCAGCATGATGATCGGCAGGTTACGCGTTTCCGACTTGGAGCGGATACGGCGGCACACCTCGATGCCCGACAGTTTGGGCAGCATCCAGTCCAGCAACACCAGATCGGGCTGGCGTTCTTCGATCATCAGCCAGCCCTCTTCGCCGTCCTGGGCGACCGCGACCTCGTAGCCTTCTTTTTCAAGATTGTACTGGAGGAGCGTCGACAGCGCGTCCTCATCTTCCATAACCAGTATGTAGGGTTGCATGTCTGGTTGTCTCCGATCTGCGGGGGACGTCAGGGCAAGATTTTAGGGTCAGTCAGCCGACGGAGTGTCCGTCAGGGTCGGTGTCGGCGAGTTGTCCTCACCAGGGGCCGGTACCGCACGCGGGCGTTCGCCCTGCATGTCTTCGCCGGTGATCTCGTAATAGACGGCCTCGGCGATATTGGTCGCGTGGTCACCGATGCGCTCAAGGTTTTTGGCCATGAACAGCAGATGGGTGCAGGCCGTGATGGTGCGCGGGTCGCCCATCATATAGGTGAGCAGTTCGCGGAACAGGGCGTTGTAGTGCTCGTCCACCTCGTCGTCGGTCTGCCACACGCTCATGGCGCGTTCGACTTCCGAGGCGGTGTAGGCGTCCAGCACATCACGCAGGCGGTTCGACACCAGACGGCCCATGCGTTCGATCGAGCGGGTCAAGACCTGCATCGGCTCGCCCTCGGCGAGGATCAGGGCGCGTTTGGCGATATTCTTGGCCAGATCACCCGTGCGCTCGAGGTCCGAGGCCAGCTTGATGGCCCCCAGCGTGCGGCGCAGGTCACTGGCCACAGGCTGACGAAGGGCGATCAGACGGATCGCCTTCTTCTCGATGTCGTAATGCAGCGTGTCCAGCTTGACGTCGCGCTCAATGACGGCGCGGGCCAGCGCCACGTCGCGGCGGGCCACAGACTCGATGGCGTCGGCCACCTGGGCCTCAGCCAAACCACCCATGCGGACGACCTCGGCCGTCAACTGGTTCAGTTCGTCGCCATACGCTTTGACGGTGTGCTGGTTCATAGCGTCCTCAGCCGAAGCGGCCGGTGATGTAATCGAGCGTGCGACGCTCGCGGGGGTTGGTGAAGATGTCTTCGGTGTCGCCGGTCTCGACGATGTTACCCATGTGGAAGAAGGCCGTGCGCTGCGACACGCGGGCGGCCTGCGCCATGGAGTGGGTCACGATCACGATGCAATAACGCTCGCGCAGTTCGTCGATCAGCTCTTCGATCTTGGCGGTGGCAATCGGGTCCAGTGCCGAGCAAGGCTCGTCCATCAGGATGACTTCCGGCTCGACGGCAATGGCGCGGGCGATAACCAGACGCTGCTGCTGGCCACCCGAAAGGCCGGTGCCCGGCGCGTGCAGACGGTCAGCGACCTCATCCCACAGACCGGCGCGCTTCAGGGCCGACTGGACGATGTCTTCCAGTTCCGACTTCGACGAGGCGAGGCCGTGGATTTTCGGACCGTAGGCCACGTTCTCGAAGATCGACTTCGGGAATGGGTTCGGCTTTTGGAACACCATGCCGACCTGTGCGCGAAGCAGCACCGGATCGATCTTCTTGTCGTTGATGTCCTGACCGTCCATCTCGATACGGCCCTCGACGCGCGCGCCGGGGACGGTGTCGTTCATGCGGTTCAGGGTGCGCAGGAAGGTGGACTTGCCACAGCCCGACGGGCCGATCAGGGCGGTGACCGCCTTGTCCGGAATATCGAGGCTGACGCCGTGCAGGGCCTGCTTCTCGCCGTAGAAGACCTTGACGTCCTTGGCGGCAATCTTGATTGCGCCCAGATCAGCGCGGGCCGAGGCTCCAACGGTGGGTACGGACGACAGAGAGGCACCTGCCGACGCACCCTGCCCTTGCGACAGACCTTCGGGGGCGCGTTGGATAGAGGCGCGGATAATCTTGGAGCTCATTCGTATTACCACCGGCGTTCGAAACGACGACGCAACAGGATTGCGGCGGCGTTCATGACGATCATGAAGGCGAGAAGCACAAGGATGGCGGCAGCGGTCCGTTCGTGGAACGCGCGCTCCGAGGCATTCTCCCAGATATAGATAAGCGACGGCAAAGCGCCAGCGGGGGCGTCAATGGCTGCCGTAATGCCCGGCACAAAGCTGATCATACCGATCAGCAGCAGCGGGGCCGTCTCGCCCAGGGCGTGGGCCATGGCGATGATCGAGCCGGTCATCACGCCCGGCATGGCCAGCGGCAGCACGTGCTGGAACACGGTCTGGGTGCGGCTGGCACCCATGGCCAGAGCGGCGTCACGGATCGACGGCGGCACAGCCTTCAGCGCCGAACGGGTGGCGATGATGATGGTCGGCAGCGCCATCAGCGCCAGCACCAGACCCCCGACCAGCGGACTTGCGCGTGGCAGGTGCAAGAAATTGATAAACAGGGCCAGACCCAGCAGGCCGTACACAATCGAAGGCACAGCCGCGAGGTTGTTGATGTTTACCTCGATGATCGCCGTCAGGCGGTTACGCGGGGCATATTCTTCCAGCCACACGGCTGCGAACACACCTACCGGAATAGCGATCAGAGCCGTCACCGTCAGCATCAGCGCCGAGCCGACCACAGCACCGAGCAGACCTGCCAGTTCCGGCTGGGTCGAGTCGCCCTTGGTGAACAGGGCCGAGTTGAAGTGGGCACGGGTCACGCCGCGTTCCTTCATCTGGTCCAGCCACTGCATCTGCTGGTCGCTGATGCGGCGCTGCTCCTCTGGCGTATTCTGGGTGATCTTGCCCTTCAGATACATTTCCGCATCGTCGGACAGAGGGGCCGACACCGGAACGGTCTGACCGATCAGGGCGGGCTGGTTGCGGATCATCTCCGCCGCCACATACTTCAGCTCCGACGAGATCAGGGCGCGCATGGCTGCGGTCTGGGTGCCGGTCTCATCGGTAATGCCCAGACGGGCGATCTGCTGTTCGGCGGCCAGTTGTTCGAAATTGGTACCCTGCGGATAGGCGCGCTCGATGCGTGCCGGATCCATATACAGCGGCATGGTCAGGCTGTGGCCGTAGAAGGCCGTATAGCCCTGCATCACAATGCTGGACAGCAAGATGGCCAGGAACACCAGAGCCACGCCGATAGCACCGCGCCCGTACCATTTGAAACGGTTCTCGCGGGCATAGCGGCTCTTCAGGCGCGCTTGCAGCTTTTGGGCTCGGGTGCTGACCGCACCGGATTTAGAGACGGCGTCAGTCATACTGTTCACGATAGGCTTGCACGATGCGCATGGCGATCACGTTCAGGATCAGGGTGACGACAAATAGCGTCAGCCCCAGACCAAACGCAGCCAGCGTTTTCGGGCTGTTGAACTCTTGGTCGCCGGTCAGCAGGGTCACGATCTGCACGGTCACTGTGGTAACCGTTTCCAGAGGGTTCAGCGTCAGCTTGGCCGCCAGGCCGGCCGCCATGGTCACGATCATGGTCTCGCCGATAGCGCGCGACACGGCCAGCAGCAGAGCGCCCGCAATGCCCGGCAGAGCCGCAGGAAGCAGAACCTTTTTGACCGTTTCCGACTTGGTCGCCCCCATGGCGTAGGAGCCATCACGCAGAGACTGGGGCACAGCGTTCATGATGTCGTCCGACAGAGACGACACGAACGGGATCAGCATGATGCCCATCACGCAGCCGGCCACCAGAGCCATCTGGTTTTGCACCAGCATCAGATACTGGCCCAGACCGTTCAGCGGACCGCCAACCATCCACTCGCCGATGGTGTTGAAGAAGACGCGCAGCGCCGGACCAACGGTCAGGGCGGCAAAGAAGCCGTAGACCACGGTCGGCACGCCTGCCAGCACTTCCAGCAGCGGCTTGACCACGGCGCGGGTCGTCTTGGAGGCGTACTCCGACAGATAGATCGCCGAGAACAGGCCGACAGGCGCAGCCACAGCCATGGCGATCAGCATGATCAGGAAGGTACCGGCAAACAGCGGCACCGCGCCGAAGGCACCCGACGAGCCGACCTGATCGGCGCGGATAGCGATCTGCGGGCTCCACTGGGTGCCGAACAGGAACTCGAACACCGACACCATGCTGAAGAAGCGCAAGGAGTCGTAGACCAGCGAGAAGATGATGCCTGCGGTCGTCAGCACGGCCACGGTGGCGCAGCCGAACAGTATGCCGACCGCCCAGCCTTCAACCGTGTTGCGCGCGCGCAAGGACGGTCGAATGCGCAAGGTCACGTAAAGTGCGCCTAGGATTGCGGCGAGAACAGCAGCCGTCAGGCCACCCCATTGCAAGGCGGTGCGAATGCTGTGGGCACGGCGACCTTCGGCGGCCAGCTCTTCGGCGTACGGGGCGGGCCAGATTTGCAGCGCCGGCTGACCGGCACCCACGCGACGGGCGTCATTGAAGAAGGCCTCGCGACGGAACGGCTCGAGTTGCTCGACCACTTCCGGCGTTCCGGCGGCAACCAAAGAATGCTCGATCGGGCCGGAGAAGACGCTGGCCAGCGCCATGACAGCCATAAACGGGGCCAGCACACCGATCAGGGCGTACATGCCGTGTTGGCCCGGACGCGAATGGGCCCGCGTGCCTTGGCTGCGGCGGATGGCCAACCGACGCCCGCCCCAGAAGGACAGAACGGCAAAGGCAGCCATCAGTAACAGAAAAATCCAGGTCATCCGTATCCGTGACGTTTACACAGCCCGCCCGGAGGCAGGATTTATCTTTGGGCGGAAAATGCCCATGAATGGCGAGCGCAATAAGACGGATGCATGACAGTTCTGTTACGTAGCAACCGAGCCACAGCGCAGCGATATTTGAAATTTTTGACCCTGGCGCGCCTGTGAAATCCTAAAAGATTTCCGCTGGTAAGCTGTCATCGGCCCGAATTCGATCCGGGGCCAGAGGAAAAGCAGCAGCAAACAGAGCCCCCGAACCCAGCGCACTTTCCACAGAAAGTGCGCCGCGATGGCGGATGACAATGTGACGCACAATGGCCAATCCGAGCCCTGTACCCTGTCGCTCGCCGCTCTTTTGGCCTTCGACGCGATAGAATCGTTCCGTCAGACGTGGCAGGTGCTCGCGCGCCATGCCCGGCCCGTGATCGCGCACGGTCACGACCACATATCGGGCCGACTGTTCACGGTCAGGTGTTACCAGAGACAGGCGGGTGCTGTCCTCCATACGCGAGCGGAAGCTTTCATCCAGAGTGCGGTCGCGTTCGATGGTGATTTCGATCTGGCCACCGGCGCTGGAGTATTTCAGGGCGTTGTCGACGAGATTTTGCACGACCTGAACGATCTCGTCGCGGTCCCCCGTCACATCGGCTCCGCCTAGCCCCAGTTCGGCGCGGATCGACACTTGCCTTTCTTGGGACAGCACACTGACAGCGTCCACCACATCGGACGTCGCGCGCGAAAGGTCCACGCGTCCCGAGGGGGCAATATGTTCGTTCAGTTCGATTCGCGACAAGGACAGCAGGTCCGCCACCAGACGGCTCATCCGGTCGGCTTGAGTGGCCATGATGTCGAGGAAGCGGTCGCGCGCCTTGGGATCATCCTTGGCGTGCCCCTTCAAGGTTTCGATGAAACCCGACAATGAGGCCAGCGGCGTGCGCAATTCGTGGCTGGCATTCGCCAGAAAATCCACGCGCATCCGCTCGATCCGGCGCAGGTCCGTTTCGTCGCGAAGTGCCAAGAGCGCCAAGGCCTCGTTCTGCCCTGCCCGTTTGGGCAGCGGCGTCACAAACGCCCGCCAGTTCCGCTCGCTGGCACCACCGGAGAGGAAATCCACGCGCGCCGAAATGTCGGCAAACAGGGCCTCGTCGACGGCTTCCAGCACGCTCGGTTCGCGAATAACAGAGACCAGCAGGGTGCTGGAGTGGCCTGCGATGCGGAACATGTCGCGCGCCGCACCATTGGCCAGCATGATGCGTCGTCCCGCAATATCGTCCGCTTCACCTCCCGCCACGATCATGATCGGATCGGTCACCGTCTCGAACACATCCGCCAGCAGGGCTGCCTCGTCGGGTCGGTCGACACTGGTATCCTTTGCGGCCGCAGGGACAGGTTCTGACATATGGGGCTCTCGGTTGACCAGCCACGTAGCCAGCCCCACGGCCATGGCCCCCATGACCAGCCACCCCGCCAGTTCGGGCTTCATTACCGCCAGCACCAGCATGATCAGGATGGACAGGCCGCCACTGGCACCCGCCGTCCAAAGACGGGAGTTCAGCTTGGGTGCCACCGGAGACGGCTGAGGTTCGTAAGACATGGACTTCCTGATCCGACGGCTGAGGCCGTGCTTTGCGGCTATCATGCCGCTCCGCTTCATCCCTGTCTGCCCTTGCCCTGTGACATCCGTGCAAAGATCGTCCTGATGCGCGTTTAAATCTCGTCCCGCAGCATAACCGTGATATCTTTTGTCACGGAGGGTGTGATTATGAATCGTCTGGGTTTGGCAGCATTGGGGCATCAATCCGTGCTGGAAGGGCTGACGACTTTCTCGGTGAGTTTGGCCGGGTTTGCTATTGTCTTCAGCCTTATGGAAGCGACCCACTATTTCGGGCGCGGCCGACGCATATTCCCAACAATCCTGATACCCGCTCTGTGCGCCCTAGGCGTATGGAGCCTGTGCTTTTCCGCGATTCAGGGTGGTTTGGTCGGTGAAGGCTCGACCTATGATCTTGCGCTGATCAGCCTGTCTATCGCGGTGGTTTTCACAGGCTTCATACTGGCCTATGGCCTTGTCATCGCCGTGCCGCACGACCGGTACAGCCGACCGCACCGCATGGCAGGGTCGATGCTGGCCATCGCCAGCGTAGTCGTGATGCACTACGCCATTTTAAAGAGTCTGCGGCTACCGGCCCAGGAGCTGCAATGGTCTGCACTATCCGTTTCAGTGGCCGTATCGGTACCCCTGCTGGCCGGATTGGTGGGTGGCTATTACTGGCCGGCCAAGCCCTTATGGCGCATTCTTTTTTATACATTTCTGGCCACTCTGGCGATTTGCTGGCTCCATTTCGTTAGTACCGGCCTGTCTGTGGTGGTCCCTTCGGCTTCACTCTCGGACCACGGCCTTTCCGCTTTTATCGTCAACAAGGTCGTGACCGGATTCATCACCTGTCTCATCCTCACGCTGACATTCGTCGCGGGGGGATTATGGCGCTCGAATTTCGACCTGATGCAAAGTGTGCAGGACGCGATCGAGGTCATGCCGGTGGGTCTGTCGATCTATGACCAGGACGACCGGCTGCTCATCTGGAACCAGAAGTATGCGCAGTTAAATCCCGAAATGATCATGCCGCTTAAAAAAGGCATGACCTATCATCAGGTGCTGACCCTGGGCTTGAAGAGCAAGCTGGTCCCGTCGGACATGACGGATCGGGAATGGATTGAAGAACGCAGCCGCAATCACTGTGAGGGCGACTGGCTGCTGTCCTTCTGTCACAGCGATGAATGGGTGCACATTCAAACCCGGCGCACAGGTAATGGCGGCTTGATCACCATTACCAATGATTTCACCGAGCAAAAACGCCACGAACAGGAACTTGCCAGCGCTCTGTCGGCCGCCCAGAGCGCTAGCGTGGCAAAAAGCCAGTTTTTGGCCAATATGAGCCACGAAATCCGTACGCCTCTAAACGGCATCATGGCCGTAGCCGACGCCCTGCACCGCACACCGCTACAGCCCAAACAGGCCGAGATGGTCGACCTGATCTGCGCCTCCAGCCGGACGCTCAAAACCCTGCTGTCCGACATTCTGGATCTGGCGCGCGTCGAATCCGGCCAGACGACATTGGCTCCAGAGCCTATCGAACTGGCCTGTCTGGTGCATGAGAGCACCCAGCTCTATGCCAACTCGGCGCGCGAAAAGGGACTGGCCTTCAATGTCCACATCGCGCCGGACGCGCGCATATGGGTCAAGGCCGATCCGGTGCGCACCAAACAGGTTATCGGCAACCTTGTATCCAACGCTGTGAAGTTTACGGACGAGGGCAGCGTGACGCTGAATGTCGACCGCATCGATGGCCAGATTCGCTTCACAGTGGCCGATACGGGCATCGGTTTCGATCCTGAAAGCCGCGACCGCCTGTTCAAACGATTTGAGCAGATCGACAACAACATCACCCGCCGCTTTGGCGGCTCGGGCTTGGGCCTCTCCATCGTTGCCCAACTCGTCGAGATGATGAACGGCAGTATCGATGGCACCAGCGTGCCCGAGACCGGCTCCATCTTTACCGTCACCCTGCCCTTGCCCGAAGTCACGCCTGTCCAGACAAAGGCGGCCGAGACCGGACTGGCAGACGATTTGGGCCGCGCCGCCCAAAGCCTGACGCAAGCTAGTTCCAGTCAGGCCACCCGTATTCTTCTGGCCGATGACAACCCCACCAACCGCAGAGTCGTGCAACTGATCCTCGACGCCCAAAATATCCAGGTGTCCGAAGCCGCCGACGGTCAGCAGGCGCTGGATATCTTCACCGCACAGGATTTTGATCTGGTGCTCATGGATATGCAGATGCCGGTGATGGACGGCCTGGCGGCCACGCGCGCCATCCGAGCGCTGGAATCACAAAGGGGCACCCTTCCTACCCCCATCATAATTCTGACGGCCAACGCCATGCCTGAACATGTGCAATCGTCTCTGGACGCGGGGGCTGACGCCCATCTGTCCAAACCGTTCAATGTCAGCCAATTTCTGGAGCTGACCTATAATCTGACCGCCAGAAACCAACAGCCCGCCTGAGGATCACTCAGACGGGCTGCCGTTTCAGGGAGAGGTTTGGCTTATTCGTAGCCGTGGGCGGCTTCGTTGATCACCTGACTGGGCATGGAAGAGAAATCCACGCTCAGGGGCACGGACGCCTTGGCCTGAAAAGTCTTGATGACGTGCTCCAGACGACGGCGCACTTCCTGCGTCGTGTCGGCACCCGCATCAAGTTCAAGCGGCGCGAGGCAGTAGTCAATGATCGCGCGGGGGCTGTTATAGGTCGTCATCAGGTCTCTCCTTTTCAGGAAGTGGGAGCCGGAACAGGCCGGCTCCCGTGGGGGATTAGGCGGCGTTGAACTGGGCCGTCTCGGTCGAGTCCTTCAGCGCGGTGGTCGAGGACTGGCCTTGCGAGATGACCGTGGCGACATCGTCGAAATAGCCGGTGCCGACTTCGCGCTGGTGGCGGGTGGCGGTGTAGCCTTGGGCTTCGTTGGCGAATTCGCGCTGTTGCAGCTCCGAGTAAGCCGCCATGCCACGGTCGCGGTAGCCCGAGGCCAGTTCGAACATGCCGTTGTTCAGGCTGTGGAAACCGGCCAGCGTCACGAACTGGAACTTGTAACCCATGGCACCCAGTTCACGCTGGAACTTGGCGATGGTTTCCTTGTCCAGCTTGGCTTCCCAGTTGAACGACGGCGAGCAGTTGTAGGCCATCAGCTTGCCCGGATACTTCTTCTGGACAGCTTCTGCGAACTTCTTGGCGTCATCCAGATCAGGGTGCGAGGTCTCCCACCACAGCAGATCGGCATATTTGGCGTAGGAAAGGCCACGGGCGATGCAATGCTCAAGGCCGGTGCCTTCCTTAAGACGGTAGAAGCCTTCCGGCGTGCGGTTCTCGCGGTCAATGAACGGGTGGTCGCGCTCGTCGATGTCCGAGGTGATCAGCTGGGCCGATTCAGCGTCGGTACGGGCAACCGTCAGGGTCGGGGTGCCGCAAACGTCGGCAGCCAGACGGGCCGCGATCAGGTTGCGCTCGTGGGCTTGGGTCGGGATCAGGACCTTGCCACCCAGGTGGCCGCACTTCTTCTCGGAAGCCAGCTGGTCCTCGAAGTGAACGCCAGCCGCTCCGGCCTCGATGAAGGCCTTCATGATTTCGAAGCTGTTCAGCGGACCACCGAAACCGGCTTCGGCGTCAGCCACGATCGGGGAGAACCAGTCGCGCTTGGCACCACCCTCGGCATGCTCGATCTGGTCGGCGCGTTGCAGGGTGCGGTTGATGCGGCGGCACAGTTCCGGCGCAGCATTGGCCGGATACAGCGATTGGTCCGGATACATGGCGCTGGCGGTGTTGGCGTCGGCAGCGACCTGCCAGCCCGACAGATAGATGGCCTTTAGACCCGCGCGGACCATCTGCATGGCCTGATTACCGGTCACAGCACCCAGAGCGTTGATGTAGGGTTCCGAGTGCAGCAGTTCCCACAGACGGTTGGCACCGCGTTCGGCCAAGGTATGGGTGATCGGCACCGAGCCGCGCAGACGCAGAACATCCTCGGGGGTGTACGGGCGTTCAATGCCGTCAAAGCGGCCCTGGGGTGCGGGAACCAGATCAGCGAAGGTCGTCATGGCGTTCTCGTTTTCTGCGTTGGCGCGGTCACAACCGCCTCACAGGTCAAAGAACACACCCCAGTCACAAAAGACACAGGCCGACAGCCGACTTTAAAGTCACTTAGTCAGAATATGACTTGACGAAGTTAGTCACAATATGACCTAACAGAGACATGCAGGACAATGCCGACCGCAAACTCTTTCTCGGGGCGCGTCTGAAACGGCTGCGCCGCGATCTGGGCCTGACCCAGACGGCTATGGCCGAAGACCTTGGCGTGTCGCCGTCCTATCTGAACCACATCGAGCGCAACCAACGCCCCGTCTCGGCGCAACTGCTGCTCAGACTGGCAGAGACCTATGACGTTGACCTGCGCACCCTCAATCAGGCGGGTGCCATCGATGAGGCGCGACTGAACGAAATCCTGGCCGATCCCGTCTTCAAAGGCGTGTCGGCACCGCGCCACGAGCTGATGCAGGTGGTAGAGGAAGCCCCTGCTGTCGCCGAGGCCCTGTTGCGCCTGTATCAGGCGTTCGATGACCAGCGCGCACGCGCCCGCGCGGCCGCCGAACAGGGCGATGGTCTGGACGATGCCGCGCCTGCCGACTGGGTGCGTGAATATGTGCAATCGCGCGGCAACCACTTCCCCGATCTGGACCAGATGGGCGAGGCTTTGGCCCACCAGCTGTCGCAGGACCGCCCGCCCCACGCCGAAGGGTTTGAAGTCACCGCCCGCCACCGATTGGCTGTCACCCATGGACTGACGGTGCGCACCGTGCCCGCCGATGTGATGGTGGAATGGACGCGGCGTTTTGATCTGCACCGCCGTCGCCTGTTGCTCAGTGAGAGCCTCGGCCCGTCATCGCGCGCCTTTGCCGTCGCCTATCAACTGGCCCTGTCCGAACACGGCAGCGCGCTGAATGCCATGGCCGATGACGCGGGTGCCCCTGATGCGGCCACGCGCAATCTGTTGAAGGTGGCCCTGACCAACACCTTGGCCGCCGCCATCCTGATGCCCTATGGCGCGTTCCACCGCGCCGCCGAAGAAAGCCGCTATGACCTCAACCGGTTGGCCGCAAGATTTGGCGTCTCCTATGAACAGGTGGCCCACCGCCTGACGACCCTGTCGCGGCCCTCGGCCCGTGGCGTGCCCTTCTTCCTGATGCGGGTGGATCAAGCGGGCAACATCTCCAAACGCTATGCGACCGGCGCATTTCCCTTCTCGCGCTTTGGCGGGGCCTGCCCGCGCTGGCGGCTGCACTCGGCGTTCCGCACACCGGGGCGCATCATCACCCAGATCATCGAAACGCCGGGACAGGACGGCAAGCCCGGTGGCCGCTGGTTCACCTTTGCCCGCACGGTCGAGCGTCAGGGCCGCGACGGCTTTGGCGATGCCCAAGACCTCGCCATCGGCATGGGTTGTGAACTGCAACACGCCCACCGCCTGATCTATGCCCAGGGACTGGACCTGAACCATCCCGACGTCACGCCTATCGGTCCTGCCTGTCGACTGTGCCACCGCCATCCGTGCGCCGAGCGCGCGGCTGCGCCTATCGACCGCCCGCTGGCCGTCGACGACTGGGCAAAGTCGCTGAGCCCCTACCCGTTTGCGCAGGCCTAAGCCTGGCCGAGGATGACGCGATCACCGACTCGGCGGGTTGGCCAGTCGGACAGCACCGCCATGACAGCAGCCTGCGGATCGGTGGCACCCCGATTGATCATGTCCAGCAGCAGGCTGGCCACCTCGGGGCGACCTCCGCGCGCGGCAAAGTGGGCCATCCACTCTTGCACCGTCAGCACACCGTCACGGCGGTTGGCGTCGATTAGCGGGCGAATAAAGTCGATGAAGTCGCCGCCTGTGCGCCTGCGCTCAGCCGCCTCTGCGGCCATGGCGAACACGGCCCCGCAGGCATAATAGGCGCGGTGCTCGCCACGCTCGCCCGCAGTGGCGATGGGCTGACGGGCATATTTAACACAGTCATCGATCTCGGTCTGGAGTTCGGCCGTTTCGTCATAGGCCGGATCGCGCGCCTTCAGTGCTCGCACCGCCATCATATCGGCCCCGCCCTCGGTGATCCACGCATCGCGGGCGAACTCGTAACGCACCGTCTGGCCCAGCCAGAAGTGGGCAGCTTCATGCGCGATGAACCACAATGAACGCTCGCGGATTTCATCATTTGGCTCTGTGATGCCCGAACCTTCGAAATTCATGACGATCAGTCCAGGCAAGACGCTGCCACTCATACTGGTCATGCGTCGGGTCGGGCCGTTCCATGCCGCCATCAGCACCGGATTTTCCGCCTCGGCATTCGCTGGCCCCAGTCGCTGCCGATACCATTGTCCCGTTGCGGGCGCAGCAGTGGCCAGCGCGCTCGCCATCCATTGGGGCAGGGCCGGATCGATAACCGCCGTCAGACCGTCTCCGCTAGTCACGTCGGCATCGCCCAGCAGCACATAGGAGCGCTCGAACTGGGTAATCAGTTCTGGGCGGCGCACCGCCGCATACAGCAGTGGCCCCGCTTCATCACGCCAGTGCACGCGCGTCGGGCCAGTGGGCAGGTCCACACCATTCAGGTCTGACGGCAGGGCCGCCACCTCGTCCGCACTGTCCATCGGAAAGACCGTCATCTGCCGCGTGGGCAGTGCCACCGCACCGTTGGAGAATTTAAGCGTCGGGTATTCCGCCTCCAGATCCACCGCGCGGGGCGTGATCTGGATATCCACCGTGCGCGGCACCGGACCGCCGTCATCGCTGCGTAAAATGTCGTAGTGTCCTGCCCGATCCAGCACGACGCCGGGGGTCAGCACCCGCCATTGGCGCGGACGCCACGGCTCGCGCACCTCGCTCATCAGGGCCGAGTCATAGAAGGCCCAGACGGCGGCATCGCGGTCCAGACTGTATTGCAGATGAAGGGTCTCGCCCTGACGCAGCACACTGGCGCTGGCCGCAGGCGGCCCGCCACGCTCAATCGGCGGCAGGGGCGCACAGGCCGTAATCAGGGCCGTCATCAAAGCCGCGACCGAAGCCGCAGCCGCCGCCCGTCCGGAGCGAATGTTCAAAGGCCACCTCATGTTAAAACCGTCACCGACACCGTCACCGGATGCCGCCCCCGTTGTCAGCTTACAAATCAGCAAGGCACGATGCGGGTTCCTTTCAGGCGATGGTATGTCGCGCCTTTTCCAGCTCCTCGGCCATGACCTGTTTCAGCCGTTCGGGCTGGACGATAGTGGCGGTACCGCTCCAGCTGAACAGGTGCCACGCCAGTTCGCGCATGCCCGAGGCGCGGAAACGCACGATGACAGAGCCGTCGGCCTGATCCTCCAGTGACTGCGTCGGGTGCCAGCGCCAGCCTCGCGCTTCCTGCGCCGCCTCCGGCGCGATCCGCAGGACCACATCCTCGATCTGGTCCTGATAGATGCCGAACGACTGGGTGGCGAAGGCGGCCAGATCGAAATCGGCGGGCGGACGGGCCATCCCCTCGCCCGTCATGACGCTGCTCATACGGTCCAGACGGAAGGTCTGGATGCGCTCGCTGGCCGGATCATAGGCCACCAGATAGTTGGCCCGTCCGAACATCAGCCCGCACGGCGTGACGGTGCGGGTGCGCGCATCCGCTCCCGGTCGCGAATAGATAAAGTTCAGCGGGCTTTCCGACAGGATGGCATTGCGGATGGTGGTCAGCACCGTTTCATCGGCACCGGGACGCGGGCCGGCCTGCACGGCGATCGTTTCGGCGCGCACCAGAGCCTCCAGATCGGGGGCCATCCGGTTCAGCGTGGTCGAGCGCATGGCTGCCTTGATCTTGCGCTCAAGGCTTTCCAGCGCCGCCGCCCGTGAAGGGTCGCCCGCCGCGTGCAGGGCGGCTGCCGCCTTGGTCAGCTCCAGCATCTCCGTCGCCGTCGGGGCCTGCTCGAACGCCGACAGGCCGCCACGGATGCGCCAACGCTTGGTCGGCGGGTCGCTGATTTCCTCGGCCTGCGGAAACAGCATCAGGACCGCATCGCGCATACGCTCTGCGGTACGGCGCCCCACGCCCAACTGGCCGGCCATGTCGTTGATGGTCAGGCCCTCGGCGCTGGCCGCCATCCCGCGCGCCAGATCGATGACCATCGCCGCCTTATCGTGCCGCATGAAACTCTCCACAGAGGTGCGTCCGTATCTGACGCAATGCTGTCGCATAACCATCCTGTCAGCAAGAGGCAGACGCCTCCCAGCAGGAGTTTTTCACAAATGGCCTTCTCGTTCGCCCGCACCGCCAAAGCCCAGATGGATCGCGCTGCCCAAAGCCCCTACGCCGCCGCACCGACCCTGCGTCCGTTCGAGCGCAAGTCGTTTGCCGATCGCTATCTGATCGTGCCGTGCGAGACCGAGGCGGATCTGGCCGTCATCTGGGACCGTCAGGAAGAACAGGTCGTGGACGTGATCTGCGCCCCCATGGGTCATTATTCCGAAGAAGATGCCATGTGGGACGAGTTCCGCAGTGCAGCGGCCCTGGCCGCCTGATGGCCAGCGGTCCCGCTTCGCAGGGGCTTTAGTGGACGAGCGGATCCGGCTTCGCGATCCGCCCCGCCAGCGTCCAGGGCCCCTGCGGCACCAGCCGCACCCAAGCCCCCGACGGAGCCGTCATCCAGTGACCGTCTCCTGCCTTTGAGGCCTCGCGCATAACCGGTCCTCCGGTCGCGATTTCCAGAACCAGCGGCGCACCCATATAGGCCGTCCACATTTCCTCGCCGTCCATAGGCACCCACTGCGGGTCCTGATCGGCGCAGATCAAACGATAGGAGGCGATCTTTTCTGCATCCGCCTCCTGCCCCGGCAAAATGCGATAGAAACCGCCCGCCGGATGCGGCGCGAGGCCAAGGTTCATCGCAACCTCGTCGGCCGTGAAATCGTCGTCGCCGTCGCTCATGGATCGCGTTACCCGTGCGGTGTCTCAAGCTCAGCTATAAGATGATCCGCTATGCGGTGCCAAGCCGCACCGAGGGCGCGGCCTTATGGCTGGACCACAGCCTTCCACTGCCCGTTTTCGAAGCGATAATACCCTGCCCAAGTCCACGGCACGGCCGATAGCGCGGATTTCGAACGCCCCGACGCCCTGACCAGATAGGTCTGATCCGCTTGTAAAGGCGCGGCCTGTCCCGATTGCACAAAGCCATCCGGTACCTCGCCATAGGCCAGTTGCCGCACCGTGCGGCACCCGCGTTTGGCGTCGAGGGACCAGATGGGCTGGTCATGACTGCGCGATACGCCGAGGTGCTCGACGCAGGCCCGTTCCGGCTGCTCGGCGCTCAGGCCAAAGGTGGCCACGGGCTGCGCCAGCGTTCTGGCAACATGCACCGGCACCATGGCCGAACAGGCGGCCAGCACCGTAACGGCAAACAGCCAGACCGGATGGCGAGGGACAGACAGGCGAGCGCTCATACAGGCCAAACGCCCGCCCGTGCCGCCGGTTCTCGGCACCTAAAGACCTTTGACGATACCCTCGACCATCTTCTTGGCGTCGGCGAACAGCATCATGGTGTTGTCGCGGAAGAACAGCTCGTTCTCGACGCCCGCATAACCCGCCGCCATGCCGCGTTTGACGAACAGCACCGTGCCCGCCTTATCGACATCGAGGATAGGCATGCCGAAGATCGGGCTTTGGGGATCGGTCTTGGCGGCAGGGTTGGTCACATCATTGGCCCCGATGACAAAGGCCACATCGGCAGAGGCGAACTCGGAGTTGATGTCTTCCAGCTCAAACACCTCATCGTACGGCACATTGGCCTCGGCCAGCAGCACATTCATGTGGCCCGGCATACGTCCGGCCACGGGGTGGATGGCGTATTTCACCTCCACACCCTCTTCCTTCAGCTTGTCGGCCATTTCGCGAAGGGCATGCTGGGCCTGCGCAACCGCCATGCCATAGCCCGGCACGATGATGACCTTGGAGGCATTCTTCATAATGAAGGCGGCGTCGTCGGCACTGCCCTGTTTGACGGGGCGCGTCTTCACGCGGCCATCTCCAGAGGCAGCGGACGCATCCGCACCAAATCCGCCGAGGATGACGCTGATGAAGCTGCGGTTCATCCCCTTGCACATGATGTAGCTGAGGATCGCACCCGAGGAACCGACCAGAGCGCCCGTGATGATCAGGGCGATGTTCTCCAGCGTAAAGCCCAGCGCCGCTGCGGCCCAGCCGGAGTAGGAGTTCAGCATGGACACCACCACCGGCATGTCGGCCCCGCCAATAGGGATGATCAGGGTGACGCCCAAAATCAGACTGATGCCGAACACCGCCCAAAAAGCCCAGACTGCCGTGCCCCCCGTGCCGATCAATATGCCGATCAGGAATACCAGCGCCGCCGCCAGCGCCAGATTGATCAGATGGCGCGAGGGCAACAGAATCGGCGCACCGCTCATATTGCCGTTCAACTTGGCGAAGGCGATAACCGAGCCGGTAAAGGTAATGGCCCCGATGGCCACGCCGAGGCTGAGTTCGACCAGAGACAGGGTCTTGATACCGCCCGCCACAGTCTGGATGTTGAAAGCTTCGGGCGCATAGACCGCACCCACAGCGACCAGACAGGCCGCCAGACCGACCAGAGAGTGAAACGCCGCCACCAGCTGCGGCATGGCCGTCATCGGCACGCGATTGGCGATCACGGCGCCTGCCCCGCCGCCCACCACCACACCCGCAGCCATCAGACCCAGTGTCAGCGGGTCCAACAGGCCTTGGGAACCCATGAGGAAGAGGGTGACGCCGACTGCCAGCGCCATACCCACCATGCCAAGCAGATTGCCGCGTCGGCTGGTTTCAGGGCTGGAGAGGCCACGAAGGGAGAGGATGAACAACACCCCCGCCGCCAGATAGGCCAAAGCCGCAAGTGATGCCTTCATCCCCTCCCCCTCATGGAGTTGCCTTAAAAGACGTTGATGACCGCCGGTGCAGCACCCGTGCTGCCTGCGGCGGTGGGCTTGCCGTCCTTGACCAGGGCGACGCCGACGTTGCCGTCACCGCCGGTCTTGGTCAGGGTGCAGCTGCCGTTATCGGTCGGCAGATTGCCGCGTTGCGGGCCGGTGCCCGAAACCTGCATGCGGTTTTGATACACGCCGCGCAGGGTGACCGGACGGAAGCGGCAATCCAGGGTCCACGATGCGCCCTGCGGCGCAGCCACGGCCCAATCCAGACCGCCCTTCAGGTCACCGGCCACTTCCTTCGGCTGGGCCGAAACGGCACCAGCAGCGGTCAGGCTCAGGATCAGGGCGGCGGTCGAAACAAAGGTCTTCATTCTCGGATACTCGACTGAGTTTTTATGACTTGATGTGCGGCTGGGTGCGGGACAGTCGCCACAGGGCAGCGACGATGAACAGCGGGCCAAGCATGACGATTACCCAATCCAGAAAATTGAGTTCTCTGTCACGCAAGAAATACATCGCCAGTGTCGCCGATATGACGATCATCGTGCCGCAGTCGTGAAAACGCTGACGGATGATGGGGGATCTTGCCTTGAACCAGCCCCACCCCCACAGGCCAAAGCCGTAGAGAACCATCAGGCGGGCCAAGATCAGGGCCCAGGGTTCGCCAGCGATGGTCATCAGTTCTTGCCTGCCTGACGGCGGCGCTGGGACCGGATGGCCAGAAACACCATGGCCGCACCGCCCACGGCAAAGCCGTACATCGAGGTGTCGTTTCCTTCCTGATAGGCGCGATACGACAGGGCCGCAAAACACACGCCGACGGCCAGCGGATAGCCGACCCCCAATACCTTCTGCAGTCCGGCACGCACGCCGGGGCTCAGTCGCGACGAGAACACCGTCAGCAACAGAACCGCTGCCACACTCAAGGCCATGGCCGAGATCGCCACCATGGCCGGATCAAATCCACTCATACTCAACGTCTGTCCTTCTTGCGGTACATGGCCAGCATACGCCGCGTGACCATGAAGCCGCCAAATATGTTCACACTGGCCAAGGTGACCGCTGCAATGCCAGCGGCCTTGGCGATCCAGCCACCGGAGCCGCCGTCCACCGTCAGCGCCGCCGCGGCCATCAAGCCCCCGACAATGATCACCGATGAGATCGCATTGGTGACCGCCATCAGCGGCGTGTGCAGGGCCGGAGTGACACTCCAGACCACATAATAGCCGACGAATATGGCCAAGACGAAGATGGCCAGACGAAAGACGGTGGGATCGACATGTTCCATGCTCAGCCCTTCAGTCCCTGATGCACCACTTCCCCGCGTGTGTGACGACAGCAGCGGTGAGAATTTCATCATCCTGATCAATCACCAAGGCTCCATCCTTGATGATCAGTCCCAAGAAGGCGAATAGATTGCGCGCATAAAGGGCGCTGGCGTCTGCGGCGATACGTCCCGCCAGATTCGCCCAGCCGACGATGCGCACGCCATTGTTCGTGGTGACCACCGTATCCAGCCGCGATCCCTCGACATTGCCGCCCGCCTCGACGGCCAGATCAACGATAACCGAGCCCGCCTTCATCGAGGCCACATGGTCGCGCGTAACCAAAGTCGGGGCCTGCCGACCGGGGATCAGGGCGGTCGTGATCACCACATCCTGTTTGACGATGTGGCTGGCCGTCAGCTCGGCCTGTTTGGCCTGATATTCGGCGGACATGGATTTGGCATAGCCGCCCGCCGTCTCGGCGGCTTTGAACTCCTGGTCCTCGACGGCGATGAATTTGGCCCCGAGGCTTTCGACTTGTTCCTTGGCGGCGGGGCGCACATCGGTGGCGGTAACCACCGCACCCAGACGCCGCGCCGTGGCAATGGCCTGAAGCCCCGCTACGCCGGCGCCCATGACAAACACCTTGGCCGCCGCCACCGTGCCTGCCGCCGTCATCATCATGGGAAAGCCGCGATCATATTCGGAAGCGGCCTCGATCACCGCGCGATAGCCCGCAAGGTTCGCCTGTGACGACAGCACGTCCATCACCTGCGCGCGGGTGATGCGGGGCACGAACTCCATGGCAAAGGCCGTGGATTGTGCCCCGCGCAAAGCCTCCACCGTCGCCTTTTCACGATAGGCGTCCAGCATGCCGATCACCACGGCACCGGGTTTCAGGGCGCTGATTTCCGCTGACGTCGGAGCGCGCACCTTCAACACGATGTCGGCCCCTGCCAGCACCGAGCCCAGATCGGGCCGCACCGTGGCACCTGCCGCCTCGAACTCATGATCGGGAATCGACGAGCCGAGACCCGTTCCGGCCTCGATCGCGACGCTGGCATCCAAGGCGACCAGCTTCTTGACCGTCTCCGGAGTGACGGCACAGCGCGTCTCTCCCTCTCGGCGTTCACGCGTAACAGCAATGGCAACTGCCAAGGGCCTTGCTCCCGATCTTCCCCGCCTCACACATATCAACGTTAGACAAGAAGGCCGACCGCGCAAGCCATGATCCGGCGCGGACAAGAAAAAAGCCCACCGGCAGGACCGGCGGGCTCTTTAGATCAGATAGGGACAGCGGCCCGTTTTAGTGGGCTGCGTCTTTCTTCTTGCGCAGTACGACCACGCCAATGGCGGTCAGCACTACAGCCGAAATCAGGGCCGGCAGGAAGCCAGCGCCAACGGCGAACCACACCACCAGAAACACCACGAGGGCGGCAACGCCCAGCGAGCACCACTTAGTCATCTCGATGAACAGATCGAACATCGTGACCTGAGCCGAGATTTCCATCTGGCCGTGAACGTGGTCGTGGGCGGTTTCAGCGTGCTGGTCAGCCATAGGACTTCCGGTAAATGAGTCAGTATTTTGTTGGGTCTTATAGCGTCCCGTTCGGGCGGCTCAAGACCTTCGTTCAATCTAGCTTGGCCAATAGGTCGCGGGTGAAGGCCGCAATGTCGAAGGCATGACCTGCCGGATCCTCGCCACGGCGCACGATAACGACCTGTCGGCTGGGCACAATCACCACGTACTGGCCGCGATTGCCAAAGGCGGCATAGGTGTCCGCAGGCACGCCTTCGGAGCGGTTCAGAACCCAGAAGGTCGCGCCATAGCCGAAGTTTCCGGTCGGCGGCTGCGGCCCCGAAGGATCGGAGACGAACCGCCCCCACCCTTGGGGCAACAGGCGCTCGCCCTCCCATACACCGTCATTCAGATAGAGCTGCCCCAGTCGCGACAGATCACGCGCCGTGGTCCAGACCTGAGACGACAGGATGAAGTTTCCGCGCCAGTCGGTCTCGGCAAAGGTGTGGGTCATGCCCAGACGGTCGAAAAAGGCCGAAGGCGGATTCGCCTTGAACCCTTCGGCAATCGACATCACCGCCAGCAAGGTATCATTGTTGGCGTAGCGATAGGTGCTGCCCACCGGATGCAGCAGCGGCCACGACGGAGCCTGTTCATCCGCCGTGGTGCCACCGAAATAGATGCCGTCGGTGCGGTTGCCCGCCGTGTCGCTGGTCAGGCCCGACGCCATACGCATCAGGCTTTCGACCGTGATGGCCGCGCGCGGATCGCCCGCCACCTGCCAGTTGGCGATGGGGGCTCGATCGCTGACAGATAACTCTCCGCGATGCACGGCGGCACCGATCAGCGTGCCCGCAATGCTCTTGGCCACCGACCATGTGCGCTGGGGTACGTGGGGGCCAAAGCCGTCCTTATAGGCCTCCGCCACCCGCTGGCCGTTTTGCAGGATGACCACGCCCGTGGTGTTGGTGCCCGCGCCATAGGTCTGATCCAGTGCGCTGCGGATCACCTGATCCACACCAGCCGCATCGCCAGATACGGTACCGGTTGGCAGGTCTTCAGCCTGAGTGCGACGTGCGACGGGAGCCAGAGGTGTGCCCGACACATAGCCCATGGGCTGGATCACACAGCCCTGCCCCGACCGATAGCTGGCGACACGGGCGGGCGCGGAGGCATCCCATGCCACGCGCACCTCGTGGTCGGAGACCTCGGCGGTCAGATGGTCGATGATCGGTTGCAGTTCGGGATAGATGCCCGACAGCTCATTGGCCTCTATGCTGGCGAGGGAGCGGGTACTGCCTGCGGCCTCGGCGGTTTTCAGCGCGCTACAGACGGTCAGGGCCTTATAGCCAGCGGCCATGGCGCGCTGCTGGGGCGGATGGTCAGCGATGGCGGCCAGTCCGGTCGAGGACTGTGCCACGGCTACAGGTGCGGCCAGCAGGCCCGCCGCGCTTAGGGCTAAAAACAGGGCTTTCATCCGGCCAAGCTTCCTGCGGACCGGCGTGCTGTCAACTCACAGTTCGGTCACGGGGACACAACACGAAATCCTGATTACCGCTAAAGCCGAAACTCCGCGAATACTCCCCCTTAAGTGGAGGAAAGTATGCTCAATTTCATTGCCAGGCCGCTTGTCAGACTGGTCGATCGCTGGCTGCCCGATCCTTATATCTTTGTGGTCATCCTGACGCTGATCGTCATGGCGGCAGCTGTCGGTATCGAGGGGCAAAGCCCGTTCGCCGTTATCGAAATGTGGGGTACCGGCTTCTGGGAGCTGCTCAGCTTTGCCATGCAGATGATGCTGGTGCTGGTCAGCGGCTATATGATGGCTTCAGCCCCGCCGATCCGTCGGCTGCTGGAGCGTCTGGCCGATCTGGCCAAGTCGCCGGTCACTGCCATCCTGCTGGTCAGCTATGTGTCGCTGACGGCCAGCTGGATCAACTGGGGCTTTGGACTGGTGATCGGGGCACTGTTCGCCAAGGCCATCGCCCGCAAGGTCGCAGTCGATTACCGCCTGCTGGTCGCCTCGGCCTATTCCGGCTTCATCGTCTGGCACGGCGGACTGGCAGGCTCGATCCCGCTGACCATCGCCACGCCCGGCCATGCGTTCGAAAGCGCTATCGGCGTGATCGGCACTGACCAAACCATCTTCGCCCTGTTCAATCTGGTGATCGTGGCGGGCCTGTTCGTCGTGGTACCTCTGGTCAATCTGCTGATGATGCCGCGCAAGGGTGAAGAGGTTCTGGTCGATCCCGAACTGCTGAAAGAGCCTGAACTACCCGCACGCAAAGCCGAGACCCCGGCCGAAAAGATGGAAGACAGCCGCGTGCTCAGCCTGTTGATCGGGGTGTCCGGTCTGGCCTTCCTGTTCAACTATTTCCTGAACGACGGCACGCTGACGCTGAATATCGTCAACTTCCTGTTCCTGTTTCTCGCCATCATTCTGCATGGCAAGCCGCGCAATCTGCTGGCCAGTCTGAACGAAGGCGTGAAAGGCGGCTCGGGCATCATTATCCAGTTCCCCTTCTATGCGGGGATCATGGCGGTGATCCTGCATTCGGGACTGGCGGAGACGATTTCGTCGCTGTTCGTGGCGATTGCCTCGCCGCAGTCTCTGCCCTTCTGGACATTCATTTCGGCGGGGATCGTCAACTTCTTCGTGCCGTCAGGCGGTGGCCAGTGGGCCATTCAGGCCCCTGTCTTCCTGCCTGCCGCAGAGGCGCTGGGCGTGGATGCCGCGCGTGTGTCGATGGCGATTGCGTGGGGCGACAGCTGGACCAATCTGGTCCAGCCGTTCTGGGCCCTGCCCATCCTTGGCATCGCCGGACTGCGCGCCAAGGATATTATGGGGTTCTGCACCCTGCATCTGCTGCTGACGGGTGCCATCATCGGTGTCGGGCTGACCTTTTTCTAGAGGGTCAGCCCGACAGGGCTTTTACTCGGCGCACAGCGCCTCGAACTGGTCCACCAGACCTTCGAGGCGTTTGGTGCCGATGGTCCAGAAGGCCGGATCGCGCGGGTTCAGGCCAAACGGCTCTAGCGCCTCGACATAGGTTTTGGAGCCGCCATTGGCCAACAGTTCGCGGTACAGCGGCGTAAAGGCCTCGGGGTCCTTGGCGCGCGTTTCCATCAAGGCCGCGACCAGCAGATCACCAAAGGCATAGGCGTAGACATAGAAGGGCGAGTGAACGAAGTGGCTGACATAGGCCCACCAGTTCTCATAGCCCGTCAGGTCTACCGCCGGACCCAAGCTGGCCGTCAGTTCCTCGGTCCAGATCTGGTTGATGCGTTCGACCGGCAATTCGCCCTGCGCACGCTCGTCATGGAAACGGGTTTCAAAGCGGTGGAAGGCGATCTGGCGCACCACCGTGTTCAGCCCGTCCTCGATACGGCCCGCCAGCAGGGCGCGGCGATCCTCGTCGGTGGCCTCCGACAGCAGGCGATCGAACGTCAGGCCCTCGGCGAAAATAGAGGCTGTCTCGGCCAGCGTCAGCGGCGTATCGGCCAGCAGACCGCCCTGCCCCGCCGCCAGCGTCTGGTGGACGCCGTGGCCCAGTTCATGCGCCAGCGTCAGCACGTCGCGGCGCTCGCCCATCCAGTTCAGGAAGACATAGGGGTGGGTACCCGCCGTCACAGGGTGCGAATAGGCCCCCGACTGCTTGCCCGCACGCGGACGCGCATCGATCCACGGACGGTCAAAGAACCAGCCCGCGCGTTCGGCAAAATCTCCGCCCAGATCGGCAAAGCTGCTGAGCACCAAATCCTTGCCGCCCTGCCAGTCGTAAGCTTTTGACCCCGCCTGTCCGATGGGCGCATTGCGGTCCCAGTGGTTCAGCTTGTCCTTGCCCATCAGCTTGGCCTTCAGGGCGTAATAGCGGTGGGCGATGCGCGGATAGGCCTCGGCGACGGCGTCGGCCATGGCATCGACGCTCTCGCCATGCACCTCATTGGCCAGATGTCGGCTGTCGGCGGGGCGTTTGAAGCCGCGCTTGCGATCTTCCAGCGCCTTTTCGGCAGCAACCGTGTTCAGCACCATGGCCATGGTGCGGGTGATGCCATTGAACGCTTCGGTCAGGGCTTTGCCCGCCGCGGCCCGCTTGGCCTCATCCTTGTCGGTCAGGCGGTTGAGGCCTTCGGACAGGGTCAGCTTCTCGCCATCCACATCGGCGCGCAGCAGGGCCAGGGTCTCGTCGAACAGGCGCGGCCACTGCGCCTGGATCGGCGATTGTTCGGCGATAAAGGTTTCGAGCTCTTCCGACAGTTCATGCGGCTTCATGGCGCGCAGACGGCGCAACCACGGCTCCCATTTACGGGCCGGTTCATGAGCGGCCAGTGCGGCCTTCACGGCCTCGTCGTCCAACTGGTTTATTTCCAGCGTCAGCCAGACGGTCGGCGTGACGATGGCCGTCAGCTTTTCGCGCAGATCCGCTTCAAACGACTGGGCGGCGGCATCCTCGCGGTTGGTCGAGGCGGCCAGAAAAGCATACGCCCCCAGACCACCGACCACTTCGCCCGCCTCTTCGTAAAGGCGAATGACCTCGTCCAGCACCTTGCCCAGTTCGGCACCCGACAGGGCAGTCAGCTTGCCCTGATAGACGTTCATGCGCCCCACCAGATCGCGGGCGCGGTCCAGATCAGTCTGGATGCGGGCATCCTCGCGCGAGGCATAGAGGTCGGACAGGTCCCACAAAGGGGCGTCGGCGAATTCGGTCGGCTTAACGGGCGCGTTCATGCCCCTAGTTGTGGGGGCTGGGCAGGACCAGCGCAAGCTGGCAAAGGCGGGATCGCTGTTATTCGACACACCCAGAGACAGAGCCACGCGCCGTGCCCACACACCTGACCATTCGCCCCTACCGCCCCGAAGACGACCTGACGGCGCTGGTCGATATCTTTGGTGTCATCACTCTAGGCCTGAACACGACAGCAGCCTGACAATCCGCTGTTCCCTATCAAGGAACTGTAACTTGTCACACCGATGTTAGCTGCCATGCTCCGGACCCACGACTCATGGCGAGGGCCCGACGATGGACCACCTCTTCTCCCCCAATAGCGGTTCGCGTTTTTCCCGATCACAGCAAGGCACGAGCCGGTCGCGCCTGATCGCCCGCCTGATTGTAGGGCTGATACAGGGTGCCCTGCTGTACGGCCTCTACCGTGTCACCAAGTTCGACGCTCTCAATACCGGTCCCCTGGTCGCGTGGGCCATGATTGCGGCTTTTGCTCCTCCTGTATGGCTGGCGGCCATAGGTCAGGTCTCGCTGAGAAGCACCCTCGCCTGGGGAACCATTGCCACGATCATTCTGGGGCTGCTGGGCTGGGCCAGCGGAAGTCTGGAAAACGGAGACAGCACCTTGCTGGTGCTCGGGTTGTGCCTGCCCGCCGCGCTGTTTTGTGCACACCACCTGATCGTTCCGGCGCTGCGGCAAGGCGAAGCCTTTGTGCCATACGACCACTATTATGAAACCGCGTGGAAGGCGGGCATCCAGCTGGTTCTGGCCCTGATGTTTGTGGGGGTCTTCTGGCTGATCCTGCTGATCGGCGGCGCTCTGTTCCGGACAATCGGCATCAGCTTCGTCATGGATGTCATAGGCAAGGCGTGGTTCATCACCTTCCTGTCAGCGATCGTGTTCGCCCTTGGCGTCGAGCTCAGCGATGTTCGGGACGGCCTGACGCAAGGCATACGCATGGTGGCTCTGACCCTGCTGTCGTGGCTGCTGCCGGTCGCGGTCCTGCTGGCCGGAGCCTTTCTTATTGCCCTGCCGGTGGTGGGGACCGGTGGCCTGCATACGTCGCTCAGCCCCGCAGCCTTTATGCTGGCATCGGCGGCGGGCCTGATCATCCTGATCAATACTGTCTATCAGGACGGGGCAGAGCACCTGTCCGAGGCCCCGTTCCTGCGCATTACCATGCGGGTGGCCTGCGTGCTTCTGGTGCCATTGACGGCCTTCGCCCTGTGGGCCGTTTGGGTGCGGATTGGTCAGCACGGCCTGACTCCGCAACGCATTGTAGCGCTGACGGGGGCCATCATCGGCCTGTTGTATGGTGTGGGCTATGTGGCGGCGCAATGGATAGGACGCCAGCGCGGCGGGGGATGGATGCCGCTTCTGGAGGGGACCAATGTGGCAGTGGCCGTGGTGACCACTCTGGTCCTGCTGGCCTATTCAACGCCATGGCTGAACCCTGTGCAGCTGTCGATAAATAACCAACTGGCCCGCGTGGCGTCTGGCACCCTGAATGCGGAACAGATTCCCTATGCTTGGTTGGGCTGGAAGGGCGGCCCGCGCGCCAGAGCGGCACTGGAAGAGCTGTCCCGCTCTCCCGACGCCGAGATTGCACGGCGCGCCAAGAATGTGCTCGACAACCGGTTCAGCGCTCCCCAACCGGCACGCGTTACCTTCTATCCCGAAGGCACCCCCGCGCCGGAAAACTTCACCGATGGCGGCGTGTGTTATCAGGACTGTCCGGCGCGTTTGCTGGATGTGACGGGTGACAGTCAGCCCGAGGTGCTGATGGTCGTTTTCAACGAAGCTCACGTCTTCGAGCGTACCGAGACGGGATCGTGGAAGCGGATGGGCCTGTTTGCCCTGCGCCATCAGTGCGGGGGCGGGACGACATTGGCGGATAAATTTATTTCCGGCGATCCGCAAATCTTACCGCCGTCCGGGCCGTCTGCGCTGTCGATCGATGGCCAGACCCTTGATTTCCGTTATGAACCGACTTGTCCGGTAAACAAAAATTAAGCGTAGCCATTAACTTAGCCACCCCAAACGGGAAACCCGATCTTCATTCGTGTCGTTTAGAGACAGGAACCATAGCAACCGTCCCGCTCCAAAAAGAGGACGGTCGAGTGGTGAAGTTTAAGGGGTGTCCCATATGGGCAAGACTGTTCTGGTCGTGGATGACGATCCGACCCAGCGCCGCCTGATACAGGCGATTCTGGAGCGCGAGGGCTATGCGGTCGTTCACGCCGAAAACGGTGGGGAGGCTATTGATCGCCTGACCAAGGGCGGCAGCGCCGATGTGGTGCTGCTGGACCTGATCATGCCCGGCGGTCCGTCCGGTCTTGAAACACTGGCCGAGCTGCGCACCGCGGGCATCACCACGCCGGTGATCGTGCTGACGGCCAATGGCGGCATCGAGACCGTAGTCAAGGCCATGCAGGCCGGGGCGCAGGACTTCTTCGTCAAACCGGTCGGGCCGGAGCGCCTGTTGATCGGCGTGCGCAACGCCCTGCAAATGACCCAGCTGACCGCCGAAATCGGTCGCCTTAAGAAACGCGCCACCGGCCGTACCAGCTTTGACGACATCGTCGGCGACAGCGCGCCCATGCGGATGGTCAAGGCCTTGGGTGCCCGCGCGGCCAAGTCCTCCATTCCGGTGCTGATCACCGGCGAAAGCGGCGTGGGTAAGGAAGTCATCGCCCGCGCCCTTCACGGGGCCAGCCCCCGCTCGGGCAAGCCCTTCGTGGCCGTAAACTGCGGGGCCCTGCCCGCCAATCTGGTCGAATCCATCCTGTTCGGTCACGAAAAGGGTGCCTTTACCGGCGCGCATGAAAAACATGCGGGCAAGTTCGTAGAGGCCAATGGCGGCACCCTGTTTCTGGATGAAATCGGCGAACTGCCGCTGGATATTCAGGTCAAACTGCTGCGCGCCCTTCAGGAAGGCGAAGTCGATCCGGTAGGCGGCAAGCGTCCCGTAAAGGTCGATGTGCGCATCATCTCGGCCACCAACCGTGATCCGGCCCAGCAGGTGAAGGAAGGGGCCTTCCGCGAAGACCTGTTCTATCGCCTAAACGTCTTCCCGATCGAGGCTCCGGCCCTGCGCGAACGCCGCGAAGACATTCCAGCCCTGATCGACCACTTCATCACCCGCTTCAATATCGAAGAGGGCAAGCGCATCGTGGGCTGCTCGCCGGAAACCATGGCCCTGCTTCAGGCCTATGACTGGCCGGGCAATGTGCGACAGCTGGAGAACACCATCTATCGCGCGCTGGTGCTGGCGGACTCCCCGATGCTCCAGCCGCATGACTTTCCGGCTATTTCGGGTGTCGCCGCGCCGCTGGAAACCACGCCGACCGCAGCTCAGTTTGCCGATGCTCCCGATGGCGAGGTGGCGCTGGCCGAGGCTCAACAATCGTCCCAGTCTGCCGCGCTCGACAGCCCGATCCGCATCACCGACGAACGCGGCCACGTGCGCACGCTTGAAGACATTGAACGTGACCTGATCCAGCACGCCATCGAGGTCTATTCCGGCCACATGTCCGAAATCGCACGCCGTCTCGGCATCGGTCGCTCGACCCTGTACCGCAAGGTGCGCGAACAGGGCCTCGAGGACCACATCAAGGAAGCGGGCTAACCCCCGCCGCCTCTTTATCTCTCCAGAACCTCTAGACCGGTTCCGGCCCAGTGGTCGGGATCGGTTTTTTCTTTGTGCCGAGCCGATGTTCGCCCTGCACGACTGGCATAACATCGATTATCGATCCAAACTTGGCCTTTACCCATGTGATTCCGAGGTCTTTGTGTCCAAGCTTGTGTCTTCGCCCCTCATTCTTCCGCTGGTGGCCATGGGCTTGGCGCTGGCTGCCTGTTCCCAATCCGACACGCCTGCATCCGAAGCCACCGCCGCGCGCACAGCAGCCCTACCCGACACCTGTAAGGATAATCCCCTGCTGCCTGCCCTTCCCGAGCCCGCCGCCATTGCGGGCAAGCCGCTGACCTCTGTCGACTGCCAGCCCTTCTCGGTGGAGATGGTCTGGGGAGAACCAGGCGCATCCACCAGCCTTATTCTGGTGGATTCACAGGGACCGGACGGTGACACTCCGCCGCAACTGGCGCAAATGGGCAAGGCCCTGCCGATGCAGGCGGCCAAGACCGCTGTCATCATGGCTGAAGGCCTTCGCGAGACGGCGCTGGCCTATCCGGCTTCTCTGGAGGAACTAGGCGGCGAAGACTATCTGACGGTTGTCAAAGAAGAGGCCGGCGGCCTGAAATATGCATTGGACGTCGAGCCGCTATCGTCGGGCGGTCAGGTCGGTAGCGTGGTCGGCGTGGTTCGCGACCGCTATGCACTGACCCTCAATATCGAGCAGGAGATAAAGGGCATCACCGCCGGACAGGCGGCCTATGCACCTTGGCTGTCGGCGTTGCGCCTCGAACAACTGCCCTGAGGCCTATTCATCGTTGATATCGCGAGAGGGGTACGGGGTCCGTGCCCCTCTTTTGCGTTGCGGGGCAGCGCGGTCTTCGCCGTTAGCCTTGTTCTTGGGGCTAAAGCGGTCTTCGCCGTTAGCCTTGTTTTTCGGGCTAAAGCGGTCTTCGCCGTTAGCCTTTTTCGCAATCTCTTTGAGCTTACGCCCCTGCATGGCCGAGAGCGCCTGCCCCGGCCCGCCCAGTTCGGGATCACCGAAGGCGCGGCCATGCTCTTTCACCCGTTCGCTGACGGAGGTGAGGAACTCGTCCTCCCATTCAGACAGCGAAACGCCCGCCTTCTCTGCGGAGCGGCGGGCGCGCTTGAGGGCGTTCAAGGCCGCCCGCTGGGCTGCCTTGCGCTGTAACTCATAGGGACTGGCAGGAGGCTTTCGCTTCAAGCCGGTGCCTGTGGCCTTAGACTTCGCCCAGAGCCGACAGATACAGGTCGAGGATCGCTTCCTCTTCCTGACGCTTGGCGCGATCCTGCTTGCGAATGCGGATGACCTTGCGCAGCACCTTGACGTCATAGCCTTCGCCCTTGGCCTCGGCGAAGACCTCCTTCATGTCTTCCATGACGGCTTTCTTGTCTTCTTCCAGACGCTCGATGCGCTCGATGATGGTGCGCAGGCGGCCTTGGGCGGCGGCGGTCAGAACGTCTGGGTTTTCGAAGGATGCGTCGTCCAAAGTGGATCTCCGGCGAACTTTTTAAATGAGGATTGGCTGCGGACTAATCACGCCCGCGCGTTCGGCTCAAGCCAGAGATTCGAAAAACTCTGTTGCCGCATCTGGAAGGCCGATGAGCAGGCACGAAAAAGGCCACGGACATTTGCCCATGGCCTTGTGGATCTGCACAATCCACCAACTTGACGGGGCGCACCCGGCGGGCGCGCCACAGTCACGCGTTCCTTAGCCTTGCTTGGCCTTGAAGCGCGGATCAGTCTTGTTGATCACGTACAGAACGCCCTTGCGGCGAACGATTTTGCAGTCGCGGTGGCGACCCTTGAGCGACTTCAGCGAGCTACGGACCTTCATGGTCGGACGTCCCGTATGATTGGAGGCCCGTGAGGGCGAATAAAACAAGGAAGCCGCAGGCGAACCCGCGGCGGAGCGGTGCCTATAGAGAGCTATGGCCTGCACGTCAACATCCGAGCCGGATTCAGTGCCGATCACGCCCCTAGACGAACGCCCAAGACGAAGTGGGTCAAATAGCAGAGTCGGACAAAAAAGTCTGCAAATTTAGCGGGCTTTTAAAGGTTTTAGACGAAACCCACGGTGACTTCGCGCGCTTGTGATTGGTCGACAGTTTTTGGGGCGTTAGCCTATGGTCATGCGTATTGCCTTCCGTCTTCTGCTTGTAACTACGGTTGCGGCTTGCTCGCCCATGGTGCCGGTCCCCCAACCGGCGACACCACCGGTCCAACCTGTCGAAACTCCGGCACAAACGCCGACCACCCAACCACCGGTCGCCGAGACCCAGCCGGACCTGTCGCCAGCTTTCGACTACGCCAGTTTCGAGCAGTGGAAGGACAGCTTCCTTGAGCGTCACGGCGGCAATCGCCGCTGGGAATACGCCCGCGAACTGGAAGGCATCACGCCGAACCCCAGCGTGATCCGTCTGGATCGCAACCAGCCTGAATTCTCGCGTCCGGCGGGCACCTATATTCAGAACGCCACCGCCGCCTCGCGAATCGCCATGGCACGCCAGCGCACGGACCGTGTGCCGTGGGCTGTCACCCAGAGATTCGGCGTACCGTCGGAAATCCTTCTGGGCATCTGGGCGCAGGAAAGCGCCTTTGGTCAGGTGCAGGGTGATTTCGATGTCATCCGATCGCTGGCCACGCTGGCCTTTGACGGTCGCCGCCGCGCTTGGGCAGAAGGCCAGCTGAAACATGCCCTCGACATTGTGGTGGACGGCAAACGCGACCGCGCGGGCCTGAAGGGCAGCTGGGCCGGTGCCATGGGCCAGACCCAGTTCATGCCCGACAACTATCTGCGTCTTGGCGTGGACCAAAACGGCGACGGCAAGGTCGATATCTGGGGCTCGGACGCCGACGCCCTCGCCTCTGCCGCCAACCTGCTGGCACAGGCCGGATGGAAGCGCGGCCAGGGCTGGGCCTATGAGGTCACTCTGCCCGCCAACTTTGACTACACCCAAGCCGAAGGCCCCAAACATAACTGGGCCTATTGGGAATCGCGGGGCGTTCGCCTGACCAATGGCCAGAGCCTGAACGAGGCCGAACGCGCCGAGGAAGCCACCATCCTGCTGCCCCAAGGGGCCAAGGGCCCTGTCTTCCTTGCCCTTCCGAACCACTATGTGATCCGCCGCTACAACAACTCCGTCAGCTATGCGCTGGCCATCGGCCTGATCGCAGACGGCGTAATGGGTAAGCCGGCGCTGCAGGCCAGCTGGCCCAATGACGGCCCACTGACCCGAGAGCAGCGGATCGGTGCCCAGACGGCTCTGACCAAGATGGGCTTTGACACCCAAGGCGTCGACGGCGTGATCGGCTCCAACACCCGCGCGGCACTACGCCGGTGGCAGGCCGCCAATGGCCGCACACCGGACGGCTATCTGACCGATACGCTGGCCGAGGAACTGATCCGTCGCGCACGCTGATCGCTTAAACGGCCCGCCCCATCCGGCGGGCCGTTTTGATTTCTGCGCCTGCCTTGCCCTGCAGGACACTGGACACGCGTCCGGTTGGGGCACAGGTTGAAAGCATGAAGATCGCCGTTCTCACACTTGATGGTTTTAACGAGCTGGACTCGTTCATTGCTGCGGGCATCCTGAACCGGATGCGGGCCAAAGGCTGGGAAGCCCTGATCACCACGCCCACCGAACAGGTCACGTCGATGAACGGCGTCACCATCACCGGTCAGCGGGGTCTGGATTTTTTGCCTGAGGCCGATGCCGTGCTGGTGGGCAGCGGTATCAAGACCCGCGACTATGCCGCCGACGCCGGCTTCCTGTCGCAGCTGCAAATCGATCCGGCGCGCCAGTGGGTCGGGGCGCAATGCTCTGGCACCTTGCTGCTAGCCAAGCTGGGGCTGATTGGCGACCTGCCCGCCTGTACCGACCTGACGACCAAGCCGTGGGTCATCGAAGCGGGCGTCAAAGTGATCGAAGCCCCATTCGTGGCGCATGGCCGTGTGGCAACGGCAGGGGGCTGTATGTCGGCGCAGTATCTGGCGGCATGGATGATCGCCTCCATGGGCTCGCAGGCCGATGCGGACGAAGCCATCTATTACGTCGCGCCGGTGGGGGAAAAAGAGCACCACGTCGAGATGGCCAGAAAAGCCATCGCGCCCTATCTGGCCCCGCAGTTTCGCGCAGCCTGACCCCCAATTAGAAAAACCCGCACCGGCACCGGAGCGGGTTCTTCCTTAGATCAAAAGCAGACCGTGATTAGGCGGCTTGCAGTTGACCGGCTGACGTCTTGCCAGAGCGCTGATCGCGTTCCAGTTCGTACGACAGAGCTTGTCCTTCACTCAACGGACCCATGTTGGCGCGTTCCAGCGCCGAGGCGTGAACGAACACGTCGCCGCCACCTTGATCCGGAGAGATGAAGCCAAAACCTTTAGCGGGATTGTACCACTTAACGATACCAGTAGCCATTTCCATGACCTCCGTAAAAATGAACTTATCAGGCAAATCCTGAAAGTCGTCGGGTCTAGGGAAACGGAAGATCTCAATGCGGTGCATAAAAGATAGAGCGTTGCGCAGAGATATTCGACAACTGAGAACTACGATTTATTTTTTATAATAGCCAGCTTTTATTTTAGAAATATCGACCACGCTCGAAATCGCTCTCTATAAAGCGAGACAATAATATTGCTCGCATTTGTTTTTGTGCGACTTCGCCAGGCCTCACCACACAGGGTTGGGAAGTAAACGTGATTACGCGCGGATGAACCTCCATTCCCCGTCAGTCATTAGGTCTGGGGAGGATATGATCATGCGTTGGGTCGCTATCATTACGGCTTTAGGGGCAATGCCCCTGATGCCCGCGCCATTGGCCGCTCAAAACACCACAGCCTGCTCTGCTGCGGCCCTGCCCGAGGCAGAGCGTCGCGCTATGCAGATGCGTTTTCAACAGATTGCACAAAGGCAGGGCCGCGCCGCGGCAGAAACCCACGCGCGTGAACAGGCACACGCGTTTCGGCAGCGCCTGATCGCCGAAGGCGTATGCAGCGAGAACGACGCGCCCCGACCATCGCCTCGCCAGCCGCCTCAAGCGCGCCCCTCGCCGCCCGCGTCATCCGGATCACGCGACGAGGGGCCCAGATGCCGCGTCGAGAACCGGGCCTTGCCCGATCTCAACGGCGGCATGAATCTGGTGCTTGTGACCGTGTGCGACTAGGCGAGGCCTAGCCCTTCATGCGCCACGTCGCGCCGGTGGGGCCGTCCATGACCACCACGTTAAGCTCGTTCAGGCGGTCGCGGATACGGTCGGCCTCGGCCCAATTCTTTTCGGCACGGGCCGTGGCCCGCTGCTCCAGCAGAGCCTCGACCTCCACCTTCAGATCGCTGTCGCCACCTGTGAACCATTCCTCCGGAGCCATGGCCAGCACGCCCAGCAGATCGGCGGCTTCCTTCAGCGTCCAGCGGGCCATGGCCACATCGTTGATGTCGGCCTCGGCGTCGTTCAGCAGTTCGCGCAGGGCATTGCCCAGAGCGAACAGCTGGGCAAATGCCCCCGGCGTGTTCAGGTCGTCGTCCAGCGCGTCCAGCACCGGATTCAGTTCCTGCTCGGCCAGTTCCATTTCGGCCTCTTCCAGCGCGGCATAGTCGAAGTCGCCCAGTTTGGCGTCGGCATCGCGCAGCACGCCGTACAGACGATCGAGGTTCTTGCGCGACTGTTCCAGCAGGGTCTGGTTCCAGTCCAGCGGCTGGCGGTAGTGGGCGCTCAGCAGAGCCCAACGCACCACCTCGCCCGGCATGGCCTTCACGAGGTTGTTCAGCAGCAGGACGTTGCCGATCGATTTGGACATCTTCTCGGCGTCCACGGTCAGGAAGCCGTTGTGCATCCAGTAGCGGGCGTATTCATCATGCGCGCGGTCGCCATGGGCGTGACCGTGGGCGCAAACGCCCTGTGCGATCTCGTTCTCATGGTGCGGGAAGACCAGATCGATACCGCCGCCGTGGATATCGATCGGCAAACCGAGGTTCTTCTCGATCATGGCCGAGCATTCAATGTGCCAGCCGGGGCGGCCTTCGCCCCACGGCGAGGGCCACGACGGCTCGTCCTTCTTGGACGGCTTCCACAGCACGAAGTCGTGCGGGTTCTTCTTGTACGGGGCCACTTCCACGCGGGCACCGGCAATCATGTCGTCCAGATTGCGGCCCGACAGCGCGCCATAGGACGGATAGGACGACACATCGAACAGCACATGGCCCTCGGCGGCATAGGCGCTGCCTGCATCGATGATGGCCTGAATCTGCTGGATGATTGCATCCATGTGGTCCGTGACGTGCGGCGCAATATCCGGCGGCGACACGTTCAACAGGCCCATGTCCGACAGATAGGCAGCTTCATAGCGGGCCGTGATCTCGCCGATCGGCACGCCTTCCTTGGCGGCCTTAGCGTTGATCTTGTCGTCCACGTCGGTGACGTTGCGGGCATAGATCACCTTGTCCGCGCCATAGGTCTTGCGCAGCAGGCGCACCAGCACGTCGAACACCACCGGCGGGCGGGCATTGCCGATATGGGCATAGTCATAGACCGTCGGCCCACAGACATAGAGTGTCACCCGGTTCGCATCGCGCGGTTCGAACAGGCGCTTTTCACGGCGCAGGGTGTCATAGATATGCAGGGCCATTAGTCGTAAAGTCTTTTGCGAGTTTTCTTGCAGGACGCGCCATACGTCCCATATAGCGAGCAAGATAAACAGTCCGCGCGCCTTGATAAACCACTTGGGGTGCGTTCGTCGTCTTTATTCACGGGACAGCCCGCCGTCCCACTCGGAAACGTTCTTCATGACCACGCCCGCAAAGCCCGTTCTCGTTGCCAATGAAGGCGCTGTCGTGCGTCCCAGCCGCGAACAGGCGCTGGAGGCTGTGCGTACGCTCATCGCCTGGGCGGGCGACAACCCCGACCGTCCGGGCCTGATCGACACGCCCAAACGCGTGGTAGACGCCTATGGCGAATGGTTTGACGGCTATGACGCCGATGCGTCCAAAGAACTGTCGCGCACCTTCGAAGACGTGACCGGCTATGACGACATGGTCATCCTCAAGGAGATCGAGGTCGAGAGCCACTGCGAACACCACCTCGCCCCGTTCCTCGGCAAGGCGTGGGTCGCCTATATTCCGGGTGAAAAGGTTGTCGGCATTTCCAAGCTGGCGCGCGTGGTCGAGATTTTCGCCCGCCGCCTGCAAAATCAGGAAACCCTTACCAACGACATCATCGAAGCCATCGAACAGCATCTTCAGCCCAAAGGCGTCGCTGTCATGGTCGATGCAGCCCACCAGTGCATGACAACCCGTGGCGTGCACCACCGCCACGTTACAACCGTGACGACGCGCTTCACCGGTGTATTCAAGGAAGACAACGCCCTGGTCGAGCGATTCCTGAAACTGGCCCGCGGCTAAGTTTCAGACTGAAATCACAAGAACAACGTTCTGCAAGCGATTGAAACTGGTTGATTTCGACCTTTTTCAGGGAGCTTTCCCCTTAAAATCGCAAGCTTATTTCGTTCATCTGCGATTTCATCGTTCGAGACGGCTTTACAACAGGCCAAAGCAACGCCAAGACACTGATCGAGACTTTCAGTGCAGCCCGCACGGATGCGGGCCATGATGGAGACTGCACATGGGTGCGAAAATGGGCAACGGCGGCGACCAGAACGCCGACATCAACGTTACGCCGTTCGTGGATATCATGCTGGTTCTGCTGATCATCTTCATGGTGGCCGCTCCGATGGCAACCGTGTCGATCAAGCTGGACCTGCCGCCGGCAGTGCCGTCGAACAATCCGAACGAAAAACCGAAAGAGCCGGTTTACGTCAGCATCCAAAACGGCGGCGACCTGTACATCGCCGACGCTAAAACCAGCCTGACCACTCTGGCTGCCGATGTCTGCGCCGCTCAGGCCGTGGCCACCGACTGCCGCGAAGAGCGCGTCTTCATCCGCGCCCAGGCCGACGTGAAGTACAACCAGTTCATGGAAGTGATGAACACCCTGCAGGAAAACGGCATGTTCAAGGTCGGCCTGCTGAACGAAGACATCGAATAGTCTTCGGCATCACGCCAAAGGATTTAAGGGTCGCATCTCCCGATGCGGCCCTTTTTCTTTGCCAAGTGAGGATCAGGGGGTTGCACACGGCTACGGTTCGGCAGACCAATATTCTGCTGTAATCCGAGGGGGAGTTGACCATGGATCGTCGTAAGTTTCTGGGTGCCATTCCGGTCGGAGCCGCGCTGGCCACCGGCCTGAGCAAGTCGGTTGTGGCACAGGAGGCCGCATCGGTGCCTGCATCGACTGCACCCGCAACGACCGAAGCGCCAACTTCCGCTCCTCAATCCCTGCGTGTCGGCCCCGGTGACCGCATTTCAGGTGCCCCCTTCGCCGGTCGCTCCACGGTATGGGGTCAGCATGGTGCGGCAGCGACCGCCCACCCAGTCGCGACCCTGATCGGTATTGAAACGCTGAAGCGCGGTGGCTCGGCCATTGATGCCGCCATCGCCATCAATGCGGCACTGGGCTTCCTCGAGCCTACAGGCAACGGCATCGGCGGCGACGCCTTTGGACTGTTGTGGGACCCGCAGCAGCGCAAGGTGGTGGGTTTCAACGGGTCGGGTGCCTCCCCTCGCCTACTCGGGCTGGAGCAGGTGCGTAATCGCGCCACGAACGGCGCCCTGCCCCGCTATGGCGCTGTGACAGTCAGTGTACCGGGTGCGGTGGATGCGTGGTGGAGCGCACACCAGAAGTACGGAAAGCTGCCGTGGAAGGATGTGCTGCTGCCCGTCGCCGAGCTGTGCGAACAGGGCGTGCCAGTGCCGCAGGCCATTGCCTACTACCTTGAGCGGAACATGGGCCTGTTTGATCGCCAGTCGTCGATCATCGAGGAAAACGAGAACCGCAAAAAGGTCTATGCGCCGAACGGCAGCATCCCCAAGGTCGGGCAGATCTTTGCAAATCCTGACCTCGGTCGCACCTATCGCATCATCGCCGAGCAAGGCCGCGACGCCTTCTATGAGGGCGAGCTGGCCGATGCCATGGTCCGTTATTTCCGCCGCATCGGTGGCTGGATCGACCGTGGCGATCTGGCCTCGCACCAGACCGAATGGGTCGAACCGATCATGACCAACTATCGCGGCGTCGATGTCTATTCGCTTGGCCCGAACACCCAGGGCCTGTCGACCAACCAGATTCTGAACATCTGCGAACAGTTCGATCTGAAGACTATGGGCTTCCAGTCCGCCGCCTCCATCCATCATCAGGCCGAGGCCAAGCGACTGGCGTTTGAAGACCGCGCCAAATGGTTCGCCGATGCCCGCTTCAGCAAGACGCCGGTCGAGTATCTGAACTCCAAGGCCTATGCCCAAGAGCGTGCCGCCCTGATCAATCCCAACCGCGTCATGGACCGCGCCTTCCCCGGGGACGCCCCGACGCAAGGTGACACCACCTATTTCAGCGTTGCCGACAAGGACGGCATGATGGTCAGCTGGATCCAGTCCAACTATCGCGGCATGGGCTCTGGTCTTGTGCCCGATCAGGGCCGTCGCACGCTGGGCTTCATGTTCCAGAACCGTGGCGAACTCTTCTCGGTCGAAGATGGCCACCCCAACATCTATGCCCCCGGCAAACGCCCGTTCCACACCATCATTCCGGGCTTTGCGGTCAAGGATGGCAAACCGTGGCTGGCCTATGGCGTCATGGGCGGCGGTATGCAGCCGCAGGGACAGGCCCAGATCATCATCAACATGGTCGACTATGGCCTCGACCCGCAAGAAGCCGGCGATGCCCCGCGCTGGCAGCATTATGGCTCCTCAGAGCCCACAGGCCAGTCGCAGGAGGGCGTCGGCAAGCTACATCTGGAAAGCGGCGTGCCGGACATCACCAAGACCCGCCTGACCGAAATGGGCTGGACCCTCGGTGGCCCCGACGGCGGCTTCGGCGGGTATCAGAACGTCATGATGCAGCAAAACCCCGACGGCCGCTGGACCTATGGAGCCGCGTCAGAGATGCGCAAGGACGGGCTGGCGTTGGCTTATTGAAATAAAGGGGGACGCATATGGCTGAGACCAAAATTTATGGAAAACCAATTCATCTCTTTCGATACAGGTCGCTAGGAAAGAACTGTGAACAAGAAATAGATGCCATTCAGAGTAATTATATATACTGCTCTACATACAGCAAAATGAACGACCCCATGGAGGGCGCATACGACGAAGATAGAATTACATCTATAATTTCTAACAGATTTGAAAACAAAGAACTAATTAAAGTACAAATATCAAGAATAGGAATTGCATCATTTTCTGAAACTTATGACCACGAAACAATGTGGGCTCATTACGCAGATAGATTTCAAGGAATTTGCGTTCAATACAACTTCAATTCGCTTTTAAGAGGACTTGAAGAAAATATTGAATTTGCTCGCATGATGTACTCAGAACATGCTCCAGTTTTGAATATTGACAGCTACGATATCGAAGAAAAATCCAAAAACTGCCTCTCTAGCAAGACAATAAAGTGGTCTGGAGAACGAGAATGGCGGATGTTCAGCCCATCACCCGGCAAAATTTCCATACGCAGGAACAATCCGATTAGTAAAATCTATCTCGGAGCTAAGATAAATACGCACGACGAACGTCAAATATTAGAAATAGGCAGAGAACTTGGCATTCAAATTTCGAAGATGAACTTGAAAAAATACTCTATAGATTTTAAGCCAATCAAATGATGCCTGATGGCGGTGAAAACCTCAAAGGGCCACCGCCACCACGACTTAGCCTATCCCAGCGCCTCGATCGCCTTGGCCGCGATGTGCTTGGCGTTGAGACCCGCCTCGTCGTACATGGCCATGGGGCTGTTGTGGTCCTGGAAGATGTCCGGCAGGTGCATTGTGCGGATCTTGAGGCCACGGTCCAGAGCGCCCTTTTCGGCAAGCATCTGGAGCACAAAAGCCCCGAAGCCGCCCATAGCGCCCTCTTCCACTGTGATCAGCACTTCGTGCTCGCGGGCAAGGCGCAGGATCAGGTCCTCGTCCAGCGGCTTGGCGAAGCGGGCATCGGCGATGGTGGTCGAGATACCGGCCTGTTCCAGAATGTCGGCGGCCTTCAGGCTTTCCTGCAGGCGGGTACCCAGCGACAGGATGGCGACCTTGGTGCCTTCCTTGACGATGCGGCCCTTGCCGATGTCCAGCGGCTTGGCCAGTTCGGGGATTTCCACGCCCACACCGTCGCCACGCGGATAGCGGAAGGCCGACGGGCGGTCGTTGATTTCCAGCGAGGTGGCGATCATGGCAGCCAGCTCAGCCTCGTCGGCTGCGGCCATCAGCACCATGCCCGGCAAAGTGCCCATGAAGCCAATGTCGAACGAACCGGCATGGGTCGAGCCGTCAGCCCCTACCAGACCCGCACGATCCATCGCAAAGCGCACCGGCAGCGACTGGATGGCTACGTCGTGGACTACTTGGTCGTAGCCGCGCTGAAGGAAGGTCGAATAGATGGCGCAGAACGGCTTCATGCCGTCCGCAGCCATGCCGGCAGCGAAGGTCACGGCGTGCTGTTCGGCAATGCCCACATCATAGACGCGATCCGGATAGGCCTGACCGAACAGGTCGATGCCCGTGCCCGACGGCATGGCGGCGGTGATGCCGACGATGGTCGGGTCATTGGCCGCGTGTTTGGTCAGCTCGGTGCCGAACACCTTGGTGTAGCTGGGCGCGTTCGAGATGGCCTTGGCCTGCTTGCCCGACTCCACATCGAACTTGACCACGCCATGGTATTTGTCGGCGCTGTTCTCGGCAGGGGCATAGCCCTTGCCCTTTTGCGTCACGACGTGGACCAGAACCGGCTTGTCGGTGATCTTGAGCGCATTCTTCAGGATCGGCACCAGATGGTTCATGTCATGACCATCGATCGGGCCGATGTAGTAGAAGCCCAGTTCCTCGAAGAACGTGCCGCCAGCGACCATGCCGCGGGCGTATTCCTCGGCCTTGCGCGCCGTCTCGCGGATCGGGCGCGGCATGTGGTCGACGAACTTTTTGCCGAAGTTACGCACGCGCTGATAGGCGTCGCCCGAAACCTGTTTGGCCAGATAGGCGCTCATGGCGCCCACCGGAGGCGCGATCGACATGTCGTTGTCGTTCAGGATGACCATGAACTGGCCGTTGGTCGCCTCGATGGCGTTGTTCATGGCCTCATAGGCCATGCCCGCCGTGATCGAGCCGTCACCGATAACGGCCACAACCTTGTTGTCATGCCCCTGCTGGTCTCGCGCAGCGGCAAAGCCCAGACCAGCCGAAATGGAGGTCGAGGCGTGGGCCGCGCCGAACGGGTCGTATTCGCTTTCAGCGCGCTTGGTGAAGCCCGACAGACCACCGCCCTGACGCAGGGTGCGGATACGGTCGCGCCGCCCGGTCAGGATCTTGTGCGGATAGCACTGGTGACCGACATCCCAAATCAGAATGTCTTTTGGCGTATCCAGGAGGTGGTGCAGTGCCACCGTCAGCTCCACCACACCCAGCCCCGCGCCCAGATGGCCGCCCGTTACCGACACGGCGTCGATGGTCTCGGCCCGCACCTCATCGGCCAGCTGTTTCAGCTGGGGGATGTCGAACCCGCTCATGTCGGCGGGGATGTTTACGGTGTCGAGAAGGGGGGTGTGGGGCATAGGGTTTTAAATAGCCTTGCAGGCTGAAAGGACGAAGGGCGAACTGTCACAAATCCGTGGGGAAACAAATCGTTTCCGGATCAGGCCCGACGCTTGAGAACAAAATCCACGCTGGCTTTAAGGATTTCGGCATCGTGGCCGAAAACGTCAAGATGGCCACGGGCCTGATCGGCCAGATGCGCGACTCTCTGCCGCGCCGCGTCCACACCCAGCAGGGTTACGAAATTGGTTTTGCCGAGGGCCGCATCCTTACCGCCCGCTGCCTTGCCCATTTCCTCGGCCGAACCTTCGGCGTCGAGCACATCATCGACGATCTGATAGGCCAGACCGATATCGTGGGCGAAATTCATCAAGGCGCTGCGTTGGCTGTCGCTGGCGCGGGCCATGATCAAAGGGATTTCGAAAGCATAGGCGAACAGGGCACCGGTCTTCAGGCGCTGCATGCGCGCCACCCCGCCCAGATCATCGCGCACGCCCATCAGGTCGATCATCTGACCGCCCGCCATGCCCAGCGCGCCGGAAGCAAAGGCCAGACGTTTGCCCAGTTCGCAACGGATAACCGGATCGTCGTGGGTGTCTTCGTCCAGAATGATGTCGAACGCTGCCGTCTGCAGGGCATCGCCTGCCAGAATGGCCGTGGCCTCATCATAGGCGCGGTGCAGGGTCGGACGCCCGCGACGCACGTCGTCATTGTCCATCGCCGGCAGGTCATCATGCACCAGCGAATAGGCGTGGATGCATTCCAGCGCACACGCCGCGCGCAATACCCAACCTTCGTCCAGATCGAACAGACGCGCCGCTTCCATGGCAAAGAAGGGGCGCAGGCGCTTGCCCGGTCCCAGCGCGGCATAGCGCATGGCCTCGGTCAGGCGCGCCTCGGGGCCTTCGCCGCGCGGCAACAGGCGATCCAGCGCCACGGTGACCAGATCGGCCACCTCGGCCACGCGGTCCAGAACCGCCTGCTCGGGCGAATTTGCAGCCAAAATCGTCAATAAAGCCTCCCGCCCAATGGCAGGTCTCGATCAACGCCCAACAGCACCACATGGCCGTTAGCGTCGGGAAAGCCCAGGGTCAGCACTTCGGACATCATCGGCCCGATCTGGCGCGGCGGAAAATTCACCACCGCCGCCACCTTGCGTCCCTGAAGCTGTTCCAAGGAATAGTTTTCGGTGATCTGGGCCGACGAGCGTTTGACGCCGATGGCCGGTCCGAAATCGATGGTCAGCCGATAGGCGGGTTTGCGTGCCTCGGGAAAGGGCTCGGCCTGAATGATCTGGCCCACACGGATATCGACCTTGAGAAAGTCCTCAAAGCCGATCTGCGGCGCAATCTCGCCAGCGGCCATTAGCCGAAGTCCGCAGGCGTGACCCCTTGTGCCTGTTGATCGGGGCCGACGACGATCTTTTCCACGCGCAATTGGGCCGCCTTCAGGCGGGCTTCGCAATGGGCTTTCAGTTGGGCCCCCTGCTCATAAAGGCTGATGGATTCTTCCAGTCCGGCCTGACCCGACTCCAGACGGGAGACGATGGTCTCCAGACGCTGAAGGGCGTCCTCAAAGCTGAGGTCGGTCGGGATGGCGTTCGTCGCAGATGCTTCGGTCATGCGCGCAAACTAGAGGGGGTGCGGCACGGGTTCAACCTTGCTGTAAGGTGCCGCCGGGTGATGAGGGATTAAACCCGTTCAAAACGGCGCTGACGCCAGTATTTGAACCCCTGGTCCAGCGTCAGTTTCCAGCCTCGCGCCTGCAGCTGTTTGCCGATCATAAAGTTGAAATAGCCGTGCGCCAGCAAAAGCACATCTTGACCGTCTTCGGCCCGCGCAATCAAATAGTCCGCGGCGCGTCCGGCGCGTTGCTCGGCTTCCTTGCGGGTCTCGCCACCACGCGGATTACGGCAAAGGTGCCAGAACAGCCGCGACAGCACGCCCCACAGACGCGGCGGCATCTTGAACCATGAGGGCAGCGGCGGCGGCGGCAGGGGCGCTTCGATAAAAAGGTCCTCGCTTTTGTAGACCCTCCCTCCGCAGACAGCATCTCCTGTCTCTCGCGCTCGCCTGCGTGACGAGGTCAGAAGGACTGCTGCCTTTTTCGCGGTCGCCAACAGGTCTGCAGGCGGGGATTGGGGCGAATACAGCCCCCCCTCCTCATAGCGGGCCCACCAGTCCACATACTCGGTGGCCGACAGCCAGCAACGACGCGACAAGGCAGGTTTGCCATGACGGGCCAGCACAACGGCCCCCGCGCGTTTGGCTGTGGCAGGCGGAAAGTCGGAAGGAAGGGTATTGGCCATTATCATAGGAGATCACGGCCTGACGGCCTGTCCATCCCCGCTCCCTCCCCTCTGGTCCGAATACGACCGGACACATGCGATTCTTCGTTTCGTACCGTCTGGGCGAAGGGCGATCAACCTTGGGTATATGAATATTGGATCGCGCCAGGACGTTTTTCCTGACCTCTGGCAACCGGCGCAGACAGCCGCTAGGCAGTCAAACATGAGCGATTACCACATCCGTCCTGTCACCGACGCCGACCTGACCGCCCTGTCGGCGTTCAGCCGCCAAACCTTTTTCGAGACCTTCGTAGACGGCTTTGGCATCCCCTATCCGCAGGCCGATCTGGACGTGTTTTTTGCCGAAAGCTTTAGCGAAGAGGCCTTGGCCAAACGCATCCACGATCCGGCGTGCATCTTCTGGCTGGCCGAACGGGATGGCGAGATTCTGGCTCTGTGCCATGCTGGGCCTAACGGGCTGCCCCACCCGCTGGCCCAAGAGGGCGAGATGGAACTGCGCCGCCTGTATGTCGCCAAGGCCGCACAGGGTCGGGGCCTCGGGACCGAGTTGCTGACACGTGCTCTGTCATGGATGGAAAAACAGACGACAGGCGCTTTGTGGATCGGCGTCTGGAGCGGCAATCTGAAAGCCCAGAAACTGTATGGTGCCCACGGCTTCGAAAAGGTCGGCGAGTACCAGTACCCTGTCGGCCAATGGCTGGACGACGAGTTCATCCTGCGGCGGGCATAGACGCTGCCTTAGTGCCATGGTCTAAATCAGATCACGCCTTTTCAAGGGGTTCAGGACTGCCCATGCTGCTGCCGTTTTTCACTGCCCTGCGCGACGCCAAGGTTCCGGTTTCGCTGAAGGAATGGCTCCATCTGATGGAAGCCATGGACAAGGGCGTGATCGGTCCGGGGGCCGAAGACACCACTGGCCGCAGCATCGACGACTTCTATCACCTGTCGCGCGCCGTGCTGGTGAAGGACGAAAAACACTATGATCGCTTCGATCAGGTATTCGGCAAGGTTTTCAAAGGCTTTGAAGGCCCTGTCGCGGGCGACGAAGTGTCTGCCGCCATCCCCGAAGACTGGCTAAAGCTCCTGAACGAGAAATATCTGACCGAGGAAGAAAAGGCCCAGATCGAGGCGCTCGGCGGATTTGAAAAGCTGATGGAGACGCTGAAACAGCGCCTTGAAGAGCAAAAAGAGCGCCACGAAGGCGGCAACAAATGGATCGGCACCGGCGGCACCAGCCC
>NZ_DIGV01000032.1:6047-74782 GCF_002419815.1 Brevundimonas sp. UBA5713 | reverse complement strand
CCGGCGCATCCCGCCAGCGCAGACCGTTGCGGTTGACGAAGATGATCCCGCTCAACACCCGCCTATCATTCACCCGAGGTTTGCCGTGGCTCTTAGGGAAATAGGGCTCCAGCCGAGCCATCTGCTCGTCTGTCAACCAATAAAGATCGCTCATAATCCAGACTCCTGGCAGAGCTTGAATCAGCTCGAGCACATCACATCAATGGGTCCTGAGCCTAGATAGGCTTTTGTATTTTGGGTTCTTGGGAATATTTCGAAATGGAAAGTCAAAATACATCTATGATGTAGGATACGACATGTCTTTGCTTAAAGCGGAGATCGCTAAATTTAGCGAAGAAATTCGCTTCGAAATCAACCCTGCATTCTACTCGGTACTGTACATCACAGAAGAATAGCTATCGTTACGTATTCCCTAGTACGCTGCTCAGATCGAATTAAACCCTATTAAGCTCGCCCTACCTTGCACACGTGTCATCCTTCCTGCGTCCCGTCGCATGGAGGGCTCGTAAGGCCTGCGGACCTGCGGTGACGGGAGTGGATGGAGCGGGGTCCGCCCCTCCGGCTGAGGCTTGGCCCCACAAGGGGACCAACCCCCGCCGGAAGGAACGGAGCCAATGGAGTTTGCGATAAAGTCTTAGTTTTGAACCTCAGCCAGTATCGGCAAGGAGCCTCAACGGCCCTCGACCTTACGGCCACCGGAAGTGCCTCGGACGAAACCACGCAATCACGTGCGTATCCCGACACATTTTTAGTGGCCCGCGGTCGTCGGCCCTACGGGACCTCCCGACCCGACGCGGGCTGGCGGGCTAGCCGCCTAACGGCGGCGCGCCTCTCTCCTCCCCTGCTTGCGGGGGAGGGGGACCACGAAGTGGTGGAGGGGGCGAGCACCACGGACTAGGGCACAGAACTCCGGCAAGGGTCGAGGTGGAAACTCGGACCGTGCCAGCAGGACGCCGCAGGTGTCCACTGCCCGCCACCGGCACTGGGAGTAACCGCCAACAGCGGTGCCTGCCCCAGTTAAGTTCGGCCGCGGTCAAAAGGCTCCGCCTTTTCGACCCGACGCGGCCGGATGCTGGTGAATAACCGTCTGCGCGGGGCGAGCGCCTTTGCCGAAACGGAAACCAAACCTACGCCGGGCAAAGCCCGCGCGCCCCGCCTGCCCTCCAACCACACGCCCACAGGCGCTGTGGCTTTTGTCGTGCCTGTTTCCCAATGGCCCGCAACCAAACCCTCCCCTGTTGGGGGAGGGCAGGGTGGGGGTCGCCCGTCAGCCTTTTAGAACAGAGCTATCAATGACCCGCTCCAAACCCAAGAAACCGCCCGTCGTCCTCCCGCCGCTCAAAGACCCCGCCTCCCCCGACTACATCAGCCCGCACGAGGAACGCCGCCTGCGTCGCCTCCTGATGCGCCGCGTCGAGGCCCTCTCCAAAGTCGCCGAAGCCAAAGGCTACGGCCCCGCCTTCACCTTCACCAAAAAAGAGATGCGGTTCTAGGCCCGCGGTCAGAAGGCTGCGCCTTCCCGACCCGACGCGTTCATTTTTGCTTCGCCCGCGGTCGTCGGCCCTGCGGGACCTCCCGACCCGACGCGGGCTGAGGCGCCCTCAAGCAGCTTGCGCCCGCGGCGCAAGCGCTAGGGCCAACCTTCAAAGCAGGCCTTCGGCCTGCGTCTTTGTTACAACACTTTATGGAACCTCGTTAGCTTAGCCGCAGTTTCCCTGCGAACGCCGCCACAGTTTAAGGCATCATGAAGGCGAAGAGGATTTCATCGTGACCACCGGACCGATCAAAGACGAACGTGCCAATCTCAGACTGGTCTCCTCGCCGGAGTCCGAGGTCTACGACCTGATGCGCCCGCCTGAGACCACGGCGGAGCGCGTGAAACGCCTTCAGGCCGAGGCCCGCGCCCTGGCCCTCGAAGAGGTCGAGCGTCTGGAACGCGTCCTTCTGGAAGCGGCCAAGATCGCACGTGAAATCTCGAATGGTGGCGACGCCTACCCCGTCGGTGCCCGCGAACTGGCCTCGCGCCTGTCCGACGACCTGCCGTCAAAGGCCGAGACCATCAAGGCCATCGTCAGCAAGGCCTCGGTCTAAACCACGGCCTCAGGCCGCGTTCACATCTCTATATTGAGGATGGCGGTCCAGCCACGCCTTGGCATAGCCGCATGACGGCCAAAGCTTGAAGCCGTCCGTCCGGGCCTGCTCGGCCAGCGCCTGCATAAACTTTCCGGCCGCCCCGCTGCCCCGCAGCTTCGGATCGGCCTCGACATGCAGGATCACACGCGTATCGCCACGGATCGCATAATCCGCAAACACAATGCGGACCTCGCCGTCCGAGTCCACAAAACCTTGCTCGAACCGCTGCTCCGCGTGCACGTCCCGCAAATCAGTCATTAGCCTTCACTTCACTCTGCCCCGCAGAACGTTAAACCCTAACGTCCCGCCCCGTTCCCAAGGCTGAAAACAAAACTCTCAGAAAAGACCCAGCGGGTTCGAAATCGCCTGTCCCTGCTGCAAGGCCCGCAGCCCCCGCGCCCCCCGCACCAGCGTCCAGACCAGCATGGCGAACAGAACAAACACGCCCACATTCACCACCACCAGCACCGCCCCGACCACGATCGAAGCCGCCGCAATCAGGAACGAGCGCTTCTGATACTCGAAGTGGCTACGCCCCAACCGGTCCTCCGGCACACTGCCAAAAAACACGCTCAGCAGACCCACCACCGCCGCCACGCCAAACGTCGGCACCGTCAGCAGGATCAGCGCATAGTTCGCCGACAGACCGATACGGTCCACAATCGGACCCCGACGGCCAAAATTCGCTTCCGCTTCGTGAGACATGCAGCACTCCTTGGCCCGAACAATGCGGCGCTCAACCGCCCTTGGCAATCACCGCGCGTACGAAACCGCGCAACCCGCTGCCTGCGCCCCGGCAATGGCGCCCGGCTTGTCCACCTTCACCCGCACGGCCAGCACCCGCAGGTCTTCCAGACAGGCCAGCGCCACCCGCTCGGCAAAGGTCTCGACCAGCTCGATATGCTCGCCAGCGGCCAGCCCGCGCACGATCCGCGCTACACCGTCATAATCCAGCGTGTCGGACAGATCGCGCACCGCCCCCGCGCCGAGGTCCAGTTCCACATCTACGATCAGGGTCTGCAACCGGCCCTTTTCATGGTCATAGACACCGATACCGGCCTGAACCTCCAGCCCGCGCACATGCACCGTCATCCCCAGACGATGGGGCACACCGTCCATCAGGGGCAAGGCCGTCACCGTCATGCCCAGCTCTCCGGCGGCAGAATGTCATTGATGCTGTTATCGGCGCGGTCGCACCACCCCGCCAGCGGCCACGCCCGCTCGGCGACGGTCAGGCCACGCGCCAGCACCGTATTGGTCGGCGTCTCCTCGATGGCCAGCTCGGCCAATCGGAACGGCAGCCCCTCGGCGGCGATGATGGCTTCCAGCTTGCGCCACAGGGCGACGACCAAGGCCTCGGTCGTCGGATCGCCATCCACCACCAGCACCTGCTTCAGGCGCTGCGGCTCATGGTCTTTGAAATAGTTCAGCAGCGGGTCGTCGGCATTCAGCTGAAACGCATGGTCCAGACTGCGATCCACAAAGCCATGCCAGCGCGACTTCAGCCGCTCGAAACTGGCCGCATAGTTGGAGCCGCCAAACTCGATCTCCGCCAGAGGCTCCAGCGTCACGGTGACGAATTCATTATGCCCGTGCGGCACGGCGCACTTGGACGCCGCATCGGCGATCAGCCGGTGCGCCATCGAAAAGCGGCGGGTGAAACGGACAGCAGGCATGCAGACTTCAATCAAACGAAACGTGTGTGCGCCATATAGGCGCTAATGGCGGATCGCGCATCAACACTGAACAAAAGGCGAAGTAAAGACCGGCCTCAGTCTTTCAGCGACGGATCAAAGGCCACGTCGCGCCCGCGCGGGCTCAGGCTCTCGCCGCCATCGACCGTGATGATCTGACCCGTCATACCGCGCGTGGTCAGGGCAAAGCGCACGGCGGCCAGCATGTCATCCAGACTGGTCCCGCGCCCCAGCGGCGTATCGGCCCATGCCTTTTCATACTCCGCCTGTGTCTGGTCGCCACTGCGCAAAATCAGCCCCGGCGAGACCCCATTCAACCGCACGCGCGGTGCCAGCGCCAAGGCCAGCGTTTGGGTCAGCGCCCCCAGACTGGCCTTGCCCGCCGTATAGGACAGGAAATCCGGATTGGCCGCATTCAGCTTGTGATCGAGGATATTGACCACCGCCCCGTCACCGCCCTGGGACTCAACAGCCTTGGCAAAGTCGCGGATCAGAAACATCGGCGCGGTCAAATTGGCCGACAGATGCGCTTCCCATCTCTCATCAGTCAGAGAGGACAGGTCGTCGTATTCAAACAGCGAGGCATTGTTGATGAGGGCATCGATGCGCCCAAATCTTGCGACCACCGCACTGATTAAACCGTTGCGCTGGTGCGCATCAGACAGGTCCGCCGCAAAGGCTTTGGCTTGACCGCCTGCCTCGGAAATGCGCTGGCATAGAGCGCGCGCTTCATCGGCACCGCTGCGATGGTGGACCGCAATGGTCCAGCCCTCAGTCGCCAGCCCCTCGGCCAAGGCCGCGCCCACGCGACGGGCCGCCCCGGTGATCAGGACGACCTTGCCCGTCACGATGCGGATCTCTTGCGGAAAATTTCGACGCCGGCACCGGCGGCTTCGTTGAACACCTGCGGCTTGGTCACCTGCACCTTGCAGGCCTGAACCAGAGGCAGTTCAAAACAGGCCGAGACCACTTCCTCGGCCAAGGTTTCCAGCAGCTCGACGTGCGGACGCCCCGCCCAGCTCAGGATGCGCTGTCGCACATGGTCATAGTTGATGAAGGTCCCGTCAGCCAAAGGCCAGTCGGCAAACATTTCGACATTGATGACTAGTCGGGTCGGGCGCTCGGGATGGCGCTCCCACGGATGCAGGCCGACACTGAGATCGACCACCACATCCTTCAGGAATACGCGTACAGAGTCAGAGGCCGTTCGCCAATCCATGACGCCAGCCTCCGATCCGTCATTAGTCAATGCGGCCGAACTCGTAGAAATTAACGGCTGCAATCACGGCGATGAAGGCAAAGATGGTGGCGATGGCGACCATGGTGAAATCTCCCTGTTAAGCCCGCAATAGAGGCTGTCCGCGCCCCTTTCAAGTCATCCTGAGCTCTGTTGCGCACACATGGTCGATCAGGGCACCTGCCGTGGCATCATAGCCGGGACACATAAGTTCATCACAAACACCCTGCCCAAGACGCTGCAAATCCGGCAAGCCTGTCACCCACGGCATTTGAAAACTTCACCATGACCACCTGGCGCACCCGTATAGAGCCCTTCACCCGCCCGCTGTTCTTTGCCTGGTCGCGGATGACGCGCGGGATGACGCTGGGCGTGCGTATCATCGCCACGGATAACCAAGACCGGATTCTGCTGGTCAAGCACACCTATCTGAACGGCTGGTGGCTGCCCGGCGGCGGCGTCGACAAGGGCGAGACCACCCACAAGGCGGCGGTGCGGGAACTGAAGGAAGAGGCGGGCCTGATCGCCCACGGCACACCCAAACTGGTGTCGATACATTCCAACGAGCGCTTCTTCCCCGGCGACCACGTGGCCATCTTCCACATTGACCGCTTTGATGTCGGCGAGCGCACAAGCCACGGGGAGATTGCCGAGATCGGCTGGTTCCATCCAAACGACCTGCCCGCCGACACCACCAAGGCGACGCGGGCCCGTATCGACGAGTTTCTGGGTCGCACCGCGCCCTCGCCCGACTGGTGAACCTGCCTCTAGCGGCAAATCGTCGTGAATGTGGGCGCAGCGCTTCTGGTCCGGCACCGCTGGGCCTATATCTAGGGCGATGACCGAGACGACCGCCGCCCCCCTGCCCCTACAGGCTGCAGCCCTGATCGCTGACGAAGCGAAACGCGCGCCCGACAAGCCGGGCGTCTATCGCATGTATGGCGAAGACGGTGCGTGCCTGTACGTCGGCAAGGCCAAGTCGCTGAAGAAGCGTGTCATCCAATATGCGCAGGGCCGTTTCCACACCCAGCGCATCGGCCTGATGGTCAGCCTGACCCGCTCCATGCAGTTGGTGGTCACTGCGTCCGAAACCGAAGCCCTGCTGCTGGAAGCCAGCTATATCAAAAAGCTGAAGCCGCGCTTCAACGTCCTGCTGCGCGACGACAAGTCGTTTGCCGAGCTGATGATCCGGCGCGACCACCGCGCGCCACAGGTGCGCAAACACCGTGGGGCGCGCACCATTCCGGGTGACTATTTCGGGCCGTTTGCCTCGACATGGGCGGTGAACAATACGCTCAACACCCTGCAAAAAGCCTTTCTGCTGAGGAACTGCACCGACAGCGTCTATGAGAGCCGCACCCGCCCGTGCATGCTCTATCAGATCAAGCGCTGCTCGGCCCCGTGCACGGGAGAGATCAGCCTTGAGGACTATGGCCATCTGGTCGACGAGGCCGAGGCCTTTCTGCGGGGCAAATCCCGCGCGGTCATCAGCCGCCTGTCGCAGGAAATGCAGGCCGCCTCTGACGAGATGGATTTCGAGCATGCGGCGCGCGTGCGCGACCGTATCCGCGCTCTATCGGCCATCGCCATGGAGACCTCGGTCAATGCTGATGGCGTAGCCGAGGCCGACGTGTTCGCTGTGCATCTGGATGGCGGTCAGGCCTGTGTTCAGGTCTTCTTCTACCGTGCGGGCCAGAACTGGGGTGGGCGCGCCTATTTCCCGCGCGTGGACCGCAGTGATGATGACGGCACTGTCCTGTCGGCCTTTCTGGCCCAGTTCTACGAGGACAAGCTGGTTCCGCGCCTGATCCTGACCAATCAGCAGCCGCTGGAACAGGCTCTGCTGGAAGAGGCCTTTGCCATGAAGGCCGGCCACAAGGTCGAGATCAGCAAACCGCAGCGCGGCAATAAAAAGACGCTTGTCGATCACGCCCTGACCAATGCCCGCGAGGCCCTCGGCCGCAAGCTGGCTGAAAACTCAGCCCAGTCGAAAATCCTCGATGAAGTCTGCGAAGCCTTTGGTCTGGAAAGCCGCCCCGAGCGGATTGAAATCTACGACAACGCCCATATTCAGGGCACCAATGCCGTGGGCGGCATGGTCGTCGCGGGGCCCGAGGGTTTCCGTAAGAACCAGTACCGCAAATTCAACATCCGCGGCGAAGACCTGACCCCCGGTGACGACTACGGCATGATGCGCGAGGTGATGCGCCGCCGCTTTGGTCGCTTGATCAAGGAAGAGGAAGCGGGCGAAGAGACCGAGCGGCCCGACCTGTTGCTGATCGACGGCGGCGCAGGCCAGTTGGCCGAGGTGCAGGCCATGCTGGACGAATACGGGCTGAACGACATTGTCGCTGTCGGGGTGGCCAAGGGACCTGACCGCAATGCGGGCAAGGAGCATTTCTTCATGCGCGGCAAGCCGCAGTTCATGCTGCCGCTGAAATCGCCTGCCCTCTACTACATCCAGCGCCTTCGCGACGAAGCCCACCGCTTCGCCAACGGAGCCCACGCCAAACGTCGCAGCATGGACATCAAGAGAAACCCGCTGGACGAAATCGAGGGTGTGGGTCCGGGCCGTAAAAAGGCCCTGCTGCATGCCTTTGGTTCAGCCAAGGGTGTCGGACGCGCCTCGATCGCCGATCTGGTCAAGGTCGACGGGATCAATCAGGCTTTGGCCGAGCGGATCTACGGATTTTTTCACCCCTAAAGCGACCACGCCATGGTTGTTTTCGGGTTGAAGTGCCGCCGCGCCTGCTGCAAGGAAGCGCGTCATGATTACAAAGCTCACCCAAGGTTACCGTCGCTTCCGTGAGGACCGCTGGCCCTCGAAAAGAGCTGAATACGAGCAACTGGCCGAAAAGGGCCAGAAGCCGCACACCCTCATCGTCGCCTGTTCCGACAGCCGCGCCGACCCGGCCCTGATCTTCGACACCGCGCCGGGCGAACTCTTCGTTGTACGCAACGTGGCAAACCTGGTCCCGCCGTATGAGCCAGACGGCAAGCTGCACGGCGTGTCGGCGGCGCTGGAGTTCGGCGTCAAGGTTCTGGGCGTCAAACAGATTGTGGTCATGGGCCACGCGGGCTGTGGCGGCGTCAATGCGATGATCAACGGCGCGCCGGACAGTTGCCCCGACTTTATTCTGCCTTGGGTGCAGCAAGGCGTGCCGACCGTCCAACGTGTGTGCGAATCCTATCCGGCTGATCAGGTCGAGCGCGTGGCCGAGGAAGCTATCGTCAAACTGTCGCTGGAGAACCTGCGCACCTTCCCGTGGATCGCCGAGCGCGAGGCGGCGGGCGAGCTGAAGCTGGTCGGCCTGCACTTCGGCATTGCTGACGGCGTGCTGACCCGTGCCGGTGACGGCGAGCGCTTCGAGCCCCTGTCGTAGCAGGCACGGCCTCGCTTTGGCCTGCAAAGCGTGGCACACCTAGCAGCTCACTGACGGAATACCCTATGGCGACTGCCCACAAGCCCAATCCCATCCCCAACATCCTGACCGGCATCCGTTTGGCTGCGGGCGTGGTGATGTTCCTGCTGCTGGCCGGTGCGACCAGTGGCTGGCCGATGATCTCGACCATGTTGAGCCCGGACGACCAGTTCGCCATGTACCGCATCGGCTTCTGGATTTTCGTCATCGCGGCTTCGACCGATTGGATCGACGGCTATCTGGCGCGTCGCTGGGATTCGACCACGCGCTGGGGGGCCATTCTGGACCCGATCGCCGACAAAATTCTGGTTACGGGCGCTATTCTGGGCGTGCTGACCTCCGGCTCGGTGCAGCAGATCATCATCCCTTGCGGTCTGATCCTGTTCCGCGAGTTCGCCGTCTCGGCCCTGCGCGAGACCATGGCGGGCCGTATCACCCTGCCGGTGACCTTAGCTGCCAAGTGGAAAACCACCCTGCAGATGGTGGCTCTGGGCTGCCAGCTGTTCGCCCGTAACTGGGACGGCTTTGGCCTGCCGTTCGACTATCTGCCGCACTTCCAGCTGTTTGCCGACGTGCTGATCTGGCTGGCCGCCATCGCCACCATCTGGACCGGCTGGCAGTATTTCTCGGCTGCCAAGAAGCAGATGCAGGACCTGTAATCAGGCCCACCATCTCAGCACAGATCAAGGCGCTGGCTCAGGCCAGCGCCTTTTCCATGACCACAAAGCGCAGATCGTTGCGCAGCGGCACGCCAAAACGCGGGTCATCCATCGGAAATGGCCGCGACTGGCCGGTGAGCCCATAGCCGCGACGCTCATAATAGGCGATCAGCTCGGGGCGCTGCGCGATGACGGTCATCTCCATGCGGTCGGCCTGAAAATCACGAATAGCGGCCTGTTCGGCAGCAGCGATCAGCTGACGGCCCAGACCACCCGACTGACGCTGCGGATCAACCGTCAGCATGCCCAGATAGGACAGACCGCCGCCCTTGTTGGCGATGCAGACACAGCCCGCAATCGCATCCCCGTCCACCGCCAGAATGATCTGCTGTGTCGGGTCCTGAATCTGCTCCAGTTCCTCGACATCGGTCCTCTGACCCTCCAGCAAATCGGCCTCATGGGTCCAGCCGCCCTTTGCCGAGGTGCCGCGATAGGCACCCTCGACCAGGGCGTGCAGGGCCGTGACATCGGCCTTCGTGGCCGACCGAAACGCATACCCCCCCACGCGCTCTCCTTTACTTGGCACCCAGTTCCTCGAGCAGGTGGTCCATCTGATAGACGGCCTTCAGGGCCTCGGTCACGGACTGGGCGGTGACGATGACGCTGCGGTTGGTGCGGATGTCATAGCCATAGGCGTTGCGCTGGCTCAGCACGGTGGAGTCAAAGTTCGCACCGATGATCTCGCCCTTTTCGTTCAGCACCGGAGAGCCGGACGAGCCGCCGATGGTGTCGGTCGATACCGCCATATTGAGCACGGCATTCGGATCGATCCGGTCACGTGCAGCCGACAGTTTAGGGGCCACCTTGAACGGCTCGGCACCGGTTTCACGATCCCACAGACCGGCAAAGGTAGTGAACGCCCCCCAACGCTGGCCCGGCACGTCCGAACCTTCGATCTTGCCATAGGTCAGGCGCAGGGTGCCGGTGGCATCCGGATAGACGGCATCGCCATAGGCGGCAAAGCGCGCAGCAGCCAACACCTCCGAGGCGCGGCTGGTCGGGGCCTCGACCTTGGCTTCCCATTCTGCGCGGATCTGACGGGCTGCGCCTTCGGTCGCCAGCACATGCTGGATTATCGGATCGTCAGACGCGCGAATGGCCTCCAGACCGCCTTCCCACAGGGCGCGACGTACTGCCGGATCGGCCAGCTTGGTACCCGCCACCAGACGCTGGGCCAGACCCTCGGGGCTTTCACGGTCCAGCAGGCCACGCACGCGGGCGTCATCCACCGTCAGCCACTCGCGGGTCTTGGACAGCCACCAGTCCAGACGGATTTGCTCGATACCGGCGTAGGTCGGACGTTCGGCAAACAGGCGCGCTTCGACAGCGGGCAGACGGCTGTCAGCGAACTCGGCCAGACGCTGGTCCGACGGCTTGGCGCGTTCCTGCGCACCGCGCACAAGGGTGACGGCCCAGCCATAAAGCGACGAGCCGCCGCCCATGCGGGCCTCCAGCATATTGTAGGCCGGATAGAGTTCGCGCTGCACCGGCTGGATGGCTTCCAGCGCCGCCCACGGATCGCCGACGCGTTCGTTCAGTTCCGGCACATCATTGATGCGGGCCTTGAAGTCGGCCTCTGCCGCCGCCAAACGCCCCGTGAACTCCGGATCGATCAGGGCGGCCATGCGGCCACGACCACGCTTATATGTGTTTTCCAGACCCACAATCGGGTCCATGGCCTCAAATGCCTCGCGCTCGCCCAGCGCGGCATAGTTCAGCAGGCGACCACGCAGTTCCGACGAGATCAGCTGATCCATCGGCAGCACCACATCGCGCACCGTCGCCAGCTGCGCCTGCGTCAGTAGACGCTGGGTCGAGCCGGGATTACCCGAGACAAACACGGGCGTGTTCTCGACCGGTCGGCTGGCATTCCATTGGAAGTGGTCCGGCGTCACAGCAGGTTTGCCGTCTTCGTACAGACGGATGAACGCCGCATCGATGGCAAATCGCGGGAAGGAGAAGTTGTCGAGATCGCCGCCAAAGGTGGCCGCGCGGTCTTCCGGTGCCCACGCCAGACGGACGTCGGAGTATTTGCGGAACTTATAGAGTTTGAACTGGCCGCCGCGATACAGGCTGACCACCTGACAGCGGACCTTGGGGTCATTGCCGCAGGCCTCGGCCTCGATGCGGCCCGCCTCGGCGTCACGGGCCTGGGTAAAGGCATTGCCGTCAAGCCCCTGCCCCGCGTGCTGCATACGCTCGGTCACATCGGAAATGTCGGTCAGGATTTCCGCCGAGCCGCCGGGGCATTTCAGCTCTTCCTCGCGCGAGCGGGGAGTGAAGCCGGTTTCGGCATAGTTGACCGCCTGCGTCGACAGATTGGCCACGCAGGAGGCGACACAGTGGTTGTTGGTCAGGACCAGACCTTCGCCCGACACCACACCGGCCGAGCAACCGCCGAACTTGACCGAGGCCAGACGCACGCGGTCCAGAAAGCCCTGATCGATCGAGGTGCCCAGCGTCGAATTTGCTCGTGCGATGGGGAAGTTGTCGAAGGTCCACATCCCCTCCTCGGCCTTGGCCGAAGGCGCGGACGCCGCAAAGGCGAGGACAGCAGCAGAAGCGAAAAAGGCGATATGGCGCATATGAGGGTCCCTCTACAGTTGCGCCGAAAAGACAAGAGGGGGCTGCCTAAGGCAACCCCCTCCACATCATTCTGTCGTTATGCGGACGTCTTAGCGACGCACACCCAGTTCGCGCAGCAGATGCGGCTGGTTGTAGACATTGCGCAGGGCCTCGGTGATGGCCTCGGTCGAGACCGAAACCGTGCGGTTCAGTTCGCCGTCATAGCCGAACGAGCCACCCAGCGAGTGGATGTTGCCGTCAAAGGCCGCACCGATCACTTCGCCCTTGGCATTAATCACCGGCGAGCCGGAGTTGCCGCCGATGATGTCGTTGGTCGAGACGAAATTATAGACAGCGTTCTGGTTCACGCGGTCGCGGGCCGCCATGAAACGCTCCGACGCGTCGTACGGAGAGGCTCCGGTCTGACGTTCGTACAGGCCACCGATATTGGTGAACGGGGTGATGGTCTTGTCGCCCTCGGTCCAGCCCTTCACCGAGCCGTACGACAGACGAAGCGAGAAGGTCGCATCCGGATACAGGTTGGTGCCATAGACGGCAAAACGAGCCTGAGCGATCTTTTCGGCGGCGCGCGACGACGGGGCCGAGACCTCGGCTTCATACTGGGCGCGGACGGCCTGGGCGGCATCGTCGTTGGCCAGCACGAACTTCAGCAGGGCGTCGTCCGAAGCGGCGATCTGTTCCGGCGTCATTTGCAGGGCTTGGGCGCGGAAGGCCGGATCGGCCAGACGCGTGCCTTCGACCAGACGGGTGGCCAGAGCCTCGGGATTCTCTGCACCGATCAGCGCCTTCACCTGCGGATGGTCGGCGGTCAGATATTCGCGGGTCTTGGTCAGCCAGAAGCTGAGAGCGATGCGTTCGACGTCATTGGCCACCGGAACTTGGGTGGACAGGCGACGGCCCAGAGCCTCGATGTCGGCATCCGAATAGCCGGCGCGGCGTTCACCGGCGGCCTTGGCGCGCTCCTTGGAGGCGCGCACGATCGAGCGGGCATAGGCGTACAGTTGCGAGCGCTGGCCCGCAGCGGCTTCCAGCTGGCGATACGGCAGGTACAGGCGGCGCTGGGTGGCGACCACCGCATCCATTTCGCCCCACGGATCACCAATACGCTCGGCCAGTGCCGGATCGGCGGCCACGCGCTGACGCAGTTCCTGTTCTTCCTGAACCTTCTTGCCGAAGAAGCTCGGATCGGTCAGCGCGCCGACCTGGCCGTAGAAGACCTTGAAGCTGTTCTCCAGACCAAAGATCGGGTCCACCGATACGCGGCGGGCTTCTTCGGAGGTGGTCGAATATTCGGTCAGGCGTCCGCGCAGTTCCGACGATTGGATCAGGGTGATCGGCAGTTGCTGGTCACGCAGTTGCGACAGCTGCGACACGGTCAGCAGGCGCTGGGTGGTGCCCGGATTACCGGCGACGAAGACCGGATCGCCTTCCTTGGGTGCCTCGGCGTTCCACTTCAGGTGGACCGGCGAGGTCACCGGCTTGCCGTCCTCATAGGCGCGCAGGAAGGCGGCATCGAGGGCATAGCGGGGGAAGTTGAAATTGTCCGGATCGCCACCGAAGAAGGCGGCTTGGAACTCGGGCGCGAAGACCAGACGGACGTCGTCGTATTTGTTGAACTTGTAAAGTTTGTACTGGCCGCCGCGATAGAAGCTGATCACCTGACAGGTGCGCTTGGGATCATCGCCGCAGGCTTCTTTCTGGATCTTTTCGATCTCGGCCGAGCGGGCACGGACGAACTCGCCGCCCGAGAGGCCCTCACCGGCACCCAGCACGCGGTCGGTCACGTCGACGATCTCGGTCAGGACTTCGGCGGTTTGGCCGGGGCACTGCTTTTCTTCTTCGCGCGTGGCCGTCGTCCAGCCGGACTTCACATAGTCGTTCTGGGCGTCCGACAAGTCCTGAATGCACGACACCACACAGTGATGGTTGGTCAGGATCAGGCCTTCGCCCGACACGAACGAGGCCGAACAGCCTTGCAGGCGCACCGCCGACTCGCGCACGCGGTCCAGCCACGACTGGTCGATGCGGGTGCCATAGGCCTGATTGACCGTCTGGATCGGGAAGTTGTCAAAGGTCCACATACCTTCCTCGGCACGAGCCGAGGAGGCCGGCACGCTGGCCATGGCGAAGGCCATGCCGAGCACGGCCATAGAGGCCGAGAAGGTCATGTTACGGCGAAGCGACATAGGGGGGAGCTCCTTTTCGAGAGGGCGGGACCCTGTGCCCCTCGCCCCTCAATACAACTGCCATAATCCCGCATAGGTCGTGAGGGAAGCCTTGTCTTAACCCGATTTAACTTGGCCATTTGCCCGACAGCCGTCAGACATCGTGTCAGATTACCGAGGTTGTTCACCGCATGTCTCTTGCTCTGTCCACGCTGCTCTTCGAGTGGCGCAGATACATGGCCGCAGTTATGGCCCTCGCCCTGTCGGGCCTGCTGGTTCTGGCCATGACCGGCGTCTTTTTGGGCATCGGCAAGGGCTTTACCGCCCAGATCGAGCGTTCCAGCGCCGATCTGATTGTCATGCAACCGGGCGCAAAGAGCATTTTCGGTGGGCCGTCCGGCGTGCCGCGCCGCTTTATCCCCCAGGTCTACAACCATCCCGAGGTCGAGGAGGTACAACCCTTCGACATGGCCGGCGGCAGCTTCCAGTCCATCAAGGACGTCGATCCGACCCTGTCGCAGGCCGACCGCGCCAAGATGGGCGCGCCCAAGATGAACTATGTGATGACGCAAATCCTCGATACACACGAGGGTGCCGTCACTATACCCGTCGACTATTCCGACGAACTGATCGAGGCCCTGCGCCAGCCGTTCACTGTCGCCATGGACGAGACCACCATGCCCAAACTGGGCGTGAAGCTGGGCGACAAGGCGCTGTATAACGGGCAAACGGTCACCGTGGTTGGCGTGCTGCGGGGCTATCCCAGCATGATGCAGCCCACAATTGTCATGAGCCGCGATTCTCTGCGGATGCTGGGTCAAGCCGATACCGGCCCGCGCGTGGGCCCGTTGATGATCAAGCTAGAAGATCCGACCCGCGCCGCCGTTGTTGCGGCCCAGCTGAACGAACTGGGCAAGGGCCAGTGGAAGGTCTGGACCCGTCAGCAGCTGGCCGACGCCAATGCGACGGCGCTGTTTGAAGAGGGCATTCTGGTCATCATCGTTCTGGGCTGTGCGGTTCTGGGCGTAATCATTGGCGTGGCCATCACCTGGCAGACCCTGCGCGGGGCCATCATGGCCAACATCAAAGAGTTTGCCTCTCTTCGCGCCCTCGGTGTCGGCATGGGCAGTCTGCGCCGCATCGTCATCGAGCTCAGCTTCTGGGTCGGCATTGTCGGCGTAATGGCCGCCATCGCACTGACGTGGGGGCTGTCGGTTCTGGCCCGTATGGGGGCGGTGCTGATCGTCCTGCATCCGGTTCTGCTGATCCTCGTCGGCGGCGGGCTGATCGCCATCGCCATGGCCTCTGGCTTCCTGTCCATGGGCATCCTGAAGAAGAGCCAACCGGCGGACCTGTTGCGATGATTACGAAAGTTCACGGCAAACACGGCGATGCGGCCATCGAGGCCAAGGGCATCGTCAAACGCTACAAGTCCGGTCGCGGCATGATCGAAGTGCTGAAAAACGTCGACATCGACGCCAGGCACGGCGATCTGACCATGATTATGGGCCCGTCCGGCTCGGGCAAGTCGACGCTGATCGCCGCACTGTCGGGCCTGTTGCGCCCCGATGAAGGCACGGTCGCGGCACTGGACAAGCCCGACCTGTGGAAGCTGTCTTCGGGCCGGATCGACAAATTCCGCCTCGACCACTGCGGCTTTATCTTTCAGGGCTTCAACCTGTTCCCGTCGCTGACGGCGCTGCAACAGGTCACCACCGTCCTGAAATATCAGGGGCTGACGCCCGATGCCGCCAAGGCCCGCGCCAAGCTGGCGCTGGAGGAAGTGGGTCTGGGCCACCGCCTGAACCTGCGCCCAGCGGCTCTGTCAGGCGGTGAAAAACAACGCGTGGCCATCGCCCGCGCCCTGGCTAAGGATCCGCAGATTCTTTTTGCCGACGAGCCAACCTCGGCTCTGGACGGCGAGAACGGCCAGATCGTCATTCGCCTGCTACGCCGCGCCGCAACTGAGCATGGTGCCGCCGTCATCTGCGTGACCCACGACCCTCGCCTCGAGGCGTGGGCCGACCGCGTGATCCACATCGAAGACGGGGTCATCATCGATGACCAGCGTCGCATCCCCAATCCTGACGCCGCCCTGGCTTCGCACTGATTTCTTGTCTGGGACGAACGAAATGCCCGCCTTTCTGAAAAACAAATGGCTCTGGATCGGACTGGTCCTGCTGGTCGTGGTCATCCTCGGTTTCTCGGCCGTCAACGGTGCGCGCGCCAAGAAGGCCGAAGAGGCCAAACAGGCCGCGGTCAAGGTCGAGAGCCCGTATGCCGCGATTGCCAATGGCAAAATCGACGTGGAAGGCGGCATCATCCAGATCGCGGCCCGTCGTGGCGGCGTGGTGCGCGCCGTCTATGTTCAGGAAGGTGACATGGTCACCGAAGGCCAGATTCTGGCGCGTCAGGAAGACGACGAACCGCGCCTGCAACTGCAAACCGCCGAGGCGGATCTGAAGGCGTCCCAGTCGCAGCTGGCACAGATTCAGGTCGATATCACCGCCGCCGAGCGCGAGTTAGCCCGCATGCAGCAGTTGGCCGCGACCAACTTCATCGCCGCCCAGCGTCTGGACCAAGCCCGTGACGCCGTCGCTGCGGCCCGTACCCGCTATGCCTCGCAGCAGGCTCAGGTCGAGACCAACCGCGCCCGCCGCGATCAGGCCGCCTATAATGTGGAACTGACCATCATCCGCGCGCCCGCCAATGGCCGTATCGTGCGCCGCTATGCCAATCCGGGTGCCGGTGCCTCGACGCTGAACGTGTCCAACATGTTCGATCTGGAGCCGGAAGCCCCGCGCATTGCCCGCGCCGAAATCGTCGAAGCCGACATCCCCAACATCAAGACCGACCAGCAGGTCGAGGTGACGCCGGAAGGTGACCCGTCCAAGGTCTATGTCGGCAAGGTGCTGCGCCGCGCCGCCGTGTTCGGGGCCCGCAAACTGGCCTCTGACGACCCCTCCCAACGTACCGACGAGCGCGTCGTTGAAGTGGTGGTCGATGTGGGCGATGCACCGATGCTGATCGGTCAGCGCGTGCTGGTGAAGTTCATGAAGGATGGCGAAACCGCCGGAGCCGAGCGTCAGACATCGACGGGCGTTCCGGCCAACCGCTCCATGACGACGCCCGCCCGTCGCTAAGCGCCCCCCCGCAATGAAAAGGCCCGTCATCGCGACGGGCCTTTTTTGTTAGCGACCGGAGAAGTGGCCAGGGCGCTTTTCAAGCACGGCCGTGACGCCTTCGATGTGGTCATCGGTCAGATGGGCCAGCGCCTGCATAGCGGCGCTCATCTCCAGCATCTGGTCGAAATTCATATCGCGGCCCTGACGCAGCAGCGACTTGCCCATGCGCAGAGCCTGCGGCGGTTGGGCGGCGATCTGGCGGGCCGTGGTCATGGCCTCGTCCATCAGGGTGTCGTGCGGCACCACGCGATTGACCAGACCCCAGCGGTCAGCGGTTTCGGCGTCGATGGAGCGGGCGGTGAACAGCATTTCAGCGGCACGGTTATAGCCGACATTGCGCGGCAGCAGCCATGAGCCACCATCACCCGGAATAATGCCCAGCTTCATAAAGGGAATGCCGAAGCTGGCCTTGTCCGACGCAATGCGGATATCGCCCAGCCCCGCGATGTCGCAGCCCAAGCCCATGGCCGGACCATTCACCGCCGTGATCAGCGGCACTTCCAGACCATAGAGGGCGCGCACAATACGATGCACTACGCGGCGATAGCGCTCGCGGATGGCGGCACCGGAGCCTTCGAACAGGTCACGGCGATCCTTCATGGCCTTCAGGTCACCCCCGGCCGAAAAGGCACGCCCCTCGCCCGTCAGAACCACGCAGGACACGGTCGGATCGGCATTCACACGCTCGCAGGCTGCGGCGATCTCCTCGCCATCGCCCAGATCTGGCAGAGCGTTCAGACGGTCGGGACGGCTGAAGGTCCACAGCACGATGGCTCCGTCGCGGGTCTCGGTGATCAGGGCCATCGGCGCACTCCAGTCTGAACAGTAAGGAACAGACGGTTTCCGACACGCCAGCGCGAAGCGCAAGGGCACAACAGACCCCGGAATTGCAAAACCCCGGCCGTGGAGCCGGGGTTCGGTTTAGGAGATCAACGGTCTCGCGACTACGCGCGCGCCTTATTGATCTTATAGGGCACAAAATTCGAAGGGTGGCTGACCGCACGGTCACCGGCACCATTCACGTGCTTCGTGTTTACAAACATGCCGCCAAGCAGTGCAAAAGACATCATGGCGTGCTGCAGGTTTCGTTTTTTATCGTTCATTTGAGCGCCTTCCTTTCGTTGAACGAGAAAGAAGACACGCTTGCTTTTTGGGACTCTCACCCTGTGAAGTCAGTTCGTGTCAGTGGCGACTAGATATACTCTCGGTTGTGAAATGTCAAGATTTATCCTCCGACTCCGGAATATGTGTCGTATGGCTGTCATAAAAGCAGATCATAATCGCTCCGCGCATGTCTGACCTTCGCCCCTCCCCGCCCCGCCCGATCAGCAGTCCGTGTGTCATGGTCTGCGCTGTGGACGGTGCCTCGGGCCTGTGTCTGGGGTGTTATCGGACACTGGGTGAAATCGCCGAGTGGAGCCGCATGGGCGAAGAGAACCGCCAGAAGATCATGCAAGAGCTGCCGTCACGCGCCGAACGCATCGATCCCAAGCTTCGCTAGAGAAAGTTTCAAGCGTAGCTGGAGAAAGCTGCCGAACCGCGATCCGGCGGTAACCTTTTGTTCGCCACATCGATTAATTTGATGGGAACCGACTGATGGCAGCATCCCCCCATGATCCGCATCGACTCGCGTTCTCTGGTTGTCTTTTCGGCTGCCCTCGGCACCTCTTTAGTGTGCGCAGGCGGCCTGATGGTGCTCGACAGCACCGAAGCGGGCGCGCAAGCCTGGGGTAAGCCGCTGCCGCTGGCCAATCCTGCTGTGCTGCGTGCCGCCGATGGCCACTACTGGGCCGATGCCTCCATAGAAGGCCGCCCCATGCGCATGCTGGTGGATACCGGTGCCTCACTGGTGACGATCAGCCGTGCCGATGCGCGCAAGCTGGGAGTCTATGTCACCGATGCCGACTTTACCCACACGCTGAGCACTGCGGCAGGTCCGGTGAAAGCCTCGCCGCTGACGCTGGGCCGTCTGTCTGTCGCAGGTGTGCACCTGAAAGAGGTCGAGGCCATGGTGGTGGACCGCGACCTACCCGCGCCCCTGTTGGGTATGAGCTTTCTAGGCCGCCTGAGCGCCTTCGAGGCCCGCCCCGACGGGATCGTTCTCAAAGGCTGACAGGTCTTAACGTGGGCCGAACGGGACGATCTTGTTCTCGCGGTCGTGGCCGATATCGGCACTGCCCAGATAGGCAATACCGGCGCGTTCACACCAATAGCGGGCGATTTCTTCGGCGGTCATGCCGAAGTCCGGATCGTTTTCCGTCACGTCCGACACGCGCCCCATGCGGATGCCCGCACAGCCCCGGATGCCGGCCTGTCCGGTCAGGTGGAACATCATCCGGTCAACGCGGTACAGCGCCTCGGACACCTCTTCCAGCATGATGACATGGCCCCTCAGGTCCGGCTCGACCGCTGTGCCGACCAGTTCGTTCAGAATGGTCAGGTTGAAGGCTACCGCCGGACGGCTGTCCTCATGCAGGCTGGCCTCCAGCGAGGCCTGATCGCCGGTGCGCAGCCAGTTGATGGCGCGAAGCCCCGTCAGATCGTTACGCGATCCGTCAGACGCCATAGGGCCGTGGGCCACCGTACCAATGCCCGCCTTATAAAACGCCGCCAAAAGGGTGCCGACATCGGAATAGCCGAGATAGCGTTTGATGCGGGCATGATCGTTCAACTGGGGCAGCACCGCCTCGGCAATGCGGCATGAACCATAGCCGCCACGCGCAAACCAGATCGCATCCAGCGCCGGATCATTGGCATAGTCGACCAGCGCCGCGGCGCGAGTGGCGTCGTCGCCGCCAAAATGGCCGTGCACCTCATACAGCGACGGGTGCATGACCAGTTCCACCTCGCCCGCCGGATACATGCGCTGGGCCCAGTCCACGATGGCCTGTCCCCGTTCAGGATCCAGTCTGGAACTGGCGTTGACCACACCGATGCGGAAAGCTTTGGTCGTCATAGTCAGGGGTGGTCTCTTGATCAGTGGTGGCCTAATAGTCGAGCAAGATGGAGCATCCGCCCTGCCACAGGCAACGGACATCTCCCGCCTCCCTGCGTCAAGATCAGGCCCATGATTAAAGACTATTATTTCTGCGGCATCGGCGGTTCCGGCATGATGCCTCTGGCTCTGATCGTCCAGTCGCAGGGGCACCGGATCGCAGGTTCCGACCGCGCTCTGGACCAAGGCCGTACGCCTAAAAAATTTGACTGGCTGCGCCAGCGCGGGGTGCAACTGTTTGCGCAGGATGGCTCGGGCGTCACCTCTTCCGAACAGATCGTGGTGGCCTCGGGGGCCATCGAGGACACTGTGCCCGATATCGCCGCCGCCAAGCGCGCGGGGGCAACCATCCTGACCCGTCCGCAGATGCTGAGCCAGCTGTTCAATGCCGCCCCCACTAGCATTGGCGTGGCGGGCACCAGCGGTAAGTCCACCATCACCGGCATGGTGGCGTGGATGCTGCATCGGCTGGATCAGCAGCCGACCGTCATCAATGGCGCGGTGATGAAGAATTTCGTCAGCGACGACACGCCCTTTGCGTCTTCGCTGGTCGGCAAGCCTGAGGTGATGGCGGCAGAGGTGGACGAATCCGACGGCTCCATCGCCCGCTACAATCCGACGGTAGCCGTCGTGTCCAACATCTCGCTGGACCACAAGTCGATGGAAGAGCTGCGCCAGCTGTTCGGCGGCTTTGCGGCTCGCGCCAAGGTGGCGGTGCTGAACCTCGACAATGATGAGACGGCGGCTCTGGCCGCGACTTCGGACAAGGTGCTAACCTTCTCGCTGAATAGCGACGCGGCAGACCTCTACGCCCATTCTCTAGAGGCGCTGGCGGACGGCATCCGGTTTGATCTGGTCGTTGATGGCCAGACCCTGCCCGTGCGTCTTCAGGTGCCGGGCGCGCACAATGTGGCCAATGCACTGGCAGCATTGGGCGCGGTCAAGGCACTGGGTCTGGATGTGGCCAAGGCCGCCAAGGCGCTGGAAGGCTTTGAGGGCATGCGCCGCCGTCTGGAGACGGTGGGCACACAGGACGGCATCACCGTCATCGACGACTTTGCCCATAACCCCGACAAGATTTCAGCCACGCTCAACACGCTTCATGCGTTCGAAGGCCGCCTGCTGATCATGTTCCAGCCGCACGGTTTTGGTCCGCTGAAACTGATGAAGACCGAGTTTATCGACACCTTCGCCAGCCTGATGAAGGCTGACGATGTCTTGGTCATGCCGCAGCCTGTCTATTACGGGGGCACCACCGACCGCAGCGTCACCTCCGAGGACATTGCCGAGGGCGTGCGCGCCAAGGACCGTCAGGCCAGCGCCTTGCCCACCCGCGAGGATTGCGGCGACTGGCTGATCCAGCACGCCAAGGCCGGTGATCGGGTGCTGGTCATGGGTGCGCGCGATGACACCCTGTCGGTATTTGCCCGCGACCTGTTGGCGCGCCTCTAGGGCTTTATCCCCCGTCAGGTGACGATTGATCACCCGACGGGCCAAAAGCTGAGCAAATTACTATTGCAACTCGTTCGCATCTTGTGGCACAGCCCCTTGCGTGAACAAAGTTGTCTCTTCTTCGCAAACTGTCTCGGCCCGCGTTCCGGCGGCTGCCAGCGCGCGTCGGTCGTTCTGGCTGAAGCAACTTCACACCTGGCACTGGATTTCAGCGGCGCTGAGCCTGGTCGGCATGCTGCTGTTTGCCATCACCGGCATTACGCTGAACCACGCTGGCTCCATTCCGGCCACGCCTGTGGTCACGGAGACCACAGCCGAAATGCCTGCGCCTCTGGTGGCGCGACTGGCAGACTTTCCTGAAGAGACCACCGATCCTGCGCCCGAATTCATGGTACGCTGGGCCAAGGACGCGCTGGACGTCGATCTGGCCAAGAAGCCGACCGAAACCACCCCCGAAGAAATCTATGTCGCCCTGCCCATGCCCGGCGGCGATGCGTGGATGACGCTGGACCGCGCCACCGGTGAGGTCGTCTATGAAAAGACCACGCGCGGTGCGATCGCCTATCTGAACGATCTGCACAAGGGCCGGAACAGCGGCACCGTCTGGTTCTGGTTCATCGATGTTTTTGCCGTGGCGTGCGTGATCTTCACCCTGACCGGTCTGGCTCTGGTGTGGCTGCATGCCCGCAGCCGTCCGTCGTCATGGCCGCTGGTGGGCCTAGGCCTGCTGATCCCCGTCATCATCGCCCTGCTTTTCATCCACTGACGAGTATCCTCCCATGCGTAAGCTTCCCCTCGTCCTGACCACGGCCACTCTGACCGCCGCTGCGGCTCCGGCTCTGGCCAACACCCTGTCTGTCACGGTGGATCTGCCGCGCATTAGCAGCGCCTCCTACCACCGCCCATACGTGGCCGTGTGGATCGAGAACCCGGACCAGACCGCCAACCGCACCTTGGCCGTGTGGTACCAGCAGACCCGCAATGCCGAGGGTGACGGCAAGGACTGGCTGAAGGACATGCGCACCTGGTGGCGCAAGGGTGGCCGCGCCATGACCCTGCCCGCCGATGGCGTGTCGGGTCCGACCAAGGCACCGGGCCGTCATACGGTCACTGTTCCGGCCTCGCGCCTGCGCAATCTTGCCGCCGGAAACTATACGATTGTGGTTGAAGCGGCCCGCGAACTGGGTGGCCGCGAAGTGGTGCGCGTACCTTTCCGCTGGGGCGGGCCGAACACGGCCAATGCTTCCGGCTCTACCGAACTGGGCGCCGTTCGCGTCGCCGTGACCCGCTAAGGATCTTCCGATGAAAAAAGCTTTTGCGCTTCTGGCCCTGACGGCCGCTCTGGCCGCTCCGATGGCGGCTCAGGCCCACCGCGCGTGGATCGCCCCGTCCTCGACCGTCCTGTCGGGCAATGACGCCTGGGTCGGCTTCGATGCCGGTATGTCGAATGTGGTCTATCAAGCCGACCATGCCGCCATGCGTCTGGGCGGTCTGGACATCACCGCGCCGGACGGTAGCAAGCTGGAAGCCCAGAATGCGACCCAGGCCCGCTATCGTTCGATCTTCGACATCGAGCTGAAGCAGGAAGGCACCTATCGTGTGGCCAATGTGGTCGAAGGCTTCATGGGCTTCTACGAGCAAGGCGGCGAGCGCAAACGCTTCCGCGGCTCCGAGGCCGAGTTCGCCGCTGCCGTGCCCGCCGATGCCACCAATGTTTCGTCAGCGCGTACCTTCACCCGCACCGAAACCTTCGTGACGCTGGGAAATCCGAACGACACGGCTCTGGCCCCGACCAATAAGGGTCTGGAACTGATCCCCGTCACCCACCCGAACGACGCTGCCGAGGGCGAGTCCTCGACCTTCACACTATTGCTGGACGGCCAACCGGCCGCCAATGTCGACGTGACCATCGCGCGCGGTGGCCTGCGTTACCGCAGCAACCCCGAAGAGATCACCACCAAGACCGGTGCCGACGGCAGCTTCACCGTCGCCTGGGCCGCCTCGGGCCTGCACTGGATCGGTGCCTCGGTGCGCAGCGAAGGTGCCAATGGCCAGCCGGGCACGAACGCCTCCTACAACGGCACCATCGAGGTTCTGCCCTAACCCATGAAACGCTCCAGCTCCTCGCCCGCGCCGATCATCATCGGAGACGCCGTCGCTAATGACTTCGGCGAGAACCGCGTGCTGATCCCGCAGGTAAACGGGGGGCCGGAGCGTCCGCCCAGTGATCTGGTCTGGTCGCTGGACGGAGCCAGCATGGGCACGACCTGGCAGGTTCGTTTTGTGCCGCCGATGGGCAGCGATCTGGAAGATTTCCGCGTGGCCATCGAGGCCGAACTGGAGACTGTGATCGCCCTGTTCAGCCCGTGGGTGACGAACAGCGAGATCAGCCGGTTCAACCGCGCAGGCGAAGGCTTTGTGCCTCTGTCTGATGATTTCTGGGCCCTGCTGACAGCCTCTCTCGACATTGCAGACGATGTGAACGGCGCGGTCGATCCGACGCTGGGGGCGTTGGTGGACCTGTGGGGCTTTGGCCCGCTGGGTCAGCGCCTGTCACTGCTGCCTGTCCCGACCGACGAAGAGATAGCCGCCGCGGCCAAGGTCAGCGGCTGGAACCGCCTGCGCCTGAACCGTGAACAGCAGTCAGCGCTTCAGATCGGTGGCATGAAGCTGGACTTCTCCGGCATCGCCAAGGGCCATGCGGTGGACCGCGTGTCCGAGCGCCTGACCGCCATGGGTGCCACCTCGCATCTGGTGGAGATCGGCGGCGAGCTGAAAGGACGCGGCGTCAAACCCGATGCCCAGCCGTGGTGGGTCGAAATCGAAACGGTCGAAAACTCTCCGGCTCCGCGCACGGTGGCGGCCCTGTTTGATCTCGCCGTGGCCACGTCCGGCGACTGGCGCCGTCAGTTCAGCCACAATGGCACCACCTATAGCCACACCATCGACGGCTCTACGGGTCGCCCTGTGGCCAATGGCTTGGCGCAGGTAACAGTCTTTGACGCCTCGGCCATGCGCGCAGACGCCTTTGCCACCGCCCTGACGGTTCTGGGTCCGGTTGACGGACCTGAACTGGCCGAGGCCATGGGTCTGGCCGCCCATTTCGTAGAGCGTACCGCGCAAGGGCTGGTCGAGCGGATGACGCCTGCCTATGCCGCCATGATGGAGGACGAGGCCTAAACCGCCTGTCGCTTTTGTCGTGACCCATAACCCCACCCACTGGATCTGCGCCGCCATCTGTGTCGGCCTGTGGCTGGCCCTGACCTTGTGGGTCGTGGCCAAGGTTCGCCGCGATGCCAAGGCGGCCAAGGCGCGCGCCGCCGCCATGGGCGATGCAGCCTCCGACACGGTTTTGCTGGCCTATGGCAGCCAGACGGGAACGGCGGAAAATCTGGCGTGGGATAGTGCCGAGTGGCTATCACAGCAGGGCACACCTGCGCGTCCTGTGCCTTTGTCGGAATTGACGCCAGAAGTGTTGGCGGCTGCCCGTACTGTCCTGTTTGTCGCCTCTACCACCGGAGAAGGCGATGCGCCCGACAATGCCTCTGGTTTTCTGCGCCGCCAGATGACCGAAGCCTCGGCCCTGCCGCACCTGTCCTATGGCGTGCTGTCACTGGGCGACAGCAGCTATGACCAGTATTGCGGTTTTGGCCGTCAGCTGGACGACTGGCTGGTCGCCAGTGCCGCCAAGCCCCTGTTCAGCCGTATCGAGGTCGACAACAACGACCCCGTCGCTCTGGCCGCATGGCAGGGTGAGCTGGCCAAACTGGCCGGTGCCGAAAGCGGTGCAGGTTTTACCCCGGCCCCGTTCCAGCCGTGGCAGCTGGTCCGCAAAACTCATATGAACCCCGGAAGCCCCGGTGGCGAAGCGTGGCATCTGGTGTTCCAACCCATCGGCCACCGCTCGGTCTGGGAAGCAGGCGACATTGCCGAAATCGCTCTGCCGAGCAGCGAGGGCGCAGCCACTGTAGTGCGTGAATATTCGCTGGCTTCGGTGCCCGCCGATGGCGCGGCTGAGTTCTGCATTCGCCTGATGACCACGCCGGACGGCGGCTATGGCCTGGGCTCCGGCTGGTTGATCCGTCAGCTCAAGCTGGACGAGGTGGTGCAGATGCGCATTCGCCCGAACCGCAGCTTCCGGTCTGCGCCCGATGCGGCCCCCATCATCCTGATCGGCAATGGCACCGGCATTGCCGGTCTGCGCGCCCATCTGAAGGTGCCGCGCGCGGGCGATGCGTGGCTGCTGTTTGGCGAGCGCACCTCGGCCCATGACAATCTGTTCGGCGACGAGCTGAAGGCCATGCAGGCCGCCGGTCAGATCGCCCGTGTGGATCACGCCTGGTCACGCGACGAAGGCGATGGCCGCTATGTGCAGCATCTGTTGTCCGAACACGCCCGCGACATCGTCCGCTGGGTCGAGCGCGGCGCCTATGTGTTTGTCTGCGGCAGTCTGGAAGGCATGTCGCAGGGCGTGCATGCGGCGCTGGAAACCGTATTGGGCACCGAGACGCTTCAGGGCCTGACGGACGCCGGTCGCTATCGCCGCGATGTCTACTAAAGCGTAACACCACGCTGTAACAAAATCCTTGACCGTTCCACTGTTACAGCATAGTGGAACGCGCATGACGACCGAACCTGCCATTGCTGCCGATCAAGCGGCCACCAAGGACGCAGCCCGCGAGGCACTGCTTGATGCCTTGCTGGCCATGAAGAGCCGTGAGGAAATGGCGGCCTTTTTGGCCGATCTCTGCACCCCCGCCGAGCTGCGCGCCTTTACCGAGCGCTGGCAAGTGGCCCGCCTGTTGGACGCGGGCGACAAATCCTATCGCGAGATCGCTGCCGAGGCCGGGGCCAGTCCGACCACCGTGGTCCGCGTCGCCCGCTATCTGAAGGACATGCCGCATCAGGGCTATCGCATCGCCCTTGATCGCATTTCCGCTGACTGAAGATTCTGACCCGAGAGAGTAAACCCATGAGCACCGCACAAGGTCGGCTCCGCATCGCCATTCAGAAATCCGGCCGTCTGGCCGACCGCTCGCTGGACCTGATCCGCGACGCGGGCCTGAAATGGGTCAAGGGTCATAACGAGCTGCTGTATCGCGTCGAAAACTACCCGATCGACCTGATCCGGGTGCGCGACGACGACATTCCCACCTTCGTGGCCGATGGCGTGTGCGACCTCGGCATCGTCGGCGAGAACGTGCTGGAAGAAGGCCGCAACGGCGGCCCGAACGCCGAGATCGTCATGCCGCTGGGCTTTGGCCGCTGCACGCTGAAACTGGCGACCCTGCCGGGTGACTGGAATGGCCCCAAGACGCTGGAAGGCCAACGTATCGCCACCTCCTACCCCAACATCCTGAAGCGCTATCTCGCCAATGAAGGCGTGAAGGCCGATGTAGTGCTGATGCGCGGTGCGGTCGAGGTCGCGCCGCGCATGAAGCTGGCCACCGGCATCTGCGATCTGGTCTCGACCGGCGCGACGCTGGAGGCCAACGGCCTTGTCGCCCGCGACACCGTGTTTGAATCCCAAGCCGTCCTGATCAAATCGCCGACCGCGCCCGAGCCGGAACTCGTCGATCTGCTGGACAGCGTCATGGAGCGCATGAGCGGGGTCATCGCCTCCTCGGGTGCCAAATATGTGATGATGAACGCCCCGCGCGCCGCGCTGGACGAGATCATCGCCATCCTGCCGGGTGCAGGCTCGCCGACCATCATGCCGTTGGCCGGTCGTGATGATGCCGTGGCGGTCCACGCCGTGTGTCAGGAAGCTGTATTCTGGGAAACGCTGGAGAAGCTGAAGGCCGTGGGTGCCTCGGCCATCCTCGTCCTGCCCATCGAGAAGATGATGTGATGAAGACTATCGACTGGTCCCAACTGGACGCGGCCCAAAAACGCGAGGCTCTGGCCCGCCCGTCGCAGCGCGTTGCCGCTGATGTCACCAATGTGGTGCGCGAGATCATGCAGGATGTCGCCCTGCGTGGCGGTGCCGCCGTCACCGAATGGTGCATCAAGCTGGACGGCGCACCCCCGCGCCGCATTCCGATCAACAACGAGACCCTGAACGCGGCCCGTGACCAACTGGCACCTGCCGACACCCGCGCCATCCGTATGGCCGCGGAAAACATCCGCCTTTTCCATCAGGCAACCAAGCCCGAAGACACCAAACTGATCGAAACCACCGCCGGTGTGCGCTCCAAGATCGCTTGGCGCGCCATCAGTGCGGCAGGCATCTATGTGCCGGGCGGCACGGCCCCGCTGTTCTCGTCTCTGTTGATGCAGGCCATTCCGGCACAGGTCGCCGGTGTGAAAACCCGCGTGGCCGTCACCCCGCCGTCCAAGGACGGCTCGGTCCACCCGGCCATGATCATAGCCGCTGCCGAGGCGGGCCTTGACGCTCTCTGGGCCATCGGCGGAGCACAGGCCATCGCCGCCCTGACCTTTGGCGTCGAGCTGGAAGACGGCATCATCCAGCGCTGTGACAAGCTGTTCGGCCCCGGCAATGCCTATGTGGCGGAGGCCAAGAAACAGGCCAACGCCCTGCCCGCCGGCCCAGCCGTAGACATGCCCGCTGGCCCATCCGAACTGATGGTCGTGGCCGACAGCGCCGCCGATCCGGTGATTGCCGCTGCCGACCTTCTGTCTCAGGCCGAGCACGATACCGACGCACAGGTCATCCTTGTCGCCACCACCAAGACCGCCCTTCAGGCCATTCTGGAAGAGGTCGAGGAACAGGTCGGCACCCTGCCGCGCGCCGAGATCGCCCGCGCATCTCTGGGTGAAGCCCGCGCCATTCTCGCCCGCAATCCGGACGATGTGATCGAAGCCATCAATATGTATGGCCCTGAACACCTTGCGCTTCAGACCGAAGACGCCGGTGATCTGGTGGACCGTATCGAAGCCGCAGGGGCCATCTTCGTCGGTGGCTGGGCCGCCGAGACCCTTGGCGACTATGCCGCTGGTCCCAGCCACGTCCTGCCGACCGATGGCGGTGCGCGCACGCTGGGCGGTATCACCACCGCCAGCTTCATGACCTCGATGTCGGTGCAGTATGTGAACGAAGAGGGTGCCCGCACCCTTGGTCCGATCGCTGCCCGCCTTGCGCGACTGGAAGGCCTCGAAGCCCACGCCCGCGCCGCTGATTACAGGAGCGAGGCATGAGCCTTCCCGCCCCCTTTACCCCGCTGATCTCCGGTGCCGAGGGTCTGGACGCCTATCCGTCCAACCCCGCCGCGCTGGCCGCTCGTATGGCCGAAATCTATGGCGTCAGCGCCGATCAGGTGCTGCCGGTACGCGGCCTGACCCACGCGCTGGAACTGGTCTGGCGTCTGGCTCTGCGCGACGGTGGCTCGGTCGAGGCTCCCAAGTCCGAACCCTATAGCCGCCTGCAAGCCATCTATCCGGCCAAGGGCGAGGCCATGGCCGTGATCGCCCGCGCCATCGGCTCGCCGGAAGCCATCACCGAAATGGCCGCCCGCGTCGCCCCTGCCCTGCTGGTGGTGGATGAAGGCGTGGTCGAGTTCTCCGATGCGACCTCGGCGGCCACCCTTATCAAGGATGTGCCGAACCTGATCGTCCTGCGCAGCCTGTCGCTGGCCTATGGCCTGGCCGGTGCGCGCGTGGGCGCCGCGCTGGCCCAGCCGCTGACACTGGAGCGTCTGGCCTCGGTGCTGGAACCCTATGCCCTGCCGTCGCCGCTGGTGAAAATGGCCCAGCAGGCACTGGACCCGTCGCGGATGCTGGAAAGTGCCGAGCGCATCGCCACCGTGCGCCGCGAGCGCGAGCGACTGGTGCGTGAGCTGTCGCGTCTTATGCCGGTGGATCAGGGCGTCGGCCCGATCATCGTCACCCGCCCTGAAAACCTCGAAGCCGCCCTTGGCCAGCTCAAGGTGTTCGGCATCACAGCCGATGTGTCCGAAGAGCGGCTGCGCCTGCCCGTTTCGGTCAAGACCGAGGTCAACGACCGCCTGCTCGCCGCCTTTGGCATGAGCGTCGGCAAGGCCCGCGCCCCGCGCATCGGCCAGTCGGTGCGCGACACCAAGGAGACCCGCATCGTCTGCGCGGTGAACCTTGACGAGGCCGCTCCGGTCAAGATCGAAACCGGCGTCGGCTTCTTTGACCACATGCTGGAACAGATCGCGGCGCACGGCGGCTTCTCGCTGCGCCTGAAATGCGAAGGCGACCTGCACACCGATCCGCACCACACGATCGAGGACTGCGCCATTGCTCTGGGTCAGGCGCTGAAACAGGCACTGGGCGAACGCAAGGGCATTCAGCGCTATGGCTTTGTCCTGCCGATGGACGAGGCCAATGCGGTTGTCTCTATCGACCTGTCGGGCCGTCCCTTCCCTGTGTTCGAGGGCACGTTCGAGACACCCTACCTCGGTGACTACCGCACAGACATGACCGCCCACGTGTTCCGTTCGCTGGCCGAACACCTTGGCGCTGCCGTGCACATCACCGTCACCGGCACTGACGACCACCACAAGACCGAGGCCTGCTACAAGGGCTTTGGCCGCGCGCTGCGTCAGGCCATCAAGGTTGAAGGCGACGCAATCCCCTCGACCAAGGGCGTTCTGTAAGATGAACGTCACCCTGATCGGTTATGGCTCGGGCAATGTCGCCTCGGTGCGTTTCGCACTCGAACGTCTGGGTGCCCGTGTGCGCGTCACCGCAGATCCTGACGATGTGCTGGACGCCGAGCGCGTAATCCTGCCCGGCGTCGGCGCGGCAGGCTATGCCATGAAACAGTTGAACAGCCTTGGCCTGACCGAGGCGCTTCGCCAGTTCGAACGCCCGCTGATGGGTGTTTGCCTTGGCCAGCAGCTTTTGTTCGAAGCCTCTGACGAGGATGGCGATGTGGCCATGCTGGGCCTGATTCCGGGCCGCGTCACCGCCATCAAGCCCAAGCCCTCCATGCCCTCGCCCCACATGGGCTGGAGCCGCCTCACCAAACGCCGCGAAGATCCGCTTCTTGAAGGCGTGAACGACGGCGAGTGGGCCTATTTCGTCCACGGCTTCGTCTGCCCCGATGGCGAGGCCACCATCGCCGCTGCCGATTACGGCCTGCCTGTACCCGCTGTGGTGAACTTCAAAAACCGCTGGGGCTGCCAGTTCCACCCTGAACGGTCTGCCAAGACCGGTGCCCGTATCCTCAAGAATTTCCTCGAGTTGCCCGCATGATTATCTATCCCGCCATCGACCTGAAAGACGGCTTCGCGGTGCGCCTGATGCACGGCGATTTCGACAAGGTCACGCGCTACGACGATAATCCCGCCTCGCGCCTTGCTGCCTTTGCCGCCGAAGGGGCCGAGTGGGTCCACATCGTCGATCTGGACGGGGCCAAGGCTGGTGGTGCACGCCAATACGAACTGGTCGGTGAAATGGCCAAGTCGGTGGATGTCAAAATCCAGTGCGGCGGCGGTGTTCGCAGCGAGGAAGACATCAAGCGCCTGCTGGATGCGGGCGTGAACCGCGTGGTCATCGGCTCGCTGGCGGTAACGGATTCCGATCAGGTTCTGGCCTGGCTCGACCAGTTCGGTCCCGAAGCCATCACCCTCGCGCTCGATGTGAAATACGAAGACGACATGCCCGTGCCTGCCCTCAAGGGCTGGACCCAGTCGGCGGGCGTCGACCTGTGGACCGTGCTGGAGCGCTATCCATCGGATCTATTGCGCCACGTGCTGATGACAGACGTCAGCCGCGACGGCGCACTGACCGGTGCTAATCTGGACCTGCTGGGCGAAGCCCTGAAGCGTCGTCCTGAGCTGAAAATCCAGGCCTCGGGCGGTGTCGCCACTCTGGACGACCTAACCGGAGCCAAGGCCATCGGCTGCGACGGTGCCATCACCGGCCGCGCCATCTATGAGGGCAAATTCACCGTCGCCGAAGCCATCAAGGCCGTGGCCTGATGACCGCCCGTAGGATTATCCCCTGCCTCGACGTCAAGGACGGCCGCGTTGTCAAAGGCGTGCGCTTTGAAGGCCACGTCGATATGGGCGACGCCGCTGAACTGGCCGCGCGCTATCGCGATCAGGGCGCTGACGAGCTGGTGTTTTACGACATCACCGCCAGCCCCGAAGGCCGCACTCTCGACTATTCGTGGGTGCAGGATATTGCCCGCCTGCTCGACATCCCCTTCTGCGTGGCCGGTGGCATCCGCACGGTCGAACAGGCCGCACGCTGCCTCGACCACGGTGCAGACAAGGTGTCGATCAACTCTCCGGCTCTGGAACGCCCCGAACTGATCGGCGAAATGGCGCAGGTGCTGGGCCGCCAATGTGTCGTCGTCGGTGTCGACAGCGCGTTTCAGGATGGTGAGTGGAAGGTCCACAAATACACCGGCGACCCCAATGCCCGACGCGGCGCAGGCAAGCTGACGATGGACTGGATTCTTGAGGCTCAGTCGCTGGGTGCCGGCGAGATCGTGCTGAACTGCATCGATCAGGACGGCGTCCGCAAGGGCTATGACATCCCGCAATTGAGCGCCGCCTGCCAGCGCCTGAACATCCCGCTGGTTGCCTCCGGCGGTGCGGGTGCGGTCGAACACTTCCTGTCGGCGTTCAAGGATGCCGACGTCTCCGGTGCTCTAGCCGCCAGTGTCTTCCACTCCGGCGCTATCGCCATTCCCGATCTCAAAGCCTACCTCGACCAGAACGGGGTGGAGGTGCGTCTATGACCGATCTGAAAACTTCCGTAGATGTCTCCGCCATCGACTTCGCCAAGGGCAACGGCCTGATCCCCGCCATTGTGCAGGATGCCGACACCCTACAGGTGCTGACGCTGGCCTATATGGACGAAGCCGCCCTGCAGGAAACTCTGGAGAGCGGTCAGGCGACCTTCTTCTCGCGCTCGCGCGGCGGTCGCTGGCGCAAGGGCGAGACCTCGGGCGACTTCCTCAATGTCGTCTCGGTCACGCCGGACTGCGACACCGATGCGGTTGTCGTTAAGGTGCGCCCCGTCAACGCCAATGCCTGCCACCTGAACCGCACCTCGTGCTTCGGTGACGAGGTGGCCCCGGGCCTCGGTCAGTTGGCGCGTCTGGAGCGCACCATCGTCGAGCGCGCCCAGGCCGATCCGGAAGAAAGCTGGACCGCCCGCCTGATGCAAAAGGGCGTCAAACGCATCGCCCAGAAGGTGGGCGAGGAAGGCGTGGAAACCGCCTTGGCCGCCACCGCCGGACCGGACGAAGAGGTTCTGAATGAGTCAGCAGACCTGATCTACCACCTGTTGGTCCTGCTCCACGCCCGCGGTCTGCGTCTCGATAATGTGCTGGATGTCCTGCGCTCGCGCGAGAAATGACGCGCATTTGTGCCCAAACGTAAAACTGAATGGCGATAACATGTCTGTGGATTGCCCTAACCTCTGGGCAATCGCATAACCCTCTTCCTTACGAACGAAGTTCGGCTTTGGAGATAAGACATGTCGCGATTCATCCGTCCTGTGCTGATCGCCGCCCTCGCTATGGCACCGGTTACGGCTGCACAGGCTCAGGACTGGCGCGGTACTCCCGTCTTTGGCCAGGTTCGCCTGGAAGCGGGGTTCACCCCTGATCCCCACGTGGTCGAACTCACTGCGGGTGGCGGCACCGACGCGGGCCGTCTGGCGGGCGGGCGTTGCAACGGCAACATCGGGCATAACCCCGACTATGTGCTGCGCTATACGGCAGGCGACATGCCGCTGAACATCCGCGTGACGTCCAGCGAAGACACCACCTTGGTCATCCGCGATCCGGGCGGTTCGTGGCAGTGCAATGACGATGCCAACAACCTCAATCCGGAAGTCGGCTTCCCGCGTCCTGCCTCGGGCAACTATCACATCTGGGTTGGCACCTTTAACGAGAACACCGCCAACGCCCGTCTGGAAATCTCTGAACTGGCCTCCAGTGAAGTGGCGTCCGGTTCCACCATCGATATGTCGCAGGAAGCCAACTTCGGTGAAGTCATCCTGCGCGCAGGGTTCACGCCTGATCCGCACACCGTCACCATGGCCGCTGGTGGCAGTGTCTCGGCTTCATCGGTCCACGGCCAGTGCTCGGGCTATGTCTCGCAAGCTCCGGACTATGAGCTGACCTATCGTGCGAACGGCAGCAACCCGCTGACCTTCACCTTCGCGTCGGACGGTGACACCACGCTGATGATCAATGCGCCGGACGGCAGCTTCTATTGCGATGACGACAGCGACGGCGATCTAAACCCGCGCGTTCACTTCAATCGCGCGCAGGAAGGCGTCTATGACGTCTGGGTCGGTACGATTTCGGGTGAAATCGAATCCGGCACCCTGTCGATCTCTGAAATCCAGTAAGTCTTTCTGAAATCAAGATTATCGTGCCCCGGAACCGTTGGCTCCGGGGCATTTTCTATGGCGGAGGGCGACATTTTCGCGTTCGCATTTCGACAAAAGTTCACGGGCGCGTGAACCGAATGTGAGTCCACGACGTTTATGTTTTTTCACCGCACTCTGGGAGGAGCCCCCTTATGCGTAAACTCGTACTTGCTGCCATTTCTGTTGCTGCCATGACCGGCCTGGCTGCTTGCCAGAACGCTGCCGAGAAGGAAGCCGACGCCCGCGCCGACGCCGTCGAAGCTCAAGCCGACGTCGCTGTGACCCAGCTGGAAAACCAAGCTGACGCTGCTGCTACCGACGCACAGACCGACGCTCTGAATGCTCAGGCTGACGTTGTGGCTGAACAAGCCGAACAAAAGGCTGACAACATTCGCGACGCCGCGCCGTCGAACTAAGTCCATCAGTTTCACTGACGGCCAAAGCCCCGCCGAACCCTTTCGGCGGGGCTTTTGTTATGCCCGATTGTTGACAGGGACAGCGCATCACGGCGTTCTCGTAATGCGCCCCCACGAGTTAAGGTTTTGCCGTGTTCGATTATCAAACGCCTCCCACCGATCTGTCCGAACCTGTTCAGGTGCAGGAGGTTGTGGTGACGGCAGCGCGCCTGCCACCGGCGGCGTCTGAGGCCGCCTTCGCCGTCATCCGGCTGGGGCAGGACCAGATCAAGGGCGCGGTGCGAACCGATACCGCTCTGCGCGAAGTGCCCAATGTCTCGCTGTTCCGCCGTGCAGACAGTCTGGCCGCCAATCCGACGACCCAAGGCCTGTCCTTGCGCGCCATTGCACCGACAGGCGCCGGACGGGCGCTGGTCACTCTGGACGGCGTGCCGCTGAATGACCCGTTCGGCAACTGGGTGATCTGGGCGCAGGCCATCCCTGAAAGCCTTGGCAACATCGATGTCATCCGTGGCGCGGGCGCGGGTCCCTATGGCGCGGGCGCGCTGACCGGTGTGGTGGCTCTGAACGAGCGTGATGCCGATGGCGGCGTGATGGACCTGTCCATCGCCGAGCGTGGCGGTCTTCGCGCCGCGGGCACGGCAGGCGTGTCTCACGGGCGTGTGGCCCTGACCGTTTCGGGTCTACATGAAGTCAGCGACGGCTATGTGCCTGTGCGTGGCTCTGCAGCGGGCGTGGCCGACCGTCCTATGGACCTGAAGGCCGAGGCCCTGTCGGGTCGACTCGACTATGCTGTGGCGGACGATGTGCAGATGTCGGTTCGTGCCGCCACGTGGGAAGAGGATCGAGGTTCGGGCCTTGGCGAGAACCGCGCCAATGCCAGTGGCCACAGCGTGTCGGCCACCCTAGCCCGCCAGCCGAGCGAAGGCGTAACCGGATGGCGACTTCAAGCATGGTCCACCCACAGCAATCTGTTTAATTCCTCGGCCTCGGTAACGGCGGACCGCAACACCACTACGCCTGCCAATGAACAGTATCGCACCCCCGCTGAAGGCTGGGGCGTGAATGCCGCCGTACGTCGGCGCGATGGGCTGGCAGGCGGGTTTCTGGAATGGGAAGTCGGTGCCGATGCCCGCTTTAACGAGGGGCAGACGCAGGAACTGTTCCGCTTCATGAACGGGGCCTTCACCCGCGACCGCAAGGCGGGCGGCGAGGCTTCGGTGGCAGGTCTTTACGCCGACGGGTCATGGACGGGCGGGCCGTGGCTGATCGCCGGTGGCCTGCGTCTGGACCAGTGGACAAATGAAAACGGTTTCCGCCGCGAAGCCGATCTGGAAAATGGTGGCCTGCTGCTGGACGAAGGCGAGGACAAACGCTCTGACGAAGTCATCAGCGCCCGTCTTGGCGTGCGGCGCGCGCTGAGCGAAACGGTGTCGCTGCGCGGCTCGGCCTATACGGGTTTCCGTCCGGCCAGTCTGAATGAACTGCACCGCCCGTTCCGTGTCGGCAATGATCTGACCGAAGCCAATGCCGCTCTGGTGCCCGAAAAGCTGAGCGGGGTCGAGGCAGGCGTTGATTATGACAGCGGCCGTCTGGCGCTGGGCGGGGTGCTGTTCTGGAACCGTATCGACGATGTGATCGTCAATGTGACCTTGGCCGAGGGCCCCGGCACCTTCCCGCGCGCGGGCTTTGTGCCCGCAGGCGGCGTGCTGCGTCAGCGCCAGAATGCCGGAACCATCGAGGCCGTGGGCGTCGAACTGAACGGACGCTATGCCGTGACGGACGCCCTTCATCTGCGCGGCGCGCTGGCATGGACCGATTCCGAAGTGGACGGCGGCAGCGCCGCGCAGCAACTGACCGGCCTTCGCCCCGCACAGGCCCCCGAATGGGCCGCGACGCTGGGCGTGGACTGGCAACCCGTTACCGATTGGCAGATGGGTATCAGCGCCCGCTATGAGTCTGACCGCTTCGACGACGACCTGAACAGCCGCACGCTCAAGGCGGCATGGACCGTCGATGCCCGCACCGAATGGCAGTTCGACCGCCATGCCGCCCTGTGGCTGGCGCTGGACAATGTGTTCGACGAAGACGGCGCCACCTCGGTCACCGCCACGGGCGTCGAAGGCTATACGGCCCCGCGCACCGTGAGAGCGGGCGTTCGCCTGACCTACTGATCCCTAGCGGATAAAGTGCGGCAAGAAGCGCGAGGTATTGCGGGTCACGCGGCCCATATCCTCGCGCAAGCCCATACCTGCCGCGGCATCGCCGACGATCCATGAACCCACGATGACGTGATTGCCCGCAAAGCGCGGCGGGGCGTGCAGGGCCTGAAGGATGTGGCGGCCTTCGCCATAGCCGCCATCCTGAACCCCGCTGCTGCGGCCCTGCTCGAAAAGTTCGACATTAGCCCCTTCGCGCGAGAAAAAGGGTTTGCGCGCATAGTCACGGCCCAAGGCCGAACGAGCCGGATCATCCTCGAAATAGGCTTCCAGCAGATTGGGATGGCCGGGGTGGCGCTGCCACAGCAGGGGCAGGATGGCCTTGTTGGAGAGTATGGCCTTCCACGCGGGTTCCAGCATCCGCACACCGCTGGCCGACAGATGGCGCGCGAACGGATCGCGCAACATGTCTTCCCACGGATAGAGTTTGAACAGGGCCGTGATCGGTCGGTCTTCCAGATCAACAAAGCGGCCTGCGGCGTCCACGCCGATGTCGCTGATGGCCACAAAGCGCGGCTTCAGATCGGCCTGAACCGCAATGTCCTCAAGGAACAGCACCGTCTGGCGGTCCTCAACGAAGTTGGCGTCCGATGAGAAATGGATCGGCGTGATCGGCGGGAACAGCTGAGCAAAGCGCGCCACCAGCTTTTCATGCAGGCTGTTGAACTGGTCGGCATGGGACGGCAGCACGCCCGCCTCGATCTGCTCTTCCAGCCAAAGCCACTGGAACACGCCCGTCTCGAAAATACTGGTGGGGGTGTCGGCATTGTATTCGTACAGCTTGGCCGGACCGTTGCCGTCATAGGCAAAGTCAAACCGGCCATAAAGCGACGGCTGGGCATGTTTCCAAGTGTTGGCGACATAGTCGCGCATGTCGGCGGGGATATCGACCGCCTCCATCAGCTCTTGGGACGCCACCACCTCGGCCACCAGATCCAGACACATGTCGTGCAGTTCTTCGGTGGGGGCCTCGATATCGTTCTCGATCTGCTCCAGCGAAAAGGCATAGGCCGCCGTCTCGTCCCAATAGGGCTGGCCGTTGTCGTGGCTCCATGTGAAGCCGACAGCGCGGGCCTTGGCCTCCCAATCGGGGCGCGGGGCGAAATCGATACGTTGCATGCCGGACCTTGTTCACTGAGGCGGATAAGCGATACACAGTTTAGAAGATTCTGGCGTGCCGAAAGCGGCATATTTTAGCGAGGCATTGCGGTCTTATGGCTGATCCGAAAGCATCGACCTGCGGCATGGACCGTCTGAAGCGTTCGCGCGTGCTGCATCTCAGCAGCCTGATGGCAACGGCCAGCTTCACGCTCGCCGCCTGTGGCTCTCCGCCCCAAGCCAATGCCCCGCAGAACAATGCCGCCGCGACCAATGCTGCCGCCTCGCCGGAAGACAGCTGGGACACGCGCGTCGAAGGGGCCTTCCAGTCCCTGGACGAATGCGTGGCCTCGGGCACAGCCACCGCGTCGGAGTGTGAAGCCGCCTATCGCACCGCTGCCAACCAGGCCGCCGAGAATGCGCCGAAGTTCGGCTCGCAAGCTGACTGTGAGCAAGAGTTCGGAGCCGGTCAGTGCCAACAGCGCACCGAGGCCAATGGCACGTCCATGTTCATGCCTCTGCTGGCCGGTTTCATGCTGGGTCGTCTGCTGAGCGGCGGCAATCGCGCCCCTGCCTCGCCGCTGTTCCGCCGTGGCGACAGCCTGCGCACCCCTGACGGCCAGTTCGCCGGTCGTACCCGCCCGACCACCACCGCTGCCCCTGCCGCCACCACCACCCGCCCCGCCCAAGCCGACCAAGGCTCGCGCGCCGTCAGTCGCGGTGGCTTTGGCACCAGCAGCCGCTCCAGCTACGGCGGCTAAGAGCATTCCAGATATGCAGAAAAAGGGCGGTCCGCACGCGGATCGCCCTTTTTTCGTGCGCTAAACGCGCGCGAACCGTACCGATTACAGGTATTTCAGTGAGTTTCTGGGGGGATTCTGGGGGGCACCCTACGATCAGAAACGCTAAGTGCTTGAAGAGAATGGTGGACGCGACAGGGATTGAACCTGTGACCCCTACGATGTCAACGTAGTGCTCTCCCGCTGAGCTACGCGTCCGCCTTTTCTGCGGCCCGTCCAAGTTGCCTTGGTGGGCGGGAAGGCCGGTCGTATAGCCCGCCTTTTTGGGAATCGGCAAGAGGTTTTTTCAACCTTTTCCGTGATTTTTCACATCACGCTGCAATCATCTTGTCCACTTCATCGACGAGGTCGCGCAGGTGGACGGGCTTGGCCAGCACCTTGGCCTGCGGCGAAGCCTGTGCAGCGGTCAGGGCGACCGCAGCGAAGCCGCTGATGAACATGATCTTCATACCGGGATAAAGACCGCTGGCCACGCGGGCCACTTCGATGCCGTCTGCGCCGGGCATGACAATGTCGGTCAGCAGCAGATCGAAGGTGCCTGCCTGAAGGGCGTCGATGGCATCATCACCGTTCTCGCAGTCGGTGACCTCATGCCCCGCCCGTTCCAGCGCACGCGTCAGGAAGCCCCGCAGAGAATGATCGTCTTCGGCCAGAAGAATACGCGCCATAGGGGAATGCCCGAGGATGAAAGAATCAGTGGTAACCAGACTAGGGCTTCAGGCGTAAATCTTGGATGAAGCCCGTTCGGTGAAATCAGGTATCGGCCTACCACGATCAACGGGGCGACGAATGGGGCAAAGCGCGGTACATCAGCGTATGGCCGAACCCACGGACACACCCCCTGCCCCTGCTGCTGACGCCTTGGATACGCCTGCGTTCGAGGTGATGGCGTGCGCGGGGCCGAAGACAGGGTTGGTGTTCGCCTCGGCCCATTCCGGTCGACACTATCCGCAAGACATGGGAACGGTTGCGCCCCTAGAGACTGTGCGCACCACCGAGGATGCCCATGTCGATCTGCTGATCGCGGGAGCGGAGACGCTGGGGGCCGATGTGATCGTTTGCCACACGGGGCGGGCCTATGTGGACCTGAACCGCAATGCCGCCGATCTGGACCCGGCCCTGATCCGTGACTGTCCGGTGCCGGAAGGCAGTGCCAAGGCACTGGCGGGCTATGGGGTGATCCACCGCCAGTCCGGCAATGGTCTGCCGCTATACGGCCACCGGCTGGATATGGCGGCGGTGCAGGCGCGGCTGGACCGTGTGCATCGGCCCTATCATCAGGCGCTGGGCGGGCTGATGCATCAGGCCAAGGCGCAGGCGGGCCGTGCGGTGCTGGTGGACTGGCATTCCATGCCCCAGAGGGCCACGGGGCGCGGCGGGCCGGATATCGTGCTGGGCGACCGCTTCGGCTCCAGCTGCGATGCGGTGTGGACGCGGCGCGTGCGCAGCCTGTTCGAGGCCGAGGGCTGGCGCGTGGGCCTGAACCGCCCCTATGCGGGCGGCTATGCGACCCAGATCTGGGGCCGTCCGGACGAGGAACTTCACGCCCTGCAAGTCGAAATCAACCGTGCGCTGTATTGGGATGAGGCCAAACACCAGCCTTCTGAAGGCTGGAAACGCTGTGCGGGCGTGATCCGCCGCGTCATGACCCGTCTGTGCCAACAGGCAGCCCAAGACCTCGGCCACCCCTGACGACAGATAAAAAAAAGCCGCGCCAAGTCCGGCGCGGCTTTGAAAGTCTATAGGGAGGAAACGCCCAGGAAGGGCGAGACGCTCAAAAGCGTCGAAACTCAAGCTAGGTTGCAGCGCACAAAATATCAACCCCGGATTCGCGAAACTCTGTCACACCCTGTTTCATGAACTGCAACAATTGCGTGAAACGGCAGGAAATTGGGCCTTTTAGAGTGCCATTTCGCAGTGCAGCACGACCAAGGTCTAACCACGATCCAGCAGGCGTCGCGCGTGACGGACGGCCTGCGCCGCCGGCGATCCGATCTGGCGCCACAGCAACAGGGCGGTCACCGCAACGACCGCCAAAAGCAGCCATATCGCGCCGAACATCCACGCTGCCGCCGCGAGGGCGAAATAATAGCCCCGCACCCCGCGATTGAACGAGGATAGTGCCGGATTGAGCACGCGGGCGGCCGCCTGCGCAAAGGTGGCGCGATCTGCCTCTTCGTGGACTTCTGGCGCGGCACCGATCAGGGCCACCGTATAGTTCAGTTGCCTCAGCGCCCAGACCAGATCGAGCAGGCCGCGCGCCAGACAGACGATGATGAGCGCCAGCTTACCCTCCATCACCTGAATACTGGGCGCGTCGGCTCCCAGATTGGCAATATTGCGCAAGGCGGTATCTCCGCCGAACAACACCCCCGCAACCGCCGCAATCAACAGCAGGTTGGTCGAGGCGAAAAACGAAGCCGAGGAAATGGTGTGGCCCATCAACTGGGCATCGACCAGACGCATCTGGCGCTCGGTCATGGCCCGCATCCACGCCTGACGGATCAGCAACATGTCCGCATTCAGTGTGCCACTCTTTCGCGCCAACACCCCCAGCAGTGGATCATACCCCAGCCAAGCCAGACAGAAGACGATTAGGGAGACCCAATCCAGAGCCAACATCGACCATTTTCCTTACCCGCAGAGGCGCAAACCCGCCTGTGCGTACGTGGTGCCGCTTGCCGTATGCGTGCGCAAAGCTTATCACGCCCGCCAACTTCATTCGCATCTGCAATAGAGCACAAATATGAACATCGAAGCCATTCCGGTCGGCAAGGACGCCCCGTGGGACGTCAACGCCATCATCGAGATTTCGGCTGGCGGCACGCCGGTGAAGTACGAGATGGATAAGGATTCGGGCGCGCTGTACGTCGACCGCTTCCTGTCGACCCCGATGATCTATCCGGCCAACTACGGCTTCATCCCGCACACCCTGTCGGACGACGGTGACCCGTGCGACGTTCTGGTCCTGACCCCGTATCCGGTGGTTCCGGGCAGCGTTCTGCGTTCGCGTCCGATCGGCGTGCTGATCATGACCGACGAAGCAGGCCGCGACGAGAAGATCCTGTGCGTGCCGGTCGACAAGATGACCCCCTTCTACAAGGACGTCACCTCGTACGAACAACTGCCGGAAATCCAGCTGCAGCAGATCGAGCACTTCTTCACCCGCTACAAGGACCTGGAAAAAGGCAAGTTCGTGAAGATTGACCGCTGGGGCTCGGCTCAGGAAGCCGCTGACCTGATCGTCGCCGGTCAGGCTGCACATCAGGCCAAGCTGGCCAAATAAGCCAGACGTAGGGCTTTAGAGATTTGTGGGGCGTTGCGGGCAACCGCAGCGCCCTTTGTCTTGGGCGCTCCCTTGGCCCGCCCCTCCCCGCGCGCTAAGGCAGGAGCATCCAAGGGAGTGTTGCCACCATGATGACCGCCATTTTCGTCTTCATCAAATGCGAGCTGGGCTATGCCAATGACGTAGCCGCCGATCTGGTGGACAATGTCGAGAACGTCAGCGAGGTCTATTCCACCTCGGGCCAGCACGATCTTCTGGCAAAATTCCACCTGCCCAAGGACGCCGACATCGGCACCTTTGTCACCAAACAGGTGCAGACCCGTCCACACATCCGCGACACCTTTACGGTGATCACCTTCTCGCCCTTCCTGCCCAAGAAGGTGTGATCGACAAGCGCTCTAGAGACAGTAGCCAATCAAAACGCGTGTGGTAACGTCGATCACGAAAGCGGCCCTCTAGAAGCCGCCTGACTGGGAAACGCAAAAGCCATGAGCGATTTGGAAGGCTTCCGCGCCGAGGTGCGCCGCTGGCTGGAAGACAACTGCCCGCCCGAAGTGCGCGGGCCGATCGAGTCTGAAAACGATATGATCTGGGGTGGCCGCAACGCCACCTTCAAGACGCCCGCCCACAAGCTCTGGATGGAGCGGATGGGGGCCAAGGGCTGGACCGCACCGGAATGGCCCGCCGAATACGGTGGCGGCGGCCTGACGCGGGCGCAGGCCAAGGTGCTGGCCAGCGAGCTTCGCCGCATCAAGGCCCAGCCTGCGCTGAACAGCTTTGGCATCTGGATGCTGGGGCCAGCGCTTCTGGCGTTCGGTACCGAAGAGCAGAAGAAGAAATTCCTGCCGCCCATCGTGCGCGGCGAAATCCGCTGGTGTCAGGGCTATTCCGAACCGGGTTCGGGGTCCGATCTCGCCTCACTACAGACCCGCGCCGAGGACAAGGGCGACCACTGGATCGTCAACGGCCAGAAGATCTGGACATCCTATGCCGATCAGGCCGACTGGATTTTCTGTCTGGTGCGGACCGACCCGACCAGCAAACACCGCGGCATAAGCTTTGTCCTGTTCGACATGACCACCCCCGGTGTGTCGACCCGACCTATCACCCTGATTTCAGGCAAATCGCCCTTCTGCGAGACCTTCTTCGACAATGTACGCGTCGAGAAGGAAGACCTTGTCGGCGAACTCAATCGCGGCTGGGACGTCGCCAAATACTTGTTGGCCCATGAGCGGACCATGATCGGCGAGATGGGCGAGAGCATGATGGGTCGCCCGTTAGGCGCAGTCGCCCGCGACAGCATCGGCAGCGACGATCTGGGCCGTCTGGATGATCCCATGCTGCGCGCACGCATCGCCGAATGGGAACTGGACGGTGCCGCCTTCCAGCTGGCCATGGACAGTGCTGTGGACCGTATGAAGGCCGGACAGGCCCATCCTGCGCTGGCTTCGGTGCTGAAATACTATGGCTCGGAACTGAACAAGCGCCGCTATGAACTGCTGATGTCGGCAGGGGGCATCGACGCGCTGGAATGGGAAGGCGAACGCTCGCAGGACGGCGAGCGTGCCCGTAGCTGGCTGCGCACCAAGGCCAACTCCATCGAGGGCGGCACCACCGAGGTGCAGCTGAACATCATCGCCAAACACCTGCTGACCCTGCCGGGAGCCTGACCCCATGCCGCTGATCCTGACAGAAGAACAAGTCATGCTGCGCGAGGCGGTGGACGGCTTTCTAAAAGAAAATGCGCCGATCAAACATCTACGCCAGCTGCGAGACAGCCGCGATGCCGACGGCGTTTCGCGTGATCTGTGGAAGGCCTTTGGCGAGATGGGCTTTGCGGGTGTGATCATCGACGAAGAGCATGGCGGCTCGGGCCTCGGTGCCGTCGAGGCGGGCGTGATCGCCGAGAGCCTTGGCCGCACCCTGACGCCCTCGCCCTTTCTGGGCAGTGCCATCCTGTCGGCCAGCGTGCTGAAGGACGCGGGTAGCGAGTCTCAAAAGGCTTGGCTGCCCAAGATTGCTGCGGGCGAGGCGATACTGTCGCTGGCGATCGACGAAGGGGCCAAACACGCCCCGCAAAAGATCGAGGCCCGCGCCGAACGCAGCGGTAATGGCTTCCGGCTGAACGGCGACAAGGCCATGGTGCTGGACGGCCACGTGGCCGATGCCCTGATCGTGGCCGCCCGGACCGATGAAGGCCTCAGCCTGTTCCTGATCGATCCCAAGACCCAAGGCGTGGCGATCGAGCGCACCCTCATGGTCGATGCCCACAATGCCGCCCGCATCAGTCTGAAGGACGTCGAGGTCAATGCCGATGCCCTGATCGGCGAGGCCGGTGCCGGACAGGCCACACTGGACAAGGCCCTGTTTATGGGGCGGGCCTGCACGGCAGCTAGTTTGAACGGTGCGGGCGATCAGGCCTTTGCCATCACGCTGGAGTATCTGCGCACGCGCCAGCAGTTCGGCAAGCTGATCGGCGAGTTTCAGGCCCTGCAACACCGCGCAGCCCACCTCTATACCGAGCTGGAACTGACCAAGGCGGCGACGCTGGGGGCCCTACAAGCCATCGACGAGGGCCGCGAGGGCGTCGATCTGGCCACCTCGGTCGCCAAGGCCAAGGCCGGACGCGTGGCCGAACTGGCCGTTCAGGAAGGCGTGCAGATGCACGGCGGTGTCGGCATGACCGACGAGTTCGACATCGGTCTGTACATGAAACGCGTGCGGGTGCTGAACGAAACGCTGGGCGACAGCCACTACCACATGAACCGTCTGGCCGACGCGCGCGGCTATTAAGGCCGCTTGCTATCGCGGGGACGGCTGGGCAAGGCTGTGGCTATGACTGATCTGCCGTCTCCGGTTCCTGCTGCGCCCCGCCCCAAACGCGGGCGCCGTCTGCCGTGCGCCCCTGTGGCCCATGCGGAGGTGAAGGGGTTCAAGGACATTCGTCTGACCGTGTCGGCGGCAGAGACGTCGCTGGCGCTGGCGGCGGACCGGTTGTCCCTGCCCCGTTCGGGCTGGACGTCAGGACGGTTCGACATCCTCGCCCTGTCCGGCGGGGCTGCTGGCGGAGCCTATGGGGCGGGCGCGCTGACCGGCTGGACCGAGACCGGCACACGGCCAGAGTTTGCACTGGTAACGGGCGTCAGCACCGGTGCCCTGATCGCGCCCCTCGCCTTTCTGGGACCCAGCTTGGACGAAAAGCTGAAGGACGCCTATACCGGCGGCCATGCCAAACAGCTGCTCAGCCCGCGCCGCATGGCCATGTTCAGTGGCGGCCTGTTGAAGGCTGAGGCCCTGCACAGCCTGATCGAACCGTTTGTCGATGCAGAACTGATTACCGCCGTTGCTGCTCAACATGCGCGTGGCCGTCGCCTGTTGGTGGCCACCACTGATCTGGACCATCAGGCCTGCTGTATCTGGGACATGGGTGCCATCGCCAGCCACGGCGGCGAACAAGCCCTGAAACTGTTCCGCGAGGTGCTGGTCGCCTCGGCCAGCCTGCCGGGCATTTTCAGCCCACACCGCATCACCACCGAGTACGAAGGCTGCCTCTATGAGGAAATGCACGTGGATGGCGGCGTCTCGGCTCCGCTGTTCATCATGCCCGAAGGCCTGCTGCGCTGGAACAAGCTGGGCAAGCGGCTGAAGGGCGGGCGCGTGCATGTGATCGTCAACACCATGCTGGACCCGCAGCCAAGGGCCGTCGCGCCCAATCTGCCTGCCGTCATGATGCGCAGTTTCGAGGCCATGCTGCGTTTTTCGTATCGCCAGTCCTTGATTACGGCGACCACTCTGTGCGCCGCGCAGGGCATACCGCTGAAGACCGCCTCTATCCCCAATGAGGCGCAGACATCCAACATCCTGAACTTTGAGACCGCAGCGATGGAAGCCCTGTTCAACGAGGGCCGTCAGCGCGCCGTCTCTGGGCAGCTATGGTCGACCGAAGTGCCGACCACGGGGCTGGAGCGTTTGGCCGAGGCCCTGCACCTGCCCCATTTCCGCTAGGGGCCTAGTCTTCGGACTTGGCCTTGGCGTCGGCAGCTGCTTTGGCCGCCATCTTGGCCAGAACGCGGCCACGGCCTTGGGCCAGGGCGTGGATCACACCGCGGAAGGTGGCCACTTCCTGTTCGCTGAATTGAGCGCGGCCCAGCATCACGCGCAGGTTCTGGCTCATGGAACGCTTCTTCTCGGGCGGATGGAAGAAGCCGCCGTTCTCCAGCTCCGTTTCCAGATGCTCGTACATGCCGATCAGCAGGTCATTGGACGCGGGCGGATCGATCTCGCGGAAACGCGGCGGCGGAGCGTCGAGGATCAGGGTACGCCACTCATAGGCGTTGATAGCCACGGCCTGCGCCAGATTGAGCGAGTGGTGCTTGGGATCGATCGGAATGGTGGTGATGCCCGCGCACAGGGCGATATCGGTCGTTTCCAGACCGGCGCGCTCACCGCCAAACAGCAGACCGCACTTCAGCCCCGCCGAGGTCTCGTCGTACAGGATGCGGGCGCTCTCGCGCGGGGTGCGAACCGGCTGACGCGTCTCGCGCGGGCGCGCCGTGGTGGCGAAGACGATGTTCAGATCGTGGATGGCGTCAGCCACCGTGTCGAATACCTTGATCCCTTCCAGCACCCAGTCAGCACCCGAGGCCGTGGCCCAGGCACGCTCTTGCGGCCAGCCGTCGCGCGGATTGACCAAACGCAGTTCCGACAGGCCGAAATTGGCCATGACGCGCGCCACCGAGCCGATGTTGTCGGCCAGCTGCGAACGGTCAAGAATAACGACAGGCGGGGTTAGGTCGCGGGGTGCAGTATCGCTCATGGCGGCCTCTTTAAACGCGAAGGCCGCCCCTGCGAAGGCAGGAGCGGCCCAATCCGACCAATAGATTGAAAAAGATTAGTCGTCGCCGACCATTGCCGTCCACGGATCGGTGGTGCCCGCTTCGACTTCGGCCACCTTGACCGCCGGCCAACCGACAGACGACTGGGCCGAGACATTCCAGGCCGCAACCACATAGTCGCGCAGTTGCTCGGCACCGGCCGTCAGGCGCGTGTTCAAAAACTCTGCACCACGCGGGTCGACGTCGCGGAAGGCCCCCTCCTTTTCCAGACGGTAGAAGGGGATGACCGTGCCCAGCGTGGTGTTCAGATAGCTGGCGGTACGTGCTTTCACGTCGAAACCTTCGACATTCAACGGGGCCATCGAGGCGCGAACAATCACCGGATTCAGGTTGCGCGAGGCATATTCGCTCTCGAACGCACTATGGGTGCGGCGCGAGGTGGTGAAGCCTTCCGGATTGGTTTCACCGGCCCAGCCGTTGAAGTGGATGGTGGTGTGGTGGGGCTGGGAGGCGTCACCCAGATAGTGGCTCAGCACGCCGATGTCGCGCAGGATCAGTTGTTCACGGCGCAGGCGGTCCGCACGGTACCATTCACGCTTGGCCAGATCGGTTTCGCGCGTTTCAGCGGCATTCAGAACACGCCAATAGGCAAAGTCGCGTTCCAGATTCTGCCACGCATCCATGATGGCATAAGGCAGATAGCCGGCGGTATCGACATCCAGACCGGCGCGGGTCAGGGCGGCATCATATTCGGACTTCAGACGCGGCAGCTGGTCCATGGTCATGCCGCGATGGTCCATCACGCGGCCTTGGTCATCCATGTCGATAAAGTGCGCCGTATCACGCTCGCGGTCATGCGGCTGGCCCGCGCCTTTCCAGCGGTCAGGTTCACGCGAATATTCGCCCACGTCAGAGGCTGCCCCCGGCGTGCGCAGAAAGTCCGGCAAGGTTTCCGGCAGCGACTGCATGGCCACCACGCCGATCACGCGGTGCCCCGAAGACCCCCAGGCGCCAACCTGAGCGGCAGGGACGGCTACAAGCATCAAGGCGGCAGCAGAGATCATCAAACGCTTGGCGTTTCGCATCATGGCGCGGTTCCCGAAAAAGGTTCCCAGTGGATAGGGTCAAATCTTGTGCCGATTTATCCCATTGCCAGCGACACTGCCACCACATCCCGTCGACGCGAGGATAAATCATCGGTTTATGATGGGTTAAAGAAATCAGACAGCCAGCACACTTGGCTGAAACACGCCGAAATCTTCATAATATAGATTTCACAGACGCGTGAACGGTAATGATCGCAAGGCGTTCGCGCGCAAAAAGTTCAGATTATCCGTCAAATACTGTATTGTTTGAGTTTAAGTATACTAACCAATGGCGAAGAGATGCTGTCACATTTCCGCCTGCTGATCGCTTGGCAATTAGCCTAATCTCTATTGCCACTTTTATGCCGCAATTTATGAGCAAAAGCACTCTCGCCGGTGGGTGTTGGTGCCGGTGCCACTTTCGTTATCTTTATGCTGAATACGGTTGCCGCTCTGGCCGCCCTATGGGCTCTGTCGTTCTCGCCGACCGGAGGTCCGGTCCCTTACGAGACTGTACTGGCGCAGGAAACTGCTGCCGCCGAAGCCCAAGCCGCGCAGATCGCGCAACTGGCTGACGCGCTGGATATCAGCGAAGAACAGCAACAGCATCTTGAAGCTGATCCTGACTGGCGCGCTTCGGCCCGCCTCTATCACGCCGGTGGTGGCGGCGCGACGGGTAACGATTCGCTCGGTTGCCGTCCGATCCCCATGCGCACCGTCGCCACAGACCCCCGCGTCATTCCTCGCCGCACGCGCCTGTTCATTCGTGAAACCGTGGGTCTAGAACTGCCGGACGGCAAGAAACACGACGGCTATTGGTATGCGTCGGACACCGGCGGGGCCATTCGCGGGGCCAAGATCGATCTCTATACCGGCCACGGCCGCCAATCGATGCGCCCTGTCATGCCGCTGAATATGAAGACGCTAACTATTGTGGACGCGGGTGACTTCGACGGCTGCCCCCCGTCTTGGGAAACGGCCTCCAACTAAGCTTCAGGGGCGTCATACGCCGATAAAAAGGGCCACCGGACGATCCGGTGGCCCTTTTTGTATGTGCCGTGCGAAATGCGCTTACGGACGCTTTTTCAGCTCGTCGCGGATTTCTGCCAGCAAGGCCTCAGTCGGGGTCGGGGCTTCGGCTTCCGGCTCTGCGGCCTGCTCACGACGCAGACGGTTCACAGCCTTGACCATCAGGAAGATGACGAAGGCCACGATCAGGAACTGGATACAGGTATTGATAAAGGCCCCGTATTCGATCACCGCAGGCTCGCCGGTCGGGTTCGTCGGGCTGGTCGGCAAGGTGTAGCTCAGAGCGCTGAAATCGACGCCCCCGATCAACCAACCGATGGGCGGCATGACCACCTGATCCACCAGACTGGTGACAATCTTGCCGAAGGCCCCGCCGATGATCACACCGACGGCCAAATCGACCACGTTACCGCGGGCGATGAACTCCTTGAACTCGCTGCCAAGGCTCATGATTCTGCTCCTATGGACGGCGCCATAGCGCCAGAAACTAACCCGGCATTCCTAAAGGAAGAGATCAGGCGTCGCCAGAAGCGTTCAAACGCTGACGCAGTTCCTTACCGGACTTGAAGAAAGGTACGGCTTTGGCCGGCACCTCCACAGTTTCGCCGGTGCGCGGGTTGCGCCCCGAACGTGCCGGACGGCTGCGGACCGAAAAGGCCCCGAAGCCTCTCAGCTCTACGCGACCACCGTCAGACAGGGCGTCCGTCATACGCCCAAGGATAACATTCACGACTCGCTCGACCTCTGCATGGGTCAGATGCAGATTTTCGGCCGCCAGCTTTTCGATCAGTTCGGACTTGATCATTCAAGGCCCCCGCCCGTGCTGTTTCCGACGTTATTCGTCATCACCGGGATGACACCTAAACACCTGATGCCGTTGGAAGAAAGGGGAAAAGCGCATCTGGGATAACGATTTTCTGCGACATAAACGCAAATTTTCGTTTCCGCAGCTTCGCACCGAAGGGGCCAAGGACACGGGCCAGCGGCACCATTCCCCTAACGCGGGAATATCAGATAGCGCCCCTGCAACGACAGGCGCGAGGTCCAAAGAAAAAGGCGGCCGGTAAATACCGACCGCCTCTTCTTTTTGGATCAGGCCCGAAGGCACTGGATCAAGGATTATTCCTTGCCAGCGTTCTTCAGAGCGGCACCCAGGATGTCGCCCAGCGAGGCGCCCGAGTCCGACGAACCGAACTGCTCGATGGCTTCTTGTTCGTCCTTCATTTCCAGAGCCTTGATCGAGACCGACACGCGGCGGGTAGCCTTGTCGACGGCGGTGATCATGGCGTCGAGGCGATCGCCGACCGAGAAGCGTTCCGGACGCTGCTCGTTGCGGTCGCGCGACAGGTCCGACTTGCGGATGAAGGCGGTGACCGGAGCGTCTTCTTCACCGAACTTGACTTCGATGCCGCCGGTTTCAATGGCGGTGACGGTGACGGTGATTTGCTGGCCACGCTTGTAGACGTCGCCTTCCATCGGGTCAGCGCCCAGTTGCTTGACGCCCAGCGAGACGCGTTCCTTCTCGATGTCGACGTCCAGAACCTTGGCCTTGATGACCTCGCCCTTACGGTAGCGCTGGATGGCTTCTTCGCCCGACACGTTCCAGTCCAGGTCCGACAGGTGGACCATGCCGTCGATGTCGTTGTCCAGGCCGATGAACAGGCCGAACTCGGTGGCGTTCTTGACTTCGCCTTCGACGGTCGAACCGACCGGGTGAGCTTCCACGAAGGCTTCCCACGGGTTGGCTTGAGCTTGCTTCAGGCCCAGCGAGATACGACGCTTGGCGCTGTCGACGTCCAGAACGATGACGTCCACTTCTTGCGAGGTGGAGACGATCTTGCCCGGGTGGACGTTCTTCTTCGTCCAGGACATTTCCGAAACGTGGACCAGACCTTCAACGCCGGCTTCCAGCTCAACGAAGGCGCCGTAGTCGGTGATGTTGGTGATACGACCGGTGTACTTGGCACCGACCGGATACTTGGCTTCAACACCATCCCACGGATCCGACTGCAGCTGCTTCATGCCGAGGCTGATGCGCTGGGTGTCCGGGTTGATCTTGACGATCTGGACCTTGACGGTGTCGCCAACGGCCAGAACTTGCGACGGGTGCGACACGCGCTTCCACGACATGTCGGTGACGTGCAGCAGGCCGTCGATGCCGCCCAGGTCAACGAACGCACCGTAGTCGGTGATGTTCTTGACGACGCCTTCACGGACTTCACCTTCGGCCAGTTGGCCGACCAGCTCGGTGCGTTGTTCAGCGCGGGCTTCTTCCAGGATCGCACGACGCGAGACAACGATGTTGCCGCGCGGACGGTCCATCTTCAGGATGGCGAACGGTTGTTCCTTGCCCATCAGCGGGGTGACGTCGCGAACCGGACGGATGTCCACTTGCGAACCCGGCAGGAAGGCCGAAGCACCGCCCAGATCGACGGTGAAACCACCCTTGACGCGGCCGACGATAGCACCGTTGACCGGCTGACCTTCGGCGAAGACAGCTTCCAGACGGGTCCAGGCTTCTTCGCGGCGAGCCTTGTCGCGGCTGATGACGGCTTCACCCATCGCGTTCTCGACGCGCTCCAGGTAAACTTCGACGTTGTCGCCGACCTTCGGCAGGACAGCGCCTTCGCCTTGGCCGAATTCGCGCATGGCGATACGGCCTTCGGTCTTCAGGCCGACGTCGATGATGACGATGTCTTTTTCGATGCCGACAACGCGGCCGTGGACGACTTGGCCTTCGCCAAGATCGCGGCCTTGCAGTTGTTCGTCGAGCAGAGCGGCGAAATCATCGCGGGTGGGGTTAAAGGTTTCGGTCATATGACTCTTGGGGTTGATGAAAGGGTCTTTGCCCAGAACAGACCGGCCAAAACGGCCAATACGCCCTGCGCGAAGGGGGGGAACTCGATTTTCAGAAGATATGGACGATACGGGGCGCGCGCCGAGGCGGCTTGAACTCAAACCCGTAGCGCCCACGGCTGCCGAGGTTCAACGCGTTGAAATTACAAAGGATAGCCGTTCCGATCGGGCGGGAATGTCCTGGACATCCGGGCCGGAGTGATCAGAGACCGTGCTTTGCGCGCGCTGTCTCGACAATGCGGCGGGCCGCATCGAAGGCCGCTTCTATACCCATATCGCTCGTATCCAGCAAGATAGCGTCGTCAGCTTGTACCATCGGGGCGGAATCCCGACCGGCGTCGCGCGCGTCGCGTTTGCGGATGTCGGCCAGCATCTCTTCGAAGGAAATTTCGATGCCGCGCGCATTCAGCTGCTTCCAGCGGCGCTCGGCACGCACTTCGGCGCTGGCGGTCACGAACAGCTTTGCCATCGCTTCAGGCGCGATGACGGTGCCGATGTCGCGGCCGTCCAGAACCGCACCACCCGCTTGGGCCGCAAAGTCGCGCTGAAGTTTCAGCAGGGCCGTGCGCACTGCCGGATAGGCGGCCACGCGGCTGGCGGCCTCGCCGGCCTCGCCGGTCGTCAGGCTGGCATCATCGGACAGGCCGTCGGGCGACAGGGTCTGGGCGGCCTCAGCGGCGGCAGCTTCGTCAGACAGGTCCTTGCCCGATTGGAGCACACGCATGCCAACGGCACGATAAAGCAGGCCGGTATCCAGATAGGGCAGGCCATAATGGTCGGCCAGACGTGAAGCGATAGTGCCCTTGCCCGAGGCAGCAGGACCATCAACGGCGATAATCAAACTCATGCCGCCTTCCCTGCCGCGACGGAGCCGCCAAGTCCATTCATCAATTGGACGAAGCCGGGGAAGGAGGTGGCGATCATCTCGGGATCCAGCACCGATACCGGCTGTTCGGCGGCCAGCCCCAGCACCAGATGGCTCATGGCAATGCGGTGATCATGGGCGGTTTCGACGACAGCGCCGCCCCGAACCGAGTCAGCACCGGTAACGATAAAGCCTTCGGTTTCTTCCTCGACCTCGACACCACAGGCGCGCAGACCCGCGACCATCAACGCAATACGGTCACTTTCCTTCACGCGCATCTCGCCTATACGGCGCATGACGGTCTGCCCCTCGGCAAAGGCCGCGGTCGCCGCGAGGATCGGATACTCATCGATCATGGCGGCAGCCCGCATTTCGGGAACCACAATACCCTTCAGCTGCGAATAGCGGGCGGTGATGTCGCCCACTTCCTCGCCACCCGACATGCGGCGGTTCGAAATGGTCAGGTCCGCGCCCATGTCGATCCAGGTGTCGAACAGGCCGGTGCGCAGCGGGTTCAGCATGACGTTTTCGACGGTCACTTCCGAGCCCGGCACAATAAGGGCGGCCGCCAGCGGGAAGGCTGCCGACGAGGGATCACCCGGCACCGACACCGACGTACCGGTCAGCGACTGACCGCCCTCTAGCGATATGATCCAACCTTCGCCCATGTCCTGCACATCGACATTGGCCCCGAAGGCAGTCAGCATGCGCTCGGTATGGTCGCGGCTCTTTTCCGGCTCGGTGATGCGAGTGGTGCCAATAGCATTCAGACCTGCGAGCAGAATGGCCGACTTCACCTGCGCCGAGGCCACGCTCTGGGTGTAGTCGATCGCCGACAGATTGCCGCCCTTGACGGTCAGCGGCAGCCGATCTTCCTGGTCCTTCCAGATGAAGGTCGCGCCCATGTCCGCCAGCGGACCGGTGACACGCTTCATCGGACGCTTGCGCAGCGAGGCATCGCCCGTGAAGTCCGCGGTCAGCGGAAAACCGGCTGCGGCCCCCATCAGCAGGCGAACGCCGGTGCCGGCGTTGCCGCAGTCGATAATGTCGATAGGGCTTTGCAGGCGACCGCTCCCCGTCACCTTCCATCGACCTTCGCCTAATTTTTCCACGCGCGCGCCCATGGCCGAGATGGCGCGGGCGGTTGCCAGAATATCATCGCCTTCCAGCAACCCCTCGATCTGGGTCACTCCCTGCGCCAGCCCCCCGAAAATCAGGCTTCTGTGGGAAATAGACTTGTCACCGGGGGCTTTGACAGTGCCCGCCAGTTTCGAGGATTTGGACGCAATAAAGGTGCTGGAATCGGTCAACCGACTACTCGGCTCCGTTTTTTGACTGGAAAATGCTGCAAAGGCGCGCAACACAAGCTTTTGACAGTGGGCTCATCGGGTGGCAAGGGAGCCGCCCGATTTCCCCAGTATCCACTCCACTCACGCCGAAGGTTAATCCCGTGGCCAATCCTGAACTGGGCCAAAAGCAGATCTGCCCGAACTGCCAGGCCAAATTCTACGACCTGAACCGTCGCCCGGCACGCTGCCCGAAGTGCGAAAACGAATTCGACCCGATGGAAGAGGCCCTGCGCGGCCGTCGTACCCGTCGCGGTGCCGGTTACGCTGCCGACGAAGACGAAAATGAAGATCAAGTCGCCGACAAGTCGGTCGACGGCGATGAAGAAGAGGACGACGTGGAAGCCACGCCGGAAATCGATCAGGAAGGCCATGAGCCGATCCTGACGCCGGACGATGACGACGACGCCGATCCGGTTGCCGACGATACAGGTCTGGGCACCACCGACGGTGACGACGACGACGTTCTGGACGATGACGACGATTCCGTTCCCTTCATCGAGGACGAAGACGACGACGGTCTGGACGACGAACTGACCAAGCCGTCGCTCGACGACGAGTAAAACCAAGGTTCTGAAAACAATGCGGAAAAAAGTTTTCAGGACCGCTTGACCTTCCGGTCGGAACTCCCTAGTTTCCGCCACCTCGACGGGGCCACAAACCTCGTCGAGGCCGACCGAAAGGTTCGGGGCTATAGCTCAGTTGGTAGAGCGCTTGAATGGCATTCAAGAGGTCAGCGGTTCGACTCCGCTTAGCTCCACCATAAACCCCTCGCTGGACCACAGCGGGGGGTTTTCCATTTTTTGAAAGCACTTTTTTGCCGGTGCAATCATCCAGACCAAACGGTCCGGGGCTATAGCTCAGTTGGTAGAGCGCTTGAATGGCATTCAAGAGGTCAGCGGTTCGACTCCGCTTAGCTCCACCATCAAAGGCCTCGCGGACACCCGCGGGGCCTTTGTCCTATCTGGCTCTCGCCACCCTCACAGCCTGTTCAAGTCTTGCTGACGATTTGCCTCTAGAAGTCGGGTCATGAGCTCTCGCCGTTACCGCCGTCGTCGCCCTGCGCCCAAACCCTCCTCAGGCAATCTGATCGGCTCGGCGCTGCTGACCTTTGCGGCGGTGTTTCTGGTCGTAGTGATGTGGGGCGACCGCCTGCCCCTGCCGGAAAAGGTGACCGACGGGGCACGGCAAGCCGCCACATCGGTGGCACCAGAGGTGTTCCCGCCCACCCTCCAGCAGGCCGCATCGGAAGCCGATTTCCGCTGCAAGGTCCAGCGCGTGAACGATGGAGACACCCTGCGCTGTCAGGATGGCACCCGCGTGCGTCTGCATGCGCTAGCCGCGCGCGAGGCCGACAACAGCTGCTCGCCGGGCCATCCCTGCTCGACCACATCGTCGGCCGAGGCGACACGCGCCCTGAGACAGCTTGTGGACCGCAAGACGCTGGATTGTATGACCACCGGCCAGAGCTATGACCGCGTCACCGCCATCTGCTGGACACCGGAACAGATAGAAGTGAACTGCTACATGGTCGAAAACAACAAGGCCGAGCTGTGGGAGCGCTTTGATCGCGAGGTACGCATCTGCCGTCACAAGCGCCGCCTGGGCTCCGCCCTGCGCTGACACCGAAATCGGCAGTCAGAAACCCTCCCTATGCGTCCTATAAAAGGAAGCTGCCCCCTCGCAGGTAAATCCTGCCCTTAATCGGGCGGGCGAGTGTTATGCGCGGGACACAGGATTGCCGATTGCTGACAGGTCAGCCTCGGCTTATCGACTTTTGGGGCGCATCCCTGCCATTTTTTGCCGATACGCGGTACAAAGCATTCAAGAACCACCACTTTGAGGCAAAGTTCAGTGAGCTCCACCATTACCGCCGTCGCCGCCGAAGGTGAGAAGAAGAAGGCGATCGTGCCGGTGTCGATGACCCGCTATGATCAGGACTTCCAGGCTTTTTCGGACGAACTGGGCGCGTCGTTCGCGCGATACGGCTTTGCCGTTGTGGCCGACCACGGTCTTGACCAAGCCGTCATTGATGCCGCTATCGCCGACGCCAAAGCCTTCTTTGCTCTAGATGAAGAGACCAAGCGCCAATACCACGTGCCGGGCACCGGCGGCGCCCGTGGCCTGACCCCGTTCGGCGTGGAAACCGCCAAGGGTGCCAAGGCCCACGATCTGAAAGAGTTCTGGCACACCGGCCGCGAGCTGCCGGAAGGTCACGCCTATAAGCAGTATATGCGCGACAATCTGTGGCCCACCGAGATCCCGACCTTCAAGGACAATGTCTATGGCATGTTCACGGCTCTGGATGAGCTGGGTCGCCGTATTCTGAAGGCTATCGCCCGCTATCTGAAGCTGGACGACGACTATTTCGAAGACAAGGTTCAGCTCGGCAACTCCATCCTGCGCCTGCTGCACTATCCGCCGGTTCCGGCCGATGCCCCGGGCGTGCGCGCCGGTGCCCACGAAGACATCAACGTCATCACCCTGCTGCTCGGCGCTGAGGAAGCCGGCCTGCAGCTGAAGGATGCTGACGGTGAGTGGCTGGACATCGCACCGCCTCCGGGCGCGCTGGTCATCAACATCGGTGACATGCTGCAGCGTCTGGTCAACCACGTGCTGCCGTCGACCACCCACCGCGTGGTCAATCCGGCACCGGAACGTCGCGGTTTTGCCCGCTACTCGACCCCGTTCTTCCTGCACTTCAATCCGGATTTCCCGATCGAGACCCTGCCGTCGACGATCACTCCGGACAATCCGGACCGCTATGCCGGAAAGACCATTCTGGCCGAGGACTTCCTCACCGAGCGCCTGCGCGAGATCAAGCTGATCTAAGCGCAGCGTCAGCCAGCCAAAACGAAGGGCCGGACGAGTGATCGTCCGGCCCTTTTTTGTCGTCCCGCACTGCGATTAGCGGGCGATGCGCAGTCGGGTGATATCGCGACCGATGGCCTTGAAGGCTTCCTTCAGATCGGTACCGTCAGCGGCGGGGAAGAAGTGCTCCGAACTCGAGGCGCAGTGCTCCATAACCTCATAGGCGGTGTCGATGCCGAAACCGCCCTTCCCTGTCCCCAGATTAAAGCCCACCGTATAGATGACGATGTTCTGGCTCTTCATCGCATTGCACAGGGCTACAGACTGTGCAAAGCCGTTACCATTGGTGGCGTTGCAGTCGATCTTGGCCCAATCATTGCCGGATCCTGTGCCCGAGTTCCGGGCGATCACCCCCTGACAGAAGGGCGTGTTGAACTCGCCATCGGTCATCAGAACAACAGCCTTTACCGTGGCCGACGGATCGATCGGGTTTGGCCGGTTGGCCAGCGGCAGCCCCGCTCCGAACGTCGGTGACACGGCATACCAGGCCATTTCGATACCGACCTGACCGGCTGTGGACCCTCCGGCCTTGTAAGCGCCGATGGACGACTTCAGGCTGTCTGCCGCACTGCTCAGCGGTTGGTACACGGCGGCAGGGCACGGGTTCGTAGACTCGAAATAGGCACGACCCAGATAGTTCGAACTGCTTGGAGCCGCATCACTCGGCGCGCTGTTTCCTCGCGGGCGCTCCGATATGCAGGTGCTGCTTTCCAAGCTGCTGACACGGCCCGCCTTGCTGTAGAAAGCGCGTCGCTGGCAGCCATCACTGCCGCAGTATGACCGCCCGGCCGTACCGCTGTAAGCGTTAGCTGTCAGCGAGGGCACCAGAGGCACCATAAAGTTGTTGGCATCCACGCGGGTGATCGCGGCTGCACCTTCCATGGACGATACATTGCCCATGCTTTCCAGAACGACATAGTCGCCGGTCACGAGACCATGTCCGTTCGACGTGATCTTGCTCTCGCATTGGGCGTATTTGCACTTTCGAACACGACGGGTCTGGTTGTTGGCGGCCGACTTGTTGCCACTCACCCCCTCGAGTTTGAAAGTCCCCGTGCCAGCGTCCGACACCTTGTAAGCGCTCGAGTTCAAGTCCGAGTCCGAAAAGCCGGACAGGCGAACCCAATCACCCTTTTTAAGGCCGTGCGAGTTTGACGAAAACGACCCGTTACTGACGGAGCTAACGGTCCTGGTCGCAGCATCCCAAACATCCACGGCCGATATGCTGGTCGGGCCTCTGAGGGTGCCTCGAAAGCTGTTGGCCAGCGATCCCACATTGACCCCGCCGGCATAGGGCACCAACGCGACGCGGGATGTGTAAACCGTCTGGTCGTCCTGAACGACGATGTCCACGAGCTGCGAAGCCGCCGAAATCAGGTCCGGCATGAAATTCTTGGGCGAACTCATGGAGCCGGTGATGTCCAGGGCCATGGCCACTTCGACATTGCGCGAGGCGCGTAAGACTTCCGAGCTGGCGCTCATCGGCATGTAGTCGTCAAAGAGCTTGCCGTAGGGGGGCAAGAAGATATTGGCCACAATGGTTTTGACTTGAACCGTCGCGGTCGCGGTAACCTTGTCTTTGCCCGTGATGATGAAAGTGCCGACGTCGCCGGGATTGCCCGAAAAATAGCCGGGCATGTTGGCGCGCAGGGCGTCCATGCCGACCCGCTGAATCTCGGTTTGCTTAGCGTAGGGGGAGCGTGCAGCAGCCAGAGATGCGGCGTCCAGCGCATCCTGGAGCTCGCTTTTCACGCGCGCCATATTGTGAAGGTCGATCGCCCCTGCCGAGACCATCAGCAGGATCGGCAAGGCCACACCCGTCATCATGGCCACATTGCCCCGCTGCGAGCGGCCAAAGGCTGAGAATAGCTTTTTGATCGTATGTCCGACGCGGATCATACCAGTCTCCACCCCTCAACGGACGCAGTGCGCCCACAGGGTCATAGTCACAACTAATGGTAATTTTTTCGGCACAGATCAGAGTTAACTGCCACCGAAAGTGCCGTTTTCAATCAGCGTGGCTTTATGCGCCGATCACGCATTGGTTCAAGCCCTGTGCGCGGACCTGTGCGGCATTGGCCTGAATTCGCGCGGTGCGACGGCGCACATAGGGGCCGGGCGAAGCGGCATTATAGCGGCGCGGACTGGGCAGAACCGCAATCAAGCGCGCGGCCTCTGCACGGCTGAGGCTTTCGGCGCTTTTGCCGAACCAGTGTCGCGCGCCAGCCTCTGCCCCATAAACGCCCGGCGCGAATTCGGCGACGTTCAGGTACATTTCCATGATGCGGCGCTTGCCCCAGCCATATTCGATCAGCACCGAATATCCTGCTTCCAAGCCCTTGCGGACATAGGAGCGGTGCGGCCACAGGAAGACATTCTTGGCCGTCTGCTGGGTGATGGTCGATCCGCCACGCACCTTGGATGATCCGCTCGCCTCGGCCCGTTCATTGGCTTCCATGGCCTTTTGAATGGCCTCGAAGTCAAAGCCTTTGTGCTGACAGAAACGGGCGTCCTCGGCGGCGATGGCTGCTGTCACCAGATAGGGCGACAGACGCTCCAGACTGCGCCAGCGATAGTCCAGACCGTTTCCCTTCACGGCCTGCTCGATCATCAGGATGGTCGGCGGGGCGGGCACGAACCGCAGCACCGCCACCTGAAGAAACGGGAAGGCCAGAATAAACAGGAACAGCGCCAGCAACGGCCGACGCTTGCGTGGTTTGTTCTTGGCCATGCCCCCGCCTCTCGATCTTTAGAACGAATGGACGCCCGCGTTACCGTCTTCATCGGCCCAGGCCATGCGGGCCGCACCCTTGCTGACAGCCAGCGCCGTGATGGCCGCACCCTTGTCCTTCTTGATGAAGTCAAGGCCGCGACCTGCCGGATCGGCCCACCAGATACGGCCATCCTCGAGGCCTGCGACCAGACGGCCCTGATCCGGCGTCGAGGCCACCAACGCCACTAGTGTGGATTCATCATAGCCGATTTCGGTGGCCTCGCGCCCCATCGGCCCATTCGATCCGATAAAGGGCCACAGCACCACACCTTGCGCCCCCGAGGTCGCCAGCAGCTGGCCCTTGGACAGGAAGGAGAAGGATTTGATCTTCGCCGGATAGCCGCCCATGCGCATGTTGCGCTGGTCCTTTAGACGCCAGCCGTGCAGCTGGTTGTCCTGCATGGAGGTAACGACAAAGGCCCCGTCAGGCGAGAAGCCGACCGACAGGTGCGAGCCCGCCCACGGCATCTTGACCGGCTGCTGCTGCTCGATGCGGGCATACCACAGCCATGCGCCGCCATAGGTCGAGGTCGCAACGCGGCGGCCCTTGGGATCAAACGCCACGCCCGAGACAGTGCGCTCGTGCTGGAAGTCGCGTCGGAAGCCCACGTCCTTGGTGTCGATTACGGACAGGGTGCGGCCCGACGAAAAAGCGATCAGGCCCGACTCGGCGCTGGCAGCGATACTGTCGATCCACCCCTTGCCCTCGGCCAGAACCACCGCCTCGGACGGACGGCTCCACACCACCCGGCCGTCATCACCACCGGTGACGATGCCCTCGCCCGACGGGTGAACGCACGCGCACAGCACGGCCCCGTCATGGACCTCATTGCGCGAGCCGTCCTCGAACCGGACCGAGCCGTCGCCGAGCGCGAACACAGCCTGCGTCTTGTCAAACAGGGCGGCGGTGATCTGGGCGTCGAAGGTAAAGTTCATCGGGGTCTCTGCAGTCGGAAATACTCTTAACCCTGCTCATAGCCGTGGCGGGCCAGCGCTTCTATAGGGAAAGGCATAACAGGAGTGCAGCATGGCCGTTGTTCTGATCTCGGGCTTCATGGCCGACGAGACCTTGTGGGACGAAGTGACACCGGAACTGGACGGTTTCGCGCCGGTGATTCCCCTGGCCCTGCGGGAAGGCGAGACCATCGAGGCGATGGCCATGGCGCTGCTGCCGGCCCTGCCCGACCACTTTCATCTGGTGGGCTTTTCCATGGGCGGCTATGTCGCCCGCGAGATCGTGCGAATGGCGGGCGATCGGGTGGAAAGTCTGGTGCTGGTCGCTACCTCGGCGCGCGGCGACACCGAAGAAATGATCCGCCAGCGCCGTAGCGCGCTTCGTTCACCGCCCGAACGTTTCAAAGGCCTCAGTCGCCCCGCGGTCCAGTCATCACTGCACCCTAATCTGCGCGACGATGCCGACATGCTGGCCCGCGTGCGTGACATGGGTGTGCGGTTAGGCGGCCATGTGTTTCACCGACAATCTTTTATCGCGCGCGAGGGCGATCTGGATCGGCTGGACGGCATCACCGTCCCCACTCTGATCATCAGCGCCGATCACGACGCCCTGCGATCCGACATTGAACAACGGGAACTGGTGAACGGCATCGCAGGGGCGGAACACACCACCATCACCGACACCGGTCATATGATCCCGTTGGAACAGCCCAAGGCCTTGGCGGCAGCGCTGAGCGCATGGCTGAGCCAACAGACATAAGAAAGCGGCCCCCGTCACGACGAGAGCCGCTAATCACAAAACGCTAAGAGATGCGGTCAGAGGCGCTTCAGCTCTCGCAAGCGGGCGATCATATCGTCCGGCGTGGCATAGGCCTCTTGCAGCTCGGCGCTCCAATAGTTGAGCTTATCCAGCGACACAGGCTGGCCGGTGACGGCACAGCGCACATGGTCGCCGGGTTTGACGACCTGATAGTCCCCGCTCTCATAGACCAGCTGCGCCTCGACGCGGTTGCGGGCCTCGGTCATGCGGCGCAGGCCTCGAAGCCCGCCTTCAGCTCGGCTTCATTCAGGTCGCGGCCGATGAAGACGGCGCGGCTCCAGCGGCGCTCGTTTTCGCCCCACGGCTCTTGCAGGTCGCCCTCGAGGATCATGTGCACGGCCTGGAAGACCAGACGACGGTCTTCACCGGCCACATCGATGATGCCCTTGGCGCGCAGGATGTTCTGGCCCTGCTCGCCCAGTAGGCGATCCAGCCATGCCGTGAACTTACCGCCGTTGATCGGACGATCCAGCGTCAGGGAAATGCCCTTGATGTCGTCATTGTGGTTATGACCGCGCGCGCCGTGATCGTGATGATCGTGGTCGCAATGATCGCCATGGCCGCAGCTTTCGTCATGCACATGATCATGATGGTGGTGGTCATGGTCGTGATGGCCGCAATGCTCGTCGTGGACGTGGCCCTCCTGACCGTGCGGCGGGTTGGCGAAGCTGGGATTGGCTTCCAGAATACGGTTCAGGTCAAAGGCGTTCAGGCCCAGCACCTTGTCCAGCGGCACGTTCGAGCGCTCGGCGCGGATGATCGGTGCCAGCGGGTTCAGGCCACGCAGGCGCTTTTCAACCGCGACCAGTTCCTCTTCAGACACCAGATCCACCTTGTTCAGGATGATGCGGTCGGCAAAGGCCACCTGTTCGCGGGCCTCTTTGGAGTCATCCAGACGCAGCATGACGTGTTTGGCGTCGACCAGTGCGGTCACGCTGTCCAGCTGGGTCTTGGCCTTGACCTCGTCATCGACGAAGAAGGTCTGGGCCACCGGGCCGGGGTCGGCCAGGCCGGTCGTCTCCACGATGATGGCGTCAAATGCCGGTTTGCCCGGACGCTGGCGCTTCATCAGGCCATTGACCACGCGGATCAGGTCACCGCGCACGGTGCAGCAGACGCAGCCGTTGTTCATTTCGAACACGTCTTCATCGGCCCCGACCACCAGATCGTTGTCGATGCCGATCTCGCCAAACTCGTTGACGATGACGGCGTAGCGCTTGCCATGATCCTCGGTGAGGATGCGGTTCAGCAGGGTGGTTTTACCGGCACCGAGGTAGCCGGTCAGGACGGTGACTGGGGTCTTCTGGCTCATAGCCGCTAGATGGCGCTTTGCAGTGCCGTTGGAAAGACCCCTTTCGACCTTTTAGCAGTGGTTGCAGTCGTCCAGCGGCGTGCGTTCCAGCTGGAGCGTCGTGTGACTGATGCCAAAGCGGCTCTTGGCCAGCTTTTGCGCCTCGACCAAAAGGCTGTCGGCATCCTCCCGCTCATGCACAATATGGGCGGTCAGGGCCGCATCTGTCGTCGACAGGCCCCAGACGTGCAAATCGTGAATGGCGTTCACGCCATTCAAAGCGGTCAGCTGCTGGCGGATCTCTTCGGGATCGAGATGGGCCGGTGCCGCATCCAGCGCCAGATTGACCGAATCCTTCAGCAGGCCCCACGTCGAGAGCATGATCATGACCACGATCAACAGGCTGACGATGGCATCCACGATCGACCAGCCGGTGAACAGGATCACAATACCCGCCACCACCACGCCCAGAGACACAGCGGCGTCGGCCATCATGTGCAGATAGGCCCCTTTGACGTTCAGGTCCTTGTGCTGGTCCTTCAGGAACAGCAGCGCGGTGCCCAGATTAATAAAGAAGCCGATGGCGGCGACGGTAATGATCACCCCGCTCTGCACCGGCGCGGGCTCGGTAAAGCGGTGGATGGCCTCGACCGTAATTACACCGCAGGCAAAGATCAGCAGCAGGGCATTGCCCAGCGCTGCCAGCACCGTCGCCTTGCCATATCCATAGGTGCGGCGCGGACCGGCATTGCGGCGCGCCAGCCATGCAGCCCCGCCCGCCATAGCCAGACCCAGCACGTCAGAGAGGTTATGCCCGGCATCGGCCATCAGCGCCGATGAACCCGCCCACCAGCCTGCGCCAAACTCGGCCACCACGAACAGCAGATTGACAACAAGGCCTACCGCATAGCGCCAGTCGCCCGTGTCAGTCGGACCGTGATGGTGGTGATGGCCCCCTATGCCGTGGCTGTGGCCATGGTGTCCGTGTCCATGTCCATGATGACCATGATCATGCGAATGGTCATGAGAGTGCGCGGAGGACCCGTCGGCGTGATGATGATCGTGAGCCATGACCGGTTCCTTTATACCTCAGCCGTAGGAGGTCAAGCATTCAGAGAACATAAGTCTTTGAATGTAAATGTATAACCTATCAGAAGGCCGCTGACCCTAGGTGACGTGGAACGCCATCAAGAAGCCCAGCAGGATCAGCGAGACGCCCAGCACAATACCTTCATAGCGTGCCCACCGCTCCAACCTGAGCACGGAATACCCCGCCATGGCCAAAAGCGTGAAAGCCAGCATGCCTACGATCGTGCCCAACCAGAAGCCTCCGGTCAGCACCGCAAACACGCCCCAGCCTTGGGTAGAAGCCGAAAGATAGATGGGCAGCAACACCTCGCCCGGTGAGGCCGCCAATAGCGCCACCAGCCCCAGGATGGCCGCACGGTCGGACACGCGCGGATCATCCTGCTCGCACCCTTTACAGTCCGGCACAGTGGTGCGGTGCCAGTAGCGCGCCAGATAAAAGGCCCCGAACAGGAACAGCACCGCCGCCGACAAATGCGGCAGCACCCCGTGCACCCAGCGATCCAGCGCCAGACCGGCCACCATGACCAGAGCGCCAATCGTCGCCGTTGTGATCACATGGGCTGTCGCCGCCAGCAACAGCACACTGGCCACCTTGCGCACGCCCCATTCCTGCGCGCGCCCCACCAGCACGAAGGGCAGCCAGTGCGTCGGCAGGGCGGCGTGAAGAGCGGCAGCGGCAAACCCGCCCCCCAGAAGGGACAATAGAACAGGGTGGGCGAGGTCGGTCGATGTCATAGCTCGCCTCTTATAGTGTTATGTTGTAACAGTCGAGCAGGTCCGCGCGCTTTTCTACTTTTGGATGAGACCAAATCGCCGGCGGGGCCGTTCAGAGCCTTGCCCACGAGATGCAATCAGGCCACATCTGCATTTAGCGACGGCATTAGACGCGTTTAACGGCGTTTGCCGCCCGATATACGTTGACTCTTTCGCTACCTTCCGTATATGTCGCCGCTCTTCGCCCGCGGGTTTGCCCGGCGGGCGCATTCATTTTTGCGTTCACGCTGAGGCTTCATAATGTACGCGGTGATCAAGACCGGCGGAAAGCAGTACCGGGTCCAACCGGGCGATGTGGTTGTTGTCGAAAAGCTCGACGGCGATGCAGGTGCTGACGTTTCCTTCAACGAAGTCCTCATGCTGGGCGGCGACAAGGGCGTCACTATCGGCGCTCCTGTTGTCGAAGGCGCCAAGGTGGCTGCGACCCTGATCGAAACCCGCAAGGGCGAGAAGATCAAGATCTTCAAGAAGATCCGTCGCCAAGGCTACCGTCGCACCAACGGCCATCGTCAGATGGAATCCGTGCTGCGTATCACCGGCATCGAAGGTGCTGGCGAGACCGCTAAGTGGGACGGCAAAGTCGAGCTGATCACCAAGGCCGAAATCAATGCTCGCGCTCGTGGCCTGGCCCCGCGCGTCGAAGCTGAAGCTGCCCCGGCTGAGGAAGCTCCTAAGGCTAAGAAGGCTCCGGCCAAGAAAAAAGCCCAGGCTGAAGAAGCCTAAGAGTTTCGCAGGGCTCTCTTGCTAGAGCCCATTCAGGATAAGCGACCGCCGGCGATTGCTGGAATGGCCGCCAGTAATGACAGACAGGCTCCATATGGTTTTCGAACCGGAGCCCGTCTCAATAGAGGAGCAGCAAGATGGCTCACAAAAAATCCGGCGGTTCGTCGCGTAACGGCCGCGACTCAGAGTCGAAACGCCTTGGCGTGAAGAAGTTCGGCGGCGAAAACGTCCTCGCCGGCAACATCATCGTGCGTCAGCGCGGCACCAAATTCCACCCGGGCACCAATGTTGGCCTGGGCCGCGACCACACCCTGTTCGCTACCGTGAACGGCGCTGTGCAGTTCACCACCAAACGCGGTGGCCGTACTTACGTATCCATCGTGGCTGCTAACGACGCAGCCGAGGCGATGGCCGCCGAGTAACGCGATCTGCACTTTGTTTGGATCGCGTTGCTCACCAGCAGCCGATCCGGACCAAGGGAAAATATTCCGCGGGGAGTCTGGATCAACAGGCTCCCCGTTTGCGTTTCCCCGCCTCGAAGACCGTCCGAGCCCTCCAAGGAGACGGTGCCAAGAAACGAGGCAGTACTATGTGCGTGATTGAAACATCACCCGTCATCGAGACGCGGCGCCTCATGCTGCGCGCCCCTCGCCCTCAAGACGTCTCACGCATCGCCCGTATGGCGAACGATATCGACATCGCCCGCATGACCAAGCGCATGCCCCACCCCTTCACCACCGGCCACGCCGAGGATTTCGTGTTGGCTGTGGCGAGTCAGGACCCGTCGCGCGCCAATACCTTTGTCATCGAACACGAAGACCATGGCCCCGTCGGCGTGCTCGGCATGTTTGAAGATGCCGACCCGGTGCCCGAAGCCGGCTATTGGATCGGCCGTGACTATTGGGGCCGCGGCTATGCCACCGAGGCGCTGCAAGGCGCTCTGGTGTGGGCCTCGCGCAACTGGAAGCGCCGTGCCCTGCTGGCCGGACACTTTGCAGACAACCCCGCCTCGGGCCGCGTTTTGGAGAAGGCTGGCTTTCTGTACACGGGCGAAACACGCAAGGCTTACAGCCAGGCACGTCGTGACGTAACCGACACGCGGATGATGGTCTGGATGGCCTGATAGATCGCTGAAAATGCGATACTTTCAGCGATCGTCGTGTTTTTTCACGAAACTGCAAAAAGCCTGTTGACCCCCACCAAGGTCCCCCTTAATAAGCCTCACATCGGCGGGGCGGAAACGCTCCCACCGGCCCAGGTGGCGGAATTGGTAGNNTCGAGTCCTCTCCTGGGCACCATTTCTCAAATGGCGCTGCATCAATCGATGCGGCGCCATTTGTCTATGGACCCCACGCTTTCTTCATTCGACGGCCTAGCGGTCGGGCGTGGTTCGTCTATGTTTAGGACCGCACAGTGCCGTGCCGACGCGCACGGCCTAAATACGAGTTTCGCTCCATGACCGTTTATCTGCACGAAGGCGACCTGCCCGACGATCTCGACCTCGGCCCCGTGGTGGCGGTCGATTCGGAGACCATGGGGCTGCGCTTTCGTCGCGATGAGCTGTGCGTGGTTCAGCTGTCGTCGGGTGACGGCAATGCCCACGTCGTGCGCATGCACCGTCCGGCCTATGACTGCCCCAATCTGAAGCGTGTCCTGTCCGACCCGAAGGTGCTGAAGATTTTCCACTTCGGCCGCTTCGACATCGGGATGTTCGAACTGCATCTCGGGGTCGAGACCCGTCCGGTCTATTGCACCAAGATCGCCTCGAAACTGGCCCGCACCTATACGGACCGCCATGGACTGAAGGACGTGGTACGCGAACTGGCCGGCGTGGACCTGTCCAAGGCTCAACAGTCTTCGGACTGGGGCGCCGCCACCCTGACGCAGGCCCAACTGGATTACGCCGCCTCGGATGTGCTGCACCTGCATGTCGTGATGAAGCGCCTGAATGAAATGTTGGAGCGCGAAGGCCGAACCGAACTGGCCCAGGCGTGTTTCGATTTCCTGCCCATCCGTTCGCGCCTCGATCTTGCCGGTTGGGACGAGATCGACATCTTCGCCCACGCCTGAGTTTTTCACCGTCTGACCTTTAAGGATTTCGATGAGCGGACCGGACGCCGATAAAGAGCGTCAGCAGACGATGATCAGCGCCGACGAGGTGCGGGTCGCGCAAGCTGGTGAGCGCTATCGCGCCCGCTCGCGTCGCATCCAGCGGCTGCGTCGTATCCTGCCCATCATTATTCTGGTGATCGCGGGCAGTATCCTGACCTGGGTGGTGTTCCGCACGGTCATGTCGGGTGTCGAGCGCCGCGCCAATGAAAGCCGCGAACTGCGTCTGGATAATCCGCAGTTTCACGGTCAGGACGAACAGGGCCGCAGCTTCCTGATCGGGGCCAAAGGGGCCATCCGCAATCCTGATACCGGCCAATATGTGCTGGTCGGTCCGGTCCTGCGTCTCAACCTTGGTGGCAAGAAGGTTACCGAGCTCACGGCAGACGGCGGTACCTATGATGAAGAGCGTCGCAGCATCATCATTGGCCCCAATGTCCGCATTATTGACGGCGAATCGGGCTTCACCCTCAATACGCCACAAGCCGTGATCGACACCCGCACAGGGATCGTGACGGGCGATAAGGGCGTTGAAGGCACCAGCCCTCTTGGAACCATCAAGGCTTCGGCCTATGCCATTCATGACCAAGGCAAGCGTGTAGAGTTCCTGGGTCAGGGCGAACAGAAAATCAGCGGGACGATCAATCCCGCAGAATCCGGCAGGTAGAAGATGTCGAAGTCAAAAACCTTTGTGGCCATCGCCGCAGTTCTCGGCGCCTCCCTGCTGCCCGTCACTTCGGGCGCGCAATCGGCGCGCGACAATACCACTGCGCCGGTCCAGTACGGTGCCGATGCGGGTGAATATACGCCAAACGGTTTTGCCCTGCGCGGCCGTGCCGAGGTCACCCAAGGCACCAACCGTATTCGCGCCGACGCCATTCAAGGCTTCACCACAGGCAGCAACCTGACCCGCGTGGAAGCCAGCGGCAATGTCTACTTCGTCACGCCCGACCAGAGCATGCGCGGCGATCGCGCCGTCTATAATCTAAACGAAGGTACTGTCGTGGTGACCGGCGACGTTATCCTGACCCAAGGCCAGAACGTTCTGACCGGTGGCCGTCTGGTCTATAATGTACGTACCGAAACCGCCCGCATCGAAAGCGCCGGTGCGCGCGTGCGCGGTGTCTTCTATCCGTCCAACTAAGGCCCTCCCCCTTGGCCCGCAAAGAACTCTCGGCACTCAACATCCAGCCTGATCCTGCCCCCGACGCCAATACCCCTGTGGTGGCGGTCGAGGAAAAGCGCGGCCTGCGGGTCGAGAACATCGCCCGCCGTTTTGGTCAGCGTCAGGTGGTGCGTGATGTGTCGCTGACCGTTCAGCGCGGCGAGGTCTGCGGCCTGCTGGGCCCGAACGGCGCGGGCAAGACCACTTGCTTCTATATGATCACCGGCCTGATCCCTGCCGACAGCGGTAGAATCTGGCTGGACGCCGAAGACATCACCCAACAGCCGATGTACCAGCGCGCGCGCATGGGTCTGGGCTATCTGGCGCAGGAAGCCTCGATCTTTCGCGGCATGACGGTGGAGCAGAATGTCCGCTCGGTCGTCGAGCTGCGCTACAGCAGCGAAAGCGCTGTGCGCGAGGAA
>NZ_DIGV01000032.1:0-6026 GCF_002419815.1 Brevundimonas sp. UBA5713 | reverse complement strand
TGCTGGATGAACCCTTTGCCGGTATCGATCCCTTGGCCATCGCCGACATCCGCTCGGTGATCCGCTATCTGTCGGGTCAGGGCATCGGCGTATTGATCACCGACCATAATGTGCGCGAGACGCTGGATATCATCGACCGCGTGTCGATCATGACGTCGGGCTCGGTTCTGTTCGAGGGTACGGCGCGCGAAGCGGTCGAAAGCGCCGAGGTGCGCAACGCCTATCTGGGCGAGATGTACGGCTAAGGCCGATTTTCTCCACCATGGGCTGCATTCCCCGCAGCGACTCACCGGACGTTAACGGCTATGCTGCAAGCTTGGCCTTAAGCAAGTTCCGCGCCACAATCAGGCGCTAGGAATCCGGGGGACGTCAACTTGATCGGGCAAAGGCTTGAGGTCAGGCAGGGACAGGGGCTGGTTATCACGCCCCAGCTCCAGCAGGCCATCAAACTGCTGCAACTGTCCAATCTCGAACTCGAGGCCTTCGTCGAGGCCGAGTTGGAGCGCAATCCCCTATTGTCGCGCCAAGATGTCGATGACGCACCGTCCGAGGCGGCAAGCAGCGGCGATGACGCCGCCGAAATGTCCTTTACCGATGGCGTGGCCGAAGGGGCCCACAGCGCGCTGGATGCGCCCGCAGAGGCCGTCTATGACGCCGCTCCTGGAGAGCGCAACGAAACCGCCACCGATGCCCAGCCCGGTCTATCCGACTGGTCGGCTGTACGCGGCGGCGGAGCCATGCCGGAAGGCGACTTCGAACGCCCTGACGAACATGAGCTGACCCTGTGGGAGCATTTGCAGGCGCAGGTGCCGACCGCCCGCCTGTCGCCGGCCGATCAAGCGATTGCCCTGACCCTGATCGATTCTGTCGACGAAGGCGGGTATCTGCGTGCCGATCTGGCCGAGGTGGCCGAACGGTTGGGCGTGGAAACGGCGCGCGCCGAGACGGTGCTAAAGGTCTGTCAGGGGTTCGAGCCCACCGGCGTTATGGCCCGCTCGGTGGCCGAGTGCCTGCGTCTACAGCTTGAAGAGCGCAACCGCTTCGATCCCGCCATGGCCGCCTTGTTGGACAATCTGGACCTGTTGGCGCGCCGCGACATGTCTGCTTTGCGCAAGGTGTGCGGCGTGGATCAGGATGATCTGATCGACATGATCGCCGAGATTCAGGCTCTGACGCCTCGACCAGGCGCGGGCTTTGGCGGCGAACCGGCCCAGACCGTTGTACCGGACGTCTATGTGCGCGCCGATCCCGCCGGTGGCTGGAAGGTCGAGCTGAACAGCGACACCCTGCCCCGCCTGCTAGTCGACAAACGCTATCATGCCGATGTCAGCGCCGGTGCACGTGGCGATACGGAAAAGACCTTTGTGGCCGATTGCGCAGCCCAAGCCAGCTGGCTGGTGAAGTCGCTGGACCAGCGCGCCCGCACCATTCTCAAGGTGGCCAGCGAGATTGTGCGTCAACAGGATGCCTTCCTGGCCTTCGGCGTCGAGTTCCTGCGCCCGCTGACCCTGAAGGTGGTGGCCGAGGCTATCGAGATGCACGAATCGACCGTCAGCCGCGTGACCGCCAACAAATACATCGCCACCCCGCGCGGCGTGTTCGAACTGAAATTCTTCTTCACCGCCGCCATCCAGTCATCGGACGGCGGGGCCTCCCACTCGGCCGAATCTGTCCGTTACCGGATCAAGAGCCTGATCGATGCCGAAGATGTTACAGGCGAGATCCTGAGCGACGATCGCATTGTCGAAATCCTTCAGGACGCAGGCATCGATATCGCCCGACGCACCGTCGCCAAATATCGGGAAGCCTTGAGGATTCCGTCCTCGGTCGAGCGTCGCCGCCAGCGCAAGGCGGCCTAAGACCCCACTTGCGACAAGGTGAAGCTTCACCACATTTCGGTGATCGACGTTGACACCAAGTCGGAAGAGCCGCGTTCTATGTCCATGGCTATGAACATTCAGGTCACCGGTAAACAAGTTGATGTTGGCGAAGCGTTAGGCTCGCGCATCTCTCAAGAACTTGAAGAGGGAGTCGGCAAATATTTTGCCCGAGGCGCCCAAGACGCCGAGGTCGTAGTCTCTAAAGACGGGTATGGTTTTCGTGTGGACTGTTGGGTGCGTCTGGCATCCGGCCAGTCTCTGGTCACAACCGGCACCGGCGGTGATGCCCACGCGGCCTTTTCCGACAGTCTGGACAAGCTCGAAAAGCGGGTTCGCCGCTACAAGCGCCGTCTGAAAGACCACTATGCCGGTCCTAAAGGCCTGTCGCCCGAGAAGACAGAGAATGCCGCGCGCGAAGTCGCTGCGCTCACCATTTTCAAAAATCCCGATAAGGTCGAAGACGAAGAATTCGGTGAGGTCGACACCGACGGCCCTCCGCCTGTCGGAATGGTAATTGCCGAGACGGAAGCCGAGATTCGCACTTTGACTGTCGGGCGCGCCGTGGCCGAATTGGACATGACCGGTTATCCTGTCGTCATGTTCCGTAACGCCGCGCATGGCGGCCTGTCAGTGGTGTATCGCCGCCCTGACGGCAATGTGGGTTGGGTCGATCCGGAACGGACCGCTCGCAAAACCTGAGTCGGTAAATATCATCAATCTGGCTTATGCTTCTTTCACAACTGGGGCGAAGCGTCTAAAAGGCGCGCGCCCTTTGCCCTAAAGGGCCGTTGATCGGAACTGAGATGGACATCGCAGATATACTGGTGCCGGACGGAGTCGTCCTGCGCGGGGCTGTTTCATCTAAACGTCAGGCTTTGGGATGCGTCGCCGAGGTGGCCGCCCAGACCTTGAATCTAGACTCTGCCAAGGTGCTGGAAGCCCTGCTCGAGCGTGAAGCCCTCGGCTCCACAGGTCTCGGCTATGGCGTAGCCATACCACATGCTCGCGTCGAAGGCGTCGAGCAGGTGTGTGGCGTCTTCGTGCGCCTCGAAGCGCCCGTGGCCTATGAAGCACTGGACGACCGTCCGGTGGACCTGCTGTTTGCCCTGCTGGCCCCGCCCAGCGCAGGGGCCGAGCATTTGCGGGCGCTGGCGGTGGTCTCGCGGGCTATGCGCTCGCCGGAACTGCGCGAGCGCCTGCGCCAGATCCAGACCGTGGACGGCGCGCGCGCCCTGTTTGTCCAGACCGGCAGCGCCGCTGCCGCCTGACGCCCGGTAAAGCGCACAATAGCAACGGGGCCCGAAACCGGGCCCCGTTTTTTTATGGGGTTAGTGGACCGACACCGGTGCCATGTCATGCGCCTCTGCGGCGGCCACCGCTGTCTCACGGTCCAGCATGACGGCCAACCGCTCGCCATCGGCTCCATGCAGGGCATAGAGGGTCTGGTTCGGGTCCAGTTCGACATCGATATCATCATCGATGTCGGCCAAAATCTCGCCAGCGCGGATGGTACGGATGTAAACCAGATCCGGAGCGCCCAGGGCGCTGAAGTCCTTGTTTGTCATACCAGGCGTCATAGAAACCGCCTCCTTACACAGACCTAAACGGTCACCTCTCTCAAAGGCTCCACCCTTGCGGACCTGTGGAGCATCTCACTTAGTCAGTGGAAATCGGAATACGACGCGTGGCCGCTTCCTGATCAGGCTTCACCAGATCGACGTGCAGCAAGCCGTGCTGTAGCCGCGAGCCTGACACCTCGAGCCCGTCAGCCAGTACAAAGGTTCGCTGGAAGCCCCGTGCCGCAATGCCACGGTGCAGATACTGGCCCTCGGGCTTAGCGGCCTCTTCGCGCTTTCCGGTAATGACCAGTTGGCGACCTTCAAGCGTGACATCCAGTTCGCTGCTGGAGAATCCGGCCACAGCGACGGTGATGCGAACCAGATCGTCACCGATGCGCTCTACATTATAGGGCGGGTAAGAATCCCCCGCGGCGCGCTGAACACGGTCTATCAAGGCCCGCGTCTGATCAAATCCCAGCAGGAACGGGCTGTCGAACGGAATAGTCGGGCGGCTCATCATTCAGTCTCCATGGCCCCTAAAACGGCGGCCTGGGCCGTCACTGCCACCATGGCCAGCAACCGCCCTACCCTCATTATTTGGGCAGTGAGCGCCTCTGTCGCAATCCCCGTCGCCATTCATGCACAGCTCAAGCTTAGCCGTTGCAGCCTTTTACGCTTGCACGTTTTGTTGTTCATCTTTGATACAGACAGGAACCGGCATTGATCGGGTCCGTTTCGCAGCAAGCGTCATCAAAGAAGGTGCAGATATGCGCACAAAGATTGCAATCATCGGGGTCAGCCTAGCCGCCATGCTGGGGGCGACAGCTTGCACCACCACGGATCCTTACAGCTCGGCTCCGCGTCGTAATAACACCGGCACCGGTGCCATTGCCGGCGCTCTGGGCGGGGCCGTTCTGGGCTATCTGACCAATACCAACAACAGCGAACAGGGCCGCAAGAACGCCCTGATCGGCGCAGGCATCGGCGCACTGGCCGGTGCGGGCGTGGGCCAATATATGGACCGCCAGCAGCGCGTATTGGAAGCCGAACTTTCGGGCACTGGCGTGGGTGTGGCCCGTCAGGGTGACAACCTGGTGCTGCGCATGCCGTCGGACGTAACCTTTGCCACCAACCAGTCGAACATCGACAGCCGCTTCCTGAGCGTTCTGGACGATGTCGCACGCGTTCTGAATGAATATGATCGCTCTATGGTCGACGTGATCGGCCACACCGATTCTTCGGGCGGCGATCACATCAACCAACCGCTGTCCGAGCGTCGTGCCTCTTCGGTTGCGTCCTATTTGATCGAGCGCGGTGTGATCCGCGAGCGCCTGTACGTGGCCGGCGTCTCTTCGCGCAATCCGATCGCCTCCAATGACACGCCGGACGGCAAGGCCCAGAACCGCCGCGTCGAAATCCTGATCCGTCCGTTCACGGGCTGATCAGGGCCCCAGGCCAGTAAGAAAGGGCGGTGCCACGCGGCCCCGCCCTTTTTGCATATCTAGGCGCTGGCCGGACGGCCGATAGAGACATAGCGGAAGCCCTTCGCCTCCAATGCCGCGGGCTTGTAGATATTGCGCAGATCAACCATCACAGGTTGCTGCAGCAACGCCTTGATGCGATCCAGATCCAGAGCGCGGAACTGGTCCCACTCGGTCAGAATGACCACAGCATCGGCCTGTTCAACGGCCTGATACGGCCCATCACAATAGATGATATCCGGCAGCAGTTGAGCCGCTTCCTTCATACCCTCCGGATCAAACGCCTTGACCGTGGCTCCCTTTGCCAACAGCGCAGGCACCACATCCAAAGACGGGGCATCGCGCATATCGTCCGTGTTCGGCTTGAACGTCAGTCCCAGCACCGCGATGGTCTTGCCCTGTAGATCGTGGTCCAGTGCCTGACTGACACGCTCGGCCATGGCCTTTTTACGCGCGTCGTTTACCGCGACGGTGGTTTCGATCAGCCGGACCGGAGAGCCAAAATCGGTTGCCGTGCGCACCAGTGCCAGCGTGTCCTTAGGAAAGCATGACCCGCCGTAGCCCGGGCCGGCATGCAGGAATTTGCTGCCAATGCGGTTATCAAGGCCGATGCCTTTTGCCACCTGCTGCACATCGGCACCGACCGCTTCGCACAGATCGGCCATCTCGTTGATGAAAGTGATCTTCATCGCCAAAAAGGCGTTGGCCGCATATTTGATCAGTTCCGACGTGCGTCGCCCCGTAAACACAACCGGCGTCTCGTTCAGATTCAACGGACGGTACAGTTCGGACATAACCAAACGGGCGCGCTCGCTGTCGGTGCCTACCACCACGCGGTCAGGGCGTTTGAAATCATCAATGGCTGCCCCCTCGCGCAAAAACTCGGGGTTGGACACGACCGCAAAGTCCGCATCCGGACGACGTGCGCGGATAATGCGCTCGATCTCGTCGCCCGTACCCACTGGCACCGTCGATTTGGTGACGATGACGGTGAACCCTTCGATCAGGTCGGCAATCTCTTCGGCGGCCGCATAGACATAGGACAGGTCCGCATGTCCGTCGCCGCGGCGAGACGGTGTGCCTACGGCGATGAACACCGCATCGGC
>NZ_DIGV01000028.1 GCF_002419815.1 Brevundimonas sp. UBA5713 | reverse complement strand
GTTCGAACTTTTCCTTGGCCATGGCCAAACTCCTGTGGCCCGGGTCCAGAAGCGGAAGGGCGCTGTGCTCAGTTCATAAAACCTGGAGCGGGTAGCGGGAATCGAACCCGCGTATTCAGCTTGGAAGGCTGCTGCACTACCATTGTGCTATACCCGCACGAAGAATGCGGTCGCTCCACTCTCATGAATGAGAGCGACGTTTCCGCACCCGATTTCCTCTGGGGTTTCCGGTCCAGCTAAATGGCCATTGTGTAAAGCGCGTGGTGGGGGAAGCAGGACTCGAACCTGCGAAGCTTACGCAGCGGATTTACAGTCCGCCCCCTTTGCCGCTCGGGACATTCCCCCAGCGCGCTTAACAATGTGCCGATCTGGATATCGCCAAAACCTCTTCTTTCGAAAAGATTTCAACGAAAGCCTTCGCTGTCGGGCGACGCCTGTATTAGGAGAAGCGCCTCTGCCGAAAGCCCGTAGCCTCGTCGGAGGCCGTCTTATAGTGTCCCCTTTTTCAGAACGCAACGACCGAAAAGCCGTGAAAAAACAATCTTTCCACAGACGCGACGAAAAGGGTGCTTCGCGAGGCAATTCCTCGCACAATCAGGCACCCAAATCCCAGTCTGAGGGCAAAAAATCGCCCAAAGCGGCTGTAAACGCTGACAATTTTCTTTGGGGTCGCCACCCTGTTCTGGCCGCTTTGGCCAATCCGGCCCGCCGCGGCATGGGCCGACTCATCGTCACGGCGGACCGCGCAGAGGAAATCGAGTCGCAGAATCTCGCCCATGGGCATCGAATCGAAGTCGTTGATTCCCAACAATTGAATCGGCTTTTGCCGGCCGGAGCCGTCCATCAGGGCTTTGCTTTCAAGGTCCAGCCGCTGGAAGGCGTCGCTCTCGAGGATCTGGCCGACCCTGCCCAAGGCATTTTGGTCATGCTGGATCAGCTCACCGATCCGCAGAACGTGGGCGCTATCTTCCGTTCGGCCCTCGCCTTTGGTGCACGCGGCATAATTGTGCAGGACCGGCACGCCCCCGCCCTGGCTGGTGCACTGGCCAAGGCCTCGGTCGGCGCGACCGAACGCCTGCCCCATGCGCGGGTAACCAATCTGTCGCGTGCCCTCGAAAAGCTGAATGACTATGGCTGGCGCGCCATTGCCATGGACGGGGCTGCCGAGTTGACGCTGGAACAGGCGCTGGACGAGCGGCCCACGGTGATCGTCATGGGGTCCGAAGGTGACGGTGTCCGTCGTCTGGTCACGGAACACTGCGAAGCCATTGCCAAAATCCCCATGCCGGGCGGCTTTGAATCCCTGAACGTATCGAATGCGGCCGCGATTGCACTCTACGAAGCAGCACGGGCGCAACGCCGCTCCTGACGCGGATGTCACTGATTTCGCCGGAGAAGCCGCGACAACTTGGCGCAGCCTCCGGCGGGGTCTAGTCTAGGGGAATGGACTTTTTCTCCCCTGAAATGACCAGCCAACTGATCGCCTTGGGTCAGGTTGTGCTGATGGACCTGGTGCTGGCGGGCGATAATGCCGTCGCCGTGGGTCTGGCCGCTGCGGCTCTGCCTCAAGATCAACGCCGCAAAGCCATTCTGGCCGGTCTGGCGATTGCCGTCGTCCTGCGTATCGCCTTTGCCCTGATCACCATCCAGCTGCTGGCGATTATCGGCCTGCTGATGGCGGGGGGCTTTCTGCTCTTGTGGGTGTGCTGGAAAATGTGGCGCGAACTGCGCGAGCAGGCGACCCATGATCAGGCCGAAGCTCAAAAAGAGCTTGAGCTGGCGCAAAGCATCGAACACGGCACCGGCCCTTCCCCCGAAGAGCTGGGCCTGAAGCGCAAAACCTTTGGCGCGGCCCTTGTGCAGATCATCATTGCCGATTTGGCCATGTCGCTGGACAATGTGCTGGCCGTCGCCGGTGCCGCCCACGAGCATCCGTGGGTAATGGTCTTCGGTCTGGTACTGTCGATCGCCTTGATGGGCGTAGCCGCTTCCTTCATCGCCAAGCTGCTGCATAAGCATAGCTGGATCGGCTACATCGGGCTGCTGGTCGTGCTTTACGTCGCCCTGCACATGATTTGGGATGGTGCGCGTGATATTGTGGTCCGAACCGGCAACACAGCCAACTTCAACGCCAAGGCTCCTGCCTTCATCGCGATCAGCCCCGAAGAAGCAGCCAAGCACATGAAGAAGGCCGGTGACGCCCCCGAGCCCGAAGTCGTGACCGCGCCTGCGGGCACCGACCTGACGGTCCCGCCTGAAATGGAACCTGCTGCATGAGCGTAAACGCCATCACCGTTGAAGAAGCCAAGGCCCTGCTTGAGGCAGGCGACGCCGTCATGATCGACGTGCGCGAACAGGACGAATGGGAGGCAGCCCGTATCGAAGGCACCACCCTCGCCCCTCTCAGCCAGATGCCCCAAGCCTGGGAAGCCCTGGACCTGCCCAAGGACAAGACCGTCATCGTCCAGTGCAAGTCCGGTGGTCGCAGCGGCCGCGTCTGCGAGTTCGTCGGCGACACCGCAAAGGACGGCCAACCGGTCGTCAATCTGGCTGGCGGCATCATGGCCTGGCATCAGGCCGGATACCCAATCATTCAAGGTTGATCGCATCGCCTTAAAACAAAGCCCCCGCAGATCGCTCTACGGGGGCTTTTTATATGGGCTTCCGGCCGCGACCTAGTTTTCAGCGCCGCCAAAACGCTCGGCCCATTCGGCCACCATGGCGTCATCGATCTTGTTGAACAGCACGCCTTGGGCCTCGACCTTGTGACCGACCGGCAGGGCGTTGAGGAAGTCCTCGTCCGCCTTCGGCCACGACAGATCGGTGGCATTGACCGAAGCTGCGATCTTCGGCGCCGAGGCCGTCAGCACCGGAGCGGCCAGACGGGCGAACAGCGCCACGAGGTTCAGCCCGGTGCGAACGCCGACAGCGGCTTGGTCGCGGTCCGTCTTCAGCGCAGTCCACGGAGCGGCGAACTGAAGGTATTCGTTACCCAGCACCCATGCGGCGCGGATAGAAGCGGCAGCTTTGCGGAACTCCATCGCCTCATAGTGCTCTGTCGCCTCGGCGATAGCGGCACGCAGATCCGCTTCCAGCTTGGCTTCGACTTCGCCCGCTTGGCCGCCCTCCGGCACAACGCCGTCGAACTTGGACTCCGTGAACTTCACAATGCGGTTCACGAAATTGCCGAGCACGTCGGCCAGGTCCTTGTTGATCGCGCTTTGGAATTGTTCCCACGTAAAGGCCGCGTCCGAATGTTCCGGACCATAGGCGGTCAGGTACCAGCGCCAGTAGTCGGCCGGCAGCAGCTCCAGCGCCTGATCCATAAAGACGCCGCGCTTCATCGAGGTCGAGAACTTGCCGCCATACCAGTTTAGCCAGTTGAAGGCTTTCAGTTGGTCCACGGTCTTCCACGGCTCGCCCGAGCCGATGATGGTAGCGGGGAAGCTGACAGTGTGGAAGGCCACATTGTCCTTGCCCATGAACTGGACATAGCGGACATCTTCAGCACCCTCGTCCAGACGCCACCAGTCTTTCCACGTCTTGCCGTTGGCCTCGGCCCATTCCTGCGTCGCAGCAATGTATTCGATGGGGGCGTCGAACCACACATAGAAGACCTTGCCTTCCATGCCCTCGCGCGGACCACCGTCAGCGCCGACCACCGGAACGCCCCACGACAGATCGCGGGTAATGCCACGGTCGATCAGACCTTCATCGAGGTGTTTGTTGGCAATGGATTTGGCCAGCGGCTGCCAGTCGGTCTTGCTGTTGACCCACTCGCGGATCTGCGGCTCGACCTTGGTTTGCAGCAGGTACAGGTGGCGGGTGTCGCGCACTTCCAGATTACGGCTGCCCGAAACCGACGAATACGGATTGATCAGGTCGGTCGGGTCCAGCAGGCGGCCACAGTTGTCGCACTGGTCACCGCGCGCCTTTTCAAACTTGCAGTGCGGGCAGGTACCCTCGACATAGCGGTCCGGCAGGAAGCGGCCATCGTCGATCGAATAGATCATGCGATCCACGCGCTCTTCGATCAGGCCGTTCTTTTCCAGAGCGGCGCAGAAATGCTGGGTCAGGGCGCGGTTCTGGTCGCTGGACGAGCGGCCGAACCAATCGAAGCTCAGGCCAAACGCCTCGCCCGCCTTCTTCTGAATCAGGTGCTGTTCGTCGCAATAGGTGCGCACGTCCTGACCGGCAGCCGCAGCGGCCAGTTCGGCCGGCGTGCCGTGTTCATCCGTGGCGCAGATGTAGAGCACATCATGGCCCTGTGCACGCATGAAGCGCGCCCAGATGTCTGCGGGCAACATCGACCCGGCCAGATTCCCAAGGTGCTTGATGCCATTGATGTAGGGCAGCGCCGAGGTGATGAGGATACGGGCCATGATCGTCCACTGAACTTGAGAGAAGGCGTTGGATATAGAACCGCTTTAGCGCGGCGTCACCCTCAGGCTTGGTGAGAAGTGAGGGCGGCGCGCTTGGAAATGATGTGGAAACGCACACCCAGAAGCACGCCGGACACCAGACTGGCCACCACGACCGACCAAACCAGCCCGTTCACGCCCATGGTCTGGGCCAGGAACCAGCCCAGCGGAATCATCACCAAGCCATAGGAGATGAAGTGCATCACGGTCGGCATGGCCACATCGCCTGCCGAGCGGTTGGCGTGGGCAGCCACCACCTGAATGGCATCGGCCACGAAGAAGAAGGTCGCCAGCGCAAGCGCCGGTGCCGCGATGGCCAACACCGCCGCATCGCTGCTGTAGGCACCAGTGATCAGGTGCGCGGTCGGCCAGATCACAATGCCCACAAGGGTCGCGAGAGCCGCTACCACGCCCATGCCGATCCAGCCCGCGCGCTTGACGCCCTCGTGGTCTCCCGCACCATAGGCCTTGCCGACCAGAACCGCCGTCGCCGACGACAGGCCCATGGGCAGCATGAAGACGATAGCCGAGGTGTTGATCACAATGGCCCAGCCCGCCGTCGCCTGTGCGCTGATGGTACCGGCAATGATGGTCATGGCCGCAAAGGCACCGACCTCGATAAAGTTGGAGGCCCCTGCCCCCAGACCAACCTTGATCTGCTCCTGCTCGATGGCACGATCACGCTTGGGCTTGCGGAACAGGCCCCATGCGCGCGCTTCGGGCTGACGCAGGATGTAGATCACAAGGAAGATCGCCAGAGCTGTACGCGCGCCAAAGGTCGCCCACGCCGAGGCGGCGGCCCCATGCACGCCCAGTCCCAGAATATCCGGTACCAGCAGCAGGTTCAGGCCGATGTTGACGATATTGGCGATCCACATCGCCCACATGCCCGGCTTGGGCTTGCCCAGACCTTCAAGGAAGAACTGCGCGGCCACCGAAATCAGATAGGCGGGCATGGACAGGGCAAACACCATCAAAGGCAGGGCCGCGCCCTCGCCCAGACCGTCCTGAAAACCTAGTCGCGGCAGCAAGAGCGGCCCGATCAGGGCCAGCAGGATCATGGCCACCACGCCGATCTTCAGCGAATAGATCATGCCACGGCGCAGCACGGCCCCTACTTCGTCATAGCGGCCCTCCCCGCGCATGCGGGCGGTCATCACCTGCACACCCATCATCAGGCCCACAGCCGTGGTCAGCACCACCGACGACGGCGCCCACGCCAGCGAGTGATAGGCCAGTTCCTCCGACGAATAGTGGCCCACCACAATCGCGTCGGTCAGACCCATGGTCATGATGCCGATACGCGCCAGCACCACCGGCCACGCCAGAACCATCAGGTCTTTCAGAGTTTGTTTGTGTGCAGGACTGAACACGGCCGGATTTCCGTCAAGATCGAGATCGTCGGCCAAGGCACGCTTGGCCACAAAAATAGGTTTGGGTCAGTGGCGGGCTATCCAGCCCTTACCACGCCCCCAGTTCGCGCAGCATGGCGGCCAGTTCGGGCGGGGTCTCTCCGGTGTCGATGACATCCAGATCGACCGGCGCGTCCTTGGGCTCCAGATAGCGCCAGCCCTGAAAGGCCCGCCGCACCGTGGGCGACACACGCACCACTTCGGGAGCCAGGGTCACCTCGCACCGGCTGGCCTTGCCCTCGCCGATGGTGGAGATGTCCACGATCGGCTGGCGCGCGACAATGGAGCCTTTAACAACCCAGTACAGAGAGCCGCCGTCTTCCATTTCCGGCGCGCGCTTGGGCGTCATACGGGTATGCACAACCATAGGCGCGCCTTTCGCGGCGCGCTTTTCCAACCATTCGACATCCGGAACGCCGACGGCCAATTTGATCATGTGCAAAGGCATGCTCGCGCTCTAGTCACAGACTGCGGCGGCGTAAAGGCAGATCAAGGTTGTATGATCAGCCGATCAGGCGTTTCGCCGCCGCACGGGCTTCATCGGTCACCTGTGCGCCGGACAACATGCGGGCGATTTCTTCAAGACGCGCGGTCTCGCCCAAGGCCTCGACGGTCGAAGTGGTCATGCCGTCCTTGTCGGACTTTCTGATCTTCCAGTGCGTATGGCCACAGGCCGCGACTTGCGGGCTGTGCGTGACCACCAGCACCTGCGCGCCATGGGCCAGACGTTTCAGTCGGCCCCCGACCGCCTCGGCCACAGCACCGCCCACGCCCTGATCCACTTCGTCGAAGATCATCACCGGCTGGATAATGTCTTCTCGGCTGGCCAGCGCGGCCTTCATCGCCAGAGCAAAGCGTGCCAGTTCCCCGCCGGACGCTACGCTGTCCAGCGGGCCAAAATCGGTGCCCACATTGGTGGCCACCTGAAAACGCACCGTCTCGCGACCTTCGGGTCCGCGACGGTTCTCAATCGGCTCCAGCGCCACGCGGAACTGGGCGCGTTCCAGCTTGAGCGGTCCCAGTTCGGACAGCACCGCCGTCTTAAGCCGCTCTGCCGCTGCCGTGCGGGCATCGCTCAGCATCTGCGCCGCCTCGTCATAGGCCTGCGCCGCCAAGGCCGCCTCGCGGCGGGCTTGAGTCAGGGCTTCCTCGCCATCCTCGATCAGGCGCAACTGTTCGCGCAGACGAATGCGTAGAGACGGCAGGGCATCAACCGTGGTGTGCAGTTTGCGCGCCGCCGCCCGCAGGGCGAACAGGCGCTCTTCGGCCTTGTCCAGACGGCCCGGCTCGAAATCAAACGCGTCAGCAGCAGCATCCACCGCCGCAATCGCCTCGGCGGCCTCGACCATGGTGCGGTCAATGGCATCGACGGCATTGGACAGGCCCTTGATGACCGGATGCTCGCCCTCGATACCGGCCTGACCGGAGCGGGTGCGGGCATGCTCGACTGCGCGCAGGGCTGCGCCCAGACGTTGGGACAGCTTGTCGCCACCCAGCTGCGTGCGTGCATCGGCCAGATCGGCCAGCGCCTTTTCAGCCGCGCCCAATACGGCGCGTTCGCCCGCCAGCTCGGTTTCCTCGTCCTCGCGGGGGTCCAGAGCATCCAGTTCGGCCAGATTGAGCGAGATTTCCTCGGCGCGGGACGCGGCATCCGCCGCCTCGGCCTGAAGTTCGGCCAGTTTCTGCTCGGCCTCTTTCAGCGCCTTGGCCGCCTCGGCCACCGCCGCCAACTGCGGTTGCAATCCGCCATAGGCATCCAGCAGCCCGCGATGGGTGCGCCAGTCCAGCAGGCCCACGGTCTCATGCTGGCCATGGACCTCGACCAGACGCGAGCCGATATCCTTGAGCGCCGTCACACCGGCGGGCTGATCATTGATAAAGGCACGCGAGCGGCCATCGGCCCCGAGGATGCGGCGCAGGATCAACTCCTCGCCCGCCTTGGCCTCGAAGCCGCGCTCTTCAATGGCAGAAATCAGTTCGGGATCGTCGGGCGTGACGAACACAGCCGTCGCGACCGCCTGTTTGGCCCCGCGACGCACCAGTCCGGCATCGCCGCGTGCGCCCAGCGCCAAACCCAGCGCATCCAGAATAATCGACTTACCCGCGCCGGTTTCACCGGTCAGAACCGTCAGCCCCTGCTCGACCTCAAGGTCCAGAGCATCGACGAGAACCACATCACGGATGGAAAGACTGGTCAGCATGGATCGTTATGATTCGTGTTCGACCAGACGATCCTAGCCGGAAACGTAACGAGAACGCAGCGGCTTTTATCGCCACTGCGCTCTGTCACGCATGGGATTTAGTCACGACCGCCCGGAATGATGCGGCGCAGCCACGACTCGCGCTTGCCGGTCGGCTCGATTTCGGGGCGCTGGCCTTCTTCGGTCAGCAAGGCAAAGGCCTCGGCGTACCACGGGCTGCCCGGATAGTTGTGACCCAGCACAGCGGCATTGCGCACCGCTTCCTCGCGCAGGCCCAGCTGCAGGTTCACTTCCACCAGACGGTACAGGGCTTCCGGCGTGTGGGAAGTGCGCTGGAATTCCTGATTCTCGATCACGGCCTTGTAGCGGTTCACCGCACCGATGGGCTGGTTGGCACGCTGATAGAAACGGCCCACGGCCATTTCCTTACCGGCCAGCTGGTCATTGACCATGTCGATCTTAACGCGGGCGTCCGTGGCATAGGGCGAGTTCGGATAGCGGCGCACCACATCGCGCAGACCGGCCAGAGCGGCCTCGGCATAGCCTTGGTCGCGGCCCACATCCACGATCTGCTCGAAGTTGCAGATGGCCTTCATATAGAAGGCATAAGCCGCCGAGGGGTTACCCGGGAACAGGGCGATGAAGCGGTCAGCTGCCGCATTCGCGTCCTGATAGGCATTGTTCTGATAGAAGGCGTAGATCTGCATCAGAATGGCGCGGCGCGCCCATTCCGAATACGGGTGCTGACGTTCCACCTCCTGGAAATAGTCCACCGCATCATTCCAGCGGCGGGCTTCCAGACGCTGATAGCCCGTATTGTACAGGGCTTCGACCGGACGCTCTTCATAGGCCAGACGTTGGCGCGGCTTATTGCCAGCGCAGGCCGACAGGGTCAGAGTCGCAGCTGCGACCCCCATCAGCATCATGCCGGAGCGGAACAAACCGGAGCGGGACTGGAGTGCAGGCAAGAGCAACCTCGTAATCTGGCGGACATGCAACGCACCCGTGCGCGCTCGCCCTGATCGTTCTCTATAACAGGGCATATCCGTATGCCAATGCGCGGAAATCACTGAAACGCGGGTTGAAGCGAGTCATTTCGCGGCCTAGACAGCGCGCAACATAACACGGAGCCGCATACTGTTGGTTCCAAGACGGCGAAAGGATGACCGGTCATGAAGCTGCTGGCAGGCAATTCGAACCGGACGTTGGCACAAGCGATTGCCAACCACCTCGATGCACCTCTCACCAAGGCGCAGGTCAAGCGCTTTGCGGACAATGAGGTATTTGCCGTCATCGAGGAAAACGTCCGCGGCGAGGACGTTTTCCTGATTCAGTCGACCAGCTATCCGGCGAACGACAACCTGATGGAAATGCTCATCATGGTTGACGCTCTGCGCCGCGCATCGGCCCGACGCGTCACCTGCGTGATGCCCTACTTCGGCTATGCCCGTCAGGACCGCAAGACCGGCGGCCGCACGCCGATCTCAGCCAAACTGGTCGCCAACATTATCGAGCGCTCAGGTGCCGACCGTGTTCTGACCATGGACCTGCACGCAGGCCAGATTCAGGGCTTCTTCGATATTCCCACGGACAATCTGGTCGCCATGCCGGTGCTGGCGCAGGACATCAAGGAAACCAAGCCGCGCGATTCGGTGATGATCGTCTCGCCCGACGTCGGCGGCGTGGTCCGCGCCCGCTCTCTGGCCAAACGCCTCGACTGCGATTTGGCCATCGTCGACAAACGTCGTCCAGAACCGGGCAAGTCCGAAGTGATGAACATCATCGGCGACGTCGAAGGCCGCAGCTGTATCCTGTTCGATGACATCGTCGATTCCGGTGGCACGCTGGTCAACGCCGCCGAGGCCCTGATGGCACAGGGCGCAACCGAGGTGTCGGCCTATATCAGCCACGGCGTGTTGTCCGGCCCTGCCGTCGAGCGCGTCACCAACGGTCCGCTTAAAGAACTGGTGATCACGGATTCCATCGAACAGCCGCAAGCTGTGCTGGAGTGCAACAAAATCCGCCGCGTCAGCGTTGCGCCCCTGATTGGTGAAGCGATCCGTCGCATCGCCAATGAAGAATCCGTGTCAAAGCTCTTCGATTAATGTTCGGCTAACCATTTTTCGCACGAAATAGTCGGCTTTAATCCCCCCTCTCAATCGGGCGACCCCCTCGCCCGTTTGGAACAGTCTTAAGTCAAGGGAAGCCCGCCGATGTCCATGGTCACACTGCGTCCGGCCCTGTCGAGCGTGCCGCGCGCACGTCGCGGTCTTGCGGTGGCAGCGATTGCTGCCGCCACACTGATTGCCAGCTGCGCCACCCCTGAGCCGGAGGCTCCGCCGCCCGCGCCGCCGCCTCCTGCACCCGAGCTTTCGCTGAACCAGAGCGTGGCCGAGGCTGCCTCTATCTATGTCTCTTTTGTTCGCGACCTGAACACCATCAAGGCCGGCGGCTTCCAGAGCGCCGAAGAGATACAGGCCGAAATGCGCAAGGGCGCTGCCTATGATGCAGCCCAGATGTCCCGCGCCATGATCGCCTATGGCTCCATTCTGGCGCTGCAATCGCCGGAGTTTGTGGCCGGTGTGCGCCAATACGCCTCTGATCCGGCCCAGCGCCAGACGATGGTGGCCCGCATTATCGCCGATCCGGCCTATGCCGCGACCCTGCCGGGCGCGGACTATGCCGCCGGTGTCATGGTGAACGCGCTGATTCGTGATGTGGATGCCCTGACCTACATCGCCGATGGCGTAGAAGCAGACGCCTATACGATCCAGGAACGCAACGATCCGCGCCGTCGCTGGGCCATTGCCAGTGTCGCCGACCGCGAAGGCCGCCTGCAGGTCGCCAAGAACCTGTCGGTACCGCGACTGCCGTCTGCCGAGGACAGCGCCCGCCTGTTTGCAGCGGCCCATTCCGGCAACGGTATTCAGGTCTCTCCGGCCCAGCGCGGCGCACCCTATACGCCTGCCGTAGTCAACTCGCTGGCCATCGCCGCCCTTGCCGCGCTAGGTGCAGCAGGCGACGAGGCCAAGGCCAATACCGACGCCCTGATGACCGAACAGAACAACGAGTTCTGCCTGAATATGTCCAAGCTGATGCTGTATCAGTGCCTGGCCGCTGCAAAGCCCAGCTATGAGGACATGTTCTGCACCGGCCGCCACATCGTGCGCGATCTGGCCCAGTGCGCCTCCCAGTTCGCTGGCCCCCGCCCCACCATCACGGTGTCGGTCCCGGCGACCAATCCGACCGAAGTACCGGTTCCGGAATCACAGCCAACCGGCTAAAGATACCACCAAGCAGGCAAAAACAGGCAGGGGCGGTTGCGTACCGCCCCTGTTCCGTGTAATAGCCCGCCCTCTTGAATTCGATGGGTTCATGACCCCGCCGCGCGGGCAACGGTTCAGCGCAGGCGTTTACTTGTATTGAAGGCGAGCCCGATGGCCGAGATCATTCTGAACGTTGACGTCCGCGAAGGCGTGGGCACCGGAAGCGCCCGTGCAGTGCGTCGCGCCGGCGCCGTTCCTGGCGTCCTGTACGGTGGCGATAAGGCCCCGGTTGCTATTTCTGTCAGCGAGCGCGAATTCCGCAAGTCGCTGTACACCGGCAAACTGCTGGGCCACCTGGTGACCCTGAAGTATGGCGACGAGACCCAGCCGGTCATCGCCAAGACCGTGGACTTCGATCCGGTTTCGGATCGTCCGATGCACTTCGACCTGATGCGCGTCGACACCACCGCTCCGGTCAAGATTTCTCTGCCGGTGCAGTTCATCAACGGCGACGAAGCTCCGTACGTCCGTCAAGGCGGCACGCTGGAAGTCGTTCGTCACGAAGTTGAAGTGATGATCCGTCCGGACCAAATGCCGGAAGCCTTCATCATCGACCTGGCCAAGGTCGAGATCGACACCAACATCCGCTTCTCGGACATCACCAACGCTGGTGACGCCCAGCCGACCATCACCGACCGCGACTTCATGATCGCTTCGGTCAAGGCTTCGGCCGGTGGCGCTGAAGACGAAGCTGAAGCGGCTGAAGGCGAAGCTGAAGCCTAATCGCTTCTGCCGACCAAAGTTCAAAGCCCCGCTGTGGAAACGCAGCGGGGCTTTTCTTTGCCCGTCATTCAGCGCTAGACAGCCATCATGATTATCATCGCAGGGCTGGGTAACCCCGGCGCAAAGTACGAAAAGAACCGCCACAACATCGGCTTTATGGCCGCTGACGAAATCGCCCGCCGCTGGCGCTTTGGCCCCGAGAAGGCCAAGTTCCAGTCCAAGATCCAGGACGGCGAGATCGAGGGCGAAAAGGTCCTGCTGATGAAGCCGCAGACCTATATGAACGAAAGCGGCCGCGCGATCGGCGAGGCCGCGCGTTTTTATAAGGTGCCTGTCGACAACATCATCGTCTTCCACGACGAGATCGATCTGGCCCCCGGTCGCTTTCGCATGAAAAAGGGCGGCGGTGCTGCGGGCCAGAACGGCATCCGTTCCGCCATTGCGCATCTGGGTGCCGATTTCCGCCGCGCACGTATGGGCGTGGGCCACCCCGGCGATCCGAAACTGGTGCACACCCATGTGCTGGGTGATTTTGCCAAGGCCGACCAGCCGTGGCTGGACGCCATGCTGCAAGCCTGTGCCGACGCCCTGCCCTTCGCCATCAAGGGCGATGACGAGCGTTATCAGGGCGAGGTCATGCGTCTGGCTCCTGCGCCGAAGTTTAGCCCGCGTCAGGTGGCCAACGGCGGCTAAGGCGTATCAGCCCTCAGGCGAATCATACGACCAGCGATAGGTCAGCGTGCGCTCGCCATTGGCGGGCACATCAAACGTCCAGACATACACGCCGCGATCCGGATCGACCTGACTGCGCAGGCTTTGACGGTCGATGCGGAAACCGGGGGCTTCGGCCAGATAGGCGGGCACCAGTATCTCTACCGCGGCGGTCTCGTCCGATTGATTGCGCACGACGGTCTCATAAGATTCGACGCTGCGTCGGCGCGGGCCGGAGCCACGGGCGGTGTCTTGCGTTTTCTGGGTCGTGATCCGTACGTCCGTGTCGAGACCTATCTCCAACCGGATGGGCAGGCCCACAGGCGTGTCGTTCAGTTCGACCTGCCCGCCCCACATCACGCCGGACGGGTCGTTCATCATGATATTGGCCTTGCCTTGCGGCACCGGCAGGCCCAAGCCGTCTTCTTCCTGGTTGCGCACCATAAGAATGGTCGAGGTCGGCGCATCCTCGACAGTGTCGTTTGACGCCCAAAAGCTGTTTACGCGCCGATAACGCACCCCCGGCTGGTGCAGAAACAGCACCTGCTTCATCTGGTTGGCCGCAACCGTGGTCAGATGGGGCAGCACATAGGCTTTATAGTCCCCCAGCTCTTCCATCTGCGCCTTCACACGCGAGCCTGTCACGACCACTTCGTCGGCCATAGCGCGCATCGCTACAGGTGATGGCGCATGTGGAGCCGGCGGCGGTGGCGGCGGCGGAGCCCCGCCGTAACCGTTATTGGGGCTGTGCAGATTTTGGTGCGAGCGCCCCTGCGGCCAGCACATGTTCTGGGAATATCGGGTGCGCAGCTCGATCGGGCGCGTATCCTCCTGACGCGCCAAATCGCCCGCCACGACGACGACGGGCGCATCGCTGAAACCCGTTCCGCCAAAGTTCGAAATGGTGATCCAGCCTTGTAGGTCCAGCGTGTCGTCGGCAGACATCCGCGCCACATAGTCGGCGCTCCACTGCACCCCCGTCGCCAGATAGGCCAAGGTGACCGTGTGACGCCCGGCCTCGGCAGCACGGGTCTTGATCGACAGTGTTGGCGTAGCCCCGAGGCCCTCGGGTACGGTTTCAAAAACAATCCGCTCGGTCAGACCGCTACAGTCCAGAGCTTCGACGCGGTCGCCGATTTGGACCACCGTACCGCGGCCTCCGGCCCGCAACACGCCACGTTCCTCAACCACCTCGCCATTGGCCGCATTGGTGCGCAACACGGTGACTGCCTCGCCGACAGCTTTTTCCAACAGGGTAGCCGGAGAGATCAGATCATAGTCGGCGTTCTGTTCCAGCACGCCCGCAGGCAAGCCTTCAATCGTTGCGCTGTGGGGTACAATACCGGTCGCCAGCCCCTTGAACCGCACCATTGCCTCGCCACGCGGCACATCGATGGTGCGTTTCTCCACCACCAAGACCAAGCCCATAGTCTGAAGGTTGTTATAGCGCTGACGCGACTGCTGCATCAGAAAGGCGGTGTCTACAGGACGATCCCGATAAACCACCAACGCCACCGAATCGGGGCGCTCTGAGATAGATTCGTTAGCAAGGGGTGCCACGACCTCTTGCGAAGCCGCCAGCGACGCTGCGCTCGCCATGGGTGCCCATGCGACGGTCCCTGCCAAAATAGCGCTCAGCCAGCGCATGGGATCAGCCGCCCGTCGTAATGGTGGCAGTCAGAACCGTCTCGCTATTGGCAGCCACGGGTACCTTCCATGTTGCGGTATAGGCGTCGGTCAGCTCGCCTTTCAGGCTTTCGTTGCTCAGTTCGGTATCGCGGCCATAGGTGCGTTGGCGCACCTCCACCGTCACAGGCTGACCAGTCGCGTTACGCACGCGATATTCCATCTGATAGCGGGTACGATAACGGTCAGCCCGGCGGTCACTGACCCGCTCACTGGCCACCAATCTCGGCTGGACCGTGATGTCGAAGGCCTTACCGGTCGAGATCACCACGTCCGACCCCGCCGGAGAGTGATCCACCTGATCTTCGCCGATAAATCGCGGCTCGCCATCGCTGCCGCGCACATAGACGCGCATCACACCCGCGGGAAGCGCGGGCTCACTGCGGAACAATATACCCACATCGGCGGCCTGTGCCTCCTCATAGGAGCCGAAACCGCCCATCTGGAACAGATAGCGTTTGGTGGCCGGAACCGCGCTGACGTCCAAAAGGCCAACCTGCTTGGTCTGGTTATTGGCCACCGTCACCCGCTCGGGCAGCAGATAGACGTGCGCATCGCCTTGGGCATTTGCCCCTGTTCCGGTGCCGCCGCCACGCTGCCTACCGCGCTGGTTGGCAGCCACGTTCACATCGCCCGCCACCACGCGCGTGACGGCATTGTCGAAGGTCGAACCGGAGTTGTTGGTGATCGTCACCCAGCCATTCAAATCCAGCGTGCCTGCGCTCTCTTCAAAGCGCGCCACATAGTCGGCCTTCCACTGTAGGCCGCTGGTCAAATAGTTGAGCGTCACATCGCGGCGAGGATTACCCTCGGCATCCAGCGTCACACTCAGGGTCGGGCGCGGACGCAAATTGGGTGGCACCCCGTCAAACACCACCCGCGTCGGCGCACCATCGTCCCGCAGCACCTCGATCCGGTTGCCGATCTGTAGCACCACGCCTTCATTGGCCGACAGCACCTGCGCCCGCTCGGTCGTCTGGGCACCATTGCCCGGATTGGTGCGGATCACGCCCACCGTCTGGCCCACCGCGCCCTGCATCAGTTTGGACGGCGTCAGCAGGTCGTAGTCAAAGTTCTGCTCCACCACCGAAAGGCCGCGCCCAGACAAGGTGACGGTCTCGGGCCGGATGGAGGCCGACACGCCGGGAAATTCCTGACGCACACGGCCCGCATTGATCGACAAGCCGCGCACATCCTCCACCAAGGCAATGTTCTGGTTATAGATGGTCAGGGCCAATCGGTCCGGCCCACCGGTTCCGCCCTCCAACTGCTGGGCCACAGCGGCCGAAAAAGACACCGTCGACGCCAGCGCCACAGCGATGACCAGCCTTGAGCGTTGATGCATGATCGGCTCCGCAGTTATTTCCATCGCACGCTTACACACCCCCCGCGATCTGTCGAGCGAGGCCATATGTCCGCTTGCAACATCGGGCGGACCCGATAGAAGCCCTTTTTGTGTCCCGCTGTTCGGTTGAAAACTGGTCTCTGACGCGCACCCTCGCCCATCTGGCGGCGGTGTTTGCCATCGTGACCGGAACGCTGATGCCGTTCGCGGCCATGGCCGCTGCACAGCCGGGCCAGCCCATTGTCATCTGTACGACCCAAGGGCTGCAAACCATCCATAACGGTGGCTTCGATGGCCCGCTGAAGCACGATGTCGGAGCCAAATGCGCCGCCTGCATCATGCCACTTCAGGCTGATCTGCCGCCTGTACCTGTACTCGATGTCGCCCCGCGCCTGCTGAAGGTGACGCGGGTGGCCTATGTTCCGTTCATTGTTGCGGCCCCGCCGCCTGCGCGTGGTCCGCCACGGCCACCGTCCACCGCACCACCCCACGCCTGAAACATGTCACCCGCGCGCGGCCCTTTGTGCTTGCGCGTCGTCATACAGTTTTCAGGATTCCATCCATGTCCAGAATTTTTCCGGCAGCGCCGCGCGCCCTGCTGATGGCCGCCTGTGCGGTCCCTGCCCTTTTGTCCACTGCGGCTCTGGCCGAGACAAACGACACCCCGACAGCCGTCGATTCCATTATCGTCACCGCCCGCCGCAATCCCGAAGACCCCGCCGTCACCGCCGAGGCTAGAGCCCGCCTGTCACGCACGCCGGGGGCCGTGGCGGTCGTATCCGCAGAAAGCCATTCGGACCGCTTCACCCAGAGCTTTGCAGACACCCTGCGCAATGTCGCCGGTGTCACCGCCCAGCGCCGTTATGGCGAGGAATCGCGCCTGTCGATCCGCGGCTCGGGCATTGGTCAGGGCTTTCACCAGCGCGGCGTTCTACTGGCCCAAGACGGTGTCCCCTTTGCCGACGCGGACGGCTTCTCCGATTTCCAAGGCGTCGACAGCCAGAGCAGCCGCTATATCGAGGTCTATAAGGGTGGCAACGCCCTGCGCTTTGGCGGGGCCCAGCTGGGCGGGGCTGTCAATCTGGTGACGCCTACGGGCCGCACCGCTGTGCACCAGAACCTCTACCAGCTGGAAGCCGGCACCGCCGATACCTATCGGGTGCGCGCAGAGATCGCTCGCGCCGCTGATCGCTGGGACGTCTACGCCGCAGCCACCGCCATGCAAAGCGATGGCTGGCGCGACCACCAGAATGGCAAGCAGCTGCGCGGCACGCTGAACCTCGGCTATCAGTTCGGCGAAGACCGCGAAGTGCGCCTGATCGGTCAGGCCGCCGACATCAAACAAAAGATCGCAGGCTCACTGACGCTGGATCAGGCCCTGAACACGCCGCGCCGCGCCTCCGCTTCGGCCTTGGCGGGTGACAACGCCCGCGACGTCTCGTTGCAGCGGCTGGCGCTTCAGACCCGCTGGCGCTTTGACGATGCCCTGCTCTTCGAAGGCGCCATCTGGGGCTGGCAAAAAGACCTTTACCACCCGATTTTTCAGGTGGTGGATCAGGACAGCCAGACTTGGGGGCTCTATGGCCGTTTTGACTGGAACGGCATGGTGGCGGGCAAACGCGCCGACGCCTTCTGGGGTCTGAACTGGCGCGATGGCGAGATGGACGCCCTGCGCTTCGTCAATCAGGCAGGCCGCCGTGGTGCCAAGACCGCCGACGGTCTTCAGGCCGCCACCTCTAGCGACCTGTTCGCAGAGGGCCGCCTCTTTGTCACCGATGAACTGGCTGTGGTCGGCGGAGCCACCTATGGCCGCGCCACGCGCAACTATCGCGATCACCTGAACCCCGCCAATAACGCCAAAACCGATTTTGACTGGATTGCACCGCGCATTGGCGTGCTGTGGGAAGATGCGGGCGGCACGCAGGTGTTTGCCAACATTACCCGCTCGGTCGAGCCACCGCACTTTGGCGCTCTGGTTCAGGCCCCCTATCCTCAATTCGTCCCCGTTAAACCGCAAAAGGCATGGACTGCCGAGATCGGCACGCGCGGACGCCGCGATAACCTCGCTTGGGACGTCGCCCTGTACCGCGCCGAACTGACCGGCGAGATGCTGAACTTTACTGTCTCTCCGGAGGTGCCCGCCGCCATCTTCAATGCGGGCGACACGATCCACCAAGGGCTGGAGGCGTCTTTGGAATGGACCGCGCCTGAGCCCGTTCTGGGCGGCCGGTTAACTGTCCGTCCTGTGTGGACATGGAGTGATTTCCGCTTTGACGGTGATCCGGTGTGGGGCGACAACCGCCTGCCCGTCATTCCCGAACACCAGATCCGTACCGAGGCTACATGGCGCGGCCCGCGCGGCCTGTTCATCCGTCCCTCGGTCGAATGGCGCGCCAGCAAGCCCTTCGTCGACTATGCCAATACGATGAAGGCCCCCGCCTATGTGGTCTGGGGTCTTAGCGGCGGGGTGGACGTGACCGATCACGTCAGCCTCTATGTCGAGGGTCGCAACCTGACCGACAAACGCCATGTGCCTGAAATGTCAGCCATCACCGATGCTCGCAGCGCCTCCAGCGCCGTCTTAGTGCCCGCCGATGGTCGCAGTGTCTTCGTCGGCCTGCGCCTGTCCTATTAAGGAGCTGAGAACATGAAAACGCTTTACATCGCTCTCGGCATGGCCGCCATCACCCTGTCGGCCACGACCGCCAACGCCCATGTGGCCCTGACGCAAAAATCGGCCAAAGCGGGCAGCTATCACGCAGCCTTCTTTCGTATCGGACACGGCTGTCAGGGGCAGGCCACCACGTCATTGACCATCTCCATCCCGTCTCAGGTTTCGGTGCGCCCCCAGCCCAAGGCGGGCTGGGAAATTACCACCGCCCATGATGAAAACGGTGTGCGAGCCGTCACCTGGACCGGCCATCTGCCCGATGATCAGTTCGATGATTTCGGCCTGCTGATGAAGCTGCCATCCGAAGCTCAAGACCTGCCTTTCAGCGCGATCCAGACGTGCGGCGCATCGTCTTCCCGATGGGACGGTCACGCCCCCGCCTATCCGCAACCGGTCCTGCGCGTGCTAGACACCGCTGAACCTCATCCAGCCACCATCCCCCACGGCGAACACTGATGACCAAGATTCTCTCCGTCTCCATGGCCGCACTGGCCCTGACCCTCGCAGCCTGTAACCCGCCCGCCGAGACCCCTGCCGAAGTTCCGGCAACCGAGGCCCCGGTGGCCACGACCGAGGCTCCCGTGGAGCAAACTGCGGGCGGCATGACCGTCGAGGACGCCTGGTGCCGCCCGACGCCCAACGGTGCCAAGGCCGGTGGCTGCTATGTCATCCTCACCTCTGCGGCAGATGATGTGCTGAAGTCCGTCAGCTCCGACCTTGCCGACATGGCGCAGGTGCACGAAATGAAGCACGAAGACGGCATGATGAAGATGAGCCATCTGGCCAACGGCCTTGCCCTTCCCGCCGGTGTCCGCACCGAGCTGAAGCCGCACGGCAACCACATCATGCTGATGGGTCTGAAGGCTCCTCTGGTCGATGGCCAGACCGCCAAGATCACCCTGACCTTTGATAAGGCCGAAGCCCAAACCATCGACTTTGCCATCCGTCGCCCGCCGGTTGTCGGCGGCGAGCAATAATCCCTCAAAGGGCGGTCGAAAGGCCGCCCTTTTCCGCCTATAGAGGGGCCAATACATCGCGCGGACTGACAAATCGGCTCGGAACGGCTAAAGGCACGCGCTCACGAGGAATACCATGGCCCTTAAAGTCGCGATCGTCGGCCTGCCCAACGTCGGCAAGTCCACCCTGTTCAACGCCCTGACCAAGACGGCAGCGGCGCAAGCTGCAAACTATCCGTTCTGCACCATCGAGCCGAACACCGGCGACGTGGCCGTGCCGGAACCCCGTCTGAACCAGCTGGCTGAAATCGCCGGCTCGAAGGAAATCATTCCGGCCCGCATCACCTTCGTGGACGTGGCCGGTCTGGTGCGCGGAGCGTCGAAGGGTGAAGGTCTGGGCAACCAGTTCCTCGCCAACATCCGCGACTGCGACGCCATCGCCTTCGTCGCCCGCTGCTTCGTCGACGACGACATCACCCACGTCGAAAACCGCATCGACCCGATCTCGGACCTCGAAATCATCGAGACCGAGCTGATGCTGGCCGACCTCGAGAGCCTGGAGCGCCGCCGCGTCCAGATCGAGAAGCGCGCCAAGGGTGGCGACAAGGAATCCCAGCTGAACCTCAAGCTGATCGACGCCGCACTGGAACAACTGCGCGCCGGCAAGCCTGCCCGTCTGGCCGACGTGTCCAAGGAAGACAAAAAGGCCTGGGACATGCTGCAACTGCTGACCGCCCTTCCGGCGCTCTATGTTGCCAACGTCGAAGAAGCCTCTGCTGACAAGGGCAATGAGCTGTCGGATCTGGTCGCCAAGCGCGCCGCCGCCGACAACGCCAACTCGGTGGTCATCTCGGCCCAGATCGAATCCGAAATCGCCGTGCTGGACGACGAGGAGTCGGCAGAGTTCCTCGAGACCCTCGGTCTCGAAGAGCCGGGCCTGAACCGCCTGATCCGCGAAGCCTACAAGCTGCTGGGCCTGCAGACCTACTTCACCGTGGGTCCGAAGGAAGCGCGCGCCTGGACCATTCCGGTCGGTGCCACCGCTCCTCAAGCCGCCGGTGTCATCCACACCGACTTCGAAAAGGGCTTCATCCGCGGCGAAACCATCAGCTTCGACGACTACATCGCCTACAAGGGCGAAGCCGGTGCCAAGGAAGCGGGCAAGATGCGCGCTGAAGGCAAGTCCTACATCGTCAAGGACGGCGATGTGATGCACTTCCTGTTCAACAACTAAGGTTCGCCGAGCTTTAGTTTATCTGATCGTCGATTCAGATTTTCTGCAGGGCCGCCTCATGGGCGGCCCTGTTAGTTTGTGGGCCTGATCCTAATGGGGAGGTCCCTTTGTCCTTGAAGTTCGACACTCTGGCGCTGCACGCCGGTTATTCGCCCGATCCGACCACCAAGTCCGTCGCGGTGCCGATCTATCAAACCACCAGCTACGCCTTCGACGACACCCAGCACGGGGCCGACCTGTTCGACCTGAAAGTCGCGGGCAATATCTACACCCGCATCATGAACCCGACGTCCGATGTGCTGGAACAGCGCATCGCGGCGCTGGAGGGCGGTATCGCAGCCCTGACGGTAGCCTCGGGCCAAGCGGCGATCACCTATGCCATCCTGACCATCGCAGAGGCTGGCGACAACGTCATCGCCACCTCGACGCTTTATGGCGGCACCTACAACCTGTTTGCCCACACCCTGCCGCAATACGGCATCGAGGTGCGCTTCATCGATGCCGACGACGCAGCTGCCATTGCCGCCAACACCGATGACCGCACCAAGGCGGTGTTCTGTGAATCCATCGGCAATCCGCTGGGCAATGTCGTGGACTTCAAGGCATTGGCCGATGCCGCCCACGCTGCGGGCCTGCCGCTGATCGTCGACAATACTGTGCCGACGCCCTACCTGACCCGCCCCATCGAACACGGCGCGGACATCGTCATCCACTCCCTGACCAAATATATTGGCGGCCATGGCACCTCTATCGGTGGTGCCATCGTCGATGGCGGCACCTTCCCGTGGGCCGAGCACAAAGAGCGCTTCCGTCGCCTGAACGAGCCGGAAGTCAGCTATCACGGCGTCGTCTATGCCGAGGCGCTTGGGCCAGCAGCCTTCATCGGCCGTGTGCGCACGGTTCTGCTGCGAAACACCGGCGCGGCCATCTCGCCGTTCAACAGCTTCCTGATCTTGCAAGGCTTGGAAACGCTGGCCCTTCGCATGGATCGCCACGTCGAGAACGCCACCGCCATCGCCAAATGGCTGAAGGCCCACCCCAAGGTGGAATGGGTCAACTATGCCGGGCTCGAGGACCATGACTCCAACCCGCTGATCCAGAAGTATTTCGGCGGCAAGGCGTCGGGCCTGCTGACCTTTGGCGTCAAGGGTGGCCGCGAGGCCGGTGCCCGCTTCCAGGACGCGGTGCAGCTGTTCACCCGCCTGGTGAACATCGGCGATGCCAAGTCGCTGGTCTGCCATCCGGCATCGACCACCCACCGCCAGCTTTCACCCGAAGAACTGAAAAAGGCGGGTGTGACCGAGGATACCGTGCGCTTGTCGGTCGGTATCGAACACATCGACGACCTGCTCGCCGATCTGGAACAGGCTCTCGCCCAGGTCTGATTCTAAGCACACTGCCTAAGGTTGATGAGCCCCGCCGAATTTATCGCGGGGCTTTTTGCCGGATATTTCAAGCACCTGCTCAACCTCAAATAACCACACTCTTATTGTTATTGATTCTGATAATCACTCGCACTAATTGCCTGCCACACGTTCAACACGAGGCAGTCAAAAATGCGTTCCTCCCTCATGGCCTCCACCGCCGCCACCGTTCTTGTGCTCGGCGTTGTGCCCGGCGTGGCCGCTGCCGCCGATACGGACATCGATCTGCATACTCCGGTCGTGGTGTCGCCGATCACCGTTGTCGGCACCCGCACCGAGCGCGCCGTCGATGATGTGCCCGCTACCATCAGCGTCATCTCCGCCGAACAGATCGAGCGCCTTCTGGTCACCGACATCAAGGACCTGATCAAGTTCGAGCCGGGCGTCAGCGTCCCGACCGCCCCCGCCCGCTTTTCGGCCGCCATGTCGGGTCAGGGCCGCGACGGTAATTCCGGCTTCACCATTCGGGGCATGGGTGGCAACCGCGTCCTGATCGTTCAGGACGGCGTACGCGTGCCGGACGGCTTTGCCTTCGGTGCCCAGAACGTGGGACGTGGCGGCTATAACGATCTCGATCTGATGAAGTCTGTCGAAATCCTGCGTGGTCCCGCCTCGGCCCTCTATGGCTCGGACGGGATAGCCGGTGCAGTCAGCTTCACCAGCAAGGACCCTGTCGATTTCCTCGATGCCGACCGCAATTTCGGAGCCCGTGGCCGCGTCGCTTATAGCTCTGCCGATAAAGGCTGGACCGAAGGCGTGGCCTTGGCGGGCCGCAGCGGCGCACTGTCGGGCCTGCTGGCCTATACCCGCCGCGACGCCAATGAGACCGAGACCATGGGCGATGTCGGCGGCACCGGTTCTACCCGAACCCAGGCCAACCCACAGGACTTTGCCAGCAACGCCGTTCTGGGCAAGCTGGTGTGGGATGTGAACGACAACCACGCCCTGCGCCTGACCTACGACTATTTCGACTCCGAAATGTCGGGCGAGGCCCTCAGCAGCTATTCCGCCTCTATCAGCCGCCTGCGCGCCGAAGACGAAACCGAGCGCCAGCGCGCTAGCCTCGAATGGCGCTTCAACGACACTCTGGGCCTCGATAGCGGCTTCGTCACCGGCTATTGGCAAGATGCCACCACCACCCAGTTCACGGCTGAGGACCGCATCACGGCGGCCAACCGCACCCGTCTGGTCACCTTCGACAACGAAATCTGGGGCGTGGCCGCACAGGGCACGCGCACCTTTGGCGGCGAGCGTCTCAGCCATCGCATCACCTTGGGTGGCGACTGGTCGCGCACCACGCAGGAAGGCGTGCGTGACGGCACTGTGCCGCCTGCGGGCGAGGCCTTCCCCGTCCGTCCCTTCCCCAAGACCGAATATGATCTGGCTGGCCTGTTCATTCAGGACGAAATCAGCCTGATGGACGGTCGCCTCAGCATCATTCCGGCCCTGCGCTATGACTGGTACGAGCTGACGCCCAAGGTCGACCGCCTGTTCCCCGCCCCCACTTCCGGCCAGAGTGACAGCCACCTGTCGCCCAAGATCGGCGTCATCTACTGGGCCAACGACCATTTCGGCCTGTTCGCCAACTATGCGCAGGGCTTCAAAGCCCCCTCGCCCATGCAGGTGAACAACTTCTTTGAAAACCCGCTGTTCGGCTATGAATCCATCCCGAACCCGGACCTGAAGCCGGAAACCAGCGAGAGCATCGAGGCGGGCATGCGCTTCCGCCAGATCGACGCCTTGGGGGGACGTTTGTCGCTGTCGGCCACGGCGTTCAAATCCGAATACGAAGACTTCATCGATCAGGTGGTGGTGCGCGGCACCGGCGTGCCGGGTCGTGACCCGCTGATCTATCAGTATGTGAACCAGACCAATGTGGACATCTGGGGTCTGGAAGCGCGCGGCGACATCGCGTGGGACAACGGCCTGTCGGCGATCATGGCCGCTTCTTTCGCCGACGGCGAGACAGAGACGGATGACCAGCGCGGCAAGCTGGCCAGCGTCGATCCCATAAAGCTGGTCGGGGGTCTGAACTATGCCGATCCGTCCGGACGTTGGGGCGGCATGCTCAGCGCCACTTGGTCTGACCGCAAGGACAGCTATGGCTGCGGTGGCGGCCTATGCTGGCCGGGCGAGGCCTTCACCGTGGTTGACCTCACCGCCTATGTGAACCTGACCGAGCGGGCCACGCTACGCGCCGGGGCCTTCAACCTGTTCGACGAGAAATACGCGTGGTGGAGCGATGTGCGTGGCCTAAGCCGACCATCCATCACCGAACGCCCCGCCACACTGGACGCGTACACCCAGCCGGGTCGCAATTTCGGCGTCTCGCTCAGCGTCCGTCTCTAACCGGTTTTCTGATGGAACTGCCTATGATTGCTCCCGCTCTACCCCAGCGCAAACGCCGCGCCCTCCTGATGGCCGCCGCCCTTGTGGCCGCGCCCATCGCCCTGCCTGCCCTCGCTCAGGCCCAACCCCCATCCGCCACGGTCCCCGCCAGCGCGTTCGAGCGCGACCGTCAGGCCATTCTGGCGCAAGCGGGCCAATACCGCGTGCATTTCGAAATGCGCGAGAACGTCAGCTTTGATCCCGACTATGACCCGCTGGAGGAAAAACTGTCCGGCGGGGCCGAGATCGTGCGCGTGGTGTATGACGAAGGCGACCGCATCAGCCTGCAGCACATTCTGGTCATGCAGCACGGCGAAGAGACGGTGGTGGTCAAGCACTGGCGTCAGGACTGGGTCTATCAACCCCAGTCGGTCGTCACCTATGAAGGCCCGAACCAGTGGCGACTGACGCCAGTGTCCGAACAGGACCGTCAGGGTGCGTGGTCCCAGACCGTCTGGCAAACCGATGACTCGCCCCGCTATGGCGGCGTCGGTCGCTGGACCTATGACAATGGTCTCAGCATGTGGACTTCCAATCCAACGTGGCGTCCGCTGGCGCGCCGCGATGCCGTGCGCAATCCGGTCTATGACCGCTATCTGGGCATCAACCGCCATGTCCTTCGTCCCGGCGGCTGGGTCCATCTGCAAGACAATATGAAGATGTCGGGCCGTCAGGGCGCGCCCGTCGCCATTGTGCAGGAAGACGTCATCAACACCTATGAGGCCTCGACCTCCTATTCGCCCCAGCCCGGAGACGATTACTGGGCTGCGACCAAGGGATTTTGGGCGGCCATCCGCGCCAAATGGGACGAGGTGCTGGCCCGCGACGGGGGCATCTATGTGCCCGAGGAAGCCGCCACCGGCACCGTCACCGGCACCCCGCTGATGGAACTGGCGCAAAAACTTCAGGACGGCGAGGTCACAGAGGCCGCCGCCATCGAACAAGGCCGCGCGATCATCGAGCGCGCCACCCGACGCTAACAGGACCTATCTCATCCCTCGAGGTCCAGTTAGTCAAAAGCCCACGCGCCGCAGCGCGTGGGCTTTCTTTTATTTAAGTAGGTTGTTCCTATCGCTCGCCTCGCGGAGGCTCGCTACTTGAGGAACGGGTCGCCTTACTGACGGGCCGTGTTGGTGCGGGCGCGGACTTGGCCGAACTCCGACATAGGCTTCCACTGCGGCCAGCTGTTACCCTCGGCCAGATCGCGAGCCAGACGATACAGCAGGGTCAGGTTCTGGATCGCCGAGTCGAACTTCAGCTCTTCGGACCATTCGTCGGTCGGGCGGTGATAGTCGGCGCGGAACTTGTCATCCCATGCCTTCTTGCCGACTTCCTTGCCGCCTTCGACCCAGTCGATACCGTGCCACGGCATCAGGGCCGGAACGCCCGCGCGCGCAAAGGCAAAGTGGTCCGAGCGGAAGTAAAAACCCTGCTCCGGCTGGCCGTCATCCGAGACATAGCGGTTCTGGGTTTGCGCCAGCGCCTGCAGCTCGTCTTCCAGCGTGTTCTGGCCCTTGCCGAAAATTGGCAGGTCGTGGGTCAGGCCGGTGATCGGCAACATGTCGATGTTGATGTTGGCGACCGTGGTCTCCAGCGGATAGACCGGATCAGCCGCATAGGCATAGGCACCCAGCAGGCCCTGCTCTTCTGCCGTCACATGCAGAAACACGATGGAGCGCTTGGCCGGACCGGCCTTGGCGAACTGGCGCGCCATTTCCACAACGCCGACCGTGCCCGAGGCATTGTCCCACGCGCCGTTGAAGATCTTGTCCTCGCCGGGGGCATTGTGGTTCACGCCCACGTGGTCCCAGTGGGCCGAGAAGACGATGGTTTCGTCAGGACGCTCAGTGCCCGGCAGACGGGCGATGAAGTTGCTGGTGCGCAGGATTTCCTTGGTTTCCTCGGCGCTGGCCGAGAAGCGCACGTTCAGGTCCTGCGGCTTGAAGACGCCAGCGGGCGTGTTCGGCGTCACCGAGTCCAGATCAATGCCCCAGCTACGGGCCAGTTCGGACGACATCGTACCGGTCAGTTGCAGCTCCGCCGAGCCGGGCGACAGTGTCCGCTGGCGGCTGTTGAACTGGGCCTGACGGCCCATGTCGCCGCCGGCCACAGACAGCACGGCCACCGCGCCACGGCGGAAAGCCTCATCCTGCTTGTATCCTGCCGAGGAATAGTGGGTGCGATACTGGCCGTTGAACAGTTCGCCATCCGGCTCTCCGCTCAAGACCACGACCACCCTGCCGCGCACATCGACATTGCCATAGTCGTCCCACGAGCGTTCCGGCGCGGTGATGCCGTAGCCGACGAATACGACAGGTGCGTCCTGCACCTGTCCCTTGCCGTTGGAGTTCATGGCCCGCAGCAGCAGTCCGCTGTCGGGAGCCAGGGCCTTGACCGAGCCGTCGGCGGCCTTGACAGACGCGGTCGGCTCTCCGACGGGCGTAAGGCGCAGCAGCTCGATGGTTTGCAGCCACTGGCCGTTCGGGCCACCGGGCTCCAGCCCCATCCCCTCATACTGGGCCTGCAACCAGGCCAGCGTCTTCTCTTCGCCCTCGGTGCCCGGATAACGACCCGCGAATTCGTCGGACGCAATGACGCGAACCTGATCAGAAATGGCCTGAGCCGAAAAATCCTGAGCCGCAACAGGCGCCGCAGCGAACAGCAGCGCCGCAAAAGCCACGCTACGAAGAAGATGACGGGTCATAGAACCTCCACTCGTGCCCCCACCTCTGTGGCACGCCCCTAAGCTTAGGGCGATCCCATACAGGATCGCCCCTTACAAGTCTGTAATGTTACGCTTTTACGCGCTTACTGACGCTTATCGGCACTCTCGGCACGGATGGTCGAGAACTCCGAGGTCGGCTTCCACTGCGGCCAGTCGTTCGAGTTGGCCAGCGCCAGACCCACTTGGTACGACACTTCCATGTCCTGGATCATGCCACGCAGATCCCAATCCGGCGACCATTCGTCGGCCACCTGGTGATAGCCGATCTGGCCATAGCGGGTCTGGGCCGCCACGCGCGGCTCGATCGGCGCGTCGATGAAATCACCGGCCGAGTTGATATAGGCCATCGGCACACCACGGCGCACCAGCGGGAAGTGGTCCGAGCGGAAGTAGATGCCCGCCGCCGCACCGGCGTCCGGCACAATGCCGCGCCCTTGCGACTGGGCCACCGCCGACAGACGGTCATCCAGATCTGAATGGCCAAAACCGGTGATGTTCAGCTTGTCCTTGCGGCCATAGACGTTGGCGGCGTCGATGTTGAAACCGGCCACCGTGGTTTCCAGCGAATACAGCGGATTGGCCGCATAGTATTCCGAACCCAGAAGGCCGGACTCTTCACCCGTGAAGGCGATGGCCACGATGGAGCGTTCCGGGCGCGGGCCAGCACCAAAGCGACGGGCGATCTCCACGATGGCAATCGTGCCCGAGGCATTGTCGACCGCGCCGTTGAAGATGCGGTCGCCGTTCACGCCCTCACCCGCGTCAACGCCGATGTGGTCCCAGTGGCCGCCGTACAGGATGGTTTCGTCGGGACGCGTAGTGCCTTCCAGACGGGCCACCACATTGTGGGTGACGATCTGTTCGGAGGCGATGTCCATCGACGCATCCAGCGTGGCCTTCAGTTCCACCGGCTGGAAGTCGGCGCGGCGGGCCAGACGCTTCTGCTCTTCGAAATCGAGACCGGCAGCAGCAAAGATCTGCTCGGCCACGTCACGCTGCACCCAGCCCTCAACCGGCACGCGTTCGGCGGCAGGATTTTCGCGCAGGATGTCGAACTGCGGCACCGACCACGAGTTTTGAACCGTGGTCCAGCCATAGGCGGCAGGGGCGGTTTCGTGCACGATCAGCACGCCGGCAGCACCCTGACGGGCAGCCTCTTCATACTTGTAGGTCCAGCGACCGTAATAGGTCATGGCCTTGCCGCCGAAGGTGTTCAGTTCCGGCTCTTCAAAGTCCGGATCATTGACCAGCACGACGATGATCTTGCCGCGCACATCGGTCTTGAAGTCGTTCCAGTTGCGCTCCGGCGCATTGACGCCATAGCCGACGAACACCAGCGGCACGTCCTTCAGATCGACATTGGCCCCCGGCAGGCGCGACGACAGGGTCACTTCCTGGCCTTGGGTCAGGGTGCGGGTCTGGCCGTCCTGTTTCAGGGCCGCGCGGATGTTGGAGCTGGCGATGCGGTTCAGGGTCACGGCCTGCGTCCAGCCACCGTTCTCGCCGCCCGGTGCGAAACCGGCTTCGGCAAACTTCGCGCTCAGAAAGTCGATGACCTTTTGCTCGGCAGGCGTGGCGATGCCCCGACCCTCGAAGCTGTCATCGGACAGGATGCGGATTTCCTCGCTGATACGGGCGGCGTCGAATTCCTGAGCCATGGACGGGGCGGCCATCAGGGCCGTGGACAACGCAATGGCAGCAGCAGTGGTGAACAGGCGCATGAAGCCTTCCCTCCTTGAAACGTGGCCGTGACCCTATGCGGCCCTCCCCGACCTGTCGAGTGCGCGGGTACCTTGTTTCGACAAAGAAAAACCCCGCCGGATCGCGTCCGGCGGGGTCTTGTCTTTTATCTTGTCGGAGGTGGCTTAGTGGGCCACGCCCTTCCAGATGCGACGGTACGAAGCGTAGGTGATACCGGCGAAGAGGATCAGGAAGATCATCACACCGAAACCGGTCTGCTTGCGCTCCACCATCTTCGGCTCGGAAGCCCAGGCGATGAAGGCTGCAACGTCCTTGGCCATCTGGTCGACGGTGGCCTCGGTGCCATCGTCATAGGTGACCTGACCAGCGCGAAGCTGCGGCGGCATGGCGATGAAGCCACCCTTCGGGGCCGGACCTTCACCTTCCCAGAACGGGGTCAGATCGCCAGCCATGTACGGGTTGTAGTACTGGCCCGCGCTCATCTTCAGGCCTTCCGGCGGGGTCACATAGCCCGACATCAGCGAGTAGATGTAGTTGGCACCGTCATGACGGGCCTTGGCCATTACCGACAGGTCGGGCGGAGCCGCGCCGCCGTTACCGGCAGCCGCCGCCGTGGCGTTCGGGTACGGGTTCGGGAACTTATCGGCTGTCGTGGCGTCGCGCATGATGGCTTCGCCGGTTTCGGAATCGATGTCCGGAACCTGCAGTTCAGCGGCCAGAGCCTTCACGACAGGGTTGTCGTTCGGGTTCGAGTATTTCGGATCCCAGAACGGGCCGTGCTTGTCGCCAAGGTTACGGAAGTGCAGCAGCTCCATGCTGTGGCACGCCGAGCAAACTTCGCGATAGACCTTGTAGCCGCGCTGCAGCTGGCCCTGATCGAAGGTACCGAACGGACCTGCGAAGCTGAAGCCACCGTTGCGCGGATGCTTGGCCTCGCCAGCCGCGAAGGCCGGCGAAGCAACAGCAGCGATACCCGCAGCAGCCGCGACAGAGATGATGATCTTACGGAAGGACATCTTTTTCTCGTTGTGCATCGCTCTTAGGCCTTCTCAGCTTCGGTCGAAGCCAGAACCGGCTCCGAGATCGTTGCCGGGATCGGCAGCGGCTTCTCCTTGAGACCGATGAGCGGCATCAGGATCAGGAAGAAGACGAAGTAGTAGGCCGTCAGCAGACGGGTCAGCCACAGATAGGAGTTCAGCTGGCCGTCGATCAGGTTGAAGCTCGGCATGCCCGGAACCACCGGAGCGTCCGGCAGCTGTGCGCCGCACCAGCCGAGGCCGAAGCAGACGAACAGGAAGATGATGAAGAAGGTCTTCATCGTCGGGCGGTAGCGCATCGAGCGCACCTTGGACGTGTCCAGCCACGGCAGGACGAACAGCACGCCGATCGCCGCGAACATCGCCACAACGCCACCGAACTTGTCCGGAACAGCGCGCAGGATGGCGTAGAAGGGCAGCATGTACCACTCGGGCACGATGTGTGCCGGGGTCACCAGCGGGTTAGCCGGGATATAGTTGTCGGCGTGGCCCAGTGCGTTCGGGTTGAAGAACACGAAGGTGGCGAACAGGATCAGGAACAGAATGATCGCAAAGCCATCCTTGACCGTGAAGTACGGGTGGAACGGCAGCATGTCTTTCTTTTCGCGATCCTTGGGGATCAGGATGCCGACCGGATTGTTCTGACCGGCAGCGTGCAGAGCCCACAGATGCAGCACCACGCAGCCGAGGATAACGAACGGCAGCAGATAGTGCAGCGAGAAGAAGCGGTTCAGGGTCGCATTGTCGATGGCCGGACCACCGCGCAGCCACACCAGCACCGGCTCACCGATAACCGGAATAGCGCCGATCAGGTTGGTGATAACCTCTGCGCCCCAGAACGACATCTGGCCCCACGGCAGCACGTAGCCGAGGAAGGCGGTGGCAATCATCAGGAAGAAGATCACGCAGCCGATGATCCAGATCATCTCGCGGGGGGCTTTATAGGAGCCGTAGTACAGGCCGCGCAGCATGTGCAGATAGACGGCGATGAAGAACATCGACGCGCCATTGGCGTGCACATAGCGGATCAGCCAGCCGCCCGGAACGTCGCGCATGATGCGCTCGACCGAGGCAAAGGCCAGATCGACGTGCGGGGTGTAGTGCATCACCAGAACGATGCCGGTGATGATCTGCGTCATCAGACAGATGGCCAGAATGCCGCCGAAGGTCCACCAGTAGTTCAGGTTACGGGGGGTCGGCAGGTTGGCGTAATCCATGCCGAAACGGATGATCGGCAGGCGGGTGTCCATCCACCGCTCAATAGCGGTTTTCGGGACGTAGGTGGATTCGTGATTGCTCATGGGTCCTCGGTACGTCCTCAGCCGATCTTAACGCGGGTATCGGACAGGTATTCATAGTCCGGCACGACGAGGTTCAGCGGAGCCGGACCCTTACGGATGCGACCCGAGGCGTCGTAGTGCGAACCGTGGCACGGGCAGAACCAGCCGCCGTACTCACCGGCGTTGAAGGTCGGCACGCAACCCAGGTGGGTGCACGAACCGATGACGACGAGATATTTCTCGTGGCCTTCCTTGGTACGCTCGGCGTCGGTTTCCGGCGGCGAACCGACGGCACCTTCGGCCTTGACGGCTGCCAGCTCGGCGGCGGTGCGGTAACGCACGAACACCGGCTTGCCTTGCCATTTGATGACGACCTGCTGGCCTTCTTGCACCTTGGAGACGTCGAATTCGATCGACGCCAGTGCCAGGGTGTCGGCAGCCGGGCTCATCTGATTGATAAGCGGCCAGGCGATCATTACGCCTGCGCCCGCTGCGGCAGCGCCTGCAGCGATGTGGATGAAGTCACGGCGAGTGGCTTCGCCACCACCGTTTTGGCCTTCAGGGCCCTCAGGATTCACGACCGATTCGGCCACGCGTCTCACCTCTGCAATCCGATCGGCCCCGCTAAACGCGGGTATCCCGTCGGCATGAACCTCACTAACGAAGCGCTACCTTTGCCATCAGGCCTTGATTTCGACCACCCCATGCCAAGCTGTAGACACAACTTGAGAAGAAGTCGCAACAAAACCCGCGACAAGAGTCCACCCCGCGCGTAGAGTGGGCCTTAGAATGCGTCTCGCTCTTTTTCAACCTGATATCCCGCAGAATGTGGGGGCATGTATCCGTCTCAGCGCCTGTTTTGGCGTCGAATTGCACGTGATCGAACCCACCGGTTTCACCTTCGACGACCGCGCCATGAAACGCGCGGCGCTCGACTATGGCCCGCTGTCGCACATGACGCGGCATGCCGATTGGGACCAATTTGTAGCCAATCGCCCCGCTGGACGACTTGTCCTCTTGACCACAAAAGGCGCCACACCGCTGCCCGATTTCGAGTTTCAGCGTGACGATATCCTCTTGTTTGGCAAGGAAAGCGCGGGTGCGCCGGACTATGTCCACGCCGCAGCCGATGCGCGCGTGGTGGTCCCTTTGCGGCCCGAGGCGCGCTCTTTGAACCTGTCGGTCACCGCAGGCATCGCCCTGTGGGAAGGCCTGCGCCAGACCGGCCATTTCGACGCCGGATAAACAAAAAGGAGGGCGACAAAATCGCCCTCCCCTTCTCTTGTGAAAAAACTCGAGCTTAAGCCGATTTTTTTCAGCGCTTATGTCATGACACGCGAATGTGTCCGTCGCTTCAACCGTTTGGCAGGCGCGAAAGATTCGGGCGCTCGCTCTGTTTACGGGCTGCAACGGCCTCAACACCGCGCATCACGCGCAGCATGTTCTCGCCCGTCAGCTTGCGGATATCCGCATCGGTCCAGCCGCGCTTGATCAGTTCGGCCAGAATGCGCGGATAGGCGTCCACCGCCTCCACCCCGACCGGCAGGCTGTCCACGCCGTCAAAGTCACCGCCCAGCCCCACATGGTCGATGCCCGCCTTGTCGCGGACGTACTGGATGTGGGCAACCACATCGTCCAGCGTGGCGCGCGGCACCGGATTGGCGGCCACCCACTCGGCCAGCTCGCGGCGGACACGTTCCGGATCGCCGGGATGCAGGCTGTTCAGACGCGCTTGCTGGGCGACGCGGTTCGCGCCCCACTCACGGACCTGCTCATTGATAAAGCCCGGCACGAAGGTGACCATGACGATACCGCCATTGGACGCCATCAGACCCAGTACATCGTCGGGGACATTGCGCGGGTGGCCCGTGACGCCCAGCGCCGAGGAGTGCGAGAAGATGACCGGCGCTTCGGACACGCGAATGGCGTCCTTCATCGTTTCGGCCGAGACGTGGCTCAGGTCCACCATCATGCCGATGCGGTTCATTTCCTTGACGACTTCCTCGCCAAAGGCGTTCAGGCCGCCCCACTTTGGCGCATCCGTGCCTGCATCGGCCCAATTGGTCGACTTGGAGTGGGTCAGTGTCATGTACAGCGCGCCCGCGCGGCGGAACTCGCGCAGCAGGCCAAGGCTGTCGTCGATGGAATAGCCACCTTCCATACCGATCAGGCTGGCGATCTTGCCCTGACGGTGAATGCGCACGATGTCATCGGCCGTGGTGGCCATTTCGAACACGTCGGGGTGGGCCCCGATGATGCGCTTGACGGTGTCGATCTGCTCGAAGGTCGCCTTGGCGGCTTCCAGCTGGCTCATATTAGCCGAGACATAGACCGACCAGAACTGACCGCCCACGCCGCCTTCGCGCAGACGCGGGATGTCGGTGTGCAGACGGGTGCTCATCGACAGGTCGGTGGTCAGGTCCACGCCATGCACGTCATTGCCATAGCCCTGACGGATGGCCCACGGCAGGTCGTTGTGGCCGTCGATCAGCGGCGTGCGACGCAGGATCTGGCGCACGCGCGCATCCACGGCCGCATCGCTGGTCTGCGCCAAAACCGGCGTCGCCGCCGTCAGGGCCGTCACCGCCGCAGCGGCCATCATCAATTTGCGGATCATCGCATCCCCCGGTTCAAAAACTACGGGTCTCACGCTGGCATATGTGAGGCGGTTAGGAAACGGGTCTGATCCAGATCAAGGGCAAAACCTTTGCCATGCGGCATCACCACTGCATCCTCGGACTGTTCACCGAGCCTGCATCGTGGTTGAAGCCCCTATGACCGAAATATCTCCCGAACTGATGATCGAGCGGCGCCAACGCGCCCGCGTCTGGTTTGAGACCCTGCGCGATCAGATCCATGCCGGTTTCGAGGCGTTGGAAGACGCTGCCTCGCCGGAGTTGTATCAAGGCGAAGCGGGTCGCTTCGTTCGCACGCCGTGGGACCGCCCTGCCGGCGGCGGTGGCGTCATGGGCATGATGTCGGGCCGTCTGTTCGAAAAGGTTGGCGTGCACTGCTCGACCGTGTTCGGCGAGTTTCCGGCTGACTATGCCAAGAATGTTCCGGGCGCTGCGGAAGACCCTCGCTTCTTCGCCACCGGCATCAGCCTGATCTGCCATCCGGTGAACCCGAATGTTCCGGCGGTGCATATGAACACCCGCTTCATCGCCACGACCGAAAGCTGGTTCGGCGGCGGCGGCGACCTGACGCCAGTGCTGAACGCTGACCGTCGTGACGACCATCCCGACACGATCGCCTTCCACGCGGCCATGAAGGACGCCTGTGACCGCCACGATCCGGAGTACTATCCGAAGTACAAGGCATGGTGCGACGAGTACTTCTTCCTGCCCCACCGCAACGAGCCGCGCGGTACGGGCGGCATCTTCTATGACCACCACAACACCGGCGATTTCGAGAAGGACTTCGCCTTCACCCAGGACGTCGGCAAGAACTTCCTGAAGGTCTACTCCGACATCGTCGCAGGCCGCATGAACGAACCGTGGACCGAAGAACAGCGTGAAGAGCAGCTGATCCGCCGTGGCCGCTATGTGGAGTTCAACCTGCTGTATGACCGCGGCACCATGTTCGGCCTGAAGACCGGCGGCAATACGGAGTCGATCCTGTCGTCCATGCCACCCGTGGTGAAGTGGCCTTAAGGCTAGGACACTGAGAACAAAGGCCCGCTGCATCCCCTGCAGCGGGCCTTTTTCATTCAGATGCCCGAACCGTCCAGTTCAGTCGGCGGCGGGGTCAGCAGCAGGAAGGCTCTGATCCAGGCTGTCAGCACGGCGCGGTCATTGGGCCGCTTCAGGCTCTCGACCGCCTCGTCCACCAAGGCATCCGGAATAATGCTGCCCCGACGCAGTTCCGTCAGGGCGGCGGCATAGGCGGGCTGAAACTCGGGGTGGCACTGGAAGCTAATGGCATTGTCGCCATAGGCCAGGCCCGCATAGGGCGTGAAATCACACCGTGCGATGACGCGCGCCTCGGGCGGCGGTGCCACCACCTGATCCTGATGTGAGACGGCGATGGATAGCCGGTCCTTGCGGGGATGCATCCACGGCTCGGTGCTGGTCACATCATAGGTGTGCAGCCCGACGCCCCAGCCCTTATCGACCTTCTCGACGCGCCCGCCAAAAGCATGGGCCATGATCTGGTGACCGAAACAGATGCCCAGCAGGCGGGTGCGGTCCTGCGCCTGTCGTAGCCACTGGGTCAGGGCCGGAATCCACGGACGGTCTTCGTAGACGCCCGCCGCCGATCCGGTGACGATACAGCCCGTATAGACCGACGGATCATCCGGCAGGTGTCCGCTCTGGACATCAAACCGCTCCGTCGGCGTATCTTCGCCCAGCAGGGCGCGGAAACGTGCCGGATAGTCGTCGAACTTGTCCCTCAAAGCCTCCGGCGGGTGGCCGGTTTCGAGGATGGCGATACGCGTCATAACCCGTTGATCCAAAGGTCACTTGTCCCCTTCACAGTGGCAAGCACACGTCGCGGGCGCAATGGGGCGAACCCTTAGCTTTCGTATCGCATAGCCCAGAAAGTCTAAACCTTAGCTGGCGCGCCAGATCTCGGCGCGGGCCTTGTCCTCGCCCAAGGTTTCCGCCACCCATCCGCAGATTTCCGCCGCAGCCGCATCCGTGCCGGACGGCGCATTGACCACCGTCATGGTGCAGCCGTTCATCTTCATCGGATTGTTGAGCGGACGCAGGCGCGCCTCGGCCACCAGCACGCGCGGGGCCTTGGCCTGCTCCAGACGGCGGATAAAGCCGTCGAAGGTTTCCATGTCTTTCAGCGGCGTCCAGATGGCGACAACGGCCTTGGGGTCACGTTTAACGATGGTGGCGGCGGTCTCTGCCGAGCGGATATAGTCATCCCCCCGCTCGAACGGCGGGTCGATCAATACTAATGGAGCTTGCAGCTTGGTCGCGGCCAGACGGGTCAGGTCATAGCCATCGCCTTCAAAGCCATTGGCGCGCGGATAGTCTTTCAGCGCCTCGTCCAGCAGGGCCTTGACCGGAGGATTCAACTCGAACCCGCGATAGTGGCTGCCGTCTTTCAGCGCCCGCGCGATCAGCAGCGGCGAGCCGGGATAGAAGCGCACCTCGCCCTTGGGATTAAACGCCGCCACCTCTTTGGCCAGCGCCTCGATCAGGGGCGGTCGGTTGTCGGCGGTCATAAGGCGGGCCACCCCAGCCTCCGCTTCTTTTGATCGAACCGCATCGCCGCTCAGATCGTATAGGCCTGCACCCGCATGGGTATCCAATACGGTCACAGGCCCGCGCGACTGCCGCTCCTGCAACAGCCACAGAACAAGGGCGTGTTTGACAAGGTCGGCGAAATTTCCGGCGTGGAAGCTGTGACGATAGTTCATGATGCCGCTCGTCTCCCGACGCGGGGCCAAGGTCAAGGAAAACCGTCGATGTGGCTCGACCACCCCTGCATATCGGACGAAGAACGCACCCCGCCCGATGCCGTGATCGAGGCCGCCAACTATGGCATCGACCTGCGCCGCGAACACAAACGCGGCGGCACCGAAGTGGGCCTCGAGCGCGCCCGCCGCCTGTCTGCGGGCGAGCGGGTCAGCGATAAGGACATCAAGACCATGTACGCCTGGTTCGCGCGCCACGCCGTCGACAAGAATGGCCAGTTCTGGGGCCACCCGACCAAGCCCTCGGCAGGCTATATCGCATGGCACCTGTGGGGCGGGGATGCGGCTCAGGCATGGATTGAACCGTTAAGAGAGCGGTTGAGAGGCGTCGGCATCTAGGCCCTGCCTGACAACCTTAATTTGAAAGAACAGTATTATTCAATTAGTGAATGTACCCTTAAGCTTAGCCATAAGGAAGGCTCCCATGCCTCATTCACTGTCGAACATGTTCTTGCGTCTCGCCGTTGTCGCAGCCCTGATCGGCATGATCTGGGGCAATGTGATGGGCGCGACCCATAACTACACCACCTCCACCGCCCATGCGCATTTGAACATGCTGGGTTGGGTGTCGATGGCGCTCTACGGCCTTTACTACCGCGTGCTGCCTCACGCCGCCGTGGGCCGCCTGCCGCAACTGCATCTATGGGTCAGCGCGCTCAGCCTGTTCATCATGGTGCCGTGTCTGACCATTGTGCGGCTGGCCTATCAACCCGCCCTGCCCTTCGCCGAGCCACTACTGGCGCTGTCGGGCATTACCATGCTGGTGAGCATGCTGGTGTTCGTGGTGGTAGTGTTCAAATCCACGGCAGGCACCAGCCATCCCGCCACGACATAAGGCTCCTACAAAAAACCCCGCCGTTTCCGGCGGGGTTCTTTAGCTCTTAGTCCCAGTTGAGGATGACCTTGCCGGACTGGCCGGACTTCATCGCCTCGAAGCCTTCGCGGTACTGGCTATAGTGCAGCTGGTGGGTGATCAGAGGTTGCAGGTCCAAACCGGCTTTCAGCAGGCCCAGCATCTTGCGCCATGTGGTGAACATCTCGCGGCCATAGACGCCCTTGATGTTGATGGCCTTGAGGATGATCTGGCCCCAGTCGGTCTCGGTCGGCTTGGACGGAATACCCAGCAGAGCCAGACCGCCACCCATGATCAGGGTGTCCACGCATTGCTTGAAAGCAATCGGCGAGCCGGACATTTCCAGCGCCACGTCGAAACCGACCTTCAGGCCCAGTTCCTTCATGACGTCGTGCAGGTCTTCCTTGGTGGTGTTCACGGTGCGAACGCCCGGCACAACTTTTTGCGCCAGTTCCAGACGGAAGTCGTTGATGTCGGTCAGCACCACAGTGCGCGCGCCGGCGTGACGGGCCACAGCGGCGGCCATGACGCCAATCGGGCCTGCGCCCGTCACCAGCACGTCCTCACCCAGCAGGTCGAACTGCTGTGCGGTGTGAACAGCATTACCGAACGGGTCGAGAATGGCACCGATCTCATACGGTACATCATCCGGCAGCTCGATCACGTTGAAGGCCGGAGCCACAACGTATTCGGCGAAACAGCCCTGACGGTTCACGCCAATGCCGCGCGTGTGCGGATCGAGGTGGAAGTGACCGGCGCGGGCGGCCTCGGAGTTCAGGTCGATGACGTGACCCTCGGCCGAGACGCGTTGGCCGATCTTGAGCGGACGATCGACTTCCGAGCCGATGGCAACGATGTCGCCGGCGAACTCGTGGCCGGTGATCATCGGCACCGGCACGTTCTTTTGCGACCACTCGTCCCAGTTCCAGATATGGATGTCGGTGCCGCAGACGGCGGTGCGACGCACTTTGATCAGAACGTCTTCCGGACCCATTTCAGGGATCGGAGCCGTAATCTGTTCCAGACCTTCGGCCGGTTGCGTCTTGGCAAGGGCCTGCATGTCACCAGTGGGGTAGCTGGTCATTTGATTACTCCAAGTTCCTTACCCGCTTGGGTGAAGGCTTCGACCGCGCGGTCGATTTGTTCGAAAGTATGGGCCGCAGACATCTGGGTGCGGATACGGGCCGCGCCGCGTGGCACCACAGGGAAGCTGAAGCCGATCACATAGACGCCCAGTTCCAGCAGGCGCGCCGCCATGTCCTGCGCCAGCTTGGCATCGCCCAGCATGACCGGAATGATCGGGTGCTCGCCCGGCAGCAGGTCAAAACCGGCTTCGGCCATCTTCGAGCGGAAGCGCTGGGCATTGGCGAACAACTGGTCACGCAGCTTGTCGCCCTCTTCGCCCGCCGCGATACGGATGGCTTCCAGCGATGAACCACAGACCGCAGGGGCCAGAGCGTTCGAGAACAGATAAGGACGCGCGCGCTGCTTCAGCAGGGCCACGACATTAGCGCTGGCGCAGATAAAGCCGCCCATCGCCCCGCCCAGCGCCTTGCCAAAGGTGCCGGTGACGAAATCGACCTTCACGCCATTATGCGCGAACGAGCCACGGCCCTTCGGACCCAGGAAGCCCGTGGCGTGGCAGTCATCGACCATGATGAGCGCGCCATACTGGTCGGCCAGCTTGCGGATCTCATCCAGCTTGCCGATGTAGCCGTCCATCGAGAAGGCACCGTCGGTGGCGATGATGATGTCGCGCGCACCGTCTGCACGGGCCTGTTTCAGCTGGGCCTCAAGGTCGGCCATGTCAGAGTTGGCGAAGCGGTAACGCTTGGCCTTGCACAGGCGCACGCCGTCGATGATCGAGGCATGGTTCAGGCTGTCCGAGACAATCGCATCCTCGGCCCCGAACAGCGGCTCGAAGATGCCGCCGTTGGCATCGAAGGCGGCGGCGAACAGGATGGTGTCCTCAAAGCCGAGATAGTCGGCAATGGCGCGTTCCAGTTCTTTGTGGATTTCCAGCGTGCCGCAGATGAAGCGGACCGAGGCCGTGCCGGCGCCCCACTTTTCCTGCGCCTTGATACCGGCCTGCGTGACGCGCTCGTCACCGGCAAGGCCCAGATAGTTGTTGGCGCAGAAGTTCAGCACATCGCGGCCATTGACCGAGATTACCGGCCCCTGACGCGAGGCAATCACGCGCTCGGGCTTGGTCAGGCCCTGAGCATCGATATCAGCCAGCTCGGCCGACACGCGTTCATAGAATGCAGGATTCGCAGATTGGGTCATGTTTGCTCGCTACGCTGAATTTCGAGAGTATTAAACCCCAGTCGCGTGCGACGCCTAGTCGATTTTTTGCGGCTCCAACGTGGAAGGTCGATAGGGCGACAACTCTACCCCGCGCCCGCAGGCCTCAAAGTTCTGGGCCACAGGCGTCAGGGCACCGCCTCCCGGCGCGGTCACAACCATACCCGTCACAGCGGGGCAATCCGTCTGGCCCTTGCTCTCGTCCGGAATGACGCTCCAGCCGATATGGAACATAACGGGGCGTTCTGCCGTCAGGGTTACGCGATCAGACATATCCTGCGGGCCGAAATAGCTGTCCGTCGTGTGGTGCACCTCTGGCGGGGCCTGCGTCCCGAACCCTTCCAACCGTACAGCAGGCCATGCGGGCAGCAGGCAGGATTGACGCCCCTTCAACACAACCTCGAATGTCTGCTGGCGATGGCCCATGCCTGCGTCGGTTTCTCCCGGACGAAGATCCAGTTGCTCGGCACGGCACGGGGCCAGCCCCGGCATAGGCGCCGCCGAAGCCTGCTGACGCGAACAGATCTCGATGACTTGACCGGCTTGATACAGACGCGCCGTCTCGGTGCCGTCGGCCTCCGCCACCACCCAGCGATACTGGCCATTCTTATAGGCCGCGCCCGTGGGCACAGCCTCGGGCTGCAAGGTCAGGTCCTGATTGTCATATTTAACATGCGCCGCCCGTCCCGCATCAACGGTCACGTCGACAGCCTTACCGCTCTCACACTGAAACGATGCAGTCGACACCTCCGGCGCGGCAGGGGCCCGCAGAGGGCTGTCCGCGGGGGCCGCAGCCTGTTCCTGACACGCCGCCAACAGCGGCAAAACCCATAGAACCGAAGCTTTCGACTTGACCATTCCTGCCTTCCCGCAGCCGCGCCTGTGCGGCCTTGTGTCCCTCACAACGCCCCGCCTCGCCGGTTCGCTCCAAATATTACAAGAATGATACTTGCGATGTGATATACTATAACATATCACTCGATGGCGCTCTTCGAGGGGGGCGAGATTGTCATTCCGTGGGATATGTATCGTGACGACCAAGCGACTTCTTCTTTCAGCGACTGTGCTTTCCGTCATGAGCGTGTGCGGCACCGCACAGGCCAAGGATCAGACACGCGGCCAAGATCCGCACGACCATGTGACCGAGGTCGAGGAAGTGGTTGTTCGTGCCCTGCCTCTGGGCCGCAGCGGTGATGATGTCGGCTCCCACGTCGCCCTGCTGAGCGGTGATGATCTGGTCCACCGTCGCACGTCCACACTCGGCGACACCCTGTCCAGCCTGCCGGGCGTCAACTCCGACGCTTTCGGCGGCGGGGCCAGCCGTCCGGTCGTGCGCGGCCAGACCAGCCCGCGCGTCAAGGTCCTGAGCGAGGGCGCTGCCCTGATCGACGCCTCGGAAGTGTCTCCCGACCACGCTGTGTCCGGCGAGCCACTGCTGCTGGACGGCATTGAAATCCTACGCGGTCCGGCGGCCCTGCTCTACGGTGGTGGTGCCATCGGCGGCGCGGTCAACCTGCTGGACAAGAAGATCCCGACCCGCATCCCTCAAAACGGTGGTGAAGGCGTGATCGAATACCGCCACGGCACCGTCGACAATGAAGACGCCGGTGTCGTCGGCGTGACGGTCGGCGCGGGCCAGTTCGCCCTGCGCCTTGAAGCCGTGGGCCGTCGCAGCGACGACTATCGCATTCCGGACTCTGACGAGAAGCGTCTGGATGGCAGCTATAATAACACCTTCACCGGCACCATCGGGGCCTCGTGGATCGGCGACAAGGGCTATCTGGGCGCGGCCTATACCGAACAGTCCAGCACCTATGGTCTGGCCGGACACAGCCACGAGTTCGCCTCCTGCCACCCGCATGGCACCCACTTGCACTGCGGCGGACATGACGATCATGGCCACGGCGGCCACGATCACGGCGACGATGACCACGGCGATGATCACGATCACGATCATGACCATAATCACGACCACGCCGCGCCCGAGGTTCGCCTGAAGAGCAAACGCGTCGACGTTCGCGGCGAGATCAACAATCCGTTCAGCGGCGTCGAGCGCATCCGCCTGCGCGCGGGCCACACCGATTACCGCCATTCCGAACTGGAAGAAGGCGAGACTCTGACCACCTTCACCAACAAGGGCTATGACGGTCGTCTGGAAGTCCAGCACACCGAGTGGAACGGCCTGCGCGGCGTTATCGGTGCGCAACTGAGCCACAGTGACTTTGCCGCCGTGGGTCTGGAGTCCTACCTGCGCCCGACCGAGACCGACGCCTTGGGCATCTTCCTGATGGAAGAATACGAAATCGGCCAGTGGCACCTTGAAGGGGCGATCCGCAAGGACTGGCAGGAAACCGCTCTGGACGGTCAAAAGGCCATCGAGCATGACCCGTTGTCGCTGTCGGCCTCGGCCGTGTGGCATTTCACGCCGGGCTATTCGGCGGCCTTGTCGGTGGCCCGCTCGCAGCGCGCCCCCTCGGCACAGGAACTGTTCGCCAAGGGCGTTCACCTGGCGACCAATACCTATGAGATCGGCACGGCTGATCTGGACCTCGAAACGGCCCACTCGGTCGAGCTGACCCTGCGCAAGCTGGAAGGCAATCTGACCGGTTCGGTCAGCGCCTATCACTACGATTATTCGGACTACATCTTCGCCAATACACTGGATCGCCACGAGGATTTCCGCCTGATCCGCTATGAACAGGCCGATGCCCGCTTCACCGGCATCGAGGCCGAACTGACCCAGAAGCTGAACCCGTGGCTGAGCGCGACGGTCTTCGGCGACTATGTCCGCGCCGAGCTGAAGGGTGGCGACAAGCTGCCGCGTATTCCGGGCGGTCGTCTGGGCGCGCGCCTGTCGGCCTTCCAGGGCCCGTGGTCGGGTGATGTTGAGTACACCCGCGTGTTCAAACAGGATCGTATCGCCGACTATGAAACCGAGACGCCGGGCTATGATCTGGTCAATGCAACCTTGGCCTATGACTTCGACGTTTCGGACACCATCGGCGCTCAGGTCTTCCTGCGCGGCGCGAACCTGCTGGACGAAAAGGCCTGGAGCCACGCCTCCTTCCTCGGCGAGCGCGTGCCCCTGCGCGGTCGCAGTCTGACAGCGGGCGTTCGCGTGCGTTTCTAAAATAACACTAGGTTGAAAATCTTGAGGGGCGGGATCGACGGATTCCGCCCCTCAATGCGTTTCAGACCATGACGCGCCCGCGAGATCGGTTAACCGCGTGAATATGCCGCTACGCCGACTAACCGGTTCAGGCGACGTTCACAGGCTTGGTCTACGGTCAGGGCCAAACACATTTCTTCTCCGGTCACATTACGGTCCGGCGCACAACACGGGATCCCCCAATGTCGCCTGTTACGCTTTTGCTTGCTCTGGCTTCCGTCTCCTCCCCCATGGCGGACGCCTCCATCCAACAGCAACAACCCGAGCCCGCGCACGCCCCCGTGCAGGAATCCTCTCAGCAGACGGACGAGGAAACCTATGACCTCGGCACGCTGTCGGCGGTTACCACGTCCCGCCGTGGCGCGGCACTGGGTGGCTATGAGCCCGAAGCGGTTCTGGATGCCGAACAGCTGAAAGCCTATGGCGCGGGCACCATCGAAGAACTGATGACCCTGCTGGAGCCGCTGACCCGCTCCTCGCGCGGCGGCTCGCCTGTCTTCCTCGTGAACGGTCGCCGCATCTCGGGCTTCCAGGAAATCCGTGGCATCCCGCCCGAAGCCATCGAACGCACCGAAATCCTGCCCGAAGAGACCGCCCTGTCCTACGGCTATACTGCCGACCAGCGCGTGGTGAATTTCGTGCTGAAGCAGGACTTCCGCTCGGTCGCCTTCCAGGGCCAGATCAAGCGCCCCGAACAAGGGGGCCGGACCCAGTCAGAGCTGGAAACCAATATCGTCCGCATCGGTGGCACACAGCGCTGGACGCTGGACATCGAATATGAAGCCGATAGCCCCCTGTACGAGACCGAGCGCAGCATTGTGCGCGAAGCGGGGGCAAATCCGTTCGACCTGCGTGGCAATGTCACCGGCCTGAACGGTGGCGAGATTGATCCGGGCCTGTCGGCCCTGCTGGGTCAACCGGCCACCCAGGCGGCCCTGAACGGCAGCGGGGCGTCGCTGGCCGACTTCGGTCTGGGTGCCCGTACCGATAACCTGACCGCCTATCAGACCATGAACCCGCGCCGTCGCAACTATGAGGTCAGCGGCTCCTATAAGCGCGATCTGGAAAGCGGCATCGGCCTGACCGTCAGCGGCAGCGTGGAACAGACCAACCGCCTGTCCTATCTGGGCCTGCCCGGCGTGACGCTGAATCTGCCGTCCAGCAGCGCCTTCTCGCCGTTCGCCAACGAGGTTCTGGTCAACCGCTTCATCGACGCGCCGAATGCCCTGTCGCGCGACAGCGACACCCTGTCGGCCAACATCAACGCCTTGGCCGACGGCTATCTGGGCGAATGGCGATGGACCGTCAGCGGGGCCGTGCGCCGCACCGAGACCGAGACTATCACCGGTCGCGGTCTGGACACCACCGGCCTGCAAAGCGCCGTCACCGCAGGCACCGTCAATCCGTTCGGCGATTTGGGCGTACTGCCGCGCATCGCCAATGACGAAGCCAAGTCGATCAACACCTCGGCCAATGTCGAGGGCGTGATCAACGGCACCCTGTGGCAGGCCCCTGCCGGTGCTCTGATCTCGACCTTCAAGGCCGGTTTCGACACCCAGAAGCAGGAAGCCGAAAACCTGCGCGGCGGCGTGTTCACCGACCGCAGCCTGTCGCGTGACCGTTTCAGCGCGTCGGGCAATTTCAACATGCCGCTGTTCAGCCGCGACATGGAAGGCATCGGCAAGCTGGGCGAACTGTCGGCCAACCTGAACCTGCAGTTGGAAGATCTGTCGGATTTCGGTGCGCTCAACAAATGGACCGTCGGCCTCAACTACTCGCCCATCGATCCGCTGACCTTTACGGCCTCGTATGCCGGGGAAGAAAACGCGCCGTCCATGGCCCAGTTGAACGACCCGACCCTGACTACGCCCAACGTGCCGGTCTATGACTTCGTCACGGGTCAAAGCGTCATTATCAACCGGATTGAAGGCGGCAACGCCGGCCTGTCCGCCGAGGACAAGTCCGTCCTGCGTCTGGGCGTGAACTGGAAGCCGCTGCAAGACAAAGACCTGCGCTTTACCGCCAACTATACGCGCACCAAGACGGACGGCGTGATCGCCTCCTTCCCGACCATTACGCCGGACCTCGAAGCGGCTCTGCCTGAACGATTCCAGCGCGATGCGGCGGGTAATCTGCTGTCGATCGACGCGCGCCCGCTGAACTTCGACAACAGCCTGCGCGAGGAAATCCGCTGGGGTCTGAACTTCTCCACCCCGTTCGGCAAGCCTGATCAAGCGGCCATGGCGCGTGCGCGTGGCGAAGGCTTGCAAGGCGGACCGGGGGCCGGTGGTCGCGCAGGCGGTCCTCCGCCTTCGGGTGGTGGAGCTCGCATGGGCCCGCCTTCGGGCGGTGGAAGTCCGCGCATGGGCGGTGGCGGTGGCCGCGGTGGACGCGGTGGCCAGATGATGCCGGGCCAAGGCCGCTTTAACGTCAGCCTGTACCACACCTATCGTATGACCGATGAGCTGACGATCCGCTCGGGTCTGCCGACCATCGACCTGCTGGACGGTGGCGCAACGGGTTCGCGCGGCGGGCAATCGCGTAACGAGCTTCAACTGCAGGCCGGTGTGTTCAAGAGCGGCATGGGCGGCTTCCTGAACGCCAACTGGTCCGAAGGTACCCGCGTGGCCGGTGGCAACTCTGGCGACCTGAACTTCTCCGATCTGGCGACGGTGAACCTGAACCTGTTCGCGGACCTTGGCCAACGCACCAAGCTGGTCGAGCGCTTCCCGTGGCTGACCGGTGCCCGCGTGTCGGTGGGTATCGAAAACATCTTCGACGAGCGCCAGAAGGTCACGGACGCACAGGGCAATACCCCCCTGTCCTATCAGCCGGACTACATCGACCCGATGGGCCGCACTTTCCGGATCAACTTCCGCAAGATCATCTTCTAAAAGAAAAGGCCCGCTCAACAGAGCGGGCCTTTTTTATACCGGAACCCCTAATCGCTTAGTGGTCGCCTTTAGGCGTTTCCATCAGCTCGATCAGAACGCCGCCCATCTCCTTCGGATGAAGGAAGACGACAGGCGTGCCGTGGGCACCGATGCGCGGCTCGCCGGTGCCGAGGATGGTCACACCCTTGGCGCGCATCTCGGCCACGGCAGCGTGGATGTCCTCGACCTCGAAGCAGACATGGTGCTGGCCGCCCTTGGGGTTCTTGGCGAGGAAGCCGACAATCGGGCTGTTCTCGTCGAACGGCTCGATCAGTTCGATCTGGGCGGTCGGGGTATCGACGAAGCAGACCTTCACGCCTTGGGCCGGAAGATCGAACGGCTCGCCGATCTTGGTCGCGCCCAGAATGTCGCGATACAGCTTGATCGACTCTGCGATCGACGGCGTGGCAACGCCAACGTGGTTCAGATTACCGATCATCACTTCTTGTCCGCTTTCGGTTGGGCATAGCCCAGACGCTCGTTCAGCTTTTCAATCAGGTCAGCCGCCGTGTCGGCAATCACCGAACCGGGCGGATAGACGGCGGCTGCGCCCATATCGAGCAGCGGCTGCACGTCCGACGGCGGGATCACGCCGCCAACAACGATCATGATGTCCTCACGGCCCAGCTTGGCCAGTTCGGCCTTCAGTTCCGGCACCAGCGTCAGGTGGCCTGCTGCCAACGACGAAGCGCCAACCGCATGGACGTTCTTTTCAACGGCATCCTTGGCCGCCTCGGCAGGCGTCTGGAACAGAGCGCCAGCGGTCACGTCAAAGCCGATGTCGCCATAGCCGGTCGCCACAACCTTCTGGCCACGGTCGTGACCGTCCTGGCCGAGTTTGGCGATCAGGATGCGTGGCGGACCACCGTCGTTCTCGACGAAGGCGGCGACCATTTCCTTGGCGCGGGCGACCTTCGGGTCGTTACCGGCTTCCTTGGCATAGACGCCCGAGACGGTTTTGACCTCGGCGACGTGGCGACCGAAGGCGGCCTCCAGCGCGTCCGAGATTTCACCCACGGTAGCCTTGGCGCGGGCCGCACGCACCGACAGTTCCATCAGGTTCGCATTGCCGCGAGCACCGTTGGTCAGTTCGGTCAGAGCCGCCTGAACAGCAGCCTCGTCACGCTCCGCCTTCAGGCGTTGCAGCTTCTCGATCTGGCGGGCGCGCACCTCGGCGTTGTCGACCTTCAGCATCGGAATGTCGTCAACAACAGGGTTCAGATACTTGTTCACACCGACCAGCGTCTGCTGGCCCGTGTCGATACGGGCCTGGGTGCGGGCGGCGGATTCTTCGATACGCAGCTTCGGAATACCGGCTTCGATGGCCTTGGCCATGCCGCCGTATTCCTCGACCTCGGCCATCAGGGCGCGGGCCTTGGTGGCGATCTCATGGGTCAGGCGCTCGACATAGTGCGAGCCACCCCACGGGTCGATCACGCGCGTCAGGCCGGTTTCCGCCTGTGCCAGAATCTGGGTGTTGCGGGCGATACGCGCCGAGAAGTCGGTCGGCAGGGCCAGCGCCTCGTCCAGCGCATTGGTGTGCAGCGACTGGGTCTGACCACCGGCGGCGGCCATGCACTCGATCATGGTGCGCGGGACGTTGTTGAACACGTCCTGTGCGGCCAGCGACCAGCCCGAGGTCTGGCAGTGGGTGCGAAGGCTGAGCGACTTCGGATTCTTGCCGCCTTCCTTGGCCACAGCCTCGGCCCAGAGCAGACGACCGGCACGCATTTTCGCTACTTCCATGAAGTAGTTCATGCCGATGGCCCAGAAGAAGCTGAGGCGCGGCGCGAAGGTATCCACCTCCATACCCGCAGCCTTACCGGCCCGCAGATATTCGATACCGTCCGACAGCGTATAGGCCAGCTCGATATCGGCCGAGGCACCCGCTTCCTGCATGTGGTAGCCGGAGATCGAGATCGAGTTGAACTTCGGCGTTTCCTTCGAGGTCCACTCGAAGATGTCCGAAATGATCCGCATCGAGGGCGACGGCGGATAGATGTAGGTGTTGCGGACCATGAACTCTTTCAGAATGTCGTTCTGAATGGTTCCGGTCAGTTTGGCATGCTCGACGCCCTGCTCTTCACCCGCCACCACATAGAGGGCGAGGATCGGCAGAACCGCGCCATTCATGGTCATCGACACCGACATCTTGTCGAGCGGAATACCGTCGAACAGGGTGCGCATGTCGAGGATGCTGTCGATGGCCACGCCGGCCATGCCGACGTCACCCTTCACGCGCGGGTGGTCGCTGTCATAGCCACGGTGGGTGGCAAGGTCGAAGGCGACCGACAGACCCTTTTGGCCCGCCGCGAGGTTACGACGATAGAAGGCGTTGGACTCTTCGGCGGTCGAGAAACCCGCATACTGGCGGATGGTCCACGGCGCACCGGCATACATGGTCGGATACGGACCGCGCACGAACGGCGCAAAGCCCGGCAGACCCTCGAGGAAGTCGAGGCCCTCAATGGCCGAAGCGTCATAGGCCGTCTGGACCGTCACACCTTCCGGCGTGGTCCAAGCCTCGCGGGCGGGGCCTTGGCCCGTTTCGCCCAGCTCAAGCTTCAGTTTGGAGAAATCAGGAAAGCTCATTGGCCAGCCTCCTCGAACGCGGCGGCAATACGGACGGGAGCCAGCGGCTCGAACGCGCCATAGGTCTTCACCTCGTCGTCGGCCTGACTGACGATCACGCCTCGTACATCCGGGTCGACGTATTTGGTGACACCGACGATCTGCGCTGCGCCGTTCTGGTAGGCCTTCTCGGCAAACTCGCGGGCGCGGGCGATGCGCTGTTGCACCAGACCGCCCTCGAGGAAGGCCACGATGCCGCCCTCGGCCTCATAGGCCTGAAACTCGGTCCATGCGGCCTCGGCCAGCTCACGAGTACGGGCATCCAGATACCAAGAGCCAGACGCCGGATCATCGACACGGCCCAGATTGCTCTCTTCCATCAGGATCAGCTGAGTGTTGCGGGCCTGACGGCGCGCGAAATCATCGGGCAGACCTGCGGCACGGGTAAAGCCGTCCAGCACAACGATGTCTGCACCACCGACGCTGCCTGCGAAACCGGCGGCGGTCAGGCGCAGCATGTTCGGCCACGGATCGCGCGAGGCCAGCATACGGCGCGACGAACGGGCCTCGATCTGGACCTGAACCTCATGGCCAAAAGCCTTGGACACGTTCGACCACAAGATACGCAGGGCGCGGATCTTGGACAGGCTGTCGAAATACTGCTGGTCCACCGCGACGCCCAGCGTCACCGAGGCCAGCGCCTTCTCGACCGACACGCCCGCCGTCACCAGCGTTTTGACGTACAGAACAGCCGACGACAGGGCGAAGGCCAGTTCCTGACCGATTGAAGCACCTGCCTCATGGGCGACTTGGCCCGAAGCAAGGAACAGACGCGCCTCCGGATAGGTGTTCGACCAACCCGCGGCCTTTTGTGCGGCTTCGCTGACGATCTTTGCGAAATCTTCCGGCGCACCGCCGGAGCGGGCATAGGCCGAGATCGGGTCGAGGTGGAACGACAGCTTGGCGCGCGGCGAAGCCTTGGCCACGGCGTCCAGCGCCTCGCCCGCCTTCACACCGTCAAAACCGGCTTCAAGAGCGACCGGAGCCAGCTCCAGCGCCACGCCTTCCAGCGCGGTCGCCAGTGATGCGGCATCCTTGACCACCGGACCGGACAACAGGACCGAAGCGGCCCCGTTCTCCAGATCGGTCAGCACCGCCTTGTTCATGGCGGCGGCATCCCCGCCCTCGTTGATGGTGCGCAGGTCCCAGCTACGGCCTTCGCTGTCGCTCGGACGCGGTGCAAACACCGCGCCCTGCGCATTGGCCGTGCCATAGAGGGGACGGGTCGCCAGCTGGTCCGCATCCAGATGGACGAGGCTTTCCAGCGGGCGGTCCTTCAGCGCCTTGATGGCGGCGTCGCGCCACTCCAGTGGCGAGGGAACGGGGAATTGGCTCATGGGTCTTACTCGAACTCCACCAGAACGTCGTCGGCGGCGACCGGATCACCGGCCTTGGCCTTCACGGACTTCACCTTGCCGTCACGCTCGGCCTTGAGGATGTTCTGCATCTTCATGGCTTCGATGATGGCGACGGTTTCGCCCGTCTTCACTTCCTGACCTTCGACGACGGGGATGTCGACAACAAGACCCGGCATCGGCGACAGCGTCAGCTTGGAGGTGTCGGCGGCCTTCTTCTCCGGCAGCAGGGCGTAAAGGGCTGCGATTTCCGGACGCACGATACGCACACGGGCCTTTGCGGCACGCGAGCGGATATCGAAGCCGTCGGCGGCGCGCTTTACTTCCAGCGTAAAGGCCTCGTCGTCCAGCACAGCGCGGAACAGCGACAGGCCAGGACGCCAGTCGATCTCGGACACCGTGACCTCTTCATCATTGATGATGACGGTCAGGTCTTCGGCCTCGTCGTAACCGACTTCGACCTCATAGGCGTCCTTGCCAACCAGCACGGTCCATTCCGAACGCTCGGACGGGTCACCGTCCTGCTCGGCAATGACTTCGTTCATGGCGACAGCCGAAGCGATCATCTGCTTCACCTGAAGGGCGGTCGGCTCTACGCCGTTAAAGCCTTCGGGGAACTCGTCCTTGATGTAGTTGGTGGTCAGCTTGCCCGACTGGAAGCGTTCCTGATCCATCACGGCGGCGAGGAAGGGCACGTTGTGGCCGAGGCCCGCAAGGTGGGTGTCTTCCAGAGCGCGCGCCATGCCCTTGATGGCGGCATCGCGGGTTTCGCCCCATGCGCACAGCTTGGCGATCATCGGGTCGTAGAACATGCTGATCTCGTCGCCCTCGCGGACGCCGCTATCGTTACGCACGACGTAACCGTCCTGCTCGCCCTCTTCCGGCTGCTCGTAACGCACCAGACGACCGATGGACGGCAGGAAGCCGCGGTACGGGTCTTCGGCATAGATACGGGACTCAATAGCCCAGCCGTTGATCTTCAGCTCTTCCTGCTTGAGGTTCAGATGCTCGCCCCATGCCGAGCGGATCATCTGTTCCACCAGATCGACGCCGGTGATCAGTTCGGTCACCGGATGCTCGACCTGAAGACGGGTGTTCATCTCAAGGAAGTAGAACGACTTGTCCTGACCGGCCACGAACTCGACGGTGCCCGCCGAGTCATAGTTCACGGCCTTGGCCAGAGCGACGGCCTGCGCGCCCATGGCCTGACGAGTGGCTTCGTCCAGCAGCGGCGACGGGGCCTCTTCGATAACCTTCTGGTTACGACGCTGGATCGAGCACTCGCGCTCGAACAGGTGGATGACGTTGCCGTGCTTGTCGCCCAGCACCTGAATCTCGATGTGGCGCGGATCGACGATGAATTTCTCGAGGAAGACGCGGTCGTCACCAAAGGCGTTCAGCGCCTCGGCCTTAACGGCAGCAAAGCCCTCGGCCATGTCCTCGTCCGAGTGGGCGACGCGGATACCCTTGCCGCCACCGCCAGCCGAGGCCTTGATCATGACCGGATAGCCGATCTCGCGGGCGATCTTCACGGCCTCTTCGGTCGTTTCGATCAGGCCCATGTGACCCGGAACAGTCGAGACACCGGCTTCTGCCGCGAACTTCTTGGAGGTGATCTTGTCGCCCATGGCGTCGATCGCCTCGGGGTTCGGACCGATGAAGGCGATGCCCTCAGCCTGAAGGCGACGCGCAAAGCTGGCGTTTTCCGACAGGAAGCCAAAGCCCGGATGCACAGCCTGTGCGCCCGTCTGCTTCACGGCATCCACGATCTTGTCCTGGATCAGATAGGACTGGTTGGCAGGCGACGGACCGATGTGAACGGTTTCATCCGCCATCTCGACCGCCAGCGAACCGGCATCGGCGTCGGAATAAACCACCACCGTCTTGATGCCCATCTTGCGGCAGGTCTTGATGATGCGAACAGCAATCTCGCCGCGGTTGGCGATCAGAATTTTATCAAACATGTTTCTGGGCCTTACAGCGGGATGTTGTCGTGCTTCTTCCAGGGGTTTTCCTGGACCTTGTTCTTAAGCGTGCCGAGGGCCTTGATCAGGCGACGACGGGTGCCGTGCGGCATGATGACGTCGTCGATATAGCCGAGGCCTGCTGCCACGAACGGATTGGCGAAGCGTTCTTTATATTCGGCTTCACGCGCGGCCAGAGCTTCGGGGTCGCCCGCTTCCTTGCGGAAGATGATTTCCACGGCACCCTTGGCACCCATGACGGCGATTTCAGCGGTCGGCCATGCATAGTTGACGTCGCCGCGCAGGTGCTTGGACGACATAACGTCATAGGCACCGCCGTAAGCCTTGCGGGTGATGACGGTCAGCTTGGGCACGGTGGCTTCGGCATAGGCGAACAGCAGCTTGGCGCCGTGTTTGATCAGTGCGCCATATTCCTGCTTGGTGCCCGGCATGAAGCCCGGAACGTCCACGAAGGTGACCAGCGGGATGTTGAAGGCGTCGCAGAAACGCACGAAGCGCGAGGCCTTGCGGCTGGAATCGATATCCAGAACGCCCGCCAGCGTCTGAGGCTGGTTGCCGACGATGCCGACAGTCTGGCCATCCAGACGGCCAAAGCCGCAGATGATGTTCTTGGCGAAGTCGGCACCGATCTCGAAGAAGTCCGCCTCATCGACGACCTTCAGGATCAGTTCCTTCATGTCATAGGGCTGGTTCGGATTGGCCGGAACGAGGGTGTCCAGCGAGGATTCCTCGCGGTCGGCCTCGTCATAGGTTCCGCGCACCGGCGGCTTTTCGCGGTTCGACAGCGGCAGGAAGCCGATCAGGCGGCGAACCTCGGCCAGAGCCTCAAGGTCGTTTTCAAACGCGCCATCGGCAACGCCCGACTTGCCTGCGTGAACACGTGCACCGCCGAGGTCTTCGTGGCTGACGACTTCGTTGGTCACGGTCTTAACAACGTCCGGACCCGTCACATACATATAGGACGTGTCCTTCACCATGAAGATGAAGTCGGTGATGGCCGGCGAATAAACGTCGCCACCGGCGCACGGGCCCATGATGACCGAAATCTGCGGGATAACGCCCGAAGCCAGAGTGTTCTGCAGGAAGATGTCGGCGTAACCGGCCAGCGATTCAACGCCTTCCTGAATACGCGCACCGCCTGCATCGAACAAGCCGATGATCGGCGCACCAGCCGTCAGTGCCATCTTCTGCAGCTTGACGATCTTGGCCGCATGCGCGCCCGACAGCGAACCGCCAAAGACGGTGAAGTCCTTGGAGAACACAAAGACCAGACGGCCATTGATGGTGCCGCGACCGGTGACGACGCCGTCTCCCGGAATGCGCTGCTTGTCCATGCCGAAGTCGTGGCTGCGGTGTTCCACGAACATATCGGTTTCTTCGAAGCTGCCTTCGTCGAGCAGCACATCAATGCGCTCGCGTGCGGTCAGCTTGCCCTTGGCGTGTTGGGACGCGATGCGGGCCTCGCCCCCGCCCAGACGGGCAGCAGCGCGACGACGCTCGAGTTCCTCAAGGATGGCCTGGGTCATGGATGGACGACTCCCTCACGAAATGTTTCAGGAAAGAACCGTGATCCTTGCAAAAAGGCAATCGCAACTTTGCAAATCGTGCGGAAGTGTGGAAGCTTGCCAAGGGTTTTGGGGACTTTTGCAAAGTTGCAAAAATGGCGGAAAAGCTCTTTCTAGGCACAAAAGTCCGTAAGCTGAGAGAAGCTCGGGGCTGGACTTTGGATCAGTGCGCGGCCCGTTTGGCCCTGTCTCCATCGTATTTATCGCAGATCGAGACCAACCAGCGCCCCGCGACAGCGCGCGTGTTGATCTCGCTCACGCGCGCGTTCGACGTGGACGCCAGCCTGTTCGATCTGGAAGGCGATGCTAGACTAATTGCTGATCTGCGCGAGGCGGTCACGGACCTGGCGGGCGCAGGCGATGTGCCATCCGCCGCAGAGTTGAAACAGGTGGCGACCAATGCCCCGCGACTGGCGCATCAGTTCCTGACCCTGCATCAGAACTATCGCCGGTTGGACGACCGCCTCAAGACGCTGAACGAAACCTTGGGCCGTGACGAGCGGCAGGTGTCGGCCCCTGCCCTGCCCTATGAGGCGGTGCGCGACTTCTTCCACTATCGAGACAACTATATCGACGCGCTGGATCTGGCCGCAGAGACCCTTGCCGCCCGCCTCAGCCTTGGCGAGTACAGCCACCCCGAGCGCACGCTGGAACAGGCGTTGGGTGATCTGTGCGGGGTGCGGGTGGCCTATGGAGAGGGAGCTATGCGCCGTTATGATCCGGCCGCGCGCATCCTCTATATCCAGTCGTCCCTGCCTGTCACCACGCGCTGTTTCCAGATGGCGCATCAACTGGCGCTGCTGGCCTTTGCCGACATCATCGAAGACGAGCTGGCCCGCGCCAATTTCGAGCTGAAGGCCGCCACAGACGTGTGCCGTGTGGGGCTGGCCAACTATGCGGCGGGGGCCATTCTTATGCCCTATCGCCGCTTCCTCGATGCCGCGCGCGACCTGCGCCACGACATCGACCGCATGCGCCAGCGGTTCCACACCAGTTTCGAGCAAGTGTGCCAGCGCTTGTCGACCCTGCAACGCCCCGGCTGGCGCGGCGTGCCCTTCTATTTCGCGCGCGTGGACATGGCGGGAAACATCACCAAACGCCACAGCGCCACCCGTTTCCAATTCGCCCGCTTCGGCGGAGCCTGCCCGCTTTGGAATGTGCACGAGGCCTTTAGCTCGCCCGACCGGATTCTGGTGAACCTGTCGGAAATGCCGGATGGCGCCCGCTATATCTGTATTGCTAAGAGCGTGTCCAAGCCGGGCGGGTCGTATCTGGAGCCTGATCGCCGCTATGCGCTGGGTCTGGGGTGCGAGATCGAGCATGCCGACCAACTGGTGTACACGGCGGGTCTGGATCTGAACGGACCGCCGATCCGCATGGGCGTCTCGTGTCGCATTTGCGAGCGGCTCGACTGTCAGCAGCGGGCCTTCCCGCCCATTGACCGCGACCTGCGGGTTCCCGTCCATGAGCGCGGCGTCATTCCCTACACTCTGGAGTAGGCAACCAGAACCGGCTTGACGGGAGCAGATTTTGCACTGCAATGTGCAGTTGTGCATTGCGATAGAGCGCGCGTAGGCGCGGGCGATCCGAATACGCGGGACGCCATCCGAGCGGGAAAATGAAACTGCATTTTCCCTGACATTGCTGCCCCTTTCCAATCCACTGCTCCGGTTCCAAAACCCATGTCCAAGGCCCTATTGGTGTCGACCGCCAGTCTCGCCTGCCTGCTGATGGCCAGCACCGCCCACGCCGTCGAGGCGGCGGATGAACAGCCGGTCGCGCGCGTCGGCGATATCGTCGTCACCGCCCAGCGTCGCGAACAGGCCAGTCAGGACGTGGGCGTCTCGCTCAGCATTATCGGCGGCGAGAGCCTCGAGGAACGCGCCATATCGGTCGTGAACGACCTGGAGAACGCTGTCCCGAACATGGAGGTCGACAGCCAGTTCGGCAGCGGCCAGCCCCAGTTCCGCATCCGTGGCATTGGCGCGCGCGAATATTCGTCCAACAATGCCTCCACCGTCGGCGTCTATGTCGACGAGGTCGCCCACCCCTATACGGTCACAACCCAAGGCGCGCTGTTCGACATCGCCCGCATGGAGGTACTGCGCGGTCCGCAAGGCACGCTTTATGGTCGAAACACCACTGGCGGGGCCGTCAACATCATCACCAACGCCCCGACCAACTATCTGACGGGCGGCTTCAATGCCGAATACGGCAGCTATGACCGCTACAAGGTCGAGGGCTACGTCTCCGGTCCGATCACCGATGCGCTCTCAGGCCGCCTTGCCGCCACCACCGAACAGGGCGGCGCGTGGCAATACCACCGCGACACAGGCGAAGCCTTGGGCGACGCCGACAAGACCGCCATCCGTGGCCGCCTGACGTGGGATGCCGGCGACAAAACCACCGTCGATCTGTCCGCCACATGGCAACAGGACCAGTCTGACGGCCTCGGTTTCCGCCTGCTGGGTCCATACCGCGTGGCGGATGGCTCGCTCACCTATCCGGCGGACACGGCATGGCGCATCACCGGCTGGCAGATTGCGCCCGACATGGCCGCTGTGGCGGGCCTTGGGCTGAGTGCCAAGCCCCAGCGCGACAACGAAGGGTTTGACCTGTCCCTGCGCATCAAGTCCGACCTCGGCTTTGCCGACCTGACCTCGATCAGCGCCTGGCAGACGTTCGAGCGCAACGAATATAACGACTGGGACAGCACGCGTTTCGCCGAAAGCGACACCTTCTTCTACAACGAGATAGAAGTCCTCTCGCAGGAGGTGCGCCTTGCCTCCAACAGTGACGGTCCGGTGCAATGGATGGTCGGTGCCCACTATGCCAACGAGACCAATGACGGCGGCTTCTACACCCGCTTCCGTGGCGTCAGTGGCCTGATCAACACCGCCTATGAGCAGGAGGTCGAGGCCTTTGGCATCTTCACCCATAACAGCTGGCAGGTGACCGACCGTCTGAACCTGATTGCCGGCCTGCGCTGGGAAACCGAAGAGCGCACCTTGCTGAGCGCCGGAACCGTGACGGCACCCGCCATCCCGCCCTCCCCGACGCTCTATAGAACCGACATGTCGGAGGTTTCGGGTCGTCTTGGTCTGGAATACGATCTGACCGAGAGCGCCATGCTGTACGCCAGCCTCTCGCGCGGCGTGAAGTCGGGCGGGTTCACCACCTATAACGCCACCTCGGCCACGCCGTTTAAACCCGAGACCGTCATTGCCTATGAGGCGGGCATCAAGTCGGACCTGTTCGACAACCGCCTGCGCCTGAACGGTGCAGTCTTCTATTACGACTATCAGGACCAGCAGGTTCAGGGTCTGGAATACGACCGTGAGCGCGGTCGCCTCGGCAAGATCACCAATGTGCCGGAATCCAGCATCTATGGTGGCGAGATCGAGCTCACGTGGGTGCCGCTGGACGGCCTGACCATCAGCCAGAACCTCGGCTACAAGTCGGGTAAGTACGACGAATATTTCGCCATCGACGGCGCGGCGACCGATGCCGCCAACCCTGTAGACGGCCCATGGGACATCATCATCACCAATGACCGCTCCGGCGAGCGCCTCGGCTTCCCCAAGCTGAACTATGGCGGTCAGATTGCCTATGACTGGATGTTCAAGGGCTGGGACCTGCGCGCCGAGACAAACTACAACTACCGTGACGAGCTTTACTCCGTCACCGCATCCTCGATCATCGACGACTACTGGCTCGCCAATGCCAGCCTGACCGCTGGCCCATCAGATGCCAACTGGCGCGTGTCGCTGTGGTCGCGCAACCTGTTCGACACCTATTACGAAGAGACCCGCAACGGCTTCAACTCCTCCTCACGCCCCACCACTAGCCCCCGTCAGGGCCGCACCGTGGGCGTGAGATTGAGCATGGACTTCTAATCCGTGACGAAAAGGGCGGCTATTAGCCGCCCTTTTCTTTATCAGGCACCAGTGCAGCCGACGCGCGACATCTCATAGGTGTGGGCGACCAGTTGATCGTCAAGGGCACGAACCACCGTATTGGTCCATCTAAGAACAGAGCCGTCTATCTTCCATTGGTTCACTTCTGGATAGCTGGGACGGGCATACTCGATGCTGAGACCATCAGCCTCGATCGTTCCCTTCCCGCTTGCAGCAAAATCGCCTCCAAAACTGTCAGCGTAATAGCTGATCAGAACGCCGGGTACGTCGGCGGTTTCGGCTACAATGATGTGCGCAGAATATCGGTCATTGGCGTTGGTCTTTAAATGGGATTCAAGCTCGAACAGCCTGTGAGTGCCCGACAAGATAGGGCTGACCTTCAGCTTGGCGGTGACCTCCAAGCCGGTCACATCCCCTGTGCCTGCCCAGCATCCGTCGAAGTGTTCTAAAGAGACATGGCCAGCCGTTGGTCCCGTCGGAGCGGGCATCGACATCAGGATACTGCCAAGGGCAATCGCGGCCAGAGACATGTGCCTCTCCTTGTCTTTGAACCAAGTGACTATGGCGCAAGGCTACGTCTGCCTCTAGGTTGCAGCCGCCCCACATTTACGGGGGTAAGCGCATACTCCGGTCGGTCTGTTTGGCATTTTTAGCGGCAAAATCTGGCGTGTTGCGCGTGGCCAAGGCGTTGTCGGCGGCACTGGTACTGCTGGCCGCACCTGGCGCCGCAGCTGATAGCCCGCAAAGCCGTATTGTCATCGGCGTGCCGCTGGAGCCGCCGCATCTGGACCCGACTACGGGCGCAGCGGCAGCCGTGGACGAAATCACCTATGCCAACATCTTCGAGGGTCTGACGCGACTGACGCCCAATGGCACGGTCGCGCCGCAACTGGCCGAGAGCTGGAGCGCGTCGCCGGACGGCCTGTCGTGGACCTTTCACCTCAAGCGGGGCGTGACCTTCAGCGACGGCGCGGCCTTCGACGCCGAGACGGTCCGATTTTCCCTCATACGTATCGTGGCAGAGGGCTCGACCAACGCTCAAAAGGCCCTGTTCGCGCCTATACGAGCGGTGGGTGTAGTGGACGCCCACACCGTCGCCATCCGCCTGTCGCGGCCCGTCGCCAACCTGCCCTATCTGCTGGCATGGGGCGATGCGGCCATGGTGTCGCCTGACAGTGTCGGTACCAATGCCACAGCGCCTGTCGGCACCGGTCCCTATCGCCTGAACCGCTGGCAACGCGGGGGCGAACTGGAACTGGTCCGCCGCGAGGATTACTGGGGCCGTGCGCCGCAAACAGACCGCGTGGTGTTCCGCTTTATCAGCGACCCTGCCGCTGCCTTTGCCGCTGTGCGGGCGGGCGATGTGGATGCATTCCCCAACTATCCGGCCCCTGAAACGGTGGGCGAGCTGCGCCGCAATCCGGCCCTACGCGTGACCGAGGGCCTGTCCGAGGGCAAGGTCATCATGGCGATGAACAATGCCCGCGCGCCGTTCAACGACATCCGCGTGCGCCGCGCCCTGTCATACGCCATCGACCGCAAGGCCATTATCGACGGGGCCATGTTCGGCTTCGGCCAGCCCATCGGCAGCCATTATTCGCGTCAGGCCTCGGGCTATGTCGATTTGACGGATCGTTATCCACATGATGTGGAAAAGGCCCGCCAACTGCTGGCCGAGGCCGGCTATCCCAACGGGCTGGACCTCACCCTTCGCATCCCGCCGCGACCCTATGCCACGCGCAGCAGCGAGGTGCTGGTCAGCCAGTTGGCCGAGGCCGGTGTGCGCGTGAAAATCGAGACACTGGAATGGGCGCAGTGGCTGGATCAGGTGTTCGGTCGCAAGCAGTTCGACCTGACCATCGTCGAGCACGTCGAGCCGATAGACTATGACATTTACGGCCGCAAGGACTACTATTTCGGCTATGACAGTGCGGCGTTCGATGCCCTGCTGGCACAGGTGAATACCGCACCGGACGAGGCCACACGACTGAGTCTTTTAGGCGATCTGCAACGACTGATCGCCGAGGATGCGGTCAATGTTTTCCTGTTCCAGTCATCGCGCATCGGCGTGTCGCGCAATGGTGTCGAGGGTCTGTGGATAAACTCGCCTATTGCCGCCAATGACATGACAGGTGTCCACATGGAGGGCGCGGGAGCAGCGGCTTCGACGCGCACGGCCTCCTCACTGTCGTGGGCATGGATCATCGCAGTCGGCCTGACCGCCGCCCTCGCCTTCAGCGTCTGGAAGCTCGGGGCAGCATGGACCGCCAAGCATTTGCTCGGCCACGGCCTGACCTTGTTGGCCGCATCGGTGGTGATCTTTGGCCTGTTGCAGGTCCTGCCGGGTGATCCCGCCGCCTATATGATGGGCCTGAACGCCAGCCCTGAGGCCATCGCCACCTTGCGCGAGCAGATGGGTCTGAACGGCGGATTGGTCGAGCGGTATCTGGCTTGGACGGGTGGCCTGCTGCGCGGTGATTTCGGCACCAGCTATACCTATCAAACCCCGGTCACCGCCCTGATCGGGGAGAGGTTGGCCGTGTCCCTACCGCTGGCCCTGTCAGCCTTGACTCTGTCTGTCATTATAGCCCTGCCGATCGGTTTGCTGGCGGCCCGCCATCACGGCAAGGCGGCAGATGGCGGGCTGATCGCCCTGATGCAGGCGGGCATTGCCATTCCGAACTTCTGGCTGGGCCTTCTGCTGATCCTGCTGTTTTCCGTCACGCTCGGATGGTTTCCGGCAGGCGGCTACAGCGGCTGGACTTCTCTTGTTTTGCCCGCCATCGCCCTTGCCGCGCCTCAAGCGGCCATTCTCGCCCGCGTGCTGAGAACTTCCCTCCTCGACACCTTGAACGAGGACTATGTCCGCACCGCCCGCGCCAAGGGTCTGTCGCGAAACGCGGCGCTGATCCGCCATGCCCTGCCCAATGCGTGGATTCCGGTGCTGACGGTTCTGGGCCTGCAAGCGCCCTTCCTGCTGGCGGGTGGCGTGGTGATCGAGAACGTCTTTTCCCTGCCCGGCCTTGGCCGTCTGGCCTTCCAGGCCGTCAGCCAGCGTGACCTTATCGTGGTGCAAGGTGTGATCATGGTGCTGGTCGCCGTGGTGGTCGTGGTCAGCCTGTTGGTGGATATCGCCTATGCCATGGCAGACCCGCGACAACGCGACAACGACAGGAGCGGCCGATGATTTTCGCAGGCCTCGACCGCCTCCGCCCCATCCGTCCGCTGTCACTAAAGATCGGGGTGGCGCTCGCCGTCGCCGTAGTCGCGGCTACCCTGCTGGCTCTGGTGTGGACACCGCATGACCCGCTGGCACAGGACACCGCCAGTCGCCTTATGGGGCCATCGGCAGGCCACCCTTTCGGCACCGATGCACTGGGACGCGACGTGCTTTCGCTGGTCATGGCCGGAGCCGCCAACAGCTTGGGCGTCGCGGGCGCAGGCGTGATGATCGGCCTATTGTTCGGCGTACCGCTCGGCCTATGGGCCGCCTCACGCAAGGGTTTTGCCGATGATGTCATCATGCGTGGCGGCGACCTCGTTTTCGCCTTCCCGTCGCTGCTGACCGCCGTCATGCTGGCCGCCGCGACAGGGCCGAGCGCGCTGAACGCCGCTATCGCCTTGGGCGTGTTCAACATCCCCGTCTTCCTGCGCGTAGTGCGCGGTGCCGGACGCGGCCTGTGGCAGCGCGACTATGTCACCGCCGCACGCGCCTCCGGTCGCTCCAACCTGTCCATATCGATCCAGCACATCCTGCCGCACGTGCTGGGCCTGCTCAGCGTTCAGGCCGCCGTGCAGTTCGCCGTCGGCGTGGCGGCAGAAGCGGGCCTGTCCTACCTTGGCCTTGGTGCCCAGCCGCCCGCGCCCAGCTGGGGCCGGATGCTGGCCGAAAGCCAGACCCTGATCGGCACCGCGCCATGGCTGGCCATCTTCCCCGGCCTTGCCATCTTCGTGACCGTGCTGGCGCTCAGCCTGCTGGGCGATGGATTGCGCGACCGGCTCGACCCGCGCCTGCGACGGGAGGTCTAAGCCATGAGCCTTCTGGATATTCGCAACCTGTCGCTGACGCTGGATGACCGCCCGTTGCTATTGGGCATTAACCTGTCCGTTGCCGTAGGCGAGATCGTAGCTCTTGTCGGTGAAAGCGGCTCCGGCAAGTCACTGACGGCGCTTTCCGTTCTGGGCCTCGCACCGGATCATGCGCAGATCAGCGGTGATATCCTGTTGGACGGTCAATCGCTGACAGCACTTGATGATCGTGCACTTCAGAACATTCGTGGTCGCGACATCGGCATGGTGTTCCAGGAACCGCTGACGGCACTGAACCCCGTCATGACTATCGGCGATCAGGTGGCCGAGGTGGTGCGCATCCACACCCGATGTTCCAGAGCCGAGGGCCGCGCTGCGGCCCGCAAGGCGCTTAATGATGCGGGCCTTGCCGCCCCGCGCTTTACGCTCGATCTCTATCCGCACCAGCTGTCAGGCGGCCAGCGCCAGCGCGTGGCCATCGCCATGGCGACAGCCATGAAACCGCGCCTACTGATCGCGGACGAAGCCACCAGCGCGCTTGATCCCGTCAATCAGGCCAAGGTGCTGGACCTGCTATGTCAGCGCGCCAGAACCGACAACTCCGGCCTGCTTCTGATCGTCCATGATCTGGCCGTGGCGCGTGAACGGGCCGACCGCGTGGTGGTGATCCGCAACGGCCAAATCGTCGAGAACGCGCCCGCCTCGGTTCTGGGCCGTGGTCAACTGACAAGCGAATACGGTCAGGCGCTCTTGCGCGACGCCACGCACAGCCCGCCTCCGCGTATCCTGCCAGCGCCGGAAGCCCCTGTGGTGGCGCAAGGCTTGGACGTGGTCCGCACCTATGCCGGCTCACGCAAACTGTTCGGCAAGGGGCCGGAAATCCGCGCAGTCGATGGCGTCAGCCTGTCGATCCAGCGCGGTGAGAGCGTCGGCCTGATCGGCGAAAGCGGCTGTGGCAAGTCCACCCTTCTGCGGGCCTTGGCGGGGCTGGAGCCTGTTCAGGGCGGGCGCGTCCTGATCAATGGCCTCGACTGGACCGATAAATGCCGTCAGCGCGAGATGCGCCAACGCATCCAGCCCGTATTCCAGGATCCGGGGGCCAGCCTCGATCCGCGCTGGAGCGTTTACCGTTCGCTGTGCGAACCGCTCCATCTGCTCGACAGCCCGCCTCAAGACCCCCAGCGTCTGGCGACCGAAACGCTGAAACAGGTCGGTCTGGATGCCAGCTTCCTCAATCGCCTGCCGCACCAGATGTCGGGCGGACAGCGCCAGCGCGTGGCCCTCGCCCGCGCCCTGATGACCAAGCCGGACCTAATCGTTCTGGACGAAGCGGTCTCGGCGCTGGATGTTTCGGTCAAGGCGCGCATTCTTGATCTCTTGTCGATGCTGACACGGGATCACAACATAGCTTTGCTATTTGTCAGCCATGATCTGGAAGTGGTGCGCCGCCTGACCGACCGTGTGCTGGTGATGGAAGCGGGCCGTATCGTCGAGCAAGGGCCAACCGAAACAGTCCTTGCCCGACCGAGCCATCCCGCCACACAAAGACTTGTCGCCGCCACGCCGCAACTGATCCCGATTACGGAGCCTGCACTATGAACCGTCGCACTGTTCTCAGCGGAGCCATGCTGGGTGCCGCCGCAGCCGCTTCAGGAACTGCCGCCGCCAAGGAGAGCCGCGTGACCAAACCCAAGGGAAAAACCGGCCCGCGCAACCTGATCACCGATGTGGCGGGTATCAAGATCGGTCAGGCCCATGATGCCGATGCGCGTACAGGCGTGACGGTTATTCTCGCCGAGACGCCTGCCGTCGCGGCTGTAGATGTGCGCGGCGGTGGCCCCGCTGGTCGCGAGACCGATGTGCTGAAGGCTGAAAATCTGGTGCAGGAGGTAGACGCCATCGTTCTGTCGGGTGGGTCTGTCTATGGCCTTGCCGCCGCAGACGGTATCGCCGCATGGATGGGCATGCGCGGACGGGGCTATGGCATGGGCGGCGGTGCTGGCGTTCCACCCTCGCCCATTGTGCCTAGCGCCTGCATCTACGATCTGGCTAACGGCGGCAACAAACAGTGGGGCATGGACACGCCCTATCGCCGTCTGGCGGTCGAAGCCCTGGAAGGCGCGGGCGAGACCTTCGCCCTTGGTACCCAAGGCGCAGGCTATGGCGCACAGGCCGGTGGTCTCAAAGGCGGCATAGGCTCGGCTTCCGCCGTCACCCATGATGGGTGGACGGTCGGAGCCATCGCCGCGGTCAACAGCGTCGGCTCGGCCATCGCCCCTGACAGCCGCCAGTTCTGGGCCGCGCCCTATGAGATCGAGACAGAGTTCGGCGGCCTCGGCAGCGACGAACTTTCGGCAGCCCACGAGGAATGGGGCAGCGCAAAATTCAATCCGCGACCGCGCGAAAACACCACCATCGCCGTGGTCGCCACCGATGTGGCCCTGACGCGCGTCGAGTGCCAGCGTCTCGCCATCATGGCGCAGGACGGCCTGTCACGTGCCATCCGTCCGGCCCACGCCCCGTTCGACGGTGATACGGTGTTTGTCCTGTCCACCGGCAAGATCAAGATCGACGATCCGGCCCTACGCAATATCGCCGTCAGCCGCCTCGGCAATGTCGCCGCCGACACCCTCGCCCGCGCTATCGCGCGCGGTGTATTCGAGGCGACATCCTATGACGGCTCCGCCACCGGCACCTGGAAATCTCTGAGCTGAGGCCACCCAAAAGGGCCTGCGGCGAGGCAGGCCCTTGGGCAGTTTTGGGACTAAAAACTCGTTATTCGGTGTCGATCTTGACCAGCAGGGCTTCAACCTGAACCTGATCGCCGGCGGCGCAGTTCACCTGTTCGACCACGCCGTCGAAGGGGGCGGTCAGGGTGTGTTCCATCTTCATGGCCTCTAGGGTCAGCAGCTTCTGGCCCTTTGTGACAGTTTGGCCTGCGGCCACTTCCACCGCGATCACCTTACCCGGCATGGGGGCGAGGATGGAGCCGGATCCGACACCGCCATCAGCACCGCCAACGGCCCGCCACGGTTTGAGCACCAGTCGCTCGCCACCTTCGTTCAGGACGATCTGGCGCTTGGAAGCGCCTTCGACGCCCTCACCTGGCTCAACGGTGAAATCACGACCAAACTGGTCGGCCAGTCGCATCTGGCGTTTGGCGCCAGCATTCAGACGAAGCCCGCCCGACGAAGCCCAGACGCCCGGCCCGCCACCGATCAGCACGGCTGCCGCCAGTTGCAGGCCTTCCACGGAGGGTTCAGGCCGCGCCGTGAGTTCTTCCAGCTTGCGACCGATCAGACCGGTATCGACCGTGCCCGACGCGAACTGTTCATCGCCCAGCACGCGATAGAGGAAGCCCGCATTGGTGATCAGCGGGCCGCACTCGCCCTCGTCCAGCGCATAACGCAGATCGGCAATCGCCTCCTCGCGCGTATCGGCATGGACGATCAACTTGGCGATCATCGGGTCATAGTGGGGGCTGATTTCCGCGCCCTCTTCCACGCCGGTATCGACGCGCACCAGATGGTCCGGATAGTCGAACACATCCAGCTTGCCGATGGATGGCAGGAAGCCCTTGGTCGGGTCCTCGGCATAGAGGCGGACCTCCATGGCCCAGCCATTGATCGACAGCTCGTCCTGACGTTTCGGCAGCGGCTCGCCCGAAGCGACACGCAGCTGCCATTCCACCAGATCAACGCCCGTAATCTCTTCGGTGACAGGGTGTTCAACCTGAAGGCGGGTGTTCATCTCCATGAACCAGATGCGGTCGGCGCGCAGGCCTTCCGAGCCATCGGCGATGAACTCGATCGTGCCCGCGCCGCGATAATCCACGGCCTTGGCGGCGCGGACCGCGGCGGCGCACAGCTCGGCTCGCGTAGCCTCGTCCATGCCGGGGGCCGGAGCCTCCTCGACCACCTTCTGGTGGCGACGTTGCAGCGAGCAATCACGCTCGAACAGGTGGACGACATTGCCGTGGCTGTCACCGAACACCTGCACCTCGATGTGGCGCGGTGACAGGATGTATTTCTCGATCAGCACATGGTCGTTGCCGAACGAAGCCGCCGCCTCGCGCTGGCACGAGGCAAGGGCGTCGAGGAAGTCGTCGGCCTGTTCGACCAGACGCATCCCCTTGCCGCCACCACCGGCCACGGCCTTGATCAGGACCGGATAGCCGATCTTGTCGGCCTCGGCCTTGAGGTGCTGCGGGTCTTGGTTGTCGCCCATATAGCCGGGCGTGACCGGAACACCGGCCTCGTCCATCAGCTTCTTGGCGGCATCCTTCAGGCCCATGGCCGTGATGGATTTGGGCAGTGGACCGACCCAGATCAGGCCCGCATCCATGACCTTTTGCGCGAACTCGGCATTCTCGGACAGGAAGCCATAGCCGGGGTGTATGGCCTCGGCCCCCGTCTGCTTAGCGGCGGCGATGATCTTGTCACCGACCAGATAGGATTCGCGCGTCGGAGCCGCACCGATATGCACAGCCTCGTCGGCCATGCGGACGTGCAGCGCATCCGCATCGGCATCCGAATAAACGGCGACGGTACGGATACCCATGCGGCGGGCGGTCTTGATGACACGGCAGGCGATTTCGCCACGGTTGGCGATCAGAACAGATTTCATCATCGCATTACATCCTGAACACGCCAAAGGACGGACGGTCGGCAATCGGAGCCTGAAGCGCGGCCTCCAGCGCCAGACCCAGCACATCGCGGGTCTGCACAGGGTCGATCACCCCGTCGTCCCACAGGCGGGCGGTGGCGTAATAGGGGTTGCCCTCGTCCTCGTATTTCTGGCGCACCGGAGCCTTGAAGGCTTCGGCCTCTTCCGGCGTCCACTTGGCCGCGTCGCGGTGTACGGTGGCCAGCACGCTGGCGGCCTGTTCACCACCCATGACGCTGATGCGGCTGTTGGGCCATGTGAACAGGAAGCGCGGGCTGTAGGCGCGGCCGCACATGCCATAGTTGCCAGCGCCGAAGCTACCGCCGATGAGGACAGTGATCTTGGGCACATTGGCAGTGGCGACCGCCGTCACCAACTTGGCACCATGCTTGGCGATGCCTTCGGACTCGTACTTACCGCCGACCATGAAGCCGGAGATGTTCTGAAGGAACAGCAGAGGGATTTTGCGCTGGCAGGCCAGTTCAATGAAGTGCGCGCCCTTTTGCGCGCTCTCGCTGAACAGCACGCCATTGTTGGCCAGAATGGCCACCGGCATGCCGTGGATGTGGGCAAAGCCGCACACCAGAGTGGTGCCGTAAAGCGCCTTGAACTCGTGGAACTCCGAACCATCGACCAGACGGGCGATCACCTCGTGCACATCATACGGAGCGCGAACGTCTTCCGGCACAATGGCGTAAAGGTCTTCGGCAGCGAACTTCGGCTCGACCGGCTCGCGCAGGTTCACATTGGCGAACACCGGCGGCGGCAGGGTGGCGACGATGTCGCGCACGATGGTCAGGGCGTGTTCGTCATTATCGGCCACGTGGTCGACCACGCCCGACTTGCGGCCATGGACCTCGGCCCCGCCAAGGTCCTCGGCGCTGATGACCTCGCCCGTTGCAGCCTGAACCAGAGGCGGACCAGCAAGGAAGATGGTGCCCTTGCCGCGCACGATGACCGTCTCGTCCGACATGGCCGGAACATAGGCACCGCCTGCCGTACAGCTACCCATCACACAGGCAATCTGGGCGATGCCCTTGGCCGACATCTGGGCCTGATTAAAGAAGATGCGGCCAAAATGATCGCGGTCAGGGAATACCTCGGCCTGATTGGGCAGGTTGGCCCCGCCGCTATCGACCAGATAGACGCACGGCAGATGGTTCTCGAGCGCGATCTCTTGTGCCCGCAGGTGCTTCTTCACCGTCATCGGGAAGTAGGTGCCGCCCTTCACGGTGGCATCATTGCACACGATCATGACCTGACGGCCCGACACACGGCCAATGCCGCAGATCATGCCCGCGCCCGGTACCTCGTCGTTATAGAGGCCGTTGGCGACCAGTTGGCCGATCTCGAGGAAGGACGAGCCGGGGTCCAGCAGGCGCTCGACCCGTTCGCGCGGCAGCAGCTTTTCGCGGGCGATATGGCGCTCGCGGGACTTTTCGTCACCGCCCAGCGCCGCCTTGGCGACCTTTGCGCGAAGCTCTTCGGCAAGCTGGCGGTTGAACGCCGCCCGCGCCTTGGCCTCGGCACTATCGACATTGACCATGGAGGTCAGAACAGGAGCCGTCATAGACCTATCCTCAGCGTGCGCCGATCAGCTCGCGGCCGATCAGCATGCGACGGATTTCATTCGTGCCCGCGCCGATATCCATCAGCTTGGCATCGCGCAGATAACGCTCGACCGGCCAGTCCTTGGTGTAACCGGCACCGCCCAGAGCCTGAACGGCTTCAGCCGCCGTACGGAAAGCATTCTCCGAGGCCAGAAGCACACACCCTGCGGCGTCGTAACGGGTGGTCTGGCCCGCATCGCAGGCACGCGCCACGGCATAGGAATAGGCACGGGCCGATTGCAGGGCGACATACATGTCCGCCACCTTGGCCTGCATCAGCTGGAAGGTGCCCAGCGCCTTGCCGAACTGCTGACGCTCGCGAACATACGGGATCACGGTATCCAAGCAGGCCTGCATAATGCCCAGCTGGATGCCCGACAGCACCACGCGCTCATAATCCAGACCCGACATCAGAACACCGACGCCGCCATTCAGCGGGCCCATGATGTTCTCTTCCGGCACGAAGCAATCCTCGAACACCAGCTCGGCGGTCGGAGAGCCGCGCATACCCATCTTGTCGATCTTCTGGCCGATGGAGAAACCGGCGAAGTCCTTCTCGATGATGAAGGCGGTGATGCCCTTGCTGCCCGCCTCCATATCGGTCTTGGCGTAGACCACCAGAGTGTCGGCATAGGCCGAGTTGGTGATCCAGAATTTGGTGCCGTTCAGACGGTAGCCGCCGTCCACCTTATCGGCGCGCAGCTTCATGCTGACGACGTCCGAGCCGGCGTTCACTTCCGACATGGCCAGCGAGCCGACATGCTCGCCCGACACCAGCTTGGGCAGGTATTTGTCTTTCTGCTCTTGGGTGCCCCAACGGCGGATCTGGTTCACACACAGGTTGGAGTGAGCGCCGTAAGACAGGCCCACAGAGGCCGAGGCGCGAGACACTTCTTCAACCGCGATGACGTGGTCCAGATAGCCAAGGCCCAGACCGCCCCACTCTTCTTCAACGGTGATGCCGTGCAGGCCCAGTTCGCCCATGGCGGGCCACAGCTCGCGCGGGAACCAGTCCTCGGCGTCGCATTTGGCGGCCAGCGGCGCGATCTGCTCGTCGGCAAAGCGGGCCGCGCTCTCGCGGATCATGTTGGCAGATTCAGTCAGGCCGAAATCAAAATCGGGGGTCGCGCGCATGGGACTTTTCCTTTGTTCTCTTTGGAACGTTTCCTCGTTGATCAGACCCTAATGCGCCGCGACGCTTTGGATAAATGGAAAGTTCGTGAAGTTTCAGATAGGTTTTTTCTATGTTAAAACGCTCTCACGTTCGCCAATTCCTCGCTGTCGTTGATGCAGGCAGCTTTACGCAAGCTGCGGCACGGGTGCGGATTACCCAGCCCACCCTGTCTGTCGGCATTGCCGAAATGGAAAAGCTGATGGGGGCCAAGCTCTTCATCCGGGACAGAAAGCACGTACGAATGACCGAGGCGGGCGCGAAATTTCTGCCTATCGCCAGACAGTTGGAACAGGGCTTCCGCGCCGCAGAAAGCCTGACGCTGGAAGACGACAAGCGCTGGCCACAGGTGCGGCTGGGCCTGTTGCGCTCCTTGTCGGGGGCGATGTCGCAGGCGGCGGTCAGCACCCTGTCAGAGCTTTATGATCTGGAGATCGTGGAAGGCAGCGCCCACGACCTTCGCACGGCGCTGGCGTCGGGGCGGCTGGATGCGGCGCTGACCCTGCTGCGTCCCGAAGACATGGCCGACGGTGCCGTGGCGCTGCTGAGCGAGCCCTATGTGATGATGGTGCCGCCGGGCCATGCCTTGGCCGGACAGACTGTACCGCCCGCGGCTCTGGCTGCCGAGGTCATGATCGCGCGCCGATCCTGCGAAAGGCTGCAAGACACCAGCCGCTTCTTCACCAAAAACGGCGTGCGCCCCCGCTTTGCTCTGCGTAGTGACAATGACGATCTGTGCCTGCGCATGGTGGCCGCAGGATTGGGCATCACCACCGCGCCCCTGTCGCTGAAAATCGATACGCTCCGGACGGTCGATATCGAAGGTTACGATTTCACCCGAACCTTGGGGCTGTGCTGGTCCGAAGACTGGAAAATGTCCTCTGCAGCCGCCCCCGCGCGAACCCGAATGGCCGAGGTTCTAAAAGATCCGATTGGTACCTTCATTTAGGCACGTTTGAAGCGTCCCGCCTCCGAACGACGCTGAAGAAAAGGGCGAGGATCCGGTGATCCTCGCCCTTTATCCTCGCCCGCTTAGAAGCTCCAGCGGACGCTGACAGATGCGGTGTGGACATCGGCCTTGTCGCCCAGCTGGCCGTCATAGCCGGCCTGGAAGGTGACGCCGCTGTCGGTGCGGATCTTGGCTTCGAAGCCCAGCTTCCATGCCGCACGATCCAGCGGGGTGGTGATGTCTGCCGCATCCGATGCGGTGGAGGCCCCCATCAGGCGGATCGGAAGGCTGATGCCATCCTCCGAGCGATGGACACGGCCCGCCGTCAGCGACAGCGCCGCATTCACACCCTGTGCCGGATCAAAGGTCCAACCCGTGGTGACCTTCGGCTCAATGGCCCCGATATACTGGGTGTCACCCTCGACGCGTGCGCCAAGGCCATCCCAGCCACGTTCGGCATAGTCACCGTTGATCAGGGCAGTCCCCATCACGCCCACAGCCGGACGCAGGAAGAACTCACCCGCGCGTACGGTGTGGCCCAGTTCGGCACCCAGCTGCAGATAGCCGTTCTGGCCCTTGGAGTGGCCGACCATGGTGTCGAACACATAGCCATAGCGCTGGCTTTCCAGCCATTGCCAGCCACCGGTGGCGGTCAGGCGCAGATCAGTGCCTTTGGCCCCCTGACGGATCAGGCCCGCACCCACGTCAAAGCCGTCGCCCTGGGTATTCATGCGCACCGTCTGCTGACGTTGCAGACTGTTATAGCCCGCTGCCAGAGACAGGGCCCAGTCGGCATTCAGACGCTGCTCCATGCCCACGCGGGCATTGAAGATGCGGCTGGTTGCGCCCCAGTATTCGCCGGTCTCTTCCTGATCGAAGGCGGTGGTCGAACCCACGCCCCAGACACAGCGGTCCAGCGCCGTCTCGCGGCCCAGACCACAGCCAAACATACGATCCGCGAACTGGGTCGCGCCGTAGTACTGGGTCTGCATCGCAGCGACGTGGCCTTCAGGGTTCAGGTCGGTGAAGATGGCCTGATATAGGTCTTCCTGACCGGCCACCATATTGCCCAGCGCCGCCATCAGGCGACCAAGGCCAGCGGCACCGCCCGTTTGCAGGGCCGAGTCCATATGACCGCCAAGACGCTCTTCGTTCGGACGCAGGAAGGTCTGACCGAAGTCGCTCTCCACCAGCAGGTGTACGCCCGCATCGTCGCCCTTGAGCGAGAAGTTGAGCGCCATGGTGCCGTCGATCTGCACATCGCCGACCGAGCCGGTACCTTCGGTCGCGAACAGGGTCACGGCCTCGGCATCTTCCAGCCACATCAGATTGATGGCGATTTGGCCGTCCACATGGGCATCGCCCGTCAGGTTGACGCGGTCGGAGGCATAATCGCCGAACGCCACATCAAACACCGACTTGCCGCTGGCCGTCTGGACGAAATTGCCATCCAGTTCCACGGTCGTGATGGCCCGCGCGCCGTAATAGACGTTGTCTTGCTTGGCAGCCAGATCATCCCAGTTGCCGAAGGTTTCGCCTGCGGCCAGATCGATCGGCCAGCCTGCGGCATCCAGACCCATGCGGAAGACGCCTTCATTGGTGAAGGTAGCCTCCGCGCCCTCGATGACCATAGCCGTCGGCACAAACGACCGGGCCGACAGTGTCGGCTCGCCCTCACGCAACCTGATCGTGTCAAAGGCCATGAAGCTGGCCCCTGCGCGGTTGATGAAGCGGTTGTCGCCCGCGCCCAGGTCAAGATTACCGAACACCTGACCGTTGTTGATGACACGATCATTGCCCGTGCCGCCTTGAATGGCCCAGCCCGACACCGACGACAGCATGACATCGCTGGTGATGCGGTTGTTCTGGCCACCGGCCAGACGCACGGCAGCCCCCTCACCGTCACCACCGCGCACTGCACCGTGCAGGTCCAGCGAGATGTTGCCCGCGCCATCGCCACCTTCGCTCTGCGCGAAGACAGCGACCGAGTTGTTGGCCAACGCATAGATGCCTTGGGCGAACGACAGGCTGACGTTGCCACCCGAGCCCTGACCACCGGCCGAGCCCGCGAACTGGCCATCCACCCAGCCGCCACCGCCGCCCAGCGATTGGGCGATAACGCCAAAGGCATTGGCACCGCGCGCCACGATCAGCTGGTCTTGCGTCAGGGTGATATCGCCACCGTTGCCGGTGTTGGTCGAGGACAGGGTCACCGGACCGTTGATATTACCGAACACGGCACCACCGCCGCCACCGATGGACTGCAGCACCAGACCATGGGCACCGGTGCCTTCGGTCAGGATCATGCCATGATGGTTCAGGCTGACGTTACCCGCATCGCCGTTGACGTTACCCGAACCGCCCAGCACGACCGGTGCATCCGCCGCTCCGGCCACGCGGATCTCCCCGCCGCCGGCACCGATGGATTGCAGCACCAGACCGCTGGCGTACGCGCCGAAGGTCTGGACGCCACCGGCATAGTCGCCGCTGACATTGCGGGCGTCCGCGCCGGTACCGCCCTGGGCACCCAGACGCAGGTCAACGCCGTCGTTGTCTCCGTCCAGATTGGCCACGACAGAGCCGCCGCCGCCGCCGATGGATTGCAGCACACTGGCGGTCGAATAATCACCGCCCGTCAGCACGGCACCGGTCTGGTCGCGTTCAACCGCACCGCCGGTTTCGTCCGTGGTGTCTACGGCCCCCAAGGTGACCGCACCGCGAGCGATTGCCGCCGCATCCAGAGCCACCATATTGATAACGCCGCGGCCGCCGCCGCCGCCGATGGCTTGTGCCAGAATGCCGGTGGCCATGTTGCCAGCCGCTACCATGGCACCATCATGCTGGCTGTCGATATCAGCTGCAGCGTTTTGGGCACCGTTGATACCGCCCAGCATGACGTTGAAGCCGGTGGCCTGTGCGTCGGCCATATGGCTGAACTCGGCCAGTTCGACATTCAGGTTCAGCGTACCGCCGCCCCCGCCAATCGCCTGCGCAAAGTCCGCGACCGTGCGGTCACCGCCTGCATTGATGGTGCCGGTGGTGTTCACCGTGACCTTGCCTGCGTTCATCGAGGTGGAGCCTTCGGCACCCAGACGCGCGACGATGGCGGGCTCGGCAGGCACCTTGATGCCGACGATGTCGACATAGGGCATGCCCGGCAGGCCGATCAGACCATAGATATCCAGCGCCAGCGTACCGCCGCCACCGTTGATGCTCTCGGCCTTGATGGCCACCGAGCCGTCGCCGGTGACAGTGATATCGCCCGAGTGGTTGACCACCACCTCGCCGCCGATGCCGCCATTGCCACCACCGACATTGCCCAGCGCGAAGCTGAGCGCATTCGACGCAAGGGCGCTGAGCGGATCGGTGCCTGCGGACAGGCCGACATTGGCGTTACCGCCACCGCCGCCAATCGACTGGGCCACAATGCCGTGGGCATTGGCACCCGTCGTCAGGATCGAACCGGAGTTGTCGACGGTTACGCGGTTGCCATTGCCACCGTCACCGCCAAAGCCGCCAAGGCTGACGACAGGAGCCGTCGGTGACGGATTGATCAGCAGATTGCCGACAATAGACAGACCGCCGTTACCGCCGCCGCCGCCAATCGACTGGGCCAGAATACCGTGGGCGTTATCGCCGCTGGTGTAGACCAGACCGGCATTCTCGACATCGACCGTGCCGGCCAGGTTGCCCGCGCCACCCGTACCACCAATGGCCAGACCACCGATCACGCTGTCAGCCGAGCTGAGACCCGCCTGAACGTTGAGGACGGTCGAGCCGTTGCCGCCGCCACCGCCGATCGACTGGGCCATGATGCCATGACTGCCCAGACCTTCGGTGATGATGGTGCCGCTGTGCTCTTCGTCATCCACGGCCAGATTGCTGACCACGACAGCGCCGCCCAGACCACCCGTGCCGCCCGAACCGCCGATGGTGGTCACCAGACGGTTGCTGCGCGAACCCACGGCACCATCCAGAGTGAGCGACAGAACCGTGCCGGCGTCACCGCCGCCACCGCCGATGCTGGTAGCAGCAATGCCCGCGGCATTATCGCCGAGCGTGTAGATCAGTCCGGTATTGGCGACGTCGACCAGATTGCCGTTGCCGCCGGTACCGCCTGCGCCGCCGATCATCAGTTCGACCGAGTTGTTATCGCCGGGGCCCTGAACGCGCATCGCGTACACAGCACCGCCGATACCGCCGCCACCGCCGATCGACTGGGCGCGAATGCCGTTGGCATTCAGACCGTCGGTGATGATCTTGCCGGAGTTGGCAATGTCGATTTGACCGGCATCGGCACCCGTTCCGCCCGAGCCCCCGACAGCGAAGACCGCCGTGTTCTGGGTCGTGCCCTTGGACGCTGCGATCTGGAAGCCAATGACGCGGGTGGAGCCACCCATACCGCCGCCGCCGCCAATCGACTGGGCCAGAATACCGTCAGAGCCTTCGCCGCTGGTCCGGATCAGACCCAAATTGTCGATATCGATATTGCCCGCGATGGCACCGAGGCCGCCCGTGCCGCCAATCGCCATATTGGCACTGCCGGTCGCCATGAACTGGGTCGCGCTGGCTCCGCCGCCGACACCGCCACCGCCGCCAATCGACTGGGCGAAGATACCGCGCGCGTCGTCGCCGGAGGTGTAGAGCTCACCAGCGAAGCGGACGCTGACATCGTCGGATTCTGCGCCCTGACCGCCTTCCAGACCGATGGAGATCGAGCCGCCCATGGACTCGTCCTCGGGGGTCTTGAAGCTGCCGCTGACGGCAATAGCGCCGGACGTGCCGCCGCCGCCGCCAATCGATTGGGCCAGAATACCGTCGGACAGTTCGCCCTGGGTGACAATGCGGCCATCGACATCGACGTCGACCGTGCTGCCTTCCCCGCCGGTGCCGCCTTCGCGACCAAGAGCCACGGTCAGACCGGCCTTGGCCAGAATGCCGAGACCGAAGTCCGTGCCGGCATTACCGCCGCCGCCGCCAATGGACTGGGCAACGATACCGCGCGCCAATTCGCCGTGGGTAAAGATGTCGCCGCGGTGATGGACATTCACCGACTCTGCACGACCGGCAGCACCCGTCGCACCGCCCACCGTCAGGGTCATGGCCGCGCGGGCGTCCTTGAAGACACCCAGTGCCAGATTGAAGGTGCCGCTGCCGCCGCCGCCGCCAATCGACTGGGCCACCAGGCCGTCGGCCAGATTGCCTTGGGTGACGATGGTGCCGTCGTGGCGCACGTCGACCTTGTCGGCCGAACCTGCGCCTGCCCCCGAGCCGCCGATGTTCATCAGCATGCCCACTTCGGAGCCACCTTGTCCCGAGCCGGTCGGCTTGAGACCCAGCACCAGATTATAGCCGGCATTGCCGCCGCCACCGCCGATGGACTGGGCCACCAGACCCGATGTGCCATCACCGTGGGTATAGATCAGGCCGCCCGTGGCCGTGCCGTCAACTTCATAGCCTCGCGCGACCGTGACCGTGCCTGCATCGCCGCCGCTGCCGCCCGAACCGCCGATACCCAGAGCAATGGGCGAGCCTGTGCGTGACACCGCACCGGTGACATTGATGCCACCCGTACCGCCGCCGCCGCCGATGGATTGTGCGACAAGGCCGACGCTGCCGTCTTTCTTGGTCAGGATATCGCCGGCCAGATCCGTCGTGACGGCCCCGCCGTGGCTACCTGCGCCGCCACGACCGCCAACCGAAACCAGACCGCCCGAGGCACCGGCGTTGCCGCCGCCGCCGCCAATCGACTGGACTACCGCGCCGAACGATCCAAGCCCGTCGGTCGTAATGCTGGAGCCTGCGCCCATGGTGAAGTCGACCGTACTACCGGCCCCGCCTTCACTGCCCTTGGAGCCCAGCGCTACCAGACCACCGGCCGCGCCACCGTTACCGCCCGAGCCACCGATGGACTGGACCACCACACCATAAGAGCCTGCGCCCAAGGTGGTGACATTGCCATTCAGGGTCAGATCGACCGTCCCGCCGTTGCCGCCGATGCCGCCGTCACCACCGAAGGCGACAATGCCGCCCGCTCCGCCGCCGTCACCGCCCTGACCGCCGATGCTTTGCACCACCACGCCGTGCGAGCTGAGACCTTCGGTGCGGATGGTGTTGTTCACCGTAGCGACGATATTGCCGCCATTGCCGCCCCAGCCGCCGTTGGTGGCATAGCCGAACAGGCCATAGGAACTGCCGCCCTTGCCCGCGCCACCGCCCAGAGACTGGATCAGCACGCCGTGGGATTCATTGCCGATGGTGCGGATTTCGACGTCGACGGTGGCGTCCACATTGCCGCCGTTCGCGGCGATACCGCCCGAGCCCGTGCCGCCGGTGGAGACAAAATTGCTGCCGCCTTCACCTCCGACACCTGCCGCGGACTGAATGACGACGCCGTGCGACGCGGTCCCGTTGGTCGTGACCACACCCGAGCCACTGATGGTCGTTTCTACATGGCCACCGCTGCCGCCCGCGCCACCCTTTTTGCCGCCGCCGACCACGCTGAGGTAGGCATCACCGCCGTCGCCACCGTTACCGCCAATGCTGGCAACGTGAACCGCGGGCGAGCGGTTGGCGACAACATCAATGTCTGTATTGATCGAGAAGTCCTGATCAATGGCCGGACCATTCTGTCCGGCCTTACCCGAGGCAGCAGGCACGAACAGCACGGCGTTATTGCCGTTCTTGCCACTGTTGCCCTTGCGGATGACTTGGATCTGGTTGGCGCTGGACGTGGTCGGGTTTTGATACTCGACTTGAGTGCCGCCGCCGCTGGCGGCCGTCAGGCTGACGTTACGCTCTACGGTTGGCACGCCCATATCGACGGTACCGGTCGAGGCATGGGTAATCAGCTCGCTGGTGACGGCATCATAGAACAGGCCGTCCGCGCCTTGAACGATCGAAGTGGTGAAGGCCCCCGAAGCCGTCTGATAGCCGACCACCGTCGCCGTCTGCCACTGATCGCCGACATAGTCATAAGCCAACTGCGATCCGATCGCCGGAATGGCCAGGAAGCTGTAGTTCATGCCGTCCTGATCGACGGCGACATAACCCTCGGCCTCGACAACCTCCCAGGTCAGGGTCTTGCCCGGATAGAAGGGGTGGGTGAAGGTCTCGCCCACGGTCGGGGCAGCCGCTGCCGGCAGAGCAAAGGCCACACCGCCCAGCAGGGCCGCAAACGCCTTCATCAGCGTCTGCCATGAACGGGCCGAGCGCGGCTTGCCCGCCGTCTCGACCGGCTCGGGCGCGTCCATCAACTGGATCAGGCGTGCCAGACTGTCACGCAGACGCTCGGCGGCCTTGGTGCGCGCGTCGGCCAGCTGTTCGATCACGCGCGCGGCTTCGTCGCGCACTAGATGGCGCTGTTCCGCCGCCGCCGCCCGAACATCCAGCTCGCCGACCACACGGTCGATGATGCCAGCGATGCGGTTCATTTCGCGCGCAGTGATCTTCATGGCTTTACGCCCCCCAAATGTTTTGGCGCGCCGATCCCCACCCAGGGTCAAAAGCACGCACAGCAAAGCCACCCGCAAAGGCGGCCACAGTTCTCTAAGCTTGGCTGCTAGGAGTCCCCCCTCGCCCGGTCAATCAACCTGAGGGGGAGATTTCATATTAATTTTGAAGACTTTACGCTGCGTCTCAGCGACTTTACCGACTGTCTCAAAGCCGTAAAAATGTGCCCCGCTAACGCATGGCGGCCAACCAGCGGCTCCAGTCACTCTCGGACCCGAGCCCGTTCATGCGCCGCGTCCGTCCCCGCACATAGTGACGGAAATCACGCGGCGACATGTCGAACAGTTCCTTGAAGGCGGTGCTGAATGCAGACGGATTATTGAAGCCCCAACTGGCCGCAATGTCGGCAATGGAGCGATGCATATGGGCCGGATTGACCAGATCATCACGGCAGCGATGCAGGCGGCGCAGGCGCACGTAGTGCACAAAGCCCCCGCGAGGCTCCATCATACGATAGACGGTGGCACGCGATATTCCGAACGCCAGTGCCGTCTGTTCGACTGTCAGGTGAAGGTCCGTCAGATTGTCTTCGATATAGCGACGAACCGGCAGCCAGGCCGCCGCCCGTACCGAATCTGCGTGCTCGGGCGAAATGGTACCGTTCAGCGCCGCCGCCGCCAGCGACAAGGTCGCACCCTGAACAGCATAGGCCTGCGCCTCGTTCATGTGTGGCGCGGCCTGATAAAGCGCCATCAGGTGACTGCGGAACAGGGCGGTGAGCGGATCGGTTGCCATCAGCCTTTGCCCGCCATGAGCATCGGCATCTATGAGCAACGGCTCCAGCACACGGCGCGGCATCACCAGATCGACCGATTTATAAGCGGTGGACTCGGTTTCGATGGGCTGGCTCATGTCGACCATCAGCATGTCGCCATTGGCCAGCACCTGCTCCGAACGGCGTGAACGCGCGATCCGGCTGCCGTCCACATAAAACTGCATCAGGAAGTAATCGAGGCTGTCGGCGGCTATCAGTCCCGCGTTGCGCTCTGTCTTCTGGGCGCAGCTGGTCACGCTGCCAAACATCAGATCGCCGGCGTGATAGGCGTCGACCTTGGCAAAGAAGGTGGCGTCCGTGATCGACGAGATTTCCCAGACCGAAGCCGCCGTCTCGCGCCACACGCCTATCCGGGCCTTTTCGGGCAAAAGGGTGGTGTCCAGAACAGATCGCGCGATTGGCGCATGTCCGTCCACACCGTCCCTGTCACGTACTGCAACTGCCAAACGATCACCACTGGGCGCACCGTGGCAAGACTGCGACGACGACACCTTTAAAAACGCAGGAAAACTCAGAAATGACGCACCGGAACATCTCGGGCGTCACAACCGTCGAGCTTTGCCGTAGCGGTGCAAATATTACTCAAACATTAAAATGGCAGCGCGACAGGCAGAACCTCTCAAAGTCCCTTATTTCGGCCCATGCGGTTAAAAACCATTGATAGAAGCGCATCACGACAATCTATCCATGAGTGCTTATTGACCTTCATAGTGCCATTAGAAGGCAGCGCTTCCCTAGAAGAAAATCTCTCTATCGATTTAGAAAAACTGCGCTTAAATACCTGTGCTGTGTATGCCTTAAACGCGCCTCTTTCCTTCTTATTGCGGTGCATCAAAAATGACGCGTGCGACCAGCGCAGCCTTGGCCGTCCTTCTCGTGGCCAGCACGCCCGGCATGACCTTTGCGGCCTCTGACATCCTGACCCTGCCGACGACCGAAGAGGCTGATCAACAGCAGACCACGTCGGTGGCCGATGTGGTGGTGACCGGTTCCAATATCCGCAGTGCCAACACCGAGGGCTTCAACCCCGTTCAGGTCATCGGACGTGAGGAAATCCAGTCGTCGGGCAAGTCCACCACGTCCGACCTGCTGCGCTCCATCTCGGCCAACACCGGCAATGGCTCGAACGAGACCCAGAACAGCGGCTGGTCGTCCGGCGCGGCGGGCATCGGCCTGCGCGGCCTGTCGCAGAAGAATACTCTGGTGCTGCTGAACGGGCGCCGCGTGGCCAACTATGGTTTCCCGGGCGGCGGCTTGTCGGACACTTTCGTCAATCTGAACGCCCTGCCCATGGTGGCTGTCCAGCGCCTTGAAGTGCTGAAAGACGGTGCCTCAGCGGTCTATGGTTCTGACGCAGTCGCAGGCGTGACCAACATCATCACCCGCCAGAATTTCGAAGGTCTTGAGTTCGGGGCCAGCTATGGTGTCGCCGATCAGGGAGGTCTTGAAACCGGCACCGCCAAACTGGTGGGCGGCTATGGCAATCTGGAGGACGACGGCTTCAATGTCCTCGTCTCGCTGGAAGCCTACACCCGCCAGCGTCTGGATCAGGACGAGCGCGATCTGACCAAGTCGGGCATCTATACCGACCTGCCCAATGGCCGCTGGAACGGCTGGTCCGCCAAGGGCGCGCGTTTCCTCGTCAATGGCCGATCGGTGCCGTTCCTGAACGCCGACGGTCAGTGCCCCGAGGGCATGGTGCTGACGTCCAGCACCCCGATTGACGGCCTGCAAGGCAACACCTGCGCCATCAATCTGGCCGAACACACCACCCTGATCCCGTCGACGGACCGCTATCAGGCCTATGTGCACGGCACGGTGCGTCTGACGCCGAATATCGAAGCCTTTGGCGAGGTGCTGTATTCCTATGTGGAAGGCGCGTCCCTGTTTGGCTCCAGCCCCTTCTTCACGCTGGAAAGCGGCCGCTTTGCGCTGAATGCCGAAACCGGTCTGGCCGAGCCGGTCTCCAACCTGTTGCCCGCCGATAATCCGTACAATCCGTACGGCGTCGCCACGCCCATCGAATACACCTTCTTCGATCTGGGCCGCACGCTGAAAACCAATGAATCGCGCAGCTATCGCGCCTTGGTCGGCGTGCGGGGCAGCCATGACCGCTTGGACTGGGAAGTGGCCGCCTTTGCCTCTGGCAGCCGCGAGCGTGAGACGGTGTCGGGCGGTTTTGCCAATCGTTGGACGCTGGCCGACGCGCTGAATGACGGTTCTCTGAAGCTGCACAATCCATCCAGCACATCGCAGGCGGTTCTGGACGGTATTCGCCTGTCCACTGTGCGTCCGGCAGAGTCCGAACTGTACGGCGTGGACTTCAAGATCACCGGCGAGCTGTTCACCCTGCCCGCCGGTCCGGTCGGATATGCCGCCGGTGTCGAGTACCGCAACGAGAGCCTCGTCTCGCGTAATCCGTGGCAGATCGATGCGGGCCTGCAGATCCGTCCGGCCATTGCTGCCGTGGATGGCGAGCGCGACGTCTATGCCGCCTATGCCGAGTTCAACATTCCGGTCACCAGCACGCTGGACATCCAGATCGCCGGTCGCGCCGACGAATACAGCGATTTCGGCTCGGCCTTCTCGCCCAAGGCGGGCTTTCGCTGGAAGCCGTTCGACAAGCTGGCCTTCCGCGCCTCGGCCTCTCAGGGTTTCCGTGCGCCGTCGCTGTCGGAGAACTCGGCCTCGACCATGATCTCCTACGGCACCGTGGTTGACCCGTACGACCCCGACCTGCCCAACAGCCGCCAGAGCCCGACCTTCTTCACCGTCGGCAACACCAATCTGGAGCCAGAAGAGACCAAGTCGCTGAACCTTGGCGTGGTCTTTACCCCCACCCGCAACACGGCCCTCAGCTTCGACTGGTATAATATCAAGCTGGATAACCTGGTCGGCACCAACAACATCGCCTCGGTCGTCGAGGCCAATGATCCGGCCGACGTGGTGCGTGACAGCCGTGGCAAGCTACAGGCCGCATATAACCGCTATCAGAACCTGACCTCGCTGGAGACGTCGGGTATCGACATCGACTTCAACCACCGCTGGGATGCCGGTGATGCGGGCCTGATCGTGCTCAGCAGCGCCTATACCCATGTGCTGAAGTATGAGCGGCCCAATACGGTCGGCGGTCGCATCTTTGACTATGCGGGCACCAACCGCGGGGCCACCCTGCCCGCGCACAAGGCCACCACCCGCGTGGCGTGGTCGCGCAACGCCTTCGACGCCAATCTGACCTGGTATTACACCAGTGGCTACGATCAGGAGCCTGTCGTCGGCGGTCAGGAACGCGTCGATTCCTACAACCAGTTCGACGCCTATCTGGGCTGGGCCGCGACCGAAAAGGTCCGCGTCTACGCCAAGATCGAAAATCTGCTGGACGAAGAGCCCCCGCATGATGCCTCATTCCCCGGTGTGAGGGCACCCTACGACTTTGGCCAGTACGACCTGCGCGGACGCTATTTCCGCGTCGGCTTTGACGTGGCCTTCTGATCCAAGATCTGCATCGAGAAACGAGACATAAGCGTGAAAAACGCCACCAGAATCGCAAAACGCGCCGCAGCCGCCGTGCTGTTCGGGGCCGCCCTCGTGGCGGCTCCGGCACCGGTGCTGGCCCAGTCGCTGGACTATTATTTCCCGCAGGCCAGCGCCTCCGACTTTGATCCCGCCATCCCGACGCCCGAGGCCTTTCTCGGCTATCCGGTCGGCACCCACTTCACCCGCCACGACCAGATCGTCGCCTATCTGCGCGAGCTGGCCCGTCTGTCGGATCGGGTGACCATCGAAGACATTGGCCGCAGCTATGAGAACCGCCCGCTGACCTCGGTGGTCATCACTTCGGCAGCCAACCAGTCGCGCATCGATGACATCCAGCGCGCCCATGCCACTGTGGCCGATCCGAACGACGGCCCGATCAACCCCGACCAGCCGGTCGTCGTCGGCCTGTTCTACAGCGTGCACGGCAATGAAACCTCCAGCGGCGAAGCGGCCCTGCTGACGGCCTATTATCTGGCGGCCAGCCGCTCCGCCGAGGTGGCTGACTGGCTGGACAAGGCCGTGATCGTGATCGATCCGGCACAAAACCCCGACGGTCGCGACCGCGCCGCCAACTGGCACAATGCGTGGAAGAGCAATCCGCCCGCCTCCGATCCGGTGGACAAGGAACACGTCGAGGCTTGGCCCGCTGGCCGCACCAACCACTATTTCACCGATTTGAACCGCGACTGGCTGGCCGTGACCCAGCGCGAAACCCGCGCCAAGCTGGAAATCTTCCACCGTTGGAAACCGAACTTCCAGATCGACTTCCACGAAATGGGGGCTGGCAGCACCTATTATTTCGAGCCGTCGCCCAGCAGCATGGAAAGCCCCCTGCTGCCCCGCGCCGCCTATGAGTGGAACGTGACGCTGGCCAAATACCACGCGCAGGCGCTGGATGGGCTCGGTTCGCTCTATTACACGCGTGAAGTCTTCGACAATTTCTCGCCGGTCTATGGCTCGACCTATCCGGATTTCCACGGCGGGATCGGCGTGACGGTCGAACAGGCCTCTTCGCGCGGTCTGGTTCAGGACACGGCCAACGGCCCGCTCACCTTCCCCTTCACCGTGCGCAATCAGGCCAATGTGGGTCTGGCGACCATTCGCGGGGCCGTGGCGGAACGCGCGGGGTTGCTTCAATTCCAGCGCGACTTCTTCCGCTCAGCCATCGAGCAAGGCCGTCGCCATACGTCACAAGCTTTCGTATTTGGTGATGCCGCCAATCCGGGTCTGACCCGCCAGACGCTGGACCTGCTGCTGGCGCACCGCATTCAGGTCTATCCGCTGAACGAACGCATCACGCAGGATGGCCGCACCTATGAGCCGGGCACGGCCTATGTGGTGCCCTCGGCCCAGCCGCAGTTCCGCCTGATCCACTCCATCTTTGACAAGACCCCGCCGACCAATGGCCGCGTCTATGGCAGCACCTCCTATTCGGTAGCGCTGGCCTATAACCTCGGCTCGACGGGTCTGCGTCGCGTGCCCGCCTATGGCAGCGCCGTCACAGCCGTGCCTGCCGCCCAAGGCGGTGTCAGCGGTCCGGAGCAGGCCTATGCTTATGCGGTGGATTGGCGCGATCTGAACGCGCCGCAGGTGCTGTCGGCTCTGCTGCAACAAGGCATCCGCGTCCGCATCGCGTTCGAACCGTTCACCAGCCGCACCGAGGGTGGCCAGACGGCCTTCCAACGTGGCTCGCTGGTGGTGACAGCAGGTAGCCAGTCGCTGGACGCCGCCGCCCTGCGCGCTGCCGTCGACAAGGCTGCGCGCGAGGCAGGCGTGGTTGCCCACGCCCTCAGCACCGGCCAAAGCCTGTCGGGCGTTGATCTGGGCAGCGACAATGTGCGCGTGGTGCGCGCCCCGCGCATCGCCCTGATCGCGGGTGAAGGCGTCAATGCGACCGAGATCGGCTCGACCTGGTTCGCCCTAAGCGAGCGACTGAAATATCCGGCCACCCGCCTTGATCCGGCGCAGCTGGGTCGCGTGTCGCTGGACAACTATGACAGCATCGTCCTGTCGGGTGGCCGCTATGAAGGCCTTGGCCAACCGGCCATCGATGCGCTGAAAGCATGGGTACGCCGTGGCGGCTCTCTGGTGGTGTTTGGCACCGCCGCGCGCTGGGCACAGGCCAATGGTCTGGCCCCCCAGGCCGAGCGCGAAGAGGGTGAGCGCAATGCGCCCGCACGCCGTGACTATGCCGACCGCCAGTCGGTTCAGGGCGAACAGCGCACGTCGGGCAATGCCCTGTCTGCCGATGCCGACATCAGCCATCCGCTGGCGTTCGGTCTGACGCGCCGCGACCTGTTCGTGAACAAGGAAACCGACGTCACCCTGTCGCCGGTCGCCGATCCGTTCGCCAATGTCATCCATATCGACACGGACCCGCAGGTGAACGGCTATCTGCCTGAAACCCTGCGTCAGTCGGCGGCGGGCAGTGTCTGGGCGCAGGTCAATCCGGTCGGCGCGGGCAATGTGGTGCTGTTTGCCGATGATCCGGCCCACCGCAAATACTGGCTGGGCACCGAGCGCCTGCTGATCAACAGCCTGTTCTTCGGCAACCACCTCTCGGGCGGTGGCCGTCGCTAAATCCTAGACTGCGTTGAGATAGTCCGCTGCCAAGCCAAGGTCGTCCTCGAACGCCAGCTTGGCACGGGTTCTCTCAGCGGGGTCAGGATGCCGCAAAATATAGGCCGGATGATAGGTGACCAACACCGGACCATCCGGCCTGTGCATGATGCGCCCGCGCAGGTCACCCACGCTGACCGTATGGCCGAACAGGCCGCGCGCGGCGCTGCTGCCCATGGCAACGCTCAGCTCCGGCTTCACCAGTTCGCGCTCGCGGTTCAGCCACCAGCGGCAGTGGTCGATTTCGGCGGCAGAGGGCGTTTTGTGAAGGCGCTGGCGACCTCTGACCGTATGTTTGAAATGTTTGACCGCATTGGTCAGATAGATGTCGTCGCGGTTCAGCCCCGCCTCGACCAAGGCGTGGTTCAGCACCTCGCCTGCCGGACCGATAAAGGGCTGGCCGCTCAAGTCCTCATTATCGCCGGGCTGTTCACCGACAATCATCAGACGCGACTGTTTGGGGCCCACGCCGCACACGGCCTGCGTCGCATCGCGCCACAGCGGACAGCGCCGACAGCCCGCCAGCGCCGCGTTCAACTGATCCAGATCTTCGGGCACCATCTCATTGGTGACGGTGCGGTCGACCATAGGCGCGCGGACCTGATCGAACCGGCGGTTTGGCTCGGGCGCACGGGCAGTGACCATCTGTTCGGTGCGGCCTGTTGCCCCCGCGATCATCTCCGAGATCAGCTCTGCCTCAGGCAGGTTCTTCCAATAGGATTTAGGCATTTCGGCCTGCATGGCCTTGGTGCGCAGGCGCGACGGATTGAAGGTCGAGGCGTAATAGGTCTTCCAGAAGTCCTCGACCTCGTCCTCCTGTGGCGCGTCCTCCTTGCGGGCAGGCGGGCCATAGGTCAGCGCCTTTAAATCCCAATGCGCCGTGCCGTCGGGGGTCAGGATCGACCAGCGCATATTTGTGTAGCGGCGCTGGAAGAACGGCGCGGTCTTTTCCAGCACGCGGTGCGCCGGTTCGAACCACGCGATCCACCGCTGATGGTCGTCCTCGCCCTGCTGACGAAAGCGGACAAAGGCCTTCATCTTGTGCGAGGCGCGGCTGACATTCTTGGCCATTTCGACCGCACGGGCCACATCGCGGTCGGACGTGACCTTGATCAGGTTCGGCTCGTCCTGAAGCCGCCAAAGAATGCGGTACAGCAGGTCAAACCGGTCGGCATCGCGGTGCAGGATCACCTCCTGCGCCAGATCGACAAAGGCCTTGGACACTTTAAATGCCTGCGGACGGTGCACGACGGACGCGGCCTCCTCGCCGAACAGGCCGTCCTGCCCCTGTCCCACCACAAAGCGCACGCGGGCAGGCTCTATGCCTTCCAGCCGCAACGACCGCGCCGCCTCGCGCCAGCCGTCAAAATCCGTCTCGCTATCCAGATGCACCGTCCGCATCAGAACAGGCTCAGCTGCTCGGGCTGTTTTTCAGGGGCCAGACGCGCGCGCAGGTCGATGGCGTCGGTCAAGCCACCCGGTGTCCAATCCAGCGCCGTGATCCAGGGCCGTACCTTGTCGATAGAGCGGGTCAGGCGCGCCACATCTTCAAGACGCAGCGTGCGATATCGACGCACCGACACGATCCTGTTCACCGCCTTTACGCCCAGCCCCGGCACGCGCAGCAGGTCCTCGCGGTCGGCAGTGTTCACATTCACCGGAAACACGTCACGCTTTTTCAGCGCCCACGCCAGCTTGGGATCAATCGCCAGATCCAGCATGCCGTCATCGGCCCCGATGGCGATTTCCGGCGCGGTAAAGCCATAGAAACGCATCAACCAGTCGGCCTGATAAAGACGGTGTTCGCGCATCAAGGGCGGGCGCGACACCGGCAGGATGGCCGAGCTGTCCGGTATCGGGCTGAAGGCCGAATAATAGACGCGGCGAAGGCCATAGCCGCCATATAGAGACGACGAACGGTCGAGGATTTCCGTATCCGGCGCCCCGTCGGCACCCACGATCAACTGGGTTGACTGGCCCCCCGGCGCAAAGGCTGGCGGCTTGATGCGGTCGCGTTTTTGCGGCTTGGCCTCTTCCAGTTTCAGCCGCACCTGCCCCATGGCCTTTCGGATGACGCCCGCATCCTTTTCCGGTGCCAAACGGCCCAAGGCCTCATCGCGCGGCAGTTCGATATTGGCCGACAGACGGTCGGCATAGAGGCCCGCCAGCTCGATCAGCTTCGGATCGGCCTCGGGGATCAGCTTCAGGTGGATATAGCCGCGAAAGTCGTGCTCTTCGCGCAGCTTGCGCGCCACTTCAACCAACTGCTCCATCGTATAGTCGGAACTGCGGATAATGCCCGACGACAGGAACAGGCCTTCGATATAGTTACGCTTATAGAAGGCCAGCGTCAGATCGACGACCTCATCGACCGTAAAGCGCGCCCGCTCGACGTTGGAGCTGGAGCGATTGATGCAATAGGCACAGTCGAAGATGCAGAAATTGGTCAGCAAAATCTTCAGGAGGCTGACGCAGCGGCCATCGGGCGTATAGGCGTGACAAATGCCCATGCCCTCGGTCGATCCCACGCCGGAACCGCTGCGGGAATCCCGCTTCTTGGCTCCCGAAGAGGCACAGGATGCATCGTATTTCGCGGCATCCGCGAGGATCGAGAGTTTACGCCTTAGATCGATACGCGCCATTTGTTCATGTTATGTTCTTAAGGATTCAGAGTCCAGATCGCACAACCGACGCGGGCACAAAAAAGGGGCCCGAAGGCCCCTTTGCGCATCCGACTTTGGTCCGAGCCTCGCAGAGAACGAGGCCCACACGCCATGGCCATCAGCATCAGTTGGAGGGTCACACCTCTGATACGCTGGCCACGGCGTTTGGATCGCGTTCGGCTTAGAAAGCCTCCAGCTCGCGCAGGCGACGCTCATAGGCGATCAGCATCAGCTTGCTATCCGTCAGCCGGTTGCGTTCACGCAGGAACTCGGCCTGCTCGGCCCGCACGGCGGCACGGTCGGGCCGGTTCGCTAGTGCGCGGGTAAAGGCATCCGACACACGGGCATCCATCCGCCTCAGCGCGCGGTCGTCACAAATCATGCGTTCAGACGCCGTACGAGCCTGTCGGCAGTCAAAGCCCGGACCGTCAGGCCGTGTCAGCATTGTGAAGACGGGCGGCGTATAGCCCCGAACGCCAAGGAACCACTGGAGCGACTCTCCAAAGCTGTTGAAGGGTACCGCCTTGTCGTCATGACAGACCTCTGTCGAACGGTCGCGGCACGGTACGGGCGGGTCCCAGTCCTTATCCTTGGCCCCTGCCAGAATATCCGGCCATGCCGCGTCTAACTGTCCAACACGCGCGGCAGTGGCCGCATAGGCCGCGCAGAAACCATTGCCATATTCACGACAGCCGTCACGTGCACCGGCCAGGTCGTCTTGAAACACCGAGCGATAACGCGGCTGATCGGACACGTCTTTCAACTGCCCCTGCTCGATCGCATAGATGGCCGGCGGGGCAGCGCTACCTGCATAGGGTGCGAATGCATAGAGGAAGCTTTCATCGGCGAGGACAAACTCCTTCTTGCCGTCGCCGTCCACATCGGTGGGCAGGCTCAGGTGATCACCGTCCCATCGGCCGAGGTCCACTTTGCGCCACCCAGACGGGGTATGCTCGACCAGAGTGCCCACCGTGCAGCAGTGCGCGCCATAGCTGAAGGAAGACAGGATGACCTGACGTGCATCGCTGTCCGCATCCATCTGCACCACGGCAAACTGGGCAACAGCGGCACCCGTCTTGCTTTCTCCATCGACCGAAATTGACGTGCCATCCGCCGCCGTGACCGTCATGACCGCGCTCGAAAGGTCGCCGTCCTTTTTGGAACCCATGCGGATGTCCATACCGGCGATGTAGAAGCGGTCGGCACCCTCACCCTCGCTCCATTCGATCCACTGTGCCTGAGGCGCGGTGTCAGGACGGACAGTGTCGTCAGTCTTGGCTTCGGTAATTTCGACCGGTACCGGTGCACGCGACGACTTGCCGATCTGGGAATAGGCCAACCAGCCTCCGCCGCCCAAAACCAGAATGGCCAAACCACCAATCAGAAGACCTTTGGCAAAATCGGGCCGCGATGATTTGGGATCTGACATAGGAGGGGCCTGGGATGAAAGAAGCGACCACATATCGCAGCCATCCAATGCTCCAATCAGACCATCGTTCCTCGTCGGCGATGTCAGCCAACGTAAAGGCCCAACTCTCTGCCGCGCTTGCGAACTGGCGCTATAGCGCGCATGAAAGACGCGAACCTTGGACCTGCATCCTCGCAGGTGGCTATGCTGGCCGCCTATCCGCCGGCAAACCGATGAGGGACGCGCTGAGCGCCCTCCCCGCAACGATTCATCATGTCTGTATTTGCTACGGCTCGCCAACAATGGCTAGCTCAACCCGGTCGGGATATCCTGGCGGGCACGGTCGTCGGTCTGGCTCTGATCCCCGAGGCCATCGCCTTTTCCATCATCGCCGGTGTCGATCCGGCGGTTGGCCTATACGCCAGTTTCATCATCGCCGTGACCATCGCCTTCATGGGCGGACGTCCCGCCATGATCTCGGCGGCAACGGGGGCCATGGCCCTGCTAATGGGCGGTTTGGTTCGTGACCACGGTATTGAATATCTGTTCGCCGCCTCCCTGCTATGCGGGCTGATCCAGATCGTAGTCGGGCTGTTCAAACTGGGCCGCTATATCCGTTTTGTCAGCAAGAGCGTGATGAGCGGGTTTCTGAACGGTCTGGCCGTGCTGATTTTTCTTGCGCAACTCCCGCATCTGGCCGGAGCCAGTTGGCACGCCTATGCACTGGTGGCGGCGTCCTTGGCCATCATCTACGGCTTCCCGCGCCTGACCAAGGCCATCCCTTCACCGCTGATCGCCATTGTAGTACTCAGCGTGGCCTCGGCCCTAATCGGGCTGGACGTCAAGACAGTCGGCGATATGGGCAGTCTGCCCACCACCCTACCCAGCTTCCACATGCCCATGGTGCCGTTCACGCTGGAAACCCTGGCCATCATCGCGCCGGTGTCACTCACTCTGGCCTTCGTTGGCCTGATGGAGACCCTGCTGACCGCACAGGTACTGGACGACATGACCGACACCCCGTCGGACAAGGACCGCGAGACGCGCGGTCAGGGCATTGCCAACATTGCCGCATCTTTGTTTGGCGGCATGGCGGGCTGCGCCATGGTGGGTCAGTCGATCATCAATGTGACCTCAGGCGGGCGCGGACGGCTGTCCACGCTGTGGGCAGGCGTCTTCCTGATGATCCTCATCCTGGTTCTGACGCAATGGGTGGGCAAAATCCCCATGGCGGCACTGGTGGGCGTGATGTTCATGGTCTCGTTCAAGACCTTTGACTGGCCATCGGTGACGCGCCTGCGGGCTATTCCGGTTCAGTCGACGCTGGTCATGCTGACGACAGCCATCATCGTTCTTCTGACCCACGACCTGTCCAAGGGCGTGATCGCGGGTGTGCTGATGTCGGCGGTCTTCTTCATGCGCAAGGTCGGCAAGATGGTCGTCGTGAACGAAGGCGAAGACACCACGCCGGAGGTCCGCCACTATCACGTCACCGGCCAGCTGTTCTTTGCTTCGGCCGATCTGTTCGTCGCTGGCTTTGAGTTCCACGGCCAGCCGCAACGGGTCCAGATCGACCTGCATCAGGTCCACATTTGGGATCAAACGGGGGCAGCCGCCCTCGATAAGGTGATCCAGCGCTATCGCACACGCGGGGCCGAGGTCAGTGTAATGGGTCTCAACTCGCAAAGTCGCGCACTGATGACACGGCTAGGCCTGTCGCACGCCAGCTAAAACAGAAAGGGGCGGACCTTTAGGTCCCGCCCCTTTTTCATATTCAGGACTTAGGTGAAGCCTGATTGGCTGTCATAGCTTGGACACAACCTCAGCTGCCTATTAGCGGCAGATAGTTGCGGGCACACGGGACGGCGATCGCAACTCCGCTGGTCGTCAATCCAGCCTGCTATTGGACCGGTGCCGCCCAATACGGTGCACGCCATGTTTATCGTATTGAGGGCCGTGCTGATTGATCTTCGATTAGCTCTTTGGCTAAGGCTCCGCCGCGGCGAGCTACTGCGCGTAGCTTGGGTGGGAGCGAGCAAGAAACACGACGCCTCTCCAGCTCTTCCACCGCCGTCGTCACATGGCGTTCGGATGCGCTCGCTTGCCTTCGCAGACGTGGTTCCAAACAGCAAAAAGCCCCGCTGTATGGCGGGGCTTTTTGATAATCGTGGAGCCTTTGGGTGCGGGAGTA
>NZ_DIGV01000058.1 GCF_002419815.1 Brevundimonas sp. UBA5713 | reverse complement strand
TCGACCACAGGCGCGGGCTTTGGTGCCGCCATGGGCGCAGGGGCCATGGCGGGTGCAGCGACCGGCGCGGACACAGGCGCGCGCATCGCAGCAGCGGAAGCCATCGACCTGGCGGCAACCATCGGAGTCGGAGTGGAGACGCGGAACAGGCCCATGGACGCAGCCAGAGTGTCAGCCTCGGTCGACAGCGAGTGGGCCGCAGCGGTGGTCTCTTCCACCATGGCCGCATTCTGCTGGGTCACCTGATCCATCTGGTTCACGGCCGCATTCACCTGAGCCAGACCCGTGGCCTGCTCCTGCGCAGAGGCCGCGATTTCGGTCACCAGACTATCGATGTCGGCCACGCGCTGAACGATCTGTTGCAGAGCCTCGCCGGTCTGACCGACCAGATTGACGCCCTGCCCCACCTGTTGGCTGGAGGCCTGAATGAGAACCTTGATCTCCTTGGCCGCATCCGCCGAGCGCTGGGCCAGCGCCCGCACTTCGGAGGCCACCACGGCAAAGCCGCGACCGGCATCACCCGCACGCGCGGCTTCGACACCGGCGTTCAGGGCCAGCAGATTGGTCTGGAAGGCGATCTCGTCGATCACGCCGATGATGGCGCTGATCTTGTTGGAGGACGACTCGATGGCATTCATGGCGTTGACGGCATTGGTCACGACCGCGCCGCTGCGTTGGGCCTCGCCGCGCGCATTCATGACCAGATTGGTTGCCTGACGCGCACCCTCGGCAGTACGGGTCACCGTCGCGGTGATCTGGTCCAGGGCAGCAGCGGTTTCTTCCAGAGACGCGGCCTGCTGCTCGGTACGGGCCGACAGATCATCGGAGGCGGAGCTGATCTCGATAATGCCGGAGTTGATCAAGCCCACATTGGCGTTCACCCGCGACACAGCCGTTTCCAGCTTTTCCATCGCGATGTTGAAATTATCCTTCAGGCCCTGGGCCTTGGGCTGCACTTCAGCATTGAAGCGCCACGTCAGATCGCCGCGCGCCAGATGCTCCAGACCGTCTGCCAGTGCACCAATGGCAATCATGTCCTGACGCAGATCCTCGTCGCGCTTGGCGTCAGCCAGACGACGCTCTTGCTCGGCCTGTTTCTGCTGGGCGGCTGCGCGGGCTTCCAGCGCGGCCTTGTCCTGTGTGGCCTTTTTGAAGTGATTGACGGCAGAGGCCAGCATACCGATCTCGTCACGGCGTTCAGCGCCTGCGATTTCGACCTGGGTATCGCCCGCAATCAGCTTGCGCATGGCCGCAGTGACCTGACGCAGCGGCGTTGCCATGGCACTGGTCAACCACCAACCGGAAAGCACGGCCATCAGCAGGGCCAGCGCCGCACCCGCGCTCATAAGGATGCGCAGGATGTTGGCCGTCTTTTGCTGTTCGGCATTAATCGCCGCCGCGCGCTCGGCTTGATGGGCGACCAAATCGTCCAGTGTTTTTACCACCGGATCCAGCAGTGCCACGCCGTCGTAATCCGCCATATTGGTCAGTCCAACACCGTGGACGGCGACGGCCTCGAACCATTTCTCTACACCGGCGCGGGCGAACTCGACCTCGGTTTTGACGGTCGGATCCAGCGCGACAATGCGGTCAAGGCTGTCGTTGAACGCGGCGCGGTGGACCGACACGTCGTCAATATCGGACGGCACGCGCGACATGATGTAGGCGCGCAGAGCGGCATCCTGACGGGCCATATGGAGTTCGGCAGCCTGCGCCTGAAGCTGCGCTTCACGCGCTGTCATCAGCTCACGACGGCCGTTCTCCATGCCGGTCAGACCGAAAAACACCAACACGCACATGACCACGATGGCCGCGACGATCGCGCCAAAGGTCACCGTAAGTTTTTGATTGATTTTCAGATTGTTAACGCTGCTCAACATGCACTCACGCCCCCATTGGCCTGACCGACGCGCGGCTGGCCGTCCTCATGTGACGCCAACCGTGCGCAAGTGTCATGCGCAGCCCCCAAGCCCGAAAACCGCCCACTGGAACAGGGGGCGGTGTTTGGAGCAGCGTTCGGCGTTTCTTTCTGAAACGCTGAGAATCGCGTGGAGCGGGGCATGATCACCTCGGCTAGGTTGACTGACTTTCTGCCGCCACAAACGAAGGTTTCGGTAAACCGCGCCGTACGCAGAATTGCTTATACGGCTAAGCTAAATGTATTACCGAACTGTAGTTCCAAGCGTTTTTACGCCGACCATGGTCGACGAAAGAGGCGTTGGCACGCGCAAGCTTGGCGGTAATATGACGCGGCACTCTTTTGGAATTCTTCGTTTTCCCGCGCCCGTGCGTCGGATAGTCTGGTTACAGATTATCGCGTCTCACACCCGTATTTGGATAACAGCCCTTAACGCGCCATTCGGACCCGACCGGTTGCCCACATGACCCTACCTGAAGCGGCACCCGCGATGTCGGCGTCCGAAAGCGTCGATAAGCCTGTCGAAAGCCGGCCTGAAATCCGCACCGAGGCCATCCGCTTCGGGCTGGCACGGGGCCTGTCGTCAGTGACGACACGATTGCTGGCTCTGGGTTTTTTAACCATCACCCTCGCAGCACCGTTGATCTGGAGTCTGACGCCACTCCTGTGGGCCCTTATTCTGATGTTGGCCTGTGTGTGTGCGGGCCGCACGGCGGGATTTCGACTGTCTCTGATGATCGTCGGCTTCATCGTGGTCGCCCTCGGCGGTCTGGCCGTGTCAGGTATTTTCACGGCTGTGGAAGGATTGATCCTTGCCGCATTTGCCTCAGCAGTGGTTCTTCTGACGCCGTTGTGGACCCTGCCCGCCAGTCCGCGCGGTCTTTCCCCCGCCACCATCGACACAGTCCTGAACGCCCTGCTGGATGCCGTGCCGCTGATACTTCTGGACCGGAAGGGCATGGTCAGGCGGGCCTCCTCTGCCTGTGAACCCCTGTTCGGCCAGCCCAAACAGGCGCTCGAAACACTTCATATTTCGCAGCTGATCCCCGATTTTGTGTTCGAGGTTCACGCGCGCCCCTCTGTACCGGCCGGCCTAATCAACGCCCCCGGCCCCCACTGGCTGGCCCGCTGCAAGGACAAGGCGTCCTTTCCCGTCGAGCTGTGGCTGGAACATACGCCAGAGGGCCCGCTGATCCGCCTGACCGACCTCAGCCCGCGCCACGCCGCCGATGCGCAAGCCCGCGAACTGCACTCCCAGCTCAACAAGGTCTGGCGTCTGAACTCTCTTGGCGAGATGGCAGCCACGCTGGCGCACGAGTTGAACCAGCCTCTGGGAGCCGCCGCCTCCTATCTGCACGCGGCGCAGGAAGACATGAAACGGGCTGGTCCCTTGGGGGAAAGCGCGTTTCGGACCACCGATCTGGCCAAGACCCAGATGCTGCGGGCCGGACAGATCATCCGACGCATGCGCGAACTGCTGACTATGGAAATGCGCGCCCTGTCTTCGGAAAAGGTGCGCCGTGTGGTAGAAGATGTTTTGCCGATCCTGACCCTGACCGGTCAGGAAAAGGGCGTGCAGATTTCGGTCGATATCGACTCGCCCGATCACGTGCGTATGGACCGGATCCAGTTCCAGCAGGCGCTGGTCAATCTGGTCCGCAACGCCGTAGAGGCCAGCCCTTCCGGGGGTAAGGTCTTGATTACCGGTCGCGTACTGACTGACCAAGCCTATGAAATTGCCGTGGAAGATAGCGGTCCGGGCATTGCGCCCGATCAGGTTGAGCGCGTATTCCAACCCATGACGACGACAAAGTCGGGCGGCATGGGTTTGGGCCTGTCAGTCACCCGTACCATTGTTGAAAGTCATGGGGGACATTTGCGAGTGGGACCTTCGCGGTGGGGCGGTGCCCGTTTTTCCTTTAATCTTACGACGGCCACAGTGGACGGTGACGAATGACGCCTTCAGTCTTCATCATTGATGACGATGCCGGTATGCGCGACTCGCTGGTCGTCTTGCTGCGCAGTCAGGGCATCCGCTGTCGCGCCTTTGCGGGCGGGGCCGACTTCTTCCGTGCCATGCCCACCGACGAGACGGCCTGCGTCATCACCGATATGCGCATGCCGGAAGTCGACGGGGCCGAGGTGGTGCGCCGCATCAGCGCCGAGCGCGGCGCGGCGTGGCCCATTCTGGTGATCACCGCCCATGCGGATGTGCCGCTGGCCGTCAGCTTGATGAAGCAGGGCGTGGTCGACTTTATCGAAAAGCCGTTCGATCCTTCGCGGCTGATCGAAAGCGTCCGTGCCAGCCTGTCGCGTCTGGGGCAGGTCAGCGAACACCAGCGCCTGACCGCCATCGCCCGCGAACGTTACGAGCGCCTGACCCCGCGCGAGTCGCAGGTGTTTTCGGCCCTGATCGAAGGCCTGTCCAACAAGGCCATTGCCCAGATGCTGGACATCAGCCCCCGCACGGTCGAGGTCTTCCGCGCCAAGGTGATGCAAAAGATGGAAGCCGACAGCCTGTCCGATCTGATCAAGACGGGTCTGCTTTTAGGTAACGAGGGTGCGCTGACCTCTTGATCAACCGGCGGTCGTGTCGCCTTATGCCGCTTCGCTAAACGGGAGCCGTATGATGAGCGACAATCGCCTGATCCGAAGCCAAGCCTATATCGACGGCCAATGGGTCGATGCTGACAGCGGCGACACGCTCAAGGTCGACAACCCCGCGACCGGCGAAATCATCACTACCGTGCCCAAGATGGGCAGGGCCGAGACCAAACGCGCCATCGACGCCGCCGAAAAGGCGATGAAGCCGTGGGCCGCACGCACCGCCGCCGACCGCGCCAAAATCCTGCGCAAATGGTACAATCTGATGCTGGAGCATCAGGACGCGCTGGGCGAGCTGCTGACCCGCGAACAGGGCAAGAGCCTGACCGAAGCCAAGGGCGAAATCGCCTATGCCGCCAGCTTCATCGACTGGTTCGCGGAAGAGGGTAAGCGCGCCTATGGCGAGGTCATCCCCACCCACGACGCCAGCAAGCGCATCGTCACCCTGAGACAGCCGGTGGGTGTGGTCGGCGCGATTACGCCGTGGAACTTCCCCTCGGCCATGATCACCCGCAAGGTCGGCCCTGCGCTGGCCGCCGGTTGCGCCGTGGTGCTCAAGCCCGCCAGCCAGACACCGCTATCGGCGTTGGCCTTGGCGGTGCTGGCTGAAGAGGCCGGCCTGCCTGCGGGCCTGTTCAATGTGCTGACAGGATCGGCCTCTGAAATCGGCGGTGAGCTGACCTCCAACGAAACCGTGCGCAAGATCAGCTTTACCGGATCGACAGAGGTGGGCCGCACCCTGATGGCCCAGTCGGCGGAGACTATCAAAAAGGTCTCGCTGGAACTGGGCGGCAATGCCCCGTTCGTCGTGTTTGATGACGCTGACATCGACGCCGCCGTCGAGGGTGCCGTGGCCAGCAAATTCCGTAATGCGGGCCAGACGTGCGTCTGCACCAACCGCTTCTATGTTCAGGCCGGCGTCTATGATGCCTTCGTCGAAAAGCTGTGCGCCAAGGTGAAGACGCTCAAGGTCGGCAATGGTCTGGACGAGGGCGTTCAGATCGGCCCCATGATCGACGAAAACGGCGTCGAAAAGGTCGAGGAACATCTGGCCGATGCCGTGAAGAAGGGGGCCACCATCCTGACGGGCGGCGAGCGTCACGAACTGGGCAAGACCTTCTTCCAGCCGACCGTCGTCGCCGGTGTGACACAGGACATGCAGCTGTGCCGCGAAGAGACCTTCGGTCCGCTGGCTGGTGTGGTGAAGTTCGAAACCGAGGATGAAGGCGTGGCCTTGGCCAACGACACCATCTTCGGGCTGGCAGGCTATTTCTACAGCCGCGACATCAGCCGGATCTGGCGCGTGGCCGAGACTATGGAGACGGGCATGATCGGTATCAACACCGGCATCCTGTCGACCGAGGTCGCCCCGTTCGGCGGCATCAAACAGTCGGGTCTGGGCCGCGAAGGCAGCCGCCACGGTCTCGATGACTATATGGAAATCAAATACTTGTGCATGGGTATCTGATTTAGGGCGCGGGTTTGTAGCGATTTAGACGAACGTCGATCTCTGCAAACCCGCCTTCCTCCTGTCAGTCTCTCTTGTGACGCTCCATCCAAAAACAAACGGAGCGCTTAGGGAAACCGGCCGCCGGAGGGGCGGCCACACAGGAAGGGATAATCGCCTATGACCGACCGCACCCATGACGGGGCGGACGGCGGCGGGCACCAGGTCGGTAAGAACGACAAACTGGTGATTGCTGCCTCGTCCGTCGGCACCGTAATCGAGTGGTACGACTTCTTTCTCTACGGTTCGCTGGCGACCATCATCTCCGCCCAGTTCTTTTCGGGCGTGAACGAAACCACGGGCTTCATCTTTGCCCTGATGGCCTTTGCGGCAGGCTTCGCCGTCAGGCCGTTCGGGGCCATCGTCTTTGGTCGCCTCGGCGACCTTTGGGGACGCAAGAATACCTTTCTGGTGACCATGCTGCTGATGGGCGTGTCGACCTTTGTGGTCGGCCTTTTGCCTGCCTATGCGGTGATCGGCATTGCGGCACCCATCATTCTGGTGCTGATGCGTCTGATCCAGGGTCTGGCGCTGGGCGGCGAGTACGGCGGGGCCGCCACCTATGTGGCCGAGCATGCGCCGCACGGTAAGCGCGGCTTCTACACCTCCTTCATCCAGATCACCGCCACCATCGGCCTGTTGCTCAGCCTGATGGTCATTCTGGGCGTGCGCACACTGGTGGGTGAGGAAGCCTTCCTCAGCTGGGGCTGGCGTATTCCGTTCCTCGTCTCCATCCTGCTGCTGGGCGTATCGCTGTGGATCCGCCTGAAACTGTCGGAGAGCCCCGCCTTCCAGCGCATGAAGGCCGAAGGCAAGGGTTCGACCACCCCGCTGAAGGACAGTTTCGGCAAATGGCCGAACCTGCGTCTGGTGCTGATCGCCCTGTTCGGTCTGGCCGCCGGTCAGGCCGTGGTATGGTACGCGGGCCAGTTCTACGCCATGTTCTTCCTTGAGAAGACGCTCAAGGTCGATCCGGCACTGGCTAATGTACTGATCGCCATTGCTCTGGTTCTGGCCACGCCATTCTTCATTTTCTTCGGCTGGCTGTCGGACAAGGTGGGCCGCAAGCCGATCATTCTGATCGGCTGTCTGTTGGCGGCCCTGACCTATTTCCCGCTGTTCCAGGGTCTGACCAAAGCGGCAAATCCGCAACTGGCGGCAGCGACCGCGACCGCTCCGGTGTCGGTCATCGCCAATCCTGCGGACTGTAACCTGCAGTTCGACCCCATCGGCACCACAGTGTTCAACACCTCGTGTGACGTGGCCAAATCCCATCTGGCCAAGGCCGGCATCAACTACACCAATGTGGAGGCCCCTGCCGGTACGCTGGCCCGCGTTCAGGTCGGCGAGCGCACCATCGAGTCATTTGACGGCACGGCTCTCGGCAAGGATGCCTTTGCCGAAACCAAGAAGGGCTGGGATGCCTCGCTCAGCGCGGCTCTGGCTGAAGCCGGCTATCCGGCCAAGGCGGACAGCAATCTGGTGAACAAGCCGATGGTCGTGGCCATACTGTTCGTCCTGCTGCTGTATGTGACCATGGTGTACGGGCCGATTGCGGCGGCTCTGGTCGAAATGTTCCCGACCAATATCCGCTATACGTCGATGTCGCTGCCCTATCACATCGGCAATGGCTGGTTCGGCGGCTTCCTGCCCACTACCGCCTTCGCCATGGTGGCGGCCACCGGCAACATCTACTACGGCCTGTGGTACCCCATCGCCATTGCGGTGATGACCGTGATCGTCGGCATCATCTGGGTCCGCGAAGGCAAGGATGTGGACATCCACGCCTGATCGCGCGGTCTAAACTCGGTCTACACAAGGGCGGGCCCGCGCGGTCCGCCCTTTCTTTCTATTCAGCGCCGCGCAAATATTCCACGTCAGGGCTTGTTCGCACAGGCTGTGCAGGGAAGATGCTGCCATGTTCAGTTTCGCCACACTGGTCCTGACCGCCACCTATATGGCCACCTTGTTCGCCATTGCGTGGTGGTACGAGCGCCCCTCGGTCAAGGCCAAGGGCACCGGCCTTCTGGGCCCCAGCCTCTACGCCCTGTCACTGGCGATCTATTGCACGTCGTGGACCTATTACGGCGCGGTCGGCACGGCGGCCCGCGATGGCTGGGACTATCTGCCGGTCTATATCGGCCCCGCCATCGGACTGACTCTTTTGTTTCCGCTGTGGCGGCGAATTGCCTCGGCGGCACGGCGCGCCAATGTCGGTTCCATGGCGGACTTCCTGTCCGCCCGCTATGGCAAAAGCCCCGTGCTGGGCGCGGCCGTCACTCTGGTCGCTATCCTCGGATCGCTGCCCTATATCGCCCTGCAACTGAAATCCCTCTCCATGGCCGGAGAGATGATCAATGTGAACAGCGCCGTCGCCGGTTCGGAGAACCTGACGGTTCTGATCCTCGCGGGCGTGCTGGCCGGTTTTGCCATTCTGTTCGGGGCACGCCGACGCGACCTGACCGAGCATAACCGCGGACTGATACAGGCCATCGGCGTAGAATCGATCGTCAAGCTGTGCGCCCTTCTGGCCGTCGCGGGCTTTGCGCTGGTGCTGCTGTTTCGAGAACCGAATACCGCCAAGGCCGTGGCCTTGGGGATGGGCGAACTGGGTGACTGGCCCCACGCCGATGCGCGTTTTCTGGCCATTACCCTGGTCTCGACGCTGGCTATCTTCTGTCTGCCGCGTCAGTTCCACGTCGGCTTCGTCGAAGGTGGCGCACCCGATGAGGTGCGACGCGCCCAATGGATATTCCCGCTGTATCTGGCGCTGACCTCGCTGGCCGTCCTGCCTTTGGTGGCCGCAGGACGTTTGAACTTCCCCGATGTTGATCCGGACCTTCTGGTGTTGGCCCTGCCGTTTTCCAGCCAGCAGGGCCTGCTGACCGCCGTGGTGTTTGTGGGTGGTTTTTCCGCCGCGACGGCCATGGTGATTATCGAGGCCGTGGCCCTGTCGGCCATGGTGTCCAACAACCTGATCCTGCCCCTTTTCAGCGCCCGCAGCTCGCGTTCCGACGACGGACAGCCGGTGTCGATGGGCGAGATGGCGGGCATGATCCTGAACATCCGCCGACTGGCCATTATCGCCATTCTGTTTCTGGCATGGCTCTATTACGGGGCTATGGACCAGACGCGCGGTCTGGCCGCCATGGGTCTGGTGTCTTTTGCGGCCCTGGCCCAACTGGCACCGGCCATGTTCGGCGCGGTCCTGTGGCGCGGCGGTCATGCGCGCGGGGCGATCGCAGGTCTGAGCGTGGGCATGGTGGTGTGGGTGCTGTTTCTGGCCCTGCCACAGTTCGGACCGGATACACCCTTCAGCGTGCCCGCCGTGCTGGGCATCAAGGACCCGTTTGCGGCGGGTGTCTTCCTGTCGCTCGGCCTGAATCTTCTGGTCTATATTCTGGTCTCGCGCGCCAGCGTGCCGGGCCTGATCGACCGCGTTCAGGCCCGCGCCTTCGTCGATCACCTCGAGGCGGACTGGCTGGAAGCCCGCGGTCATCTGGCCGGTGCCTCGGTTCAGGACCTCAAGCTGCTGGTGGCACGCTTCATCGGCGACGAACGGGCCGAGAATGCCTTCAAGGCGTGGGCCGATGAATCAGGCGTCCGGTTGCGCGGCAGCGATCCTGCCGATGCGGGTCTGGCCCGGGCCGCCGAACGCATGCTGGCCGGTGCGGTCGGGGCTGTGGCCGCGCGCCGGGTAATAGGGGTCGCCCTCGCCAGCGGCGGTCGTGCGCCGGAGGATGTTGTGCGCATGCTGGACGAGGCCTCTCAGGCCGTTCAGTTCAACCGCCAACTGCTGCTGACCACGCTGGACAACATCGATCAGGGCGTGGCCGTGGTGGACGAGGAACTGCGTCTGGTCGCGTGGAACCAGCCCTATATCCAGATGTTCGACCTGCCCGGCGACCTGCTGCATGTCGGCATGCCCATCGCCAGCGTCTATCGCTACAATGCCGAACACGGCGAAGCGGATATGGACGAGGCCGATATCGAGGCATGGGTGGCGCGGCGTCTGGATGCCTTGGCCCGCCGCCAGCAGCATTTCCATGAGCGCGAACGCCCCGATGGCCGCGTCCTGCGCGCCGTGGGCGAGCCCATTCCAGGCGGAGCCTATGTTACCTCCTATACCGACATTACCGACCTGCGCCGCGCCGCGCGCCAGCTGAAAGAGGCGAATGAAAAGCTGGAGGCCCGCGTTGCCGAACGCACCGAACAGCTAAAGGCCGCCGTCGAGCTGGCCGAACGCGCGACCGCTTCCAAGACCCGTTTTCTGGCCGCCGCCAGCCACGACCTGCTGCAACCGCTGCACGCGGCCCGTCTGTTCATCGGGGCACTGCGCGAAGACAAGGGCGTGGCGACCAGCGGGGCGCAGACACTGGCCGTCAACGCCGACCGTTCTATTGAAAGCGCCCACCGCCTGCTGACCGCCCTGTTGAATCTGTCAAAGCTGGAGGCTGGCGGGGTCGATCCTGCCATGGCGCCTTTGGCGCTGAACCAGCTGTTCACAGATATCCGCCGCGAGTTCACTCCCTTGGCCCGCGCCAAGGGACTGGAACTGAACGTCCTGCCCACCTCGGTGTGGATCGAGACCGACCGCGACCTGCTGCGCTCCATGCTGCAAAATCTGGTCGCCAATGCCATCCGTTACACCGACATCGGCACCATCACCGTGGGCGCGCGTCGCCATGGACCACGTATCGAGATCGTGGTGATCGATACCGGTCGCGGCATCCCCGAAGAGGCCCGCGCCAAGGTCTTCGGCGAGTTTATACGCCTGCCGGGCGCGCCCGTGGATGAACCGGCCGCAGGCTTGGGTCTGGCGATTGTCCAGCGCCTGTCGGACCTGTTGGGCCATCCGCTCTCGCTGGAATCCAAGGTCGGACACGGCACCACCTTCCGTATCTCGACGCCCCGCACCCTGCCGGTCGCCGAAACGCCCAAGGCCGTGCCTACCGTTCGCACGCCTCTGTCCGGAAAGCGGGTCCTGTGCGTCGATAACGAGCCAACGATTGTTCGGGCGCTGGATGCCCTGCTGAAACGCTGGGGCGCGGTGCCGGTGCTGGCGCGCTCTGCCGCAGAGGTCGAGGCGATAGAGGGGCCGCTGGATGCAGCCATTATCGACCTACATCTGGATGAGGGCGAACCCGATGGCCTGTATGTGGCGCGCCTGTTGAAGGGTCGCGGCGTCACCCGCCTCGCACTGGTGACCGCGGCCACGCAGGAAAGGCTGGCCGAACAGGCCGCAGCGGCCGGAGCAATCGTCTTGCCCAAGCCGCTGAAACCGGCTGCGTTAAAGGCGTTTTTGAACGGATAGGGCCCGCTTACATCAGGTCGATCTGCTGGGACAGGATCACGGCCTGGGTGCGGTTTTGCACGCCCAGTTTGCGGAACACGCTGGTCAGGTGCGCCTTGATCGTCGCCTCGGTGACGCCAAGGTCATAGGCGATCTGTTTGTTCAGCCGCCCGGCCTTGAGCCCTTCGAGGATGCGAAGTTGGGACGGCGTCAGGCTGGCGATCCGGTTTTGCAGGTCTGCTTCTTCGGCTTCGGCCTCGCCCACGTCAGGCACCCATGTCTCGCCGTCCAGAATCTGGCCGATGGCTTCCACCATGGTGTCCAGCGACGAGGATTTGGGAATAAAGCCCGCAGCCCCCACAGCCATGGCGCGGCGCACGGTATGCGGCTCCTCGCTGGCAGAGACCACCGCCACCGGTACCGCCGGATGGTTGGTCCGCACCAGATTGAGCCCGGTCATCCCCTCGACGTCCGACAGTTTCAAATCCAGCATCAGCAGGTCCACCGACGCACGCGCCAGCGCAGCGTCGGCTTCGGCGAAGCTGGAGCACTCCTCAATCTCTGCCTGCGGGCGCGCCTTGCGCACCGCCGAGACCAATGCCTCACGGAACAGAGGGTGATCGTCCGCTATGACGATTCGATCCATGAATGTCCTTCCATCCGATAGTACGCCTGACCTGCCCCACCCGTGTGGTTACAGGATGGCACGTCTCGACTTTGGTCGAGATTAGACCTTTCGCTAATGTCGAAAACCACCGTCACGCGGAAAGGTGCCATCCAGAGCCTGCAAAAAAAGACAGGACTGGGAGGAAGTAAATGGCACACGGCCGCCTTTGGGGCGGCGTAGCATTGGCTGCGCTCCTCACCGCAACAGGCGCTATGGCGCAAGATAACACCGCTGCGCTTGAAGCGCGCATTGCTCAGCTAGAGGCTGAACTGGGCGAACTCAAGGCTGCGGTCCGCGAAAATCAGGCACAGAATGATGCCGTAAGAGCACAGGTTCAGGCGCAGGCTACGGCCCCTGCACCGGTCAATGACGGTGTCTTGCGCCTGCCGCAGTCACAAACCGCCGCACCGGCACCTGTCGCGACCGCCAGCGCCGCCCCCCAGCGCGGCTTCCGCGCTGGTGACCTGACGCTGAACTTCGGCGGCTTCATCAAGGCCGACACCAAGATCACCCGCTACGGCGACGGCAATCCGGCCAGCGGTGACACCCTGCGCGACTTCTACGTCCCCGGCTCTATTCCTGTCGGCGGCGACAGCGAAAGCACCCAGACCGATTTCAGCGCCCGCCAGACGCGCTTTTGGCTGACCGCCGATGGCGATGTGGGCGGCCACAAGGTCGGGGCCCGCATCGAGATGGATTTCCAGGGCCTGCCCGGCAGTGGTGACGAGCGCACCACCAACCCGTCAAACCCATCACTACGCCGCGCCTTTATGACCATCGACAACTGGTTGATCGGTCAGGAATGGTCGACCTTCCAGAATTCCAACACTCTGCCAGAGACCGCCGATTATGTCGGTCCGGTCGAAGGGGCTGTGGTCGTGCGCCAGCCGCAGATACGCTACACCCGCGGACCGTTCGCCATCGCGGTCGAAAATCCCGAGACCACCATCACGCCCTTCGGCGGTGGCACCCGCATCGTCGCCGATGACAATGCTGTGCCGGACATTGTGGCGCGCTATCTGATCAGCCGTCCTTGGGGCGAGTTCCAGATGTCGGGTCTGGTGCGCCAGCTGCGCCATGAAAATCCGGCCCTAAACATCGAGGACAGCGCCACCGGCTGGGGCCTGTCGGCTACCGGTAAGATCAAGGTCGGGGCCGAAGACGATATCCGCTTTGTCGTCTCTGGCGGTGAAGGTATTGGCCGCTATCTGGGACTGAATCTGGCCAATGACGCGGTATTGGCGGCCAATGGCGATCTGGAGACCATTGGCGTGCTGTCGGGCTATGCCGGCTATCGTCACGTCTGGGCTCCCGGCTGGCGTTCCAGCCTGATCGCCGCCTATCAGGCCATCGACAACCCGACCGCCCTGACGGGTCTTGGCGTGACCAAATCGGCGACCAGCCTGCGTGGCAACCTGATCTACACCCCGCTGACGGGGCTGGATATTGGTGCAGAACTGATGTTCGGTGAGCGCAAGCTTGAGAACGATCTGTCGGGCGACATGACGCGCCTGATCCTGTTCGCCAAATACGGCTTCTAAGACTTACCGGCAAAACGGCCTCGACCTCCCCCAACCAGGGGCCGACTGCCACACTGGAGGAGACTACGCGTGCACGAGCCCCAAATTTATCCTGTTCCCAAGGAGGTCGCGGCCCGCGCCCACATGGATGCAGCTGCCTATGAGGCCGCCTGCATCGAGGCGCGCGACAATGCCGAAACCTACTGGACCAAGGTGGCCCAGCGTCTGGACTGGATAAACTTCCCGACCAAGATCAAGGACGTCTCCTTCAACAAGGATGACTTCCGCATCAAATGGTTCGAGGACGGGGTTCTGAATGTCTCGGCCAACTGCATCGACCGCCACCTGCCCGCCCGCAAGGACGAGGTCGCCATCATCTGGGAAGGCGACGAGCCGACCGACAGCGACACCATCACCTATGGCCAACTGCATGAGCGCGTCTCGCGTCTGGCCAATGTGCTGAAGGGCAATGGCGTCCAGAAGGGCGACCGCGTCACCATCTACCTGCCGATGATCCCCGAAGCGGCCTATGCCATGCTGGCCTGCGCGCGCATCGGCGCGGTGCACTCGGTCATCTTCGGCGGCTTTTCGCCGGACAGTATCGCAGGCCGTATCGAGGACTGCGAATCCACCTTTGTCATCACCGCCAACGAAGGCTGTCGCGGGGGCAAGAAGGTACCGTTGAAGGCCAATGTCGATGCCGCGCTGGAAAAGGTATCGGGCGTCAAGACCGTACTGGTCCTGCGGCACACCGATGCCGAGACGCCGATGGTCGAAGGCCGCGATGTGGACTGGCAGACCGCCGTTGCTGCCGCCAGCGCCGACTGTGCTCCCGAGCCGATGAATGCCGAAGACCCGCTGTTCATCCTCTATACCTCGGGCTCGACCGGTAAGCCCAAGGGCGTGCTGCACACCACCGGCGGATATCTGGTCTGGGCGTCGTGGACGCACCAGCATGTGTTCGATTACCGCCCGGGTGAGGTCTATTGGTGCACCGCCGATGTGGGCTGGGTGACGGGCCACTCCTATGGTGTCTATGGCCCGCTGTCGAATGCGGCCACCACCCTCTTCTTCGAGGGCGTGCCCAACTATCCGACCGTGTCGCGCTTCTGGGATGTGATCGACAAGCACAAGGTGAATGTCTTCTACACCGCACCCACGGCCTTGCGCGCCTTGATGAAAGAGGGCGATGCGCCGGTGAAGGCCTCCAGCCGCGCCTCCTTGCGCCTGCTCGGCACAGTGGGCGAGCCGATCAACCCCGAGGCTTGGCGCTGGTATTATGAGGTGGTCGGCGACTCTAAACTGCCCATCGTCGACACATGGTGGCAGACCGAGACCGGCGGCATTCTGATCTCGCCGCTGCCGGGAGCCACGGACCTTAAGCCGGGCTCGGCCACCAAGCCCCTGCCGGGCGTGCAGCTTCAGATCGTGGATGCCGAGGGCGGCGTGCTGGACGGCGCGACCGAGGGCAATCTGTGCATCACCGACAGTTGGCCGGGCCAGATGCGCACCGTCTATGGCGATCACCAGCGCTTCTTCGACACCTATTTCTCCACCTATGCGGGCAAGTATTTCACCGGCGACGGCTGCCGTCGTGACGAAGACGGCTATTACTGGATTACCGGCCGCGTCGATGACGTCATCAACGTCTCCGGCCACCGCATGGGGACTGCCGAGGTGGAAAGCGCCCTCGTCGCCCATGACGACGTGGCTGAAGCCGCCGTGGTCGGCTTCCCGCACGACATCAAGGGTCAGGGCATCTATGCCTATGTTACGCTGAATGCGGGCGTGGACGCTACAGAAGATCTGCGCAAGGCGCTGATCGCCCATGTGCGCAGCGAAATCGGCCCGATTGCCGCCCCCGATGTCATCCAGTGGGCCCCCGGCCTGCCCAAGACCCGCTCGGGCAAGATCATGCGCCGCATCCTGCGCAAGATCGCCGAGAACGAAGTCGGCGCGCTGGGCGACACCTCCACCCTCGCCGATCCGTCCGTCGTGGACGATCTGGTCAAGAACCGCGCCGGAGCCTGACGTCCCCCAACCCCGCTCTGACGCGAGAGCCCCGAAGCCGATCGCCAGCGGCTTCGGGGCTTTGTTGTTTAGCGCTCGACTTCGCGCCACTCCCCGGGGGCGAGGCCGTCCAGCGACCATTGGCCCACACTCCAGCGCACCAGACGCAGGCAGGGCAGGTCTACCGCCGCGCACATGCGGCGCACCTGACGGTTACGGCCTTCGGAAATGGTGACCTTGATCCAGCTATCGGGGACGGTCTTGCGCACGCGGATCGCCGGCACGCGTTCCCACAACTGCGGGTCGTCGATCATCTCGGCCTCGGCAGGGCCGGTCATGCCGTCTTTCAGCATCACGCCGCGACGCAGCTTCTCTAGGGCCTCCTCGGTGGCAATGCCCTCGACCTGCGCCAGATAGGTTTTCTTGGTCTTGTAGCGCGGCTCGGTAATACGCATCTGCAACCGCCCGTCGTCGGTCAGCAGCATCAAGCCTTCACTATCCCGATCCAGCCGTCCCGCCGGATAGACCTTCGGCACAGGGATGTAATCGGAGAGCGTGCTGCGCTCGGAGCCTTCCGTTCCCTTGTCGGTAAACTGGCTCAGCACATCAAACGGCTTGTTAAACAGGATCAGGGTCATGCCGCCTTGTAGCGCCAAGGCGGGGCGGCGTCATGGGCTTTACAGACCGTCAAGCGTCACTTGACACTATGCGCTTTGCATACCATTGTTAAGTCGTGGAGATAGAGAGCATCAGGCACAAGGCGTTGCGCCACTTCGCCGAGACAGGACAGGCCAAGGGTCTGCCCGCCAATGTCGTTGGTCGGTTGCGCAATATGCTGGCCTACATCATCGCTATCGAAACCGAGGAAGAGTTGCTGATCCCGCCCAACTTTGGGGCGCACAAACTCAAAGGCGACCGCGAAGGCACATGGGCCCTGACGGTCACGCGGAACTGGCGACTGACGTTCAAAGTAAACGCTGCCCTCATGATCGAGGACATGGATTTGGAGGATTACCACTGATGGCTATCAAGCTTCACAGCTCGTTTGCGGTGCATCCCGGTTCATGGCTGCGCGACGAATTCGTAACCCCGCGCGAGATCACCGTCACCACCCTCGCCAAGGCGCTGGGCGTCACCCGTCAGGCCGCCAGCAACCTGCTGAACGCCAATGCGGGCCTGTCCGCCGAAATGGCGATCCGTTTTGAAAAGCTGTTCGGCATCAGCGCCGACACCCTTATGCGCATGCAGGCCCGCTACGACCTGACCCAAGCCCGCGCGCATGAGGACGACATCAAGGTCGGGGAACTGGCGGCTTAAAAGTTCTAGAACGAACTAATCAAAAGGGCGTTATTTCTTCGGATAGCTTTTCCAAACGGCTCATGAGGGCTATCCACTTTTGCTGGAAGACATCAGATGCATGCGGATTCGCATAGACCGCTAGAGCTAGCAAACCTGCATGGATTGCAAAGAAATAAGCCTTGTTAGAGTCTTCGAAATCTGCTGCCAGAATGTGACCTACGCTCTCACCGCTAGTGTCTAAATAGCTCTCAAGAGAACTAATTGAAGCGTGGGCAGCGACCGCACATAAGTGCTTGTAGTAAGCATAATACGCATTATCCAAACTGGATTTTTTGTGAACAGACTTAGGGCCTAATGGGTTTTTAGCCCTAGTCATCGCTTTCCATTTTTGGCCAGCTTCAGCGTATTTATCGGATATTTCTTTGGAGACCACCTTTGCCATGGCCTCACATTGCTCCGACAAACTCGAATATTCGGAACTTTCAAAATCACTCAGAGCCTGGTCTGGATCAACAACAAAATACTGAATCCAAAATGCCGCTTCAAAAACTCCGCGGCTTAGCGATTTGCTTTCTAAAATCATTCCAAAGCGCGCCATAATAATCGCGCCTTGGAAGCCGCTAATACACTTCGCTAGCAAACGATTTTTAATCGGCCCGACTTCAAGAACTTGCCCCTTTGGCGACCAACTCCTCCACTCATTCAAAAGTGCAATGTTGACGTCATGAGTGAGTATTTCCCAATCCCGATTATAAGGTGCCGTGTCTGCGGCGAGGGACCATATGAACGGGGAAAGAGATCCAAGCTCAAACCGTGGGTCTTCTTGCTGCACTTCCCCCCTCCCTCAAATCCTAAACCTAATGATGCTTAGCCCTGCTTACCGCGCAACATCTCCAGCATCGCCGAGAAGTCTTTCTGGCCGTTGCCGAGGTTGTTGAACAGGGCGTACAGCGCCTCGGCTTGGGCGGCGAGCGGGGTTGAGGCTCCGGCCTTGGCGGCGGCGTCTTGGGCCAGCTTCAGGTCCTTGAGCATCATGGCGGTGGCAAAGCCGCCTTCATAGTTGCGGTTGGACGGGGCAGTCGGCACGGGGCCGGGCCACGGGTAATAGCTGGTCACACTCCAGCACTGGCCGGAGGACTTGGACGCGATCTCGAAGAAACGCTCGGGGTCGAGGCCCAGCTTTTCGGCAAGGGCGATAGCCTCGCAGGTGCCGATCATCGAAATGCCCAAGAGCATGTTGTTGCAGATCTTGGCCGCCTGCCCCGCGCCGTGATCGCCCGCACGGATCGTGATGCGGCTCATCGGCTCCAGCGCCGCCTCGACCTTGGCGAATATGGCTTCGTCACAGCCGACCATGAAGGCCAGCGTGCCCGCATCCGCCGCCGCCGTGCCGCCAGAGACGGGGGCGTCGGCAAAGACAAAGCCCGCCTCTGTCGCCAGTGCGGCAACCTTGCGCGCGGTTTCCACGTCAATGGTCGAGCAGTCCAGCAGAAGGGCCGTTTTCGGCGCGTTGGGCAGCACCTGCTCCGAATAGACCGAATGAACGTGCGGGCCGGCGGGCAGCATGGTGATGACCACCTCTGCGCCTGCCACGGCCTCGGCCACCGAAGCCACCGGCGTGCAGCCCGCCGCCTCGGCGCGTTTCAAAGCGTCTACCGACAAGTCAAAGGCGCGAACCTCGTGGCCCGCCTTGGCCTGATTGGCTGCCATGCCTCCGCCCATATTGCCGAGGCCGATAAATGCGATCTTGGTCATGGTCGTCTCTTCCCTAGGTTCGGCGTCGCTTGATTAAGCCAGCGGCGTCCATTTTTCGTTGTCGGCCAGAGGGGCGAACAGCGCCTCGACCAGTTCGTCACTGACGCCCGCGATGTCGGCAGGCTGCCAGTTGGGGGCGTTGTCCTTGTCGATGATGACGGCGCGGACGCCCTCCTGGAAATCGTGCGTGGAGACGACGCGGCCGCCCAGCGCATATTCCATGGCCATGTTGTCGGCGAAGGTTGCCATCTTGGCTCCCTCGCGGATTTGGCGAAGGGAAACCTTCAGCGATTGCGGCGACTTCGTTTTCAGCGTCGCAAGTTGTTTCAGAGCCCATTCCGAACCGTCCGCTTCAAGAGCGGCGAAGATTTCTTCCACCGTATCGAAGGCGAACAGGCGGTCGATGGCCTCGCGATGGGCGGCCAGAGGTGCCTCGCCCGCATCTCCTGTCACGCGGTCGGCCACGGCTTGGGGATCGGACGGATTGGCCAGAAGTTCGGCCTTCAGCGCCTCGACCACATCGGACGCCACATAGTGGGTGTGAATACCCAGAGCGACCGTATCGGCCGCCTTCAGACGCGCGCCCGTCAGCGCCAGCCACACGCCCGTCTGCCCCGGCAGGCGCGGCAGGAACCAGCCGCCGCCGACGTCAGGGAACAGGCCGATGCCCGTTTCCGGCATGGCATAGGTGGTGCGCTCGGTGGCGATACGCACATCGGCAGGCTCGGAAATGCCCACGCCACCGCCCATGACGATGCCGTCCACGATGGCCGTGATCGGCTTGGGGTATTCGAACATCAGATTGTTGAGCTGATACTCGGTATGGAAGAAGGCCTTGGCTTCCGAAGCATCCCCCGCGCCGCTTTCGGCAATCATGCGGATGTCACCACCGGCGCAGAAGCCGCGCTCGCCCGCATGGTCGATCAGCACCGATGAGACGGCGTCCGATTTCCACGCGACCAGCGCCTCGATCATCGCCTCGCACATGGCGCGGTTCAGCGCGTGGATCGCCTTGGGACGGTTCAGGGTGATGCGGCCAACGCCGGATTCAACGCGGGTAATGACTTCGGGCTCGGACAAGCTTTCCTCCCAAGACGGTTTACGGTCCCGTTCCAGATGACGCAGTGACGGCGTCAGATACAGACCGAGACGATCATTCTGTTCGTGCCAGAACACCTGGGGACTGGCCGCATCAAGACGGATGGCAACGGCGCTTTGGGCCAAAATCAGGGCCTGAACGCTATCGATTCCGTAAGCATAAAAGGGTTCGACCCCGCCGTCAGGCCAGTGGATGCGGCCATCACAGCGCCAGTCGTCGGCTTCCTCTAGCGGTATGTCGAACACAACGCGGACCGCCTGCGAGCCACCGTCGCATTTCTGCTGAAACCGGCGCTCGCAGGCGGTACGGGTCATGTTTTTGACAGCTCCCGCGAGATGATGACGCGCATGATCTCGTTCGTGCCTTCAAGGATGCGATGGACGCGCAGGTCGCGCACGATGCGCTCCAGCGGGAAGTCCTTCAGATAGCCGTAGCCGCCATGCAGTTGCAGGGCTTCATCGGCAATCGCAAAGCCTGCATCGGTGGCAAAGCGCTTGGCCATGGCGCACCATTTGGTTTTCTCGGGATGAGCGGTGTCGATGGCCCATGCGCCACGACGCACCATCAGGCGAGCGGCATCCAGATCGGTCGCCATGTCGGCCAGTTTGAACTGGGTGTTCTGGAAGCTGCCGATCGGTTTGCCGAACTGCTTGCGGCCTTCGACATATTCCTGCGCCGTATCCAGCGCCAGACGCGCCCCGCCCAGCGAACAGGCGGCAATGTTCAGACGACCACCGTCCAGACCCGCCATGGCATATTTGAAGCCATCGCCCTCTAGACCGATAAGGTTGGCAACCGGCACGCGGCAGTTGTCGAACACGACCTCTGCCGTCGGCTGGGCATTCCAACCCATCTTCTTTTCATTGGCCCCGAAGGACAGACCATCCGTGCCGTTCTCGACGACGATGGCGGATATGCCCTTGGCACCTTCTTCGCCCGTGCGGACCATCACCACATAGATGTCGGACGCACCTGCGCCCGAAATGAAGGCCTTGGAGCCGTTCAGCACATAGTGGTCGCCATCGCGCACAGCCGTGGTGCGCAGCGCCGCCGCGTCCGAGCCGGAGTTTGGCTCGGTCAGGCAGTAGCTGGCGATCTTGTCCATCGTCACCAGCGACGGGATGAGCCGTTCGCGCAGTTCGGCCGAGCCGAAGCTGTCGATCATCCAAGTGGCCATGTTGTGGATCGAGATGAAGGCCGCCGTCGCCACATCGCCGCGTGACAGCTCTTCAAAGATCACCGCCGCCTCGACGCGGCCAAGGCCCATGCCGCCATGTTCCTCGCCGACATAGATGCCGGCAAAGCCCATTTCGGCGGCCTGTTTCAGCACGTCGCGGGGGAAGTGTTTCTCTTCGTCCCACTTGGCCGAGTTCGGCATCAGCTCGGCTTCGGCAAAGGCGCGGGCCGCATCCTCGATGGCTCGTTGGTCTTCGGTCAGTTGGAAGTCCATAGACTGACCTCCGCCTTACTTCATGGTCGGGATAACGAAGGACGAGTCCGTGTGCTCCAGTTCGCTGTCGGGGAAGCGGGCGGTCACGGTCTTGGTCTTGGTCCAGAAACGGACGCCTTCCATGCCGTGCTGGTTGATGTCACCGAAGGCAGAACGCTTCCAGCCGCCGAAGGTGTGATAGGCGACCGGCACCGGGATCGGCACGTTAATGCCGACCATGCCGACGTTGACGCGGGCGGCGAAATCACGCGCGGCGCGGCCGTTCTGGGTAAAGATGGCGACGCCGTTGCCGTACTGGTGGTTCGACGGCAGGGCCAGCGCTTCTTCGAAACTCGCAGCGCGCACGATCTGCAGCACCGGACCGAAGATCTCTTCCTGATAGGCCGACATTTCCGCCTTCACGTGGTCGAACAGCGACGGGCCGATGAAGAAGCCCTTCTCGTGACCCTGCAGAGAAAACTCGCGGCCATCGACGACCAGTTCAGCCCCTTCCTCGACGCCCTTGTTGATCCAGCCGACCACGCGCTCCTTATGGGCTTGGGTCACGACGGGACCATAGTGGGCGTCGCTGTCGGTCGAGACGCCAACGCGCAGGTTCGGGATTTCCGACACCAGACGCTCGCGCAGTTCATCGGCGGTGCGCTCACCCACCGGCACCACGACCGGCAGCGCCATGCAGCGCTCGCCCGCCGAACCGAAGGCCGCGCCCGTCAGGTCCTTGATCACCTGATCCATGTCGGCGTCCGGCAGGACGATGCCGTGGTTCTTGGCACCGCCCATGGCCTGAACGCGCTTATGGTTCTGCGCGCCCTTTTGATAGACGTAATGGGCGATATCCGAAGAGCCGACGAAGCTGACGGCGTGGACTAGCGGGTGTTCTAGAATGGCGTCTACTGCCACCTTGTCGCCGTGAATCACGTTCAGGACGCCTTCGGGCGCACCAGCCTCGATCATCAGTTCGGCCAGACGGACCGGAACGGACGGATCGCGCTCGGACGGCTTCAGGATGAAGGTGTTGCCGCAGGCAATCGCCACGCCGAACATCCACATCGGGATCATGGCCGGGAAGTTGAACGGGGTGATACCCGCCACAACGCCCAGCGGCTGACGCATGGAGTAGACGTCGATGCCCGGACCGGCACCAAAGGTGTACTCACCCTTCTGGGCGTGCGGGATACCGCAGGCAAACTCGATCACTTCAAGACCGCGCTGGATGTCGCCCTTGGAGTCGGCGATGACCTTGCCGTGTTCCTTGGACAGAAGCGCGGCCAGTTCGTCGATATTGGCTTCGACCAGACGCTTGAACTCGAACATCACGCGGGCGCGGCGCTGGGGGTTGGTCGAGGACCAGCTTTCGAAAGCATTCTGCGCGGCCTGAATGGCGCGGTCCACTTCGTCCACCGAGGCCAGCTGCACGCGGGCCTGAACCTCGCCCGTATTGGGATCGAACACATCGCTATAGCGGCCCGAGTTGCCGGTGAAGGATTGGCCGCTGATGAAGTGATGGATGTCGCGCATGGCGTCTCGTCCTTCCTGATGTTTCCTGAGGTGACCGGATTGTCCGGTTCGTTGGCACAAGGCGTAGCAATGATGTGCCGCTTGCCATAATGCAGATATGCAATATTGATCCGGCATAAATGCAGGAATGAACCACTATGTTCGATTGGGACGACGCCCGCGTCTTTGCCGAAGCCGCCCGCTCCGGCACCTTGGCGCGTGCCGCGCACAGGCTGGGCATGGATGCGGCGACCGTGGGACGACGCATCGCGCGACTGGAAACGGCGCTGAAGGCCACCTTGGTGGTGCGCGCCCGCTCGGGGCTGAACCTGACGGCGGCGGGGTCACAGTTTCTTGAGGCGGTCCAGTCGGCCGAGCGCGCCATGACCGAGGGCGAACAGGCCGTGCGGCCAGACACCTTGGGCGGCACGGTGCGGATTTCGGCCTCCGAAGGGTTCGGCACCGCCATTCTGGCCCCTGCCCTGCCGCGCCTGCTGAAGGAGGGGCGTGGCCTGCGGGTCGAACTGGCCGCCAACTCGGGCTTTCTGTCCCCCACACGGCGCGAGGTCGATCTGGCCATCACCCTCAGCCAACCCGATGCCAGCCGATTGGTGGCCGAGCCCCTGACCGACTATCAACTGGCCCTGTATGCCGCGCCGGCCTATCTGGCCGAGTACGGTGCGCCGTCGTCGATCGCCCAGCTGAACCAGCACACGATCACCGGCTATGTCGAAGACCTGATCTATGCGCCAGAGCTGAACTATCTGGACGAGGTCTCGCCGGGCCTGCACGCCGATCTGGCCTCGTCGTCCATCCGCGCCCAACAGGAGATTATCGCGTCCGGCGGGGCCATCGGCGTCCTGCCCTGTTTCATGGCCGAAGGTCTGACGCGCATCCTGCCCGATGTGATGCTGAAACGCCGGTTCTGGCTCAGCATCCACCGCGATCTGGCCGACACCGCCCGCATCCGCACCGTCACCCGCTGGATCCGGACACTGTGCGATCAGCAAACGACCCGCCTCAATCCCTATCGTCGATAGCCCACTTCGCCGAGCGGGATCGGCGTGGGGTTCAGCGCCACCCAGTCAACGGCCAGTCGGAACAGGATGGAGGTATCGCCGCCCTTGCGTTTGACCTCGGCGAGCACATCGCGGGCCAAGGCCATCTTGTCATGCGGCAAAGCTGTGCCCGTTGCAAAATACTGTGGCAAGGCATCGGCCATTTTCCTGAAATCCGCATCCCAGTTGATGCCGCCATTGCCGTCCAGTTCCCGGGCGATCTTGCCACTCAGGCGAATGACCTCGCCTTGGACGGTCGAGGCCGCACCCGCACCCGGCACCAGCAGCGCCCACAGTTCTTCATGCGCGTCGGCCCAGTTGTCGGCCTTGGCGAAAATGGGCGAGCGACCATCGTAAACCTGTTTTCGCGGCACAGGCGGCACAGCGAACAGTTCATACAGGCGTTCCAGTGCGGCTGATGCCTCGTCCACCGTCTCGGGATTGAAATCGGCACGGTAGAATTCAAACCGCTCGCCAATGCGCGTGATGTGAGCCTTGGCTTCATCGGGCACCGCGCCGTTTAACAGCGGCACCAGCACCTCGGCCACTGCCGCCAGAGCGTCCAGCGAGGCATTGCTGCTCTCGGCCAGCGCCTTGAGCAGAGGTGTCATGCCTGCGTGGTTCTGGATCTGCGGGTCCCCGCCGCGTCGGAGCAACAGCCGGACATTCTCCGCATGGCCGACCTTGGCGGCCTTATGCAGCGCGGTCTCGCCCTTGTTGTCGCGCTGGTTCGGATCGGCTCCATGATCCAGCAACACCTCGAGCCGACCCTGAAAATGGCCCGCCCTCGACAGCAACGGCGTCAGGCCATAGCCATCGATGGCCTGTAGATCGGCCCCGCGCTGTATCAGCCAGACCGCCACGCTATCAGGCAGATCATTGAAACCCAGAAGGGGTTGTTTGAAGACCCCGCCGCGCGCATCCGGTTCGCAGACTTCCAGAGCGGTCTTGATCGCCTCTACGTCGCCGCTGGCGAGCAGTTCATCGAGGTTACGCGGGGTCGTCTTCTTAAGCTTGGCCATATTTACTCACACAGGGACGCGGCAGTGTTGCAACCGTTACCCAAGGTGTAAGCCGTCAACCTCAAGAGGGTTGCCTGCCGACGTCAAGGGATCGGCAGGCACACCCTCAAGACTTAGATCGGCGCGCCTGGCGGAACGGCCTGAGCCGATTTCAGCACGGACCATCCTGACACTTCGCCTGTCAGGACGCTGGCCAGATGGCTGGCGTGGGCGGTTTCCAGACGGTCGCCACGTACGCGCTTCAGCGCCTCGCCATATTGGCGAGCGGCGTCCAGAAGGGCGGCCTTGGCAGTCGGAGTCAGGGTGTCGCTCTCGGCCAGCGTGGCCAGATATGATGCATAGCGGCTGCGCACCACGCGGCGCAGCTCGGCCTGGCGCGGGCTGGCCGTCCCTGACAGCAGTTCGGTGCGAATGCGGTCCAGCACCTCGGTCAGGGAAAGTTGCGACGGATCGCGGCGGCTCTGCTCGACCAACTGGTTCAGGCGCTCCGGAGCGAGCAGGGTCTCGAACACCGTCTCGGCCACAGCCCCAGCCGCAGAGGTTGGATCAAACACGCCGCCGACGCGCCCCTCGAACAGTTCGATCCCGAACTGGCGATCATACGATCCGGACTGGGCCGAGGACAGCAGGTCCAGCAGATCGTCACGCACATCCAGCTCTGCCGGATCAAGTACGCCCATCAGCGACGACAGGGCCGCACGTTGCACATCGGCGGGCACCGAAACCGCACGTTCAAACCCGTCCCCCTTGACGGTATAGCCATAGTCCAACCCTGCAACCTGACGCGCCACGGCGGTCGTCTGATAGCGGTGATAGAGATAGATCGGCACGATCACGCGGCGCAGATCGGCGGCGGGTGCCCCGTCCGGCAGGTTGTGCAGACCAAAACGCGACAGGGCTATCCGGCGCACCTGCATCACATTGGCCAGTTCGGCGACGGGGTCTTCGCCATTGTCCCACATAGCCCCATAGGGTTGCAGCGAGCCCAGCGGTCGGGTGTCGCTGTCGGACACAAAGCGATAGCCCTTGGCTTGGGCCTCTGCGGCCAGTGCGGCACGGCGGGCCACCGGATCGACGCCCGGCTGATCGCCATACAGCCAGTTGACCAGATAGAGGTCCCACGCCCCCACGCCCGTCGAATAGGCGTTGGAAACATCCAGTTCGCCGTCGCGGGTAATCACCCAGGGTGCCGGATAGTCCAGCACCGAGGCGCGGCCCTCATAACGCGAGGCGGCAAAGTTGTGCGACAGACCCAGCGCATGGCCGATCTCGTGCGCCGACAGGTGGCGCAGGCGGTGATAGGCCAGCTGGTCCGGATCATCCTGCGCCCCAGTGCCGGATTTGTCGGCCCCCAGCAGACCCTCAAAGATCATCTTGTCCTGACGGTCGCGCAAGGAGCCCAGCTGCACCACGCCGCGCACGATCTCCCCGGTGCGGGGGTCATTGACGCTGGTGCCGGTGGACCAGCCGCGCGTCTCGCGGTGGACCCATGAAATGATGTTGTAGCGGGCATCCATCGGATGCGCCCCTTCGGGCAGAACCTCGACGCGGAAGGCGTCGATAAAGCCCGCCTTGTCGAACGCCTCGGCCCACCAGTTGCCACCTTCGATCAGGGCTTGACGGATCGGCAGCGGCGCGGCGCGGTCCACATAGAAGACGATGGGCTTTTTAACGGTAGAGCGGGCCGCCGACGGATCGGTCTTCTCCAGACGGAAACGGCGCGCCAGACGGTTCACCACAGGCGCATCCAGACCGGCGGCGAAATCCACATAGGTGATCTGTGCGGACGTGCCCGAGCGCGGATCGTGAGGCACGGTAGCGAAGCCCTCATCCGGCAGTCGGATAAAGCTGTGGCGCACGGCCAGCGACAGGGAGCGGGCATCGGGGGCCACGCGGCCGATCTGTCCGGTCGGATCATCAGACGTATAGGTCTGGACGCTCTGGAACTCGACATTGTCGGGGAAGACCAGCGTCTGGGCCGCATCCAGATAGGACAGACTGTTGGCCAGTCGATAGGTGCCCTGCCCCGAGCGTTTCAGACGTGCCGCCACATTGACGGCGTCGCGCTCCAGAAAGCCGGACAGGTCAACGCTGATGCTGCCATCGGCGTGGCGCTCGGCCACATCGCCGGACCAGACGATGGAGGTGGCAAAGCTGGCCGCCACGGCGTTCTGTTCGTCGTCGACGGCCCCTACGGCGCGGAAGCGTTCATTCTCGAAGCGGGCGAAGACCTTGTTGCCGACCACGGTGAAGGCGACGATCTGGGCACTACCCAGCGCCGAGCGATCCAGCCCCGCGCCATCCATGCCCAGCCCCTCGGAGATACCGGGCTGATAGAGGTAACGTCCCAGCACACCATCGGCATCGGGGGCGGTGAAACGGGCGGTGACCTTGCCGCGCTGGGCGTCCACGCGCACCGCGAACAGGCCCTCCTGCCATGGCGCCGAAGCGGTCGCCTCTGCTAGCCGGTTTTGGGCCACAGCCCCGCCCGTAACAGCCGAAGCCAGCACCAGAGCCGCAGCCCCTGCCATCAATACCTTACGCATGCGCACGCCCCTCGATGTTTGACGACGTCCCCTCCGACGCCGCGCCCTTAAGCCTTGGTCCAATAAGAAAAGGCCCGGCGCAAGGGCCGGGCCAGATCATTTGCCGTTTTTAACGGACGCCGATCGCCGAAGCGTCCGGTCGGCGGGTGTCTGCCGCCCCGTAGAAACGGTCACCCTCGATCATGATCGACTGGGTCGAGCCCATGGTGTTGGAGCCACGGGTCTGGTGACCGCGTGCTTGCAGCAGTCGTTCGATGTCGCGCGGGAAGCCGCTTTCCAGCTCCAGCGGAGAGCCGCCCCAGCCCTGGTTGATGCGTGGACGCATCGCCGCCTCGGCCACATTCAGTTTGTGGTCGATGACGTTGGAGATCAGCTGCACCATGGTGGCGATGATATAGCCGCCACCCGGCGTGCCGGTGACCAGCCACGGCTTGTCGTCCTTGAACACGATCATCGGGGTGATGGTCGAGCCGGTGCGCTTGCCGCCTGCCGGAGAGTTCGGCTGGCCTTCGGTACCCCACGAGAAATTATCGAGGTGATTGTTCAGCAGAATGCCCGTCCCTACCGGAGCGACGTGCGCGCCATAGGAGTTGGACAGGGTGTAGGTCACCGAGGCCGCATTGCCGAACTTGTCCGCCACCGAATAGTGGGTCGTGTCCTGGCTTTCATATGGATAGGGATTGCCGTCCGGCACCTGATTACCGTCCAGCACCGCATCCATCGACACCAGTTTCACGCGTTCGGCGGCGAACGCCTTGCTGGCCAGACCTTCGGCAGGCGTGTCCCAGTGCGGGTCGCCACCGATCAGGCGGCGGTCATGGTTGGCCACCTTCATCACTTCCGAAATCAGGTGCAGGCTGTCGACGCTGCCCCAACCCATTTCGGCCAGATCGAAATGCTCCAGCATGTTCAGGGCCTGCGCTACCGTCACGCCCGAGGCGGTCGGCGGCATGAAGGCGATGCGGTGGCCACGGTACGATCCCCAGATCGGCTCGGACACTACGGCGCGATAATTGGCCATGTCTTCCATGGTGATGAAGCCGCCACCGGCCTGCACACCCTCGACGATCTTGCGGGCCAGCTCGCCCTTGTAGAATTCGTCGGCGCCGCCTTCCGCCACCTTGCGCAGGCTTTCGGCCAGCAGCGGCTGTTTGAAGACCTCACCCGCACGGTACGGCGTGCCGTCCGGCTTCAGATAGGCCTCGGCAGCACCCGGATCGAGCGCAAGAAAACGGGCGCGACCGGCGGTGGCATCGGCTTCGCCATCGGTCAGCACATAGCCTTCCTCGGCCAGTTTGATGGCAGGCTGGACCAGTTCGGACCACGGCATGGAGCCAAAGCGCTGATGGGCTTCCCAAAAGCCCATGACAGTGCCGGGCACGGCCACATTACGCATGTCGGACGGGCGCGAGCGGTCGAACTTGCCATCGGGTCCCAGCAGCGACTGCGGGGTCATCGAGGCCGGAGCCACGCCATAATAGTTGATCGCAATGTCCTGGGCCGGACGATCCGCCGTCGCGGCCATGTGGATTATCAGATAGCCGGAGCCGCCGATATTCCCTGCGCGCGGTAGGGTCACAGCCTCGGCAAAGCCGACGGCCAGAGCGGCGTCCACGGCATTGCCGCCCTTGGCCAGAATTTCCACGCCTACGCGGGTCGCCAGATCCGACTGGCTGACCACCATGCCATCGCGGCCGATGACCGGATTGTGGATCTGGCTATAGCTGACGATATCGCCGCCGCTGCCCGAAGCGGGACGGACGGCCGCCTCCTGCGCCACCGCCGGAACGACTGCCGGAGCGAGGCCCAGAAGCGCCGCTGCCGAGACCATTACAAACCAATTCTTACGAGCCACGCAGCCCTCCCCTTTTCTGTTTTCGCCCCAATAGGGACACCGCAGCGCCCTCAAGCCTCACCGCACGAAGATACGCCAATCGCACACCAAGCTTATCTAAAGCCAGGCGATACCATTCTATTTTCAGTCACATAACAACATGTTTTGGAATAACGATGTGTGGTATCGCCGCTATATTGGCATTTTTTAACCCTCATTGTGTTGCAGAGTTGTTCTCTTGCTGTAACAACCCCAGCCACAAGTTCGGCCGCATACCCTTGTCACAGAGGGGCGGGGATGTGGGGACCGGACGCTGAAACCCCGAGAAGCTTGGCTTTCAAGGGGCTTCAGGCCTTATCATTGAGGGGTTCATCGATATGTCCTATCGCCACGCGCGCCGGAATCTCCGCGCCGCCATGCTGGCTTCCAGCGCCCTGCTGGGTGCCGCAGCCACCACCGTCTACGCGCAAGAACAAGACGTCACCGAAGTCGAGGAAATCGTCGTCGTCGGCTCGCAGATCCGCGGTGCCAAGGTTACGGCGGCTCTGCCGGTCACCGTCGTCAGCGAAGACGACATCATCGCTGCGGCTCCGGCCTCGGGCGACGACCTGTTCCGCTCGATCCCGCAAATGGGCGACGTGACCTTCAACTCGTCCTATCAGCCGAACACCGCCAACTCGGCCCGTGGCGACACGGGTTCGGTGAACCTGCGCAGCCTCGGCATCGGCAACACCCTGGTGCTGCTGAACGGCCGCCGCGTTGTCGGCCACCCGACCTCGCAAGCCAACGAACACCTCGTTCCGGTTCTGACCTACAACACCAACGCCATTCCGGTGTCGGGCCTGAAGCGCATGGAAGTGCTGCGTGACGGCGCCGCCGCCATCTATGGCGCAGATGCCGTGGCCGGCGTCGTCAACACCGTCCTGCGCGACGACATGAACGACTGGACCGTCTCGACCCAGTACGGCGGTGCCGAGGGCACCGGCATGCGCGAGCTCAACTTCTCGCTGTACGGCGGCAAGGACTTCCTGGATGGCCGCGCCAACGTCTCGGCCTTCTTCAACTATGACCACCGCGACGAGCTGAACACGCTCGATCAGGACTACACGGCCACCAACAACATCAGCCACCTGTTCGCCGGCACCGGCTTTGAAAACGACAGCACGCTGGTCGGCACCTCGAACATCGCGCCGTGGGGCCGTTTCACCGTCCGCAACGCCAATGGTTCGGCAGGTCAGGCTTTCACCGTCCTGCCTGGCACCCATGCGCTGTGCGCCACCCAGATCGGCGATGGCGTCTGCCTGCGTAACAACGGCACCCTGCCGTCGGAACTGAACGCCGACACCGCGACCATGGGTCTGTCGGTCATGCCAGAAGTGGACCGCTTCAACCTGTTCCTTACCGGTCGCTATCAGATCAACGACAACATCGAAGCCTTCGGTGAGCTGGGCGGCTATCACGCCAAGTCGCAAGCCTATCAAGAGCCGATCGCCTCGGCCTCGGCTGTGAACTTCATCATTCCGGGCACGAACTATTACAACCCGATCGCGGGCAGCCCGGACATCACCATGACCGGCTACCGCTTCTCGGACCTCGGCCCGATCAGCGTCGCCGTCACCAACAAGCAGTTCCGCATTTTGGGCGGCCTGCGCGGTGACTGGAACGGCTGGAACTGGGAATCGGCTGTCCTGTATTCCGAAGCGTCGGCCAAGGACGTGTCGGACAACATCTCGGCCACCAAGCTGGAAGAATGGGCCGGCAAGAACACGCCGGACGCCTATAACTTCTTCAACGGTGGTAACGCCAGCAATCCGCAAGTCGGCGACACCACCCTGTCGAACCAGGCTGCCATCGACGGCATCCGCGTGGATCTGGTGCGTCGTACCAAGACCGAGCTGGCCCTGTGGGACTTCAAGGTCTCTCGTCCGGACATCTACCAGCTTCCGGCCGGTCCGGTGGGCGTAGCTGCGGGCATCGAGTTCCGTAAGGAAACCCAGATGGACGACCGCGACGACCGCATGGACGGCACCATCCGCTACCAGAATCTGGCTGGCGTCTGGTCGTCGGACTTCATCAACCAGAACGAAAATCCGGACACCTACGGGGAACGTGACGTCTTCTCGGCCTATGCCGAAATCGCCGCGCCGCTGGTCTCGCCGGACATGGGCATTCCGCTGGTCCACAACCTCGAGGTCCAGCTGGCTGGCCGCTTCGAGGAGTATTCGGACTTCGGTTCGATCGCCAAGCCGAAGTTCGCCGCGGCATGGGACATCGTAGACGGCTTCCGCGTTCGCGGTTCGTGGGCACAGGGCTTCCGCGCCCCGAACCTGGAACAGATCAACGCAACCGTCATCACCCGCTCGAACCAGACCATCGACTGGACCTATTGCGCGGCTCTGGACGCCAACGGTGCCCTGTCGGGCGGCCTGCGTAACTGCGGTGCCAACACCGGCAACTACGTCAGCGCCGACTACATTGACGACTTCCGTCAGGCCCATGCCCGCAAGTCGACGCCGGAGCGCCGCTCGGGCAATCCGGACCTGGATCCGGAAGAGTCCGAGACCCTGTCGATCGGCGTGGTGTTCCAGCCGCGCTTCATTCCGGCCGAGTACGGCGATTTCACCATCACCGCTGACTGGTGGCAGGTCGAGCAAACCGGCATGGTCGGTCTGTTCCGTGGCCAGAACGCTGTGACGCTGGACTACCTGCTGCGCAAGAACGGCTCGTACAACCCGAACGTGGTCCGCAAGGAAGTCACCGCCGCCGACGAGCGTATCTTCGCCGGTTCGGGCTTCGAGGCTGCGGGCGAAATCGACCACATCAAGGACGCCTACACCAACCAGCAGCCGCAAACGGTTGAAGGTCTGGATCTGGGCGTCATGTGGAAGCTGCGCACCGACCGTTACGGTGATTTCAGCGCCAACCTGAACGTCTCGCACCTGCTGAAATACTACCTCGACATGGCGCCGGACACCCAGCGTCTGTCCGATGCCGTGGCTTCGGGCGAGCTGGATTCGAACATCTTCATCTCGGGCTCCATGGGCGACATGATTGCCGACATGGGCCGTCCGGAATGGAAGTGGTCGCTGTCCACCACCTGGCGCAAGGATGCATGGACCGTGGGTGCCTTCACCCAGTACATCTCCTCGCTGTACGACGACAGCGTCACCAACGCCGACGGCGACTTCTGGACCGTGGAAGACACCCTGACGGGCAACCTCTACGCCGAATACGCCTTCGATGGTTCGCAGATCACCCCGGCTCTGGCTAATGCCTCGGTCCGAGTGGGCGTCCGCAACATCACCGACGAGACCCCGCCGCTGGCCAGCGGTGGCTATGTCGGCACGGTGTACCAGCCCTACGGGCGCTACTGGTACGCCAGCTTCCGCAAGACCTTCTAATCAGTCTTGAGACTTTCGGGGCGGAGGGCGAACATCGCTCTCCGCCCTTGGTTTATGTACCCTACAGAGTATCGGAGCCGACTATGAGACACGCTTCTCGTCGCCAGACCTCGATCAAGGCCCTTGCCGCTGCCGCCTTCGGCATGGCCGCCCTGACCCTTTCTGCTCCGGCCATGGCCGGACCGCTGTCGCCAGAGCACCACAGCGCCATCATCTCGACGGTCGAGGCCAATCAGCCGGCGCTTGACCATGCCGCGCTGGAGCTTTGGAAATTCGCCGAGCTGGGCTTTCAGGAGCACCAGAGCGCCGCGCTGCTGGCCCAACAGCTGCGTGACGCGGGCTTTGCCGTCGAAACCGGCATCGCCAACGAGCCGACCGCCTTCCTCGCCAGCTTCAAGAACGGCGACGGCCCCGTCATCGCCGTTCTGGCTGAGTACGACGCCCTGCCGGGACTGTCACAGACCCTGAGCCCGGTTCAGGAAAGCGCCGGTGGCGCAGGCGGTCACGGCTGTGGCCACAACCTGTTCGGAGCCGCCTCGGTCCACTCCGCCATTGCCGTCAAGGCCTGGATGGAAGCCAACAACATTAAGGGCGAGCTGCGCGTCTATGGCACGCCCGCCGAAGAAGGTGGCTCGGGCAAGGTCTATATGGTCCGCGACGGCCTGTTCGACGACGTCGATGTGTCGCTGCACTGGCACCCCAGCAATGTGAACTCGGCCCGTCAGGGCAACACCATGTCCAACGTCTCGGGCAAGTTCCGCTTCTACGGCGTCTCGGCGCATGCCGCTGCCGCACCGGACAAGGGCCGCTCGGCCCTCGATGGCATCGAGGCCATGAACTACATGGTCAACATGATGCGCGAGCACATCCCTGACCGCACCCGCATCCACTATGCCATCACCGATGGCGGCAAGGCCCCGAACGTGGTGCCGTCCTATGCCGAAGCCTATTACTATGTGCGCCACACCGATCCGGAAATCGTCCGCGATGTTCTGGAGCGCGTGAAGCTGGCCGCCGAAGGCGCGGCGACGGGCACTGGCACCCGTGTCGAGTTCGAGGCCATTGGCGGCGTCTATTCGATGCTGAACAACGAAACCCTGATGCACGTCATGGACCGCAATCTGCGCTCTGTCGGCGGCATCGAATGGAATGAGGAAGAAATCGCGCTGGCGACCGAAATCCAGAAGACCCTGACCACCAAGGTCGATCTGGCCAGCGTCGGCCAGATCGAACCGGCCGTCATGGGCGGTGACTTCGGTGGCTCGACCGACGTGTCTGACGTGTCGTGGGTCACGCCGACCGTGGGCCTGTCGACCGCCACCTTCGTGCCGGGCTCGGCCAGCCACAACTGGCAGAACGTCGTGGCGTCGGGCACCACCATCGGTCTGAAAGGCGCGCATCTGGCCGCCAAGACCTTGGCCCTGACCACGGCGGAACTGTTCCAGTCGCCGGACGTCATAGCCGCCGCAACCGAAGAGTTCGAGCGCCGTCGCGGCCCGGACTTCCAGTACCGCGCTCTCATCGGTGACCGTGCACCGGCCCTGAACTACCGCGACTAAGTCGTTTCAAGGAACGGACCAAAACAAAGGGGCGGCACCTGCGGGTGCCGCCCCTTTTTCATGTCTGCGAGAACCGCTGGATCAGGCCGGAGCCCGATCCCCTTCCGGCGGGCTGACCGGCACACCGGTCGCTGCGGCGATATCGGCAGCCGCCGCCTCTTCCGGCGTCAGCGGCACCGACGACGACGGGCCGGAGACCGGTGCGCCCACGTCTTCGCGGTTCGGCGGAGTGCCGTCCTTGAGCAGAGCATTGATCTCGTCACCCGACAGGGTCTCGTATTCCAGCAGGGCCTGAGCCAAAGCCTCGTGATCCTGTGCCTTGGTGGTGAGGATGTGACGGGCCGCGTCCCAACCTTCATTGACCAGACGACGCACTTCCTCGTCGATCACCTGTGCGGTCTTTTCGGAGATGTTCTGGGTGCGCGAGACCGAGTGGCCGAGGAAGACTTCTTCCTGGTTCTCGCCATAGGCCACCGTGCCCAGCTTCTCGGAGAAGCCCCAGCGGGTGACCATGGCGCGGGCCAGTTTGGTCGCCTGTTCGATATCCGACGACGCACCCGAGGTGATGTTTTCCTTGCCGAAGATCAGCTCTTCGGCCACGCGCCCACCGGCCATGATGGCGATGCGGTCGATCATCTGTTGGTACTTCATCGAATAGCGGTCGCCTTCCGGCAACTGCATCACCATGCCCAACGCGCGACCGCGCGGGACAATGGTCGCCTTGTGGACCGGATCGGCCATTTTGACGTTGAAGGCGACAATGGCGTGACCGGCTTCGTGATAGGCGGTCAGGCGCTTTTCTTCCTCGTTCATGGCCATGGACTTCCGTTCGGAGCCCATCATGACCTTGTCCTTGGCGTCTTCGAAATCGCGGTGGGTGACCATCTTGCGATCCTTGCGGGCCGCCGTCAGAGCCGCTTCGTTCACAAGATTGGCAAGGTCCGCCCCCGAGAAGCCCGGCGTGCCGCGCGCAATCGTCTTGACGTTGACGTCGGCGGCCAGCGGCACATCCTTCATATGGACGCGCAGAATGTGTTCGCGGCCCGAAACGTCGGGGTTCGGCACCGTCACCTGACGGTCGAAACGACCGGGACGCAGCAGAGCCGGATCCAGAACATCCGGACGGTTGGTCGCGGCGATCAGGATGATGTTTTCCGACGCCTCGAAGCCGTCCATCTCGACCAGCAGCTGGTTGAGGGTCTGTTCGCGCTCGTCATTGCCACCGCCGAGGCCTGCGCCACGGTGCCGGCCCACGGCGTCGATTTCGTCGATGAAGATGATGCACGGCGCATTCTTCTTGGCCTGTTCGAACATGTCGCGGACGCGCGAGGCACCCACACCGACGAACATTTCCACGAAGTCCGAACCCGAGATCGAGAAGAAGGGCACGCCCGCCTCACCGGCCACAGCACGGGCCAGCAGGGTCTTACCGGTACCCGGAGGGCCCACCAGCAAAGCACCCTTCGGAATCTTGCCGCCCAGACGCTGGAATTTCGACGGGTCTTTCAGGAAGTCCACGACCTCCTGCAGCTCTTCCTTGGCTTCGTCCACGCCGGCGACGTCGGCAAAGGTCTTGCGGCCCTTATGCTCGGTCAGCAGCTTGGCCTTGGACTTGCCAAAGCCCATGGCCCCCTTGGAGCCGCCCTGCATGCGGTTCATGATGAACAGCCAGAAGCCGATGATCAGCAGCACTGGCAGCAGCAGGCCCAGCAGGCCCGACCACCACGGTTGCTTGGTCGACTTCACGTCCACGGCGATGCCGGCGGCGTTCATCTTGTCGATCAGTTCCGGATTGGGGAACGGCACCACAGTGGTGAATTTGCTGTCGTTCTTATAGACGCCGTTCACCGCATCACCGCGCACGGTGACTTCCTTGATCTCGTTACCGTCAATGGCGGTGACCAGTTGGGAGTAGGTGATCTGGGCGGGGCGACCCGCGGCGGCCGGATTATTGGCCCCCGTCATCGCGCCGCCATTCTGGCTCATCGTGCTGTACACCACGGCCATGACCAGCAGGATCATGGCACCGATGGCAATATTTCGCAGGTTCATGCGGTCCTCAGTTCCCCGACCAAAACCGGATGGCTAGGTCGGACAGACATATCTCAGACTGAAAATAGGGCAGTCGAACCCTTTTCGCTATGCAAAGCCGCAAACAGTCCGGCTTCCTGCGTCGTTTCGCCCATACCCGCAGGGGCATTCAGGCAAAAACGCAGCGGCGCGAGCGGTGTTACCTCAGCCGTTGTAAACGCTGCAACGACGGTTTCCGATCCTTCACGGCGCAAAACCGGCACGCTGGCGCGAACAAAGGGCGGCAGGGCCTCGAACGCCGCCCGATCCGACGCAGACAAACGCGACAAAAGCCCCCTGGCGGGCAGGACGGTCCAGCCATCATCCGGTGCCGTGATTTCAAACCGGCCATCCCAGACGGCGGGCACCCGTTGACGCAAATGAAGCGGCGGCAGACCGGAGCGCACCATCTCGCCCGCCTCGCGCGCGATCAGCACCTGATCGGCGCTGGCTTCGATACGTGCGCCGCACAGCACGGCTGAGAAGGGTTCATTGCCGCAAATGTGGGCCTGCACACGCGCCAACCGGTCACCGCGCGGCGGTCGCACTGTGCCCGAGGCCGACAACAGGGCCGCTGCCAACACCCGCCCCGAGGCCTGGGCCAGAGCCGCGCGATCAAAGGCCAGCACGCCATGACGGCCCCAGTCCCCCGCCTGCCACGGCCATGGGGTCAGGTCTTCGCTATCGTACGCGCTCTCCTGCCCCGCCAGCGCCTGACGGGCACGGATGCGGTG
>NZ_DIGV01000008.1 GCF_002419815.1 Brevundimonas sp. UBA5713 | reverse complement strand
CAGGCCTGCGCCCGCGCCGATGGCTCCCAAGCCGCAGCCGCAGCCTGCAGCACCGGTGGCCCAAGCGGCCCCGATGGCTCCGCCTGCCAAGCCTTTGCGTCCGGCCGATGAGGATACCGCAGAGCGTCCGCGCTCGGTGGCAGAAACCATGGCCGCCCTGAAGACTGCAACGCGCGGCAACACTGCCCTCAAAGCACAGCCCGTAGAAGACGGCTGGGAGGAGTTCTAATGAGCGAGAATCTGATCGTGAACGGCACCTTGCTGCTGCCGCCGGTACTGGATCTGCGATCTGCCGCCGATGTGAAGGCCGCCTTCCTGTCGGCCCGTGGTCAGGCCTTGCGCGTCGATGCTTCGGCGGTCGAGCGTCTGGGCGGACTGGGTCTGCAAATTTTGCTGTCGGCGGTGCGTACGTGGCAGGCCGACGGTCAAGATTTGACCTTCGTCAATGTGTCCGAAGCCCTGAGCGATCAATGGCTTGGGTTCGGAGCTTCCCCCGATGACCTCATAATGCAGGACGCCGCCTGATGACCAAAACCGTTCTGACCGTCGATGACTCGCGCACCATGCGCGACATGCTGATGCTGGCCCTGAAGGATGCCGGCTATAATGTCGTGCAGGCCGTGGATGGCGTTCATGGTCTGGAGGTACTCGCCGAAGAGCGCCCCGACATCGTCATCACCGACATCAACATGCCCCGCATGGACGGCTTCGGCTTCATCGAGGGCATGCGCGCCAACCCTGAATACAGCGGTGTGCCGGTTCTGGTTCTGACCACCGAGAGCGATGCCGCGAAAAAGCAGCGCGCCCGCGAGGCCGGAGCCACGGGCTGGATCGTCAAGCCGTTCGACCCCGTGCGTCTGGTCGACGCCGTGCGTCGCGTGGCGGCCTAAGTTTTGCGGCACAGTTCGAAGGACAGCATCCGGTCATGAGCGAAGATCCGTTCGAAGCCATCAAGGCCACATTCTTCCAGGAATGCGAAGAACTGCTGGCTGATCTCGAGACAAATCTGTTGGCGCTGGAATCCGGCGATTCCGACATCGAGACTATCAATGCCTGTTTCCGCGCCGTTCACTCGGTAAAGGGCGGAGCAGGGGCGTTTGGTCTGGATGATCTGGTCCGGTTCGCCCACGTGTTCGAGACCCTGATGGACGAGCTGCGCTCGGGCCGCAAAGAGGTGGACGACACCGTTGTGCGCACCCTGCTGCGTGCCTCGGACGTGCTGAATGACCATGTGACCGCCGCGCGCGGGGCAGGCCCTGCCGTGGACCCCGTTCGCTCTCAAGGTTTGATCGCCGAGCTGGAAACCCTGACGCACGGCGCGCCCGTTTCGGGCACCGCGGATGCTGCCAGCGGTGATCTGGATGGCGATGACTTCGGCTTTGTGCCGGTGTCGCTCAGCCTTGACGACTTTGCAGCCCCCGGCGACCTGCCGTCGCTAGACGGGGGCCTGCCGTCTCTCGATCTGCCGCCTTTGGATCTGCCGGACCTTTCGGCGCCGTCAGCGGCGGCGCAGCAGACCGGCTGGAAGATCGTCTTCCGCCCGCATCCGCGCCTTTATACCAATGCCAATGAAACCGGCCTTCTGCTGCGTGAGCTGGCCCGTCTGGGGCCAACGCGCGTCGAGATGGACGACAGTGGCCTGCCGCTGCTGGACGCGCTGGAGCCGACAGAATCTCATCTGGTGTGGACCATCCATCTGGATGTCCCCGCTGCCGAGGCCGATGTGCGCGACGTATTCGACTTCGTCGAAACCGACTGCGACCTGAACATCATGCCGGTGATGGGCGAGGGCGCGGCCAATGATACCCTGCCGGAACTGCCGTCTCTGGATGCTGGCCTGCCGCCGCTGGATGTTCCGTCTACGGACAATGCGCCTGCTGCCGAGGCCGATGTGGCAGCGCTGATCGCTCTGGCGCAGGCCGATACGGCCGCGCGTCGGGGCACCCCTGCACCCAAGGCCGAAAGCCCCCAGCCTAAAGCCGCTCCGGCTCCGGTGCCCGCAGCACCGCCGGCAGCGGCCAATGCGCCGTCCGCCCCCGCTGCGGCCGCTCCAGTGACCATTCGGGTCGATCTGGAGCGCGTGGATCGTCTGATCAATGCGGTGGGCGAACTGGTGATCCAGCAGGCCATGCTGGCCCAGCGCGTGCATGAAAGCGGTCTGGCCCGTTCGTCCGACATCTCGCTGGGTCTTGAGGACCTCGAGCTGCTCACGCGCGAGATTCAGGACAGCGTCATGGCTATCCGCGCCCAGCCGGTGAAGTCGGTGTTCCAGCGCATGCCGCGTCTGGTTCGCGAGGTCGCCGACATGACGGGCAAGCGCGTGAAGCTGGTCACGGCGGGCGAGGACACCGAGGTCGACAAGACCGTGGTGGAACGTCTGGCCGAGCCGATCACCCACATGCTGCGCAATGCCATCGACCATGGCCTTGAGAGCCCCGAAGAGCGCGAAGCCGCGGGCAAGCCCGTAGAGGGCACGGTCAAGCTGGCTGCCCTGCATCGCTCGGGCCGTATCGTTATTGAAATCACCGACGACGGTAAGGGCATCAACCGCCAGCGTGTACGCGCCATCGCCGAAGAGCGCGGTCTGATCACGCCGGACCAGATTCTGAGCGATGACGAGGTCGATAATCTGATTTTCCTGCCGGGGTTCTCGACCGCCAAGGAAATCACCGATGTGTCGGGCCGTGGCGTGGGCATGGATGTGGTGCGCCGCTCCATCCAGTCACTGGGTGGCCGCATCAACATCACCTCGACGCCGGGCAAGGGTTCGACCTTTACCATGTCGCTGCCGCTGACGCTGGCTGTGCTGGACGGCATGGTTGTGGGAGCTGCCGAACAGACGCTGGTGGCCCCGCTGGCGGCCATTGTCGAAAGCCTCACGCCCAAGGTGGAGGACATCCATCTGGTCGGCGGGGTCGATCCGGTGCTGATGTTCCGCGACGAGTTCGTCCCCCTGGTCGATGTGGGCCAGTCCATGGGCTTCCGCGCCACGCCCACGGAGCTGAAGGGCGGGGTTGTGATGATCGTCGAGACCGAAGGCGGCCAGCGCGCCGGCCTGTTGGTCGATGCCATCCATGGCCAGCGGCAGGTTGTCATCAAGTCGCTGGAAACCAACTACCGCCACGTCGAAGGCGTGGCGGCGGCCACCATCCTTGGTGACGGGCGCGTGGCCCTGATCCTGGATATCGACGCGCTGGTCACATCCGGACGTCGACGTAATACCCCTCGATCCGAACTGAAAATGGCGAGCTAACACATGACCCAAGTCACCCCCAATGTCGCCGGTACCGATCGCGAGCTGATTGCCTTCCGCATCGGCGAGCAAGAGTTTTGCGTCGATATTATGAGCGTCCGTGAGATCCGTGGCTGGACCCCCGCCACCCCGCTGCCGCGCTCGCCCGCCTATATGAAGGGCGTGATCAATCTGCGCGGCACCGTGCTGCCGATCATCGATCTGGGCTCGCGCTTTGGTCTTCAGACCGGAGAGCCGACCGAGCGTCACGTCATCATGGTGGCCCATGTGGGTAGCCGTCTGGTGGGCCTGTTGGTCGATGCGGTGTCCGACATCGTGCAACTGACCGACGCCTCGATCCAGCCGACCCCCGATGTGGCTTCGGAGAGCGTCAAGGCATTCGTAAAGGGCATCTTTGCCGTCGAAGGCGGCCGTATGATCAGCCTGATCGACCTTGAGCACGTCCTGCCTGCCGAAGCGGAAGCCGAAGCGGCATGACGACGACGACCGGACGCGATGTGCTGGTGGAGGGGGAGTTTCCCTTTACCGCCAGCGATTTTCGTCACATTGCCGAGGCCCTGCATAGTCACGCGGGCATCGCCCTGCACGAGGGCAAGGCCGCGCTGGTCTATTCGCGTCTGGCCAAACGCCTGCGTGCGCTGGGCCTGCGGAGTTTTGCCGAATATATCGCTCTGGTCGAATCCGATCATGGCCAAGAAGAGCGTCAGGCCATGACGGCGGCCCTGACCACCAATGTCACCCGTTTCTATCGCGAGCCGCACCATTTCGATCACCTGCGCGATGTGATGATGCCCAAGCTGGCCGCCCATGCACGGGCGGGCGGTCGGGTGCGCCTGTGGTCGGCGGCCTGCTCTAACGGCCAAGAGCCCTATTCCATGGCGCTGACGGTGTTGGATGTGTTGCCCGAGGCCGCGGATCTGGATGTGCGCATTCTGGCGACCGACATCGACCCCAACATGGTCGCCGAAGGTCATCAGGGCATCTATTCCGAAGAAATCCTGACGCCGGTTCCGCCGCAGGGTCGTCGCCATTTCCTGCCCGTCACTGATCGTCCGGGCTATTACAGCGCCGATGACACCCTGCGCCGTCTGGTGACTTTCAAAGAGCTGAACCTGATCGGTCACTGGCCGATGCGCGGCACCTTTGACGTGATCTTCTGCCGCAATGTGGTGATCTATTTCGACGACGCGACCCAGGAGAAGGTCTGGTCGCGTTTTGCGCCCATACTGAATACGGGCGGTGCCCTTTATATCGGCCATTCGGAGCGCGTATCCGGCCCGTCTGCGGGCCAGTTCCAGACCTGTGGTCTGACGACCTATCTGCGCGTCGATGCCGCCCAGAGGAGTGTCGCATGAACCGCGTAAAGGTTCTTGTTGTTGATGACAGCGCCACCATGCGCAGTCTGATCGCGGCTGTGTTGCGTCGCGATCCCGGGATCGAGGTCGTTGGCACCGCCGAAGACCCGCTGGATGCCCGCGCCAAGATCAAACAGTTGAACCCCGACGTCATCACGCTGGACGTCGAAATGCCCAATATGAACGGGCTGGAGTTTCTCGAGAAGATCATGCGCCTGCGGCCCATGCCGGTGGTCATGGTCTCGACCCTGACGCAGGCAGGGACCGATGTGACGCTGGCGGCGCTGGAAATCGGAGCCGTCGATGCAGTGGCCAAGCCCGCCGTGGGCGTGCCCGCGGCCGAGGCCTTTGCCGATCTGGCTGAAAAGGTGAAGTCCGCCGCCCGTGCCCGCGTGCGCCCGCTAGAACAGCGTCAGGTGCAGGGCCATGAAGGCAGCTACCACGCCGACCCGCACCATATTTTGGCGATTGGATCATCCACCGGCGGGGTCGAGGCCCTGCTGACGATTCTACAGGGCTTCCCCGCTGATTGTCCTGCCACCGTCATCACCCAGCACATGCCCGCCACTTTCACGCGCAGTTTTGCCGCGCGGCTGGACAAGATGACCCCCGCCCATGTCAGCGAAGCTGTGGACGGGGCGATCTTGAAGCCGGGCCATATCTATCTGGCACCGGGCGGAGCATACCACCTTACCGTGACCGGTGGCCGCTGCCGTCTGGTGGCCTCGGACCCTGTAAATGGCCACCGTCCCTCGGTCGATGTGCTGTTCGAATCCGTGGCCCGCTCGGGGCGTCCCATGACCGGCGCAATCCTGACGGGAATGGGCAAGGACGGAGCCCGCGGCCTGCTGGCCATGCGTGAGGCCGGAGCCCAAACTTTCGGGCAAGACGAAGCGTCCTGCGTCGTCTATGGCATGCCCAAGGCAGCCTATGAGCTGGGTGCTGTACAGCGCCAGATGCCGTTGGCGCGCCTTGCACCGGCCCTTCTTGAATCTTGCGCTGTTCGCGGCGCCTCCCAGTCTGTTGCGTAAGGACCTCCCCCATGCCCTCAGCCTCCGCCATTCGAACTCTTATCGTCGATGACCAGCTGACCATGCGCTCGCTGGTACGCACCAGCCTGCAACAGATCGGCGTGCGTGACATCGAAGAAGCCCCTGACGGTGAGGCCGCCTTGCGCGCCATCATCACCCGTCCGGTGCATTTGGTGATCTCGGATTTCAACATGCCGAACCTCGACGGGTTGGGTCTGCTGCGCGGCATCCGCGCCCACCCGCCGATCGCCAAGACGGCCTTCATCATGCTGACGGGCCGCGCCGACCGTGAACTGGTCCAGCGCGCGGTGCAGTACGGTGTGAACAACTATCTGGTGAAGCCCTTCACCACCCAGCAGCTCAAAGAGAAGCTGGAATCGGTCTTTGGCCCGCTGACATGAGTGATAGCCACGACATTTCGGCCATGGAGCGGCGTGTCCATGTGGGGCAGGGCGATCACTATGTGACGAACGACCCCCATGTGGTGCTGACGACCGTTCTGGGGAGCTGTGTGGCCCTGTGCCTGCGCGACCCCGTGGCCGGTGTCGGTGGCATGAACCATTTCCTGCTGCCTGATGGCGCGCAGGATGGCACAGCGGCCAGCCGCCGCTATGGTGCCTATGCGATGGAAGTGCTGATCAACGACGTGCTCAAGGCGGGAGGTCGCCGTGAACGTCTGGAGGCCAAGCTGTTTGGCGGTGGCCGGATGTTCGACAGCCTGAGTGATGTCGGGGCTTCCAACGCGGCCTTTGCCGAGCGCTTTTTGGCCGACGAAGGCATTCCGGTGATCGGCGGCAGTCTGGGAGGCTTTGGCGGCCGCCGTCTGCACTATTGGCCCGTCAGCGGTCGGGCCCGCCAGCGCGCCGTGCTTGACGTCGCTGCGGTTCCGCCGCCCAAGATAACCACGCCGCCTGTTGTATCAGGCGATCTGGAGCTGTTCTGATGAGTGATCACGATATCCATGCCCTGTTGAAGGCGGTGGCTGAGGAACTATCGGACATTCGCGCAGGGGTGCAGCAGGCCGGCGATCTGATGGGGGAAATCCTGTCAAACCTGTCCCCGCAGGACCGATTGGCCTATCTGGCGCGCACCCAGACTTTCGATGTGCTGGTCCAGCGGCTGGAGGCTCTCTCGGGCCTGTCGGCCTCGCTGGCGGACAACCAGCCTATGGACACGGCGCTGGCTGCCCTGCCTCTGGCAGAGATGGCCGAGCGACTGCAGGAAGCCGCCCATCGCGGCAACACCGCCCCGCGCCCGCAATCCGAGCAGGCCGCAGGGGAACTTCACCTGTTCGACTGATATGGCCGAACAGAAGGTCAATCTTGAAAACTCCTCCGTTCTGCTGATCGACGACAACCAGCAGGCGCTGGATATGCTCAGCTCGGTTGTGGTGGGCTTTGGCGTGCGCGAGCAGGTGAAATGCTCGTCTGCGACCGAGGCCGTCAAAGTGCTGCAACAGCGTCCGTTCGATCTGATCATGATCGACTGTTCCGATCCGGAGATGGACTCCTACGCCTTTACCCGCTGGCTGCGTCGCGAGACCCCCGCGCCCATGCGCTACACCCCTGTGATCATGCTGACCGGCCACGCCTCTCAGGCCAAGGTTCAGGAGGGGCGCAACTGCGGCGTCAGCTTTGTGGTGGTCAAGCCGATCACGCCGGGTGTCCTGCTAAAGCGCGTCATCTGGCTGGCGCAGGACCAGCGTGAATTTATCGAATGCGAGACCTATGCCGGTCCGGACCGCCGCGTGCGCAATTTTGGCCCGCCACTGGGTGAAAAGGGCCGGCGCAAGGGCGACCTTTCGGCCCATATCGGTATCGCCAAGGAAGCCAATATGGAACAGGCCGACATTGACGCCCTGCTCAAACCGCAAAGGGTGCAACTGTGAGCCAGAGCTTTGATACCGTGGTCGCGGCAGGGTCAGCCGTGGGCGAGGGTGAAGGGGCCACAGCGACCAAGGTGGTCTCCAGCCTGTCGCGCAAGATGGCCCAGCCTGGCGGGCTAAGCATTGCCCAGATCGAGCGCCGCTCCAACGAGCGTCTGCTGGGACACAAGGCCGAGGCCATGAAGGCCATCGAACGCTCGGTCTCGGAGCTGGAAGTGCTGGCCAATGAGGATCTGCAGGATTCGGCCGCCCTTTATGGTGTGGCGGGCAATGTGCTCAGCGTGGCGGGCTTCTTCGACACCGGCCCGCTGTATGACGCTGTCTACAGCCTGTGCGAAACCATCGAGGCGATGAACGCCCGCAATGCATGGCGCAACGAGGCCGTCCACGTGCACGTGCAGGCCATCCGTCTGATCCTGAAAGACAACTGCCTGCTGACGCCCAATAGCGAACGCCTGATGTCGGGCCTGAAAGCGATTCAGGCCCACGCCAAGGGCGAGTAGGCAGACGGCTCAGGCCGCCATGCGGCCCCAGACGGTGCGATCTGCCGTTTGGGGCGTCAGTTGGCCGTGCTGGTCGCGGGTCTGCAGTTGCCGCATCACCGGCGTGGGCAGGGCGCAAAAGCGCGGCTCGACCAGTTCTGGGGCACAGCCCTGTTCCGGCGCGGCGAACAGGGCCGCATTCACGCCCTCGGTGCGCTGGGTAATCAGCCAGGCCAGACGTCGCGCGCGTTCGGGGTGGGTGCGGTGCAGCTGTGGCTCTTCGGCGAACAACTCGCACGCCAGCTCGATGACCGCGTCCAGATCAAGGGGCGAAAACCGGCGGTAATCGCGCACCGGTGCCGGACAGGTCGTGTCCAGATCAAACACGACATCGTTCAACAGGAACAACATGATCGCACTCCGCGAACCAGGGCCTTTCTGGCCATGGTCCCGGATATGACAGGATTTATATTGGTATCCGGTGCACAAAAAGGGTGAATGGCGGGTTCACCCTGAATGGGCATCAGAGCGGGGGGCGGGGGCTGTCGCCTTCGACCTTTTCCTGCAGGAAGTGGCGACCCTGACGGTCCTCGATTTCCACCACCCACAGGTCGGGATCGTATTTGCGGCGGCGCTCCAGATAGGCGTCCAGTTCCGATTCCATCTCGCTGGCGACCGGCTGGATCCACAGGGGCTGACCATCCATGTCCAGCGACTGGCTGAACAGACGGGCGGTGCGGGTAGAGGTGTCATAGGCCTTGACGACCACATCGCCCGCTCGGGCATCGCCCTTCTTCACCACGGTGGCGAAGGCTCCTTCCAGTTCGGCGCGGCGGATCAGGCCCGAGACCCAGACATCTGTTGAAAGAAGCAATTGGTAACCTTGATTGCAAACCCCACGGCAAAGCCTATGGGCTAGGAGCGAGGGATGAGCATAGTCCTTCGCGCCCGCGTCGTCAGCGCTTCATTACAGGTCTTGGGTCTGCGACGGATGGCGTCGATGATCGCGCTTGGCCTCTTGTTGGGAGCGGGGGCGGCACAGGCGGACAGCCATTTGGAACAGACCTACGCCGAGCGCGCCTTTGTGCTGGCTGCGCATCAGCGCTGTGACCTGTTTGGCGAGGCGGTGACGCAGGCGCTGGGCGCGGCCCTGATGCAGACGCGCGGCGCGCTGTTGCGGGCGGGGTACGAGACCGCACAGGTCTCGGCGCTGGCCCGTCAGTCGCACACCCGCGCAGGCACGACGGCCTGTGCCGATCCGGCTCTGGCGCAGGTGACGGGGCGGGTCGAA
>NZ_DIGV01000017.1 GCF_002419815.1 Brevundimonas sp. UBA5713 | reverse complement strand
AAGCAGCCGGCGCGGCGGCCGGAGCCGGAGCGGCAGCAGCCTTCGGAGCGGCCGCAGCGGCAGCGCCCGAAGCCGAGATGGTAGCGATGACCTGACCCGGGGTGACGGCAGCGCCGGATTCCACGTTGATGGTCAGCACGCCCGCTTCCGGAGCCGACACTTCGACAGCGACCTTGTCGGTTTCGATCTCGACCAGCAGCTCGTCCTTGGCGACGGTGTCGCCCGACTTCTTCAGCCAGTTGCCGACCGAACCCTCGGCGACGCTTTCGCCCATGGTCGGGACAGCGACATCAACCGAAGCGCCACCGGCAGCAGCAGCCGGAGCAGCCGCTGCGGCAGGGGCTTCAGCGGCCGGAGCCGACGCAGCCGCTGCGCCACCTTCAGAGACCTGCCCCAGAACGGTGCCCGGAACCACGGTGTCACCTTCACCGGCATTGATGGCGGCCAAGGTGCCGTCAGCCGGGGCCACAACTTCCAGAGAAACCTTGTCGGTTTCCAGTTCGACGAGGACTTCGTCCTTCTTCACCGCGTCGCCGACCTTTTTGGTCCACTTGGCGATGGTGGCTTCGGATACGGATTCACCGAGGGCGGGGGTCAGAATATCAGCCATTGCAGGGGCTCTTTTTCGTAACGGGTCTTTGAATACGTTCTAGTGCGACGACGGCGGTTAGGCCATGGCCTCGGCGAGGAAGGTCTCGAGTTCCTTCAGGTGGCGGCTCATCAGGCCCGCGGCGGTCGAGGCCGAAGCCGGACGACCGACGTAACGGGCGCGCTTGGCCTTCACGTCAAGTTTCTCGAGGGTCAGTTCGAGCCACGGATCCACGAAGGTCCAGCCGCCCATGTTCTTCGGCTCTTCCTGACACCATACCAGATCAGCGTTCGGGAAGCGGGCCAGTTCCGCCGAGATCGACTTGATCGGCCACGGATAGAACTGTTCCAGACGCAGGATGTAGATGTCGTTGATGCCAGCCTTTTCGCGGGCGTCGAGCAGGTCATAGTAAACCTTGCCCGAGCAGACGATGACCTTGCGGATGTCCTTGTCGGACTTCAGCGAGACACCGGCGACGGTCGGACGCAGCTCGGCATCGTCACGCAGCACGCGGTGGAAGGACGAACCCTCGGCCATGTCGGCCAGGGTCGAGACGGCCTTCTTGTGACGCAGCAGCGACTTCGGCGTCATCAGGATCAGCGGCTTGCGGAACTCGCGGTGCAGCTGGCGACGCAGGATGTGGAAGTAGTTGGCCGGCGTGGTGCAGTTGGCGACCTGCATATTGTTCTCGGCGCACTGCTGCAGGAAGCGCTCAAGGCGTGCCGAGGAGTGCTCGGGGCCCTGCCCTTCATAGCCATGCGGCAGCAGCATGGTCAGGCCCGACATACGCAGCCACTTGCGCTCACCCGAAGAGATGAACTGGTCGATCACGACCTGTGCACCGTTCACGAAGTCGCCGAACTGGCCTTCCCACAGGGTCAGGGTATTCGGATCGGCCAGCGAGTAGCCGTATTCGAACCCGAGCACGGCTTCTTCCGACAGGGCCGAGTCGATGACTTCGAAATGGCCCTGGCCTTCGCGCAGATTGTTCAGCGGGAAGTAGCGCTCTTCGGTGGTCTGGTCGGTGATGCCCGAGTGACGTTGCGAGAAAGTGCCGCGCACCGAGTCCTGACCGGACAGACGCACGTTGAAACCTTCATCGACCAGCGACGCGAAAGCGAGGCTTTCAGCCGTGGCCCAGTCGATGCCTTCGCCGGTGGCGACAGCTTCGCGGCGGGCGTCGATGACGCGCTTCAGGGTCTTGTGAACGTCGACGCTGTTCGGGATCGAGGTCAGGCGAGCGCCGTAGTCTTGCAGCTTTGCAGCCGGAACCGCGGTCGAGCCACGCCATGCGGCGTCCTCGGTCTTTTCAGCGCCCAGGCCCTTCCAGTTGCCGTCCAGCCAGTCAGCCTTTTCGGCCTTGAACGACTTGCCGGCTTCGAACTCGGCGTCGAGGAAGGCCTCGAACTTGGCGATCTGGGCGTCGACTTCGGCCTGGGAGATCACACCTTCGGCCACCAGACGCTGCGAATACAGTTCGCGCGTCGAGGGCTGGTTCTTGATCTTGGCGTACATCAGCGGCTGGGTGAACGTCGGGTCGTCGCCTTCGTTGTGGCCGAAGCGACGGTAGCAGAACATGTCCACCACCACGTCCTTGTGGAATTTCTGGCGGTACTCAGCAGCCACCTTGGCCGCGAACACCACAGCTTCCGGATCGTCACCGTTCACGTGGAAGATCGGGGCCTGCACCATCAGGGCCACATCCGACGGATACGGCGTCGAGCGCGAGTTGCGCGGGGCCGTCGTAAAGCCGATCTGGTTGTTGATGACGAAGTGCATGGTACCGCCGGTGCGGTAGCCCTTGAGACCCATCAGCGCGAAGCATTCAGCCACAACGCCCTGACCTGCGAAGGCGGCGTCACCGTGGATGAGCACCGGCATAACCTTGGAACGGTCCAGCGACCATTCGGTATCGGGCTTGCCCTTGTTCTCTTCGGCCTCACGGATGTCGAAGGCCTGCTTGGCGCGAGCCTTACCCAGCACGACCGGGTTGACGATCTCGAGGTGCGACGGGTTGGCGGTCAGCGACAGGTGGACCTTGTTGCCGTCGAACTCGCGGTCCGACGAAGCGCCCATGTGATATTTCACATCGCCCGAGCCTTCGATGTCCGAAGGCACGGTCGAACCACCCTGGAACTCGTGGAAGATGGCCTTGTACGGCTTGCCCATGACGGCAGCCAGCATGTTCAGGCGGCCACGGTGGGCCATGCCGAACACCATCTCGTCGACGCCCAGCGAGCCGCCGCGCTTGATGATCTGCTCCATGGCCGGAACCATGGCTTCACCACCATCAAGGCCGAAACGCTTGGTGCCCGGGAAACGCTTGTGCAGGAAGCGTTCGAAGCCCTCGGCCTCGATCAGCTTGTTAAGGATGGCCAGCTTGCCTTCCTTGGTGAAGGCGTTCTTCTCGAACTTGTCGGCACCTTCGATGCGCTCTTGCAGCCAGGCTTTTTCTTCCGGCTCGGAGATGTGCATGTACTGCACGCCGATGGTACCGGCGTAGGTGCGCTTCAGGATCTCCATCACTTCCTTGAGGGAAGCGGTTTGCAGACCCAGCACGCCGTCGAGGAAGATCTTGCGATCCATGTCGGCGGCGGTGAAGCCGTAGAATTCAGGGGTCAGTTCCGGATTGTTGACCGGCTTCTCGATGCCCAGCGGGTCGAGGTTCGCGGCCAGATGGCCGTTCACGCGGAAGGCGCGGATCAGCATCAGGGCGCGGATGGAGTCGTGAGCAGCGGCGCGGACGTGATCTTCGGTCAGCGAGCCATTGGCAGCTGCCGCCGGCTGTGCAGGGCGGGCACCCGGCTTGCCACCCTTGGGGTCAGCCCTGGGCGCGGGCCAGCGGCCGTCAAACACGGCGGTCTCTTCGGTCGGATCGTCGCCGCCATTGCGGCCCCACGAACCGGCACCGGCCGACTGCTTGACCAGATCAGCATTGTCTTTCAGCTGATCAAAGAAGCTGCGCCATTCCGCCGACACCGAGGACGGGTCATTGGCCCATTTCTCGTGCAGGTCTTCAATGAAGGCCGCGTTGGCACCGTAAAGGAAAGAGGTCTCGGCAAAGACCTGGTTCAGCCGACCCGCATCGTCCGCCATTTTATCTCACACATCCTTTTCAACCGCCCTCTCAATCGGAGATGGGCGGGCGAGGCTCATATAGGCCCACTTTCCTTACTGGTCATGACCGAAGAGAGGCCAAACGGGTGTAATTTCGTCGAATCCGGAAGAAAAAACGCCTTCCAGTGACGGGTGAGGCTTTCGAAACACTCACCTCGCGCGAAATTTCTCCCGTTCACCCTGCGTCAACGCTCACTCACACGTCGTAGGCGAGTTTCATTTCATTATTCCTTAACGCGAAAAAGGCGGCAGGGTCTCCCCTGCCGCCTTCTGCTTTGGTCTTAGAAACCGAAGTCGGGACTTAGCCCTTGAGCACTTCGACCAGGGTCTTGCCCAGACGTGCCGGCGACGGCGAGACACGGATGCCAGCGGCTTCCATGGCAGCGATCTTGGATTCTGCATCGCCCTTGCCGCCCGAGACCACAGCACCGGCGTGGCCCATGGTGCGGCCCTTCGGCGCGGTACGGCCCGCGATGAAGCCAGCCATCGGCTTCTTACGGCCCTTCTTGGCTTCGTCGATCAGGAACTGGGCGGCGTCTTCTTCGGCCGAGCCGCCGATTTCGCCGATCATGATGATCGATTGGGTTTCTTCGTCGGCCAGGAACATTTCCAGCACGTCGATGAACTCGGTGCCCTTGACCGGGTCACCACCGATGCCGACAGCCGTGGTCTGGCCCAGACCTTCGTTGGTGGTCTGGAACACGGCTTCATAGGTCAGGGTGCCCGAACGCGAGACGATACCCACGTTGCCCTTCTTGAAGATCGAGCCCGGCATGATGCCGATCTTGCACTCGTCCGGGGTCATGATACCCGGGCAGTTCGGACCCAGCAGGCGCGAGTTCGAACGGTCCAGGCGAGCCTTGACGCGCACCATGTCCTGCACCGGAATACCTTCGGTGATGCAGGTGATGAACGGGATCTCGGCGTCGATGGCTTCGATGATGGCGTCGGCAGCACCTGCCGGCGGAACGTAGATCACCGAGGCGTCAGCGCCGGTGGCGTCACGGGCTTCGGCAACCGAAGCGTAGATCGGCAGGGTTTCACCGTGCGAACCGGTCCAGTTGGTGCCGCCCTTGGTCGGGTGCACGCCGGCAACCATCTGGGTGCCGTGGTAGGCCAGAGCCTGTTCGGTGTGGAAGCCGCCGGTCTTGCCGGTCAGGCCCTGCACGATGATCTTGGTGTCTTTATTGACGAGGATGGACATGTGTCTGTTCTCTGAATTCTGGTGTGCAGGGCTTAGGCGACAGCGGCGACGATCTTCTGGGCGGCGTCGTCCAGATCGTCAGCAGCGGTGATGGCCAGACCCGACTCGTTCAGGATCTTCTTGCCCAGTTCGACATTGGTGCCTTCCAGACGCACCACCAGCGGAACCTTCAGGCCGACTTCCTGCACAGCAGCGACAACGCCTTCGGCGATGACGTCGCACTTCATGATGCCGCCGAAGATGTTGACGAGGATGCCCTCGACCTTCGGGTCAGCGGTGATGATCTTGAAGGCTGCAGCGACCTTTTCCTTACCGGCACCGCCGCCGACGTCACAGAAGTTGGCCGGCTCTTTGCCGTACAGCTTGATGATGTCCATGGTGGCCATGGCCAGGCCAGCGCCGTTCACCATGCAGCCGATGTTGCCGTCGAGGGCCACGTAAGCGAGATCCCACTTCGAGGCTTCGATTTCCTTGGCGTCTTCTTCGGTTTCATCGCGCAGGGCGCGGATGTCTTCGTGGCGGTACAGGGCGTTGCCGTCGAACGAGACCTTGGCGTCCAGAACGCGCAGGTGACCGTTTTCCATGACGATCAGCGGGTTGATCTCGAGCATGTCCATGTCCTTCTCGACGAAGGCCTTGTACAGGATCGGGAACAGCGACTTGCCGTCTTCGGCAGCCTGACCGGTCAGTTCCAGAGCGGCGTTGATGGCAGCGACGTTCTCGTCGGTGACGCCGGCTTCCGGATTGATGGCGATGGTGTGGATTCTTTCCGGAGTGGCGTGAGCCACTTCTTCGATATCCATGCCGCCTTCGGTCGAGACGACGAATGCGGTTTGGCCGACCGAACGGTCAACCAGCAGCGAGCAGTACAGTTCGCGGGCGATGTCGGCCCCGTCTTCGATGTACAGACGGTTCACTTGCTTGCCAGCTTCGCCGGTTTGGGCGGTGACGAGCGTGTTGCCCAGCATTTCCTTGGCGTGGGCGACGGCTTCTTCGATCGAGAAGGCCAGACGGACGCCGCCCTTGGCATCAGCGCCCAGTTCCTTGAACTTGCCCTTGCCGCGGCCACCAGCGTGGATCTGCGACTTCACGACGTAAAGCGGGCCAGGCAGTTGCTTGGCGGCAGCTTCAGCCTGATCAGCCGAGGTGATAGCGACGCCTTCGGCGACCGGTGCGCCGTAGGCCTTGAGGACCTGTTTGGCCTGATATTCGTGAATGTTCATATTAGATCCGCGCCATTGGAGAGGTTTGGGGAAACTTTGGTCGGGCTTATAGGCGTTGCGGCTTCCGCAGTGCAACAGTCTGTCGCTAACTGAGGCACAAGAAGAGTTACAATGCACAAAGGCCGTCCGCGTCTGCGAACGGCCTTTGGCAGTTAAATGGCTGAGGTTTAAAGCCTTACTCGGTCCAGTCCTTGGTCAGGGTGCGCGATGCACTGAACAGCAGAACCGACGCCAGCAAATAAAAGCCCATGCCGGTATAGATGGCCCAGCGCAAACTCTCGTCGCCGAATGTCGGACGAAGAAGATCGCTCATCCACCCAAAGTAGAAGAAGCCAACCGCCAACCCGAGCAGGTTGTTGATCAGCAAGAAGATGGCCGAGGCGGTCGAGCGCATCGGAGCCGGTGCCAGATGCTGGACGGCTGCCGTGACTGGACCCAGCCAGGCCAGATTAAGCCCCGTCGGGATCAAAAAGATCAGGAAGGCCAGCAGCAGCGCCATGCCATGGCTACCGCCGCCCGGCAGCATGCCGATCAGCCACGGCGAGTTCATCGCCAGAATGAAGCACGGGGCCGAAATCAGGAAGCAAATCGCCGGAACCAGCGGGTAGGCCGCCTTGGAGCGCTTGGCCATTTTGTCGGCAACGGCCCCCCCCATCCAGATGCCCAGCAGACCGCCGATCAGGGCGATGCCAGCATAGTACCAGCTGACCTGCGACAAGGTCAGGTCGAAGCTGCGCATGAAGAACAGAGGCAACCAGCCCGCGACGCCATAACCACAAACCGAGGACGAAGCCGCCCCCAGCGACAGAAGCCAGAAGCTCTTTTTGCGCATGATCACATCGCCCGTGGACTTTGCGATCCACAAAGAGATGCCGATGACGGTGAACAGACCTGCGCCAAAGAAGGGGATGACAGGATTTTGCACGCCCACGCCCATCAGGCTAAGCGCACCCAGACCCGCAAACACGCCGGCAATGCCGAAAGAAGCCAGTGCGACCTTGCGTCCCAGACCGGTAGAGACCGCCGGCGACGGGGTCTGAGGTACAGGCGCAACCGCCGGTGCTGCCTGCGCGGCAGCCGCATCCGTGCCGCCGCGCTTGGGATCACGGACCGTCAGGCGAAGCACAGGCGCGACCAGCACACCCAGCACGCCCACCACGATGAAGGCGGTTCGCCAGCCGTACTCTGCCGCCAGCAGCCCCCCGACCAATGTGCCGCCTGCAGTGCCCAGCGGAATACCGAAAGCAAAAGCCGCCAGAGCGCGGGCGCGCTGGTTCGGCGGGAAATAGTCCGCGATCAGCGAATAGGCCGGAGCCACGCCCCCAGCCTCGCCGACACCCACGCCCATGCGGAACAGGAACAACTGACCGAACGAGCCCGCTACGCCGCACAGCGCCGTAAAGCCTGACCAGACAGTCAGGGCACCGGTCATGATCCACACGCGGCTGGACCGGTCGGCCAGCCACGCCAGAGGGATGGCCAGCGTCGAATAGACAGAGGCAAAGGCGATGCCGCCCAACAGACCAAACTGGCTGTCCGACAGATCAAACTCTTGCTTCAGAGGAGCCGCCAGAATCCCGATGATCTGCCGATCCACGAAATTCAGCATGTAAACAAAGACCAGGATGGCCAGCACATAGTAGCGATACGCCGGAGAAAACTCTTTCTCCCCGGGCACAGCAGCCTCGTTGGCGGACATCAGCACCTCCCCTTAGTTCTTTCCCGTTACGCTAGAACGAGAGAACAGAGTTTGGAAACAAAAAGGGGCAGCGGCTCAGCGCCGCCGCCCCGTACTCTTGGCTCAAACCACCATTAATATTTGGCGGTGAGTTTGATCATCCACGTACGCGGCGCACCGAAATAGGCCGTGCGGATGTTACCGATCGAGGAGAACTCCTGAGCGTCGGTCTTGTAGACTTCGTCAGAAAGGTTCTGGCCGTACACACCGATGCTGTAGCGATCCGACGCGTCCGACCACACGACGCGGGCGTCGTACAGCCAGTAGGCATCCTGATACATGCCCGGAATCTCGGCATCGCTGTTTTCATAGGTATTGTCGACAGCCAGAGCCATGCGCGAACGGTATTTGGCTGCGCCGCCGACCGTCAGGGCCGATCCGTTGGCCAGCGACCATTCATACTGGCCCCCGAAGCGCAGCGTCCACTTGGGCGAGAAGGCCGGATCCTGGAACGCGCGCGAACCATTGAAGCCGACGTAACGCTCGTCGTTGAACTCCTTGTAGTCCGCTTCGAGGAAGCCGACCTGGGCGTCCAGCGTCAGGCCCGACACCGGCACCAGAACGCCTTCCAGCTCAAAGCCGAAAATGTCCAGTTGACCCGCGTTCAGCACCGAAAGCACCGGCGAAGGCAAGCCGGTAGCCGGATCGGTGTCCAGACCGGCAACGCGGGCCTGGAAGTCTTCATACTGGGTCATGAAGGCCGCAGCATTCAGACGGAAACGGCGGTCCCAGAAAGTGGTCTTGGCACCGACTTCGAAGGTGTCAGCGGTTTCCGGTTGGTACTCGGTCGCCTCGGTCGCCGAGTTCGCGCGACCGTTGAAGCCGCCCGACTTGAAGCCCTGCGCATAGCGGGCATAGACCATGGCGTCGTCAGACAGCTGGTAGTCGGCCGACACCATGATCGAGGTGTCGTCATATTCACCGGTATCCGGCGCAAAAGTATAGGCGGAGTTGAACGCCGGCAGCAGGTTGTACTCGGCCGTGGTGTGGCGCCAGTAGTCCTTCTCTTCTTCGGTATAACGCACGCCGGCCGACAGGCGCAGCTTGTCCGTCACGTCATACGAAAGGTTGCCGTAAACCGCCTTGGAGGTGGTCTCCAGCGTATCGTCGATCAGGCGCAGGAAGCCCGAGTTGCCGAATGCCGGCCCCAGCAGGGCGTCGTTGTAGCTCTCTTGGTGAGAAGCGACTTCTTCCTTGAGATAGTAGAGGCCCGCGACCGCATTCAGGCGGTTGCCCGAATAGGTCAGTTGCAGCTCTTGGCTGACCTGGCTCTGGTCAACGGCCACGAGCGAGTCAGCGATTTCAAGCTCGGTCGCGTCGAAATCGATGTAGTCGTCGGTTGCCAGTTCACGATAGCTGGTGATCGACTTCAGGCTCAGGGTGTCCGAAACATCCCAGGTAGCACGCAGCGCGGTACCCCAGGTTTCCAGACGGGTCTCATTCGGCAGGCCCGGCGTGGTGCGGGTCTTGAAATCGTACTCGGCAGTCGGCGTGGCGACCGGATACAGAACCACCGACTTCAGCAGATCGGTCAGATCGTTCTGGGCCTGACCAACCGTGAGACCGGCATCGTCCTTCGAGTAATCGGCGCTGAGATCGATACGGAAATTTGCTGCAGGGTCCCAGGCCAGGCTACCGCGGATCGCTTGGGTGTGTTTGTCGTTATATTCCGCGCCGGTGACCGGATCGGTGACGTAACCCCCGCGCTCGGAGTGCAGGACCGACAGGCCCAGAGCCAGGTTTTCGGTCACCGGACCAGACACCGCACCTTGGGCTTCGATCAGGTCATAATCGCCGTAGGCGACCGAACCGCGCGCACGGAATTCCTGGTCCGGACGACGCGAGACCAGCTTCATGGCACCGCCGATGGTGTTCTTGCCGTAAAGCGTGCCTTGCGGGCCGCGCAGGATTTCGATCCGCTCCAGATCGAGCAGGTCGAACTGGGTGCCACGGATGCGCGAGTAATAGACGTCATCCACATAGACACCGACAGCCGGGTCGAAGGTCTGAAGGCTATCGGGCTGACCCACGCCACGGATGTAGATATTGGTGGAGTTCGACGAACCGCGGCCTTGAACAAGGTTCAGGTTCGGAACGGCACCTTGCAGATCGGTGACCTGCTGGGCACCGGCACGTTCCAGCGACTGTCCCGAAAATGCGGTCAGCGCCAGAGGCGTCTTTTGCGCGGACTCTTCGGTACGGCGGGCGGTGACGATGATGTCTTCCACGGCGGTGGTGTCTTGCGCCGACTGGGCGTGAGCTGCCGTGCCGATCGCGCTCAGGGCTGCGCCTGCCAACAAGGCGCACTTCACCATACGATTCATTTGAGTCCCTCTGTTTCCAACCTGATCGACGCTTTTATTCAGCGTTCAATGATTTTTCTTAGCTGTGACGGTTAAAGCCCGACCTGTCAAACGCCAAGATTGCCGTTAGGCTAAGTTGCACCGCACCGTGTGGCGCCGTTGCACACCGGGGCCAGACACGGGTAGCTTGACCAGATGAGTGCCAAATCTTTGCCCCCGATGGCCGACAATCACGCCGTTCCCCCTACACCCTCGGCCACGACGGTGCGCAAGCCACGCGCGGCCAGCGGAACGGCGGCCAAGCGCGGCCGCCCGCGCAAGTCTACGGCGGAAGCCAACGGCGACACACGCGAAGCCATTCTGAATGCCGCCGAGGACCTGTTCTCCAAACACGGCTTCTATGGCGTGACCATCCGCGAGGTGGCCTCGGAGGCAGGCGTCGATACGGCCCTGATCCACTATTATTTCGGGGCCAAGAAGGAGCTGTTCGACGCGGTGTTCAACCGCCGCGCCGAGGTCTGGAACAACGAGCGCGTCGCCGCCATCAACCGCTATGCCGAGGCGGCGGGCAACGACATGACGCTGGAGGGGCTGTTCGAAGCCTTCCTGCGTCCGCCCTTCCAATGGTCTCTGAAAGGCGGTCCCGGCTGGAAACACTATGCGGCGCTGGTGGCCCAGACCAATGCCAATCCGGCCTTTGGCGGTGAAACCATGGCCCGCTATTTCGACCCCGCCATCAAACGCCTGCTGGAACTGGTGAAACAGATTTTGCCGGATGCACAGGACGAACAGGTGTTCTGGGCCTGGCACAACCTGTCCGGCTCGCTGACCCTGACCCTAGGCGAGACCGGTCGTCTTGACCGACTGTCGGGCGGTCTGTGCAAGTCCGGCGATCTGGATACGGCCTGCGATCACATGGTGAAGTTCGCCGCTGCCGGTTTCCGCGCTGTCTGCGCCTAGGGCTTATGGCCACATCAGGGGGCGGACATTGACCCATGACCTTGCCCCGTGGCGCGCAGGCACGTAAGTCGTCCTTTCATGACCCAGCGCACCGCTCCCCTGATCTGCCCGTCCATCCTCGCCAGCGACTTTTCCAAACTGGGCGAGGAAATCCGCGCTCTGGAAACGGCGGGGGCGGACTGGATCCACGTCGATGTCATGGACGGCCATTTCGTGCCCAATCTGACCATTGGTCCGGATGTGGTGAAGGCACTGCGCCCCCACACCAGCCTGCCGTTCGACGTGCACCTGATGGTCGCCCCGGTCGATAACTGGCTGGAAGCCTACCGCGTCGCCGGTGCCGACATCCTGAGCGTGCATCCTGAAAGCGGCCCGCATGTCCATCGGACTCTGGGCCAAATCCGCCATCTGGGGGCCAAGGCCGGTCTGGCGTTCAACCCCGGGACGCCGCTGTCGATCCTCGAAGAATGCGTCGATCTGGTCGATCTGGTGCTGATCATGTCGGTCAATCCGGGCTTTGGCGGCCAGAAATTCATCGACAGCTCGCTGCGCAAGATCGAGCGCGCCCGCGCCATTCTGGACGCTGCAGGCTCGCCTGCACACCTTCAGGTTGATGGCGGCGTGGTCGCCACAAATGCAGGGGCCTGTGTGGCTGCGGGTGCCGATGCCCTTGTCGCCGGTTCATTTGTGTTCAAGGGTGGTCCGGACGCTTACGCCCCTAATATCGAGGCCCTAAAAGCCGCATGAAGTCTCTCGGACCCTTCGCCCCCCGCGATAGCGAAACCGCGCTGTCGGAAGGTCACATCCCCGGACTTCGCGGCGCACCGGTGCGCACACCGCTGGCAGCACGCACCACCCAAAGAACAAGCCCCGCCCTGTTCGGCTCCATCGCAAAGGCGCTGACGGCCCGCCAGCTCTGGATCGAACTGTATGGTCTGCCCGGTTATGCCCTGACGCTGGGCAAGGCCAAGGATGCGGCCTTCACGATTTCGCCGCGCGATTTCCGCCCCTTGCCCAGCGAGGCCCCGCGCCCGCTGCTGGGGGGCAAGCTGACGCTGGCCGGTCTGTCGCTGGAAGCCGACAATCCGCAGGACCTGTGGACCCAGCCGACGCCCAGCCGCACCTATGCGGTCGAACTACACAGCTTCAACTGGCTGCCGCTGATGATGGCGCAAGGCAAGCGCGGCGTGCGCGATGCGCTGGAGATGGTGCTGGCGTGGCACGATGTGTTTGCCGACTGGTCGCCGTTTTCGTGGTCGCCCGCCATCCTGTCGCGGCGCGTCTATAATCTATCGGTGGCCGCACGGCGTCTGGCGCAGACGGCACCGGCCGCCAGCCAGCAAAAACTGGCCGACAGCCTGCTGCGACAAGCACGCCAGCTGCTGCGTCCGCCCAGCACTATTGTCGGACGTGCCGATCGCCTGATCGCCGCCGCCATTGCGGGTATGACCCTGTCCGGCCCCGCCGCCGACAAAATCCGTGACAAGGCACTGGCCCGCCTGCCGCGCGCGCTTGAAGAAACCGTGCGCGAAGACGGCTCGCACGCCTCGCGCGCACCAGAACAGGCGATGGAGCTGTTGCTCGATCTGCTGACGCTGGACGACGCCCTGTCCCAGACTTCGCAGGCGACGCCACCCGCAGTGGCAGAAGCCATCTCGCGCCTGACCATCGGACTGCGCAGCATGGTGCAGCCCGATGGCCGTCTGGCTGTGTTTCAAGGTGGTGGCCCCTCGACCAAGGCCCGCGTGGCTGCCGCCCGCGCCCACGACGACCAGCCTGCCGCGCCCACAGCCAGCATGGTTGGCGGCATTGTGCGCGTCAGCAGTCCGCAGATCACCATCATGCTGGACGTCGATGGCCCCGCCATGGGTCCGTGGTCCGTCAGCGCCTGCGGCCAGCCCGCCGCTTTGGAAATCTCGTGCGGTAAAGACCGCCTTTTCACCTCCGCCGGTTGGACGCCCAAGGCCGCCGAGCGCCACGCGCTGCGCCTGACGACCGGTGCCTCGACCCTGACACTGGGCGAGCGCCCGATGGGAGAGCCTCTGTTCGGCTGGCAGGCCGACCTGTTGGGTCCACGCCTGATCTCCGATCCCATCCACCTGACCCGCGACCACCAGCAGAACGACGAAGCCGTCTGGCTGGAAGTTCAGCATGATGGCTGGATCGGCATGTACGGCCTGCTGCATCAGCGCCGCATCTATCTAGATCAGATCCACGACGAACTGCGCGCCGAAGAGCGCCTTTATCCGCCGTCAAATCGCGAGGCACCCGGCCGCATCGCCGCGCCCTACGCCCTGCGCTTCCATCTGGAACCGGGCGTGCAGGCGTCTCTGGCACGCGACCGCCGCAGCATCCTGTTGCGCGGCCCGTCCGGCAAGGGCTGGTGGTTCCGTAGCGACGGCCCCGATGTGGCCATCGAACCGGCGGTCCACATAGAGGAAGGCCTGACCCGTCGTACCTTGCAGATCGTGGTGCGCGGCTCGGCCCGCACGGACGCTGAAACCAAGGTGCGCTGGAAACTGTCGCCCGCCAGCGAGGACTGAGCGCAGTTTCTTCACCGGCAAGGCCGTAAAGCGCCTCGCGAGGGGTGACGCCGCCGCATACCGGTGCTAGAGCGCGCGCCATCTCCTGCTCCCAGCTGTAACGGACGTCGCCATGCCCGCCGCTCCCGATTTTCCCCCCGCCCCTAACGCGGTTGCGCCTGCGCGCGCCCTGATCTCCCTGTCCGACAAGACCGGACTGGAAGAGGTGGCCCGCACCCTGCACGACCTCGGCGTCGAACTGGTTTCGACCGGCGGCACCAAGGCGGCCATCGCGGGCTTTGGCCTGCCGGTGAAGGATGTGGCGGACCTGACCGGTTTCCCGGAAATGATGGACGGCCGCGTCAAGACCCTGCACCCGATCGTGCACGGTGGCCTGTTGGGCGTGCGTAACGCCCCGACCCACGCTGCGGCCATGACCGAGCACAATATCGGTGCCATCGATATCGTCTGGATCGACCTCTATCCGTTCGAAAAAACCGTCGAGAGCAGCGGTGGCTTTGAAGCCGCCATCGAGAACATCGACATCGGCGGCCCCGCCATGATCCGTTCGGGCTCCAAGAACCACGGCCACGTCGCGGTCGCAGTTGACGCCGAGAGCATCAACATGATCGTCGAGGCCCTGAAGGCCGACGGCTCGACCTCGCTGGACCTGCGCAAGAAACTGGCCGCCCGCGCCTTCGCCCGCACCGCCGCCTATGACGCCGCCGTGTCGTCGTGGTTCGCTGGTCAGCTTGAAGATGCCGCTCCGGCCCGCAAGTCGATTGCTGGCGAACTGGCCCAGACCCTGCGTTACGGCGAGAACCCGCACCAGACCGGCAGCTTCTACCGCACCGGCGAAAAGCGTCCGGGTGTCGCCTATGCCGAACAGATCCAGGGCAAGGAACTGGGCTATAACAACATCGCCGATGCCGACGCCGCCTATGAGCTGGTCGCCGAGTTTTCGGAACCGGCCTGCGTCATCGTCAAGCACGCCAACCCGTGCGGCGTGGCCGTCGGCAAGGACCTTGCCGAAGCCTATGCCCGCGCTCTGGAATGCGACGCCGTCTCAGCTTTCGGTGGCGTTATCGCCGTCAACCGTCCGCTGACCGAAGACGCCGCCAAGGCCATCACCGAAATCTTCACCGAAGTGGTCATCGCACCGGGTGCTGACGATGCGGCCAAGGCCGTGTTTGCGGCCAAGAAGAACCTGCGTCTGCTGATCACCGACGGCCTGCCTGATCCGCACGCCGAAGGTAACGTCTTCCGCTCGGTCGCCGGTGGCTTCCTCGTGCAGTCACGCGACCAGTCGAACCTGACGGCTGCCGACCTGAAGGTCGTGACCAAGCGCCAGCCGACCGAGAAGGAAATCGAGGACATGCTCTTCGCCTTCACCGTCGCCAAGCACGTGAAGTCGAACGCCATCGTCTATGCCAAGGACGGCCAGACCGCCGGCATCGGCGCAGGCCAGATGAACCGCCGCGACAGCGCCCGTATCGCCGCCATCCGCGCCAAGGAAGCCGGCGAAGCCAAGGGCCTCGACGTCTCGCTGGCCGAAGGCTCGGCCTGCGCTTCGGAAGCCTTCTTCCCGTTCGCCGACGGCCTGCTGGAAGCGGTTGCCGCCGGTGCCACCTGCGTCATCCAACCGGGTGGCTCGATGCGCGACGAGGAAGTCATCAAGGCTGCCGACGAAAAGGGCATCGCCATGGTCTTCACGGGAACTCGTGTCTTTAGACACTAACACCCGATTTCTGAGTGGGCCGCGGACGTTGGCCCTTCGGGACCTCCCGACCCGACGCGGCCTAGTCTGTGGCCGGGGTTAGAAGGCTTCGCCTTCTCGACCCGTCGGGGATTAGTTCGTTGCTCAAGTAGCGAGCCCCCGCGGGGCGAGCGATAGCAACAAAAAGAAAGGCGCGGTGCGTTAGATGCCGTGCCTTTTTCTTTGGGTGGTCTCTGCTTATGTCAGCGTCATGGATACGCTAGCCAGCCGTTGGGCCGCTCTTGAGCCGCATGTGATCGTTGTCGGACCGGACGACGACCTGCCCCGTCCGGCAGTGCTGCTGTTCCACGGTTGCGGCGGTTTGCGCAGCCATCTGCCGCGCTATGCGGAGGTGGCCAAGGCGGCGGGGTGGCGCGCCTTTATCATCGACAGCTATGGTCCGCGCGGCTGGGGGCGGATGCGTACCCTGATGACCGTGTGCACCAATCTGATGTTTCGCGGTATCGACCGTGCGGGCGACCTTCTGGCTGCGTGGCACGGGGTTGCGGCGCGGCCTGACGTGCGGCCTGACAAGGTGGTTCTGGGGGGCTGGTCGCACGGCGGATGGTCCATCATGGAGCTGATGGTGGCCACGCTGGAAGACGGCGCACTGGGTCTAAAGGATGCCGGTCGGCACGGCCTTTCGCCTCCCGTGGGCGTCTGGTTGGCTTATGCCTATGTCGGGCCGCTGGCCCCGCACCGGATGCAGCGCTGGAACTTTAAATCAGACGTCTATGCCGTGACGTGTAGCCGCGATCACCTGACCACGGTGCGCAATGCCGAAAAGGTCAATGACGCCATTCGCGCCAATGGCTCGACCGTGGAAAGCTGGGTCGCCGAGGGCACCCATGCCTTTGACGAGCCGACCAGCAACGGGCCGATGAAACACAACCCCGAACGCACCGAAGACATGCTGGAGCGTTTTAGCCGCTTCCTGCGCAAACTGGCCTAGATCGTTACCAAGGTGCGCATATTCATGGGTGCCCGCACGCTGAACCCCAGCCCCTCGTACAGGCTGATGGCACGCGTATTGTAGTCGTAGGAATGCAGGAAGGCCGTCTCGCCGCGCGCCAGAATGTCCTCGATCACATGTCGCATCAAAGCCGCCGCATAACCACGCCCTTGGGCGTCGGGACGGACACAAACGCCCGACACCTCGGTAAAACCATCCGGCTTCATCCGCTCACCGGCCATCGCCAACAGCCGCCCGCCTTCCTTGACCCCGTAGAAGGCACCCAACAGGTGGGTCTTGTCGAAGAAGGGGCCCGGTTCCGTCAGCCGCGCCAGTTCCAACATCTGCGGCGCATCGGCGTCCGTCAGACGCTCCATAGGCACCTCGCGCGTCTTTCCAGCCCTGAGCGCGGTCAGCGTCATTTGCAAGAGAGTGGCCTGCTTCTCCAACCCAAAACCGGCGGGCAAGTCCTGAGGCTCAGCCTCCACCGTGACCAGCTTGCCTTCGGATATCGGCAGTCGGGCCATGTCGCCAAGCTGTGAGGGGTGAAGCGCGGCCGCAAACACCCCGTAGCCCGGGGCCATCCGCACGGCACCGCCCTCCTGTACGGCCAGATGCGACTGGCGCGACGAGGTCAGGGCGCTTAGCACCACACGATCGAGCGGGTGAAAGGACATATTGGAGACTAACCTTCGACCCTCACCGTCGCACGCAGGGAGTTGGCGATGTAGCAGGCTTCATGGGCGCGGTGATGCAGATCGGCCAGTTGCGCCTCATCGGGAACCTGCCCGTCCCATTGAATGCGCGGGCGCAGGACAATATCGATCAGGCTGATCTTGCCGCGCTCGTCCTTGCCCATGGTGCCGACGGCCTGATCTTCGTAGCAGCCAACGCCAAAGCCAGCCTTGGCGGCAAAACTGAGGAAGAACAGCATGTGGCAACTGCTGGTTGCCGCCACCACAGCCTCTTCGGGATCGACGGCCGACGCGTCGGAATAGGGCAAGGGTACGGAGGACGGAGCCGACGAGGCCACCACTTCGGCCCCGCCGTCGAAACGCCACAGATGGCGTCGGCTGTAGCGGTTATCGGTGAAGGTCGGGCCCTCACGTTCCCACACTACGGTCGCGACATACTGTGACATCGGTCGTCCTCCGGTTCAGATCATCCCTGCCAGAAGCCGACGATCTTCTTGACCTCTTCGACCACGGGCTGGGCCACTTCGCGGGCCTGAGCCGCACCCTTGGCCAGAACGCGGTCGATCTCGGCCGGTTCGTTCAGAAGGTGACGCATGCGCTCGGTGACCGGAGCCATGGATTCCACGGCCAGTTCCGACAGCTTGGGTTTAAAGGCCCCGAAACCCTGACCGCCGAACTCGGCCAGAACGGCCTCGCGCGAGGTCCCCGCCAGAGCCGCATAGATGGCCACAAGGTTCTTGGCTTCCGGGCGACCTTCCAGACCATCGACCTCGGACGGCAGCACATCCATGTCGGACTTGGCCTTCTTGATCTTGTTGGCGATGGTGTCGGCATCATCGGTCAGGTTGATGCGCGACAGGTCCGACGGGTCGGACTTGGACATCTTGGCCGAACCGTCTCGAAGGCTCATGACGCGCGTGGCCGGCCCCTGAATGAGCGGTTCCGGCTGCGGGAAGAAGTTCGGTACGCCAAAGTCGTTGTTGAACTTGGCGGCGATGTCGCGGGTCAGTTCGAGGTGCTGTTTCTGGTCTTCGCCGACCGGCACGCCGGTCGCCTTGTAGAGCAGGATGTCCGCCGCCTGCAGCACCGGATAGGTGTAGAGACCGACCGAGGAGCGCTCTTTGTGCTTGCCGGACTTTTCCTTGAACTGGGTCATGCGGTCGAGCCAGCCAAGGCGGGCGACGCAGTTGAAAATCCACGCCAGTTCGGCATGTGCCGGCACAGCCGATTGCGGGAAGATGACCGACTTTTCCGGATCAAGGCCCGCCGCCAGATAGGCCGCGGCAATCTCGCGCGTCTGGGCGGTCAGCTTGGCCGGATCCTGCCACACGGTGATGGCGTGCATGTCGGCTACGAACAGGTAGCAGGGCTCGCCCTGATCCTGCATTTCGACAAAGCGTTTCAGGGCACCCAGATAGTTGCCAAGGTGCAGGGCACCGGAAGCCTGGATACCGGACAGAATACGGCGCGGGCCGGTGTAGGGAGCCGGGGTCTGGTCAGTCATAAAATGAACTCTGGAAGAGTGGTCGTCTGGGACATCGCGTCGCAAAGAGGCGAACGCACAGGTGTAAGGGCCGCTGAAACATCAGCTGCGCCATCGTCCTGTCTGTGTGCGCAATCCCAAGATCATGGCGAAGGCTTATCGCGTCCTCGGCACAAGGGCAACCGCCCGACAGATGAGGGCCGGTTGTCAAAAATTGACGGTTCCTCAAACATCTGTCTGGAAAACCTTGGCTGTTATTTGCGAACTGTGTTACGTGAAGTACCTTATTCGCCGTACCCCCACGGTCACTGATGGATGATTTCGAAGTCGCCCCTCTGGAAAACTTTGCACCTCGCGAGGCGCTGGAGCGGATGCTTGTCCTTTTGTTGGCGCTGTTCGACGACATATCCGATCATAAACGGTCGCTGTTGGTGAACGCGGATCTGGACGCGATTTACTACCATCTTGAAGAGGCCTATCCCCCTGCGCTGGCATTGGCGCGGGAGGATATTCGCGCACTGATCAACACGCTTCAGACCGTCGACTTTTCTCTGGAAGAGAAAGAACACCTGCGGATGAACGGGCCGATGCTGCGGCTGAATATGATGGCGATCAAAGCCGCCTTTGCCGAAGCGCGCGGCGTCCATCCTGTGAGCGGCTATTCCGACAGGCGCGGTTGGGCTCTTTATAACCGCGCCCTGACCAACCTGTTCGACCTGATGGACGAGCCCTTGCGCACCCTGACCCATACGACCGATGGGCCGCACGGGGCACTGATGTTCAAAGCGACGCTAAGGGCCTTGCTCAACCAGAAATCAGTTGCGCCTTAAGAGCCGTTTCAAGTCGCGCACCGTGACGGCGCGCGTGGCAAAGGCCAGCGCCAGATAAGCCAGACCGCCAAGGCCTACGACCAGCAACATGGCCAGCTCCTTGCCGCCACGGTCGGTGCCGATCTGTGCCAGGACCTGGGCGATAGGGTCTTGGATATAGTCCCGCCCCCACGAACACAGGGCTACAAACACGCCCATACCGGCGCTGGCCATCAGGATGCGCGCCAGACGGCTGAGGGTGGTCTGGCTGGGGCGGTAATGGCCGCGACGCCACAAGGTGAGGCCCAGCAACAGGGCGTTACTCCATGCCGCCGCACTAACCGCAGCGGCAATGCCCGGCACGCCCATTCCCCCGAAGAAAAGGGCCACCGCGACGGCGGCGTTCACCGCCACTGAAATCAACGCAAACCGCATCGGCGTGCGCGTGTCTCCGCGTGCATAAAAGCCGGGGGCCAGAATGCGGATCAGCACAAAGGCCGGCACGCCCCAGCCGAACTGCAACAGGGCCTTGGCCGTGTTCATGGCGTCAATCGTCAGGAACTCGCCGCGGGTGAACAGCCCATCGATCAACAGGAAAGGCATGCCCATCAATGCTGCGGCTGCCGGAAGGGTCAGGGCCATGGAGATGATCATGGCCTCATCCATCGAGGACTGCTGCATCTGTCGGTCGCCACTCGCCACTGCCGAGGAAAGGCGCGGCAACAGGGCAATACCGATCGCCACACCGACCAGCCCCAGAGGCAGCTGATACAGGCGGTCAGCCGTCGCCAGCCAGGTACGGCCACCGTTCACGAAACTGGACAGGTTGCCGGACAGGAAGACGTTGATCTGGGTGGCGCTGTTGCCGATGGCCGCCGGAATGGCGGTGATGATGATGGCTTTGACCTCGGGACTCAGGCGCGGCAGGCGAATGCGCACATTGGCTCCGGCCTTGCGCACGCCCCACCAGCACAGGCCCGCCTGCGCCACGCCAGAAACCAGCACAGACCAGCTGGCGGCCGTGGCGGCGGCAATAGGGCCGTCATCCTTCGTCGTGTAAACGGCCACCAACATGATGACGTTCATCAGGATCGGATAGGCCCCCGAGACGATGAAGCGGTTACGCGCATTCAGCACGCCGCTGAGCAGGGCCGCGATCGCCATACACGGCAGATAGGGCATGGTGATCTGCGTCAGGACCACAGCCAGTTTGAAGCGGGCCGGATCGTCCAGAAAGCCGATGTTGATGACCGTCATCAGCCACGGCATGGCCAGTTGGGCGATCAGGGTCAGAGCTAGCGTCACCACCGCGATGACGGCCAGAGCGTCGGTCGCCACCTGATCGGCGGCGGCTTCGCCATCCGTTTTCAGCTTACGGGCATAGGCAGGCACAAAGGCGGCGGCAAAGGCCCCCTCGGCAAAGATGCGGCGGAACAGATTGGGGAAGTTCAGGGCCGTATAATAGGCATCGGCGGCGGGGCCAGCCGAGGCCCCCAGCGCTGCCGTCACCACCAGATCGCGCGCAAAGCCGGCCAGACGGCTGAGCAGGGTCATGCCCCCGAAAATAGCCGATGACTTGGCCACGCCGCTGCTTTTCTGGGCTGGCGCGTCCGGCTCGACCTGACCCGTCAGGGACTTTTCGGCCTCGGTTTCGGCGACAGATTTCAGGGCTTGATCGGTTTTATCGTTCACGGACGGCTCCTCGTCGCCAAGCGCTTAGCGCGCCTGATCGCTCTTGGATACGGGTGAGGTGGCCGCCGGTGCCGTGCCGATCACCGACACGTCGCGCGTACTGGCCCGAACGGGCGTGATACGGCGGCCTTCAGGTCCCTTTGGCCGCTTGTCCAAGACCACCAACAAACTGGCGTGAAGGGCTTCAAGCCGCGCCTTGTCGACAGGTTTAGAGCCATCCAGTTCGGTCAGATAAAAGGCATCCACCGCCCGCTCGCCAAACGAGGCGATGTGGGCCGAGCGTACGGAATAGTCGTGCTGTGAGAAGGTACGCGCCAGATCGACCAACAAACCCGGACGGTCGATGCCTGACACCTCCACGACCACGGCGCTGCGGCCCGTCTGGGTGTCGATCCGCACCACGGGACGCACGTCGAACACGGCATGGCGGGCACTGACCCGCTCGCTGCCCAGCGCCGAGCTGCGCGCGCCTTTTAGTGCGGCCCGCTCCAAAGACTTGGCCAGAATGTTCAGACGGCGCGGCTCGCGGCGGCCATAGGGCTCGCCCGCCCCGTCCTGAATCTCGAACACCTCCAGCGCCATGCTGTCATCGCCTGTGGCCAGACGCGCACCCACAACATCAGCCCCCGCAAAGGAGAGCGTGGCGGTCATATCGGCAAACAGGCCACGGCGGTCAGGCGTCGCGACGACCACGCGGGAGGTGGATTCCAGCGGCCCGTCAGGGAGTTGCGTCTCGACCGCCACGCCCGCAAAGCGCGCTTTCTCGACCAGAGCCGAAAACTCGTCCTGAACGTCCTCGCGTTCAATCTCCCCGCCCCTGAACAGAGCTTCGGTAGCGTCAAACAGGGCCCGCATCAGCTGCCCCTTCCAGCCGTTCCATACCCCCGGCCCCACGGCGCGAATATCCGCCACCGTCAGCACCATCAGCATGCGCAGGCGTTCCAGATCGCCCACGACCTCGGCAAAGGCGCGCACGGTCGACGGGTCGGACACATCGCGCTTTTGCGCATAGTCGCTCATCAGCAGGTGACTGCGCACCAGCCAGACCACCAGTTCGATCCGGCGCGGATCAAGACCCAGCCGCTCGCAGGCACGTCGTGCAGCGATGGCCCCGTCTTCCAACTGTCCACGGTCCCCGCCCTTGCCGACATCGTGCAACAGCATGGCCAGCATCAGACATTCAGGATCGACGATGTTGTGTATGATACGCGAGGCCGCAGGGTGGTCGGCTTCCAGCTTGCCCTTCTTGATATCATCAATGATACCAATGGCTTGCAATGTATGCTCGTCCACGGTGAAGGCGTGGTACATATTGAACTGGGTCTGGCCGACGATCCGCCCCCATTCGGGCAGGAACCGCCCCAACAGCCCCGTCTCGTTCATCATCGACAGGATGCGATAGGGCCGCCGACCGCGCGCCAGTATCCTCAACAAGGCCTGTGCCGCGCGCGGATCACGGCGCAACTGCGGGCTGATCAGCGACAGCGACCGAATGACGGCAGCAAAGGCGTCGGGGTGCAAGTCCACGTCCAGCCGGTCGGCCTCAACGAACAGCAGCAACAGCCGCACAGGGTCTTTGGCAAAGATATTCGGATGGGTGACCGTCAGGCGCCCGCCCTCAAGCTCTAACCCGTCAAAAGCCAGCTTTACACGACGGCGGCTCAGCAGCCGCGACAGGCCGCGATGCAGGCCCTCGGCGCGTTTTTGCTGTCTGGCTTCCAGCTGGGCCGAGACGGCGCGGGTCAGGGCTCCCACCTGGGCCGCCACCTGAAAATAGCGGCGCATAAACCGCTCGACCGCCAATTCGTCACCGCGCCCGCGCCACCCCATGCGGCGGGCGATCTCGGGCTGGAAATCGAAGGTCAGCTTTTCCTCGGCACGGCCTGCGATCAGATGCAGATGGATGCGCACCTGCCATAAAAAGCCGATGGATTCGCGAAAGCGGCGCATTTCCTGAGCGGACAACAAGCCCTGCAACGCGGCCTTGCCCCGTTCGCTGTCGGGGGCCAGAGACAGGGCGATCCAGAACAGGGTGTTCAGGTCGCGCAAGCCGCCCTTGCCGTCCTTGATGTGGGGCTCGACCCGATAGCGGACAGCACCCGATTTTTGCAAGCGGGCATCGCGTTCGGTCATCTTGGCGGCGATGAAGGGGCGCGGGTCGGCCTGTATGACCATGGCCCGAAAGCGTTTGATCAGGCCCTCGCCCAACTCGGCATCGCCCGCCAATACGCGCGCTTCCAGCAAAGTGGTGCGCACGGTCATGTCACTGTCGGCCAGCTCCAGCGCCTCGCCCAGCGACCGGAAGGCCGAGCCGACCTTCAGCCCCAAGTCCCACAGCACATAGTGGACGAACTCGACCACCTGTTCGGAGCGTTTGGACGCCGCGCGCGGGCGACGCAGGAACAGCAGATCAAGGTCTGAATAGGGTGCCAACACGCCGCGGCCGTAACCCCCGACAGCCACAAGCGTCAGCTTGTCCGACGGCTGCGGGTACAGCACCTGGGTGGTGAAATCCCACAGATTGACCAGCATCCGGTCAGCGGCCTTGGCATATAGCCGCGCCACATCGGCCCCGTCTCCACCCGCTTCCAGACGACGCCGCGCGCGGTCGCGGTCGGCATCCAGATCTTCGCGCAATATCCGGGCGACAGCCCCGCGCACATCGTCGGCCTTGGCGGCGTCGATCAGGCGCGGGTCGATCATCAGGCTTTGTCCGTGGCCAGCGCCTTGAGGCGGTACAATGCCTCCAACGCCTCGCGCGGCGAAAGGTCATCGGGCGAGATGTCCGCCAGTGCCAGATCGACCGGCGACGGCCCCGCCGGTTCTGGCTCGGGCTGGGCGGCAGCAAACAAAGGCAGGTCGTTCAGGCTGGCCGAAGAGGTCTTTTCCTTCTCCAGCTTTTCCAGCACCGACTTGGCGCGGGCCACCACCTTGGGCGGCACACCCGCCAGACGCGCGACCTGAACACCGTAAGAGCGGTCCGCCGCCCCCACCACCGCCTCGTGCAGGAAGACGAGGTCGCCGTTCCATTCCTTGGCCGCCATGGACAGGTTTGAGACGTAGTCCAGACGCTCCTCCAGCTGCGCCAGCTCGTGATAGTGGGTGGCGAACAAGGTGCGCGCGCGGTTGGTTTCGTGCAGGGCCTCGGCGGTGGCCCATGCGATGGCCAGACCATCATAGGTGGCCGTGCCGCGTCCGATCTCGTCCAGCACAACAAAGCTGCGTGGCGTGGCTTGCGACAGGATAGCAGCGGTCTCCACCATCTCCATCATGAAGGTGGAGCGCCCACGCGCCAGATCGTCGCCCGCGCCCACGCGGCTGAACAGGCGATCGACCACGCCCAGATGCATGGTGCGCGCGGGCACGAAGGCACCGGCTTGAGCCAGTATCACCAGCAAGGCGTTCTGGCGCAGGAAGGTCGACTTACCGGCCATGTTCGGGCCGGTCACAATCGACAGGCGCGAGCCGCCCTGACCATCGCCCGACAGGCGGCAGTCATTGGGGGTATAGGGATTGCCCTGCGCCTTCACAGCGGCCTCGACGACCGGATGGCGACCACCCTCGACGAAGAAGCACAGGCCGTCATCAACCACCGGACGGGTAGCCCCGACCTCCTCGGCCCATTCGGCCAAACCGGCATGGGCATCCAGTTCGGCAATGGCTTCGGCCACGCGCTGAAGACGAGGAGCCAAAGCCGCCACCTCGCGGCGCCAGCTTTCGAAAGTCTCGGTTTCGATAGCGAGGGCGCGGTGCCCCGCCTGACTGATCTTGGCGTCCAGTTCCGACAGTTCGACCGTGGTGAAACGCACCTGATTGGCCAAAGTCTGACGGTGGATGAAAGGGCTGTCCGGCCCCGCGCGCATCAAAGGTTCTGCGGCCTTGGCGGTGGCTTCGAGGAAATAGCCCAGCACGGCATTGTGGCGCACCTTGAAGGCGACACCGCTTTCCTCGATAGCGCGCGCTTCCAGTTCGGCGATCACGCGGCGGCTGTCGTCCCGCAGGGCACGGGCCGCGTCGAGTTCGGGGCGATGGCCCGGCTGAACAAAGCCGCCGTCGCGCACCAGATGGCTCGGCTCATCGGCCAAGCCTTCGCGCAGATCGGCCAGCAGGTTCGCTAGATCGGCATCCAGCGTCAGATCGGCCAGCGCGGATTGCAGACGAGCGGGCGGTCCGGTCAGCGGATCATTGCGGCTGGCGGCAAACAGCGCGCCGATCGCTTCGGCGGACAGAAGACCCGAGCGGATAGCCGCCAGATCGCGCGGCCCGCCACGGCCCAGCGCCAGACGCGAGGTCGCCCGCGCCACATCCGACGAAGCCTTTAGAATATCGCGCAGATCACGGCGCAGCGGACGGTTCTCGACCATCCAGCCCACGGCATCCAGATTGGCATTGATCAGGGCCGGATCGCACAGCGGACGGGCGATCCGCTCGGCTAAAGCCCGCGCCCCGCCCGAGGTGACAGTGCGGTCGATACAGTGCAGCAGCGATCCATCGCGCTCGCCGCGCTGGGTGCGGTCGATTTCAAGACTGTGGCGGGTGGACGGATCAATGGCCAGATGGCCGACCTCGCCCGTGCGGCGCGGCGGGGCCAAAGCCGGAATCTTGCCCGCCTGTGTGGTCTCCAGATAGGCCGCGATCAGGCCGAGCGCCGAAACCTCGGCCTCTTCAAAATGGCCAAAGCCATCGAGGGCCGAGACGCCATAAAGGCGTTGGACCCGATCCCGCGCTCCGGTCGGCTCACCCAAGGCCGAGGGGATGGCCTGAACCACACCGCCCGAGCCATCCAGCGCCGCCTTCAACGTCTCATCCCCGAACAGACGGTCCGGCACCAGCACTTCCGAGGGACGGAAGGCCGCCAGCACAGAGGCCAGATCGCCCAGATCACAGGCCACGGAATCCACCGCCCCTGCCGACAGTTCGACCACTGCCACAGCGGCCTTGCCCTTGCGTACCGACACGGCAGCCAGACGGTTGGCCCCGCGCGCATCCAGCAGGCTGTCTTCTGTCAGGGTGCCGGGGGTGACGACGCGCACCACATCACGGCGCACCACCGCCTTGGAGCCACGCTTTTTCGCTTCCGACGGGTCTTCCATCTGTTCGCAGACGGCGACCTTGAAGCCCTGACGGATCAGACGGGCCAGATAGCCGTCCATGGCGTGCACCGGCACGCCCGCCATCGGAATATCCTCGCCCTTGTGCTTGCCACGCTTGGTCAGGGCGATGCCCAGAGCCGCCGCCGCCTTTTCGGCATCATCAAAGAACAGCTCGTAAAAGTCGCCCATGCGGAAAAACAGCATGGCATCGGGGTGGCTGGCCTTGGCCGTCAGGAATTGCGCCATGACCGGGGTGGTTCCGGCATCAGGCGTCAGGTCAACTTTGGGCGGATGGGCAATCGGGGCGTTCATATGAGCCCCAAGGTGGCGGATCAGAGCAGGTGTCTCAAGGGACAGCGTTCAACTGATCCCCAAAATCGCCAAACGTATGGGGAGGAAATGCCCGCCGGTCAGGCAGCGACCACGCCAAACCGGCTGGAGACGGCATTGGCTTCCAGCGACAGCGCCTTCCAGTCCATATCGGGGCATGGCGCGTGCGAGGCCGCGATGATGGCACGCAGTTGGGCCGCCGAATGCACCTTGGCAATCACGCACTCAACGCCCTCTTGGCGCAGGGTATAGGACAGGGCGGCCTGCATAGGATCCACTCGCGCCTCGGCCAGTCGGCGACGGATGCGCGACAGTTGCGGCACCATCCGGCCCATTTCCGGCGGCAGGGTTTCCATGGCGCTGAACAAAAGCCCCTTGGCGAAGACCGACGACAGATGAACCGCCACATCCTGCTCTGCCAACTGGTCCAGAATGCCGGTGCTGACCGCGCGCTGGTCCAGCACATTGCACGGCAGTTGCACCACGTCGGGGCGGAAGCGGCGGGCCAGAACGGCAGGACTGTCTTCGATGGAGGCGATGAAGCCTATACGGCGGAACAGGCCACGATCCTTTAAGCCCTGAAGGCGCGCCCACAGGGCACGGCCATCCTCGCCGACCAGATCGGTCGCCGCCTGCACCAGCACAGTATCGCCGCGCGGCAGGCCCATGTGTTCCAGAGAGCGACGGGCGCGAGCCTCGGCGCGATCGACGCCGTCATTGACAGGCACAGTCCGCACCGAAACGCGGAACGGCGAGGGAAACGGCCAGCCCAGTCCCAAAAGACGCTCGCCATCGCCTTCCGGCTTGGTGGCCACGCGCGACACGCCCGCATCCGCCGCAGTTTGCAGGATTTGGCGCACGGCCTCCTCCCTCTGCAACTGCGGCATAGGGCGTTGGCGGTCTGCCTCCACGCCCACAGCTAGGGCCAGGCGCTCCACTGGATTTTGGGCGTCAAAGAATCTCACAACACCGATTTTTACCGATGAAGGTTTACGCGAGATTGATCAGCGATCCCTAAAGAGGGTGAAGCGTAAATTTACCCTGAAATCGCTCCGTCCACCCGCCCTTAATCGGCGTCGGGCTGCTGGTCCGGATGAGCGACCTGAAACGCCGGATGGGCCTGCGCCTTTTCCTCTATCGCCAGCAAATGCGGATAGGGCGTCAGATCGGCATTGAACCGTTTGGCGGAATAGATCTGCGGGACCAGATAACAGTCCGCCAAGGTCGGTTGATCGCCATAGCACCAGCCCCGACCATGACGCGCCACCAGAGCCTCCAAGGCCGCAAAGCCTTCGGCAATCCATTGACGGGCCCATTGGTCGCTGGCGTCCTGATCGGCACCCAGGGCCTTAATCGCCTTAAGCACACGCAGATTATTGAGCGGATGCACATCACAGCCGATCAGCGCTGACATGGCCCGCACCACAGCGCGGCCCGCCGCATCCTTGGGCAGCAGGGCCGGTTCGGGATGGGTTTCCTCCAGCCATTCCAAAATGGCAGGCGATTGGGTCAGCACCTGCCCGTCCACCTCTAAAGCCGGCACCAGACCTTGTGGATTCAGCGCCAGATAGGAATCCGACTTTTGCGCGCCGGTGCGCAGGTCAATCGGGGCCTGCCGATAGTCGAGGCCCTTGAGGTTCAGGGCGATCCGCGTGCGATAGCTGGTGCCCGAGCGCCAATAGCCGTGCAGGATCATGCGCGAACCACGAACGACAGCGGCGGCAGGCCGTCGATGACAGCCTCGACCCGATCACCGGGGCTCAGAGGGCCAACGCCTTCGGGAGTACCGGTAAAGATGATATCGCCCGCCGACAGCTTCCACAGAGTGCCAGCCTTGGCGACAATACCATCCACGTCCCAGATCATGTCGGACAGGCGGCTGGACTGGCGGACCTCGCCATTGACGCTGAGGCGGATAGCGGCATCCGGCGCAGGCGGTTTCAGGCTCAGCGCGCCGCACGGGGCCGATTGGTCGAAGCCCTTGGCCGCATCCCATGGACGCCCCTTGGTCTTGGCGGCGCTTTGCAGGTCGCGGCGGGTCAGATCGACGCCGACCGCCCAGCCGACCGGTTGACCGGTCTCGCCGATAGCCACCACCAGTTCGACCTCATAGTGCAGATTGGACGTAGACGGCGGATAGGTCGGATCGGCACCGTCAACCACCAGAGCATCGGCGGGTTTGGTGAAGAAGAAGGGATCGGGCTTGTCTGCATCCGCGCCCATTTCACGGGCATGCGCCGCATAGTTCTGGCCCACACAATAGATGCGGCGAACGGCGAAACGACGGGCATCGTCGGCAATGGCCAAAGACGCAGCGGGCGGTGGAGCGATCAACCAGTCTGTCATGAGCCAATATCTAAGCCTGAACGCTCGGACCGACCAGCACTATTCGACAAGCTTTACCTTTGAAGACCGAGGCTTATTCGCGTATCTATGTCACCTGACGTTGTGTCGCACGGGGAACTTCGACCATTCTGTGACGTTCGGTTCCTGAGCTCATATTTTACAGCTAAGCTATTTACGGAGACGACGCACCATGGCTACGTCGCAAACCCGCGAGACTCTCAAGAACGATCTCAAGACCCTCAAGGAAGACACTGTGACCCTGACGGACGATGCAAAGACCGCTGCCCGCGCCGAAGCGGCTGCTCTGAAAGAAAAGGCCGCCCAGAAGGCCGCCAAGGCTGAAGCCCTTGTGCGCGAAAAGGCCGAGCAAGCCACCGAGAAGGCCAAGGAAGTCTACGGTCAGGCACGTGAAAAGGGTCGCGAATACTACGACGACGCTCAGGAACGTCTGGACGAAGCTCAACGCTATGTGACCGAGCGCGTGCAAGAGCGCCCGCTGCAATCGACCGCCATCGCCCTCGGCGTCGGTGTGGTCATCGGTCTGCTGCTCGCCGGTCGTCGCAACTGATGATCCGCGGCCTGATCAATCGCGTCGTTGCCGGCGCCGTCGCTGCGGCCGCCGCCTTTGTGGCCATCATCGCTCTGGGCGCAACCGTTTTTTACGGCCTGTGCCTGGTTCTGGTTCCACTGGGCGCAGCGGCAGCCACGGCGGGCATTTTCGCCGTGATCGCCGGTATCGCCTATATGACCTTCTCCAAGAAGGCCGACGGTGACGACGACAGCGACGTTGAAGATGAAGACGAGCCGGATTCCATGGTCGGCCGCGTGCTGCACATGGTGCAACAACGCCCGGTGATCGCCATCGTGGCGGCTTTGGGTGCAGGCGCTGTGCTTCTGAGAAAGCCCGGTCTGGCGGCGCTGGCTCTGACGGCCTTCAATGAATCAGGCCACAAAGACAGCCGCTCCGGCAAGCGTCGTCACGGCAGCAGCCGCAGACGTCGCCGCTAAGACATCAAGCGTTATACGCATACAAAACGGCACCCTTTCGGGTGCCGTTTTTCATTTGGTACCAACATTTAACACTAGGCGGAACAGCAACCCCACCGGCACGTTAGTTTTGCGACGCCACTCACTTGGCCTCTACTTTCAAAAATAATCCCCCGGAGGAACCTATGCTGCGTTGGGCCATCATCTTTTTCATTATCGCTCTAGTCGCGTCGCTTCTCGGCTTTGGCGGTATCGCCGGCACCTCGATGGAAATCGCGAAATTCGTGGCCATCATTGCCGTTATTCTGTTTGTCGTGTCGCTGGTTGTAGGCGGGATACGTGGACGCGGTCCTCGCGTCTAACGTGTCCTTCAGACGATAGTACGTCTCGCGTGCGGGGCCGCCTTCGAGCGGCCCCGTTTGCGTTTCGGGGCACAGGCTGGCAGGGTCCGGCCAATGTCCGAAGCTCCGCTTTTTGCCCCGACCGCTCCGCCGCCCCGCCCTGTTTCGGGTGGATTCTATCTGGTGGCCACACCGATCGGAAACCTGCGCGACATCACGCTCAGGGCGCTGGATGTTCTGGCGGCAGCTGATCTGGTGCTGGCCGAAGACACCCGCGTGACAGCCAAATTACTGACCGCCTACGGTTTGAAGGCCAAGCTTGAACGCTGCGACGATCATACGTCCCAGCGCGCGGCAGAAGTGGCCATGCAGTATCTGCGCGAAGACAAGGTCGTCGCCCTTGTTTCGGATGCGGGTACCCCCATGGTGTCGGACCCCGGTTTTGTCGTCGCCCGCGCCGCTATTGCCGAAGACATCAAGGTTCACCCGATCCCCGGCCCGTCCAGCGCTCTGGCCGCCCTGTGCGTCGCCGGCCTGCCCGCCGACCGGTTCACCTTCGCTGGGTTTCTGCCCCCCAAATCCGCCGCCCGTAAAACAGCACTCGAGGCCCTGCGCACCAGTCTGCACACCTTGATCTTTTTCGAGAGCGGCCCGCGCCTTCAGGACAGCCTGAAAGACATGGCCGAAGTGCTCGGCGATCGCCCTGCCGCTGTGGCGCGCGAGCTGACCAAACTCTATGAGGAATGCGTCCGTGGCAGCCTTTCGGAACTGGCCAATGACCCGCGCTGCGACGCCCCCAAGGGCGAAATCGTGGTCGTAGTCGGCCCCGGTGCGGAGACTGCCGCATCGGAAACCGATATCGACGCCGCCTTGGCCGAAGCCCTGACCCGCCTGCCGCCGGGCGAAGCTGCCTCCGAGGTGTCCAAGGCGCTGAACCTGCCACGCAAGATGCTCTACAAACGCGCATTGGACCTAAAAGGCCACTGATCGCATGCGCTGCCCGCCTGACCACCTGCCGGAACCCCGCGCCGCACAACGCGCCGCGCGCTCTCGCAACGGTTTGAACGCCCGCAAGCAGGGCCACCAAGGCGAATGGCTGGCGGCGCTCTATCTGATGGCCAAGGGCTATCAAATCCTGGGCTTCCGGTTGAAGACCCCGCAAGCAGAAATCGATTTGCTTGCGCGCAAAGGCAGTATACTGGCGGTTGTAGAGGTCAAACGCCGACAGTCGCCCGAGTTGGCCCTGATGGCGCTGAGTTCCGATCAGCAGGAGCGGCTACTTAACGCCGGAAATCGAATTGTTCGGACCCGTCCTTCGTTACAGAAACTTGAGCCGCGGCTGGACCTGATTGCTCTGTCACCGGGACGATTGCCGCGCCATCTCAAAGGACTGACGACTACGCAAGGAACCGCGTTTTGACCGCGCAAGAGGCCATTAACACTCTTGAGGACGCCGGAAAGGCCGATGACGCCTGCTTTCCCTTGTTGGAGGCGGCCATCGCCTGCGCACTTCACGATCAGCCGCGCCGCGATGCGTCGGTCGTGCGTCGTCTGGTGGAAGACGCGGCCAAGCGTCTGCGAGAGCGGGTCGAGGAAGAAACACCGGACGATGCGCTGACCGAGACACTGGCGGGCGATTTTCGTCTGAACGGGGATTTGCTCGACGCCGCCTCCGAGCATGCAGCCGACATCATAACCATCTCCGAGACGCGACGGGGATGGTCGGCTGCCTTGGTCATCCTCTATCTGGAAGCTGCCCGCCGCGCCGGTCTCGAAGCCGCCGCCGTGGATTTTCCCGGTCACGTGCTGCTGAGAGTGGAAACGCCCGATGGTCCTGTGGCCCTTGATCCGTTCAGTCAGGGCCGTCTGGTTCTGCCCAGTGAACTGACCCGCCGAGCTCTGCACGCGGGCCTGACCCCCCATGTGGCCGATCGCCTGGACCTGCTGATGGCACCGATCAGCGAGCGGCAAGCCCTGCTGCGTTTGCAGAACCTGATTTTCGCCTATGCCATCCAGCGCGGAGATTATGCTCAGGCCGAGCGCTCGGCGCTGCGCCGTGCCCTTCTGGACCCGACCGACCACCGTCCATGGCTGGACGTGGCAACGGCGCGTGAAAAGCAGGGCGCTCTTCAAGGGGCCATGGCAGCCCTTAGCCAAGCGCGCGATATGAACGCCGAAACCGAGCTGGCCTCGGCGTTCAACCTGCATAAGCTGCGGCTGCGCCTCAACTAAATCGGTCTTTTTAGGCCGCCCGTCCTTGCACACGGGCGGTGGCGTCGCCAAACATTCAGATGGCCGCTTTTGGCCATCCCATGCGCCCAGCCGAGGAAGAGTATGCTCAAGGTCGCCATCCAGATGGACCCGCTCGAGAACGTCAACGTCGAGTCGGACACCACCTTCCTCATGGCGCTGACCGCGCAGGTCCGTGGTCACAAGTTGTGGGTCTATGACTTCCGCACCCTGTCGCTGGACGAAGGCCGCCTGTACTGCCGCGCCCGTCCGGTCACCGTGCAAAAGGTTCAGGGTCGGCACGCCGATTTCGGCCCCGAACAAAAGCTCGACCTCGAGAATGACATCGACGTCATCCTGATGCGTCAGGACCCGCCGTTCGACATGGCCTATGTGACGGCCACCTATCTGTTGGAGCGCATCCATCCCAAGACCCTGGTGGTGAATGATCCGGCGGAAGTGCGCTCGGCGCCTGAGAAACTGGTGGCGACCCTGTGGCCGCAACTGCAACCGCCGACCCTGATCTCGTCGGATCCGGTCGCTTTGGTCGACTTCCACAAGCGCCACGGCGATGTGGTGCTGAAGCCGCTGCACGGGGCCGCTGGATCGGGCGTGGTTCGCCTCAAGGCCGATGATCCAAACCTCGAAGCCCTGATCGAAATCCATGCCAGCGCCTCGCGCGATCCGCTGGTCATCCAGAAATTCATTCCGGCTGTCTCAGCCGGTGATAAGCGCATCCTTCTGGTGGATGGCGAGCCAGTCGGGGCTATCAACCGCATTCCGGCCAAGGACCAGGTGCGCTCGAACCTGCGCGTCGGCGGCACGGCCGCTCCGGTTGAACTGACCGAACGCGACAAGGAAATCTGCGCTACGATCGGCGGCTATCTCAAAGAGCGCGGCCTGATCTTCGTTGGCATCGATGTGATCGGTGACTATCTGACCGAGATCAACGTCACCTCCCCTACCGGTGCCCAGCAGCTGCTGAACTTTGCCGGTATCGATGCCACCGCCGCCATGTGGGACGTGATCGAACGCAAACGCGTCGCGGCATAACATCGGTATTGCAAAGCCTATAAGTTCGTGATTTGTTCACGCCCGTAACAGGGCGGGGAACAGGTGATGGTCGCGCGGGTGGTGACGGTGGCGTTCGACGGTGTCGAAGCCAGACGGGTGGATGTCGAAGTCCAGCAGGTCGCCACGCCGCAAGGGGCTTTTGCTATTGTCGGCCTGCCGGACAAGGCCGTCGCCGAAAGCCGCGAGCGCGTGCGCGGGGCCTTTGCCGGTATCGGTCTGGCCCTGCCACCCAAAAAGGTCATCGCCAATCTGGCTCCGGCAGACCTGCCCAAGGAAGGCAGCCATTTCGACCTGCCTATCGCCTTGGCGCTGCTAGCCTCGATGGGCGTGATCGGTCAGGACGCACTGGATGGTTGGGCCGCCATCGGCGAGTTGGGGCTGGACGGCCAGATCGCGCGCGTGGGCGGAGCCCTGCCTGCCGCCGTCGCCGCAAATGCTATGGGTTTGGGCCTGATCTGCCCCGAAGCCAATGGGCCTGAAGCCGCATGGGCGGGTGAGGCGCGTATTTTGGCCCCGCGCTCACTCATTGGTCTGATCAACCATTTTCGCGGCCAGCAAACCCTGTCTGCGCCCGTGCCCGGAGCCTTGCGAGAAGAAGCGCTCGGGCCAGATTTGCGTGACGTCAAAGGGCAAGAAGGGGCCAAGCGCGCCCTGGAGATTGCCGCGGCCGGTGGTCACAACATCCTGTTTATCGGTCAGCCGGGGTCGGGAAAATCCATGCTGGCCCAGCGGCTACCGGGTCTGTTGCCGCCGTTGATGCCGGAAGAACTGCTGGAAACCTCCATGGTCTGGTCGGTGGCGGGCCTCATCGAACGCGGAGCCCTGACACGGGCGCGCCCGTTTCGCGCCCCGCACCATTCCGCCTCCATGGCCGCTCTGACCGGCGGCGGGCACCGTGCCAAGCCGGGCGAGGCCTCCTTGGCCCACAACGGTGTGCTGTTTCTCGATGAGCTACCCGAATACTCGCCTCAAGCGCTGGATTCCCTGCGCCAGCCTCTGGAGACCGGAGAGATCATGGTGGCGCGCGCCNNGCTGCGCTATCCAGCCCGGTTTCAACTGGTGGCGGCGATGAACCCGTGCCGCTGTGGGCTTGGAGGTCCGGGCAAGGGGGCGTGTGGCAAGGCTCCGCGTTGTCAACGCGACTACCAAAACCGCATTTCAGGCCCTCTGTTTGACCGCATTGACCTGACCGTCGAAACGCCGCAGGTCACGGCTGCCGACATGTCCTTGCCACCCCCCGCCGAAGGCACCGCCGAGGCCGCCGCCCGCGTGAGGATTGCCCGCGAGCGCCAAAGCCGACGCGGGGCGCAGCTGGGTCTGTCGCCTGCCGACAGTCTGAATGCCCGCTTGGCAGGCGAAGCGCTGGAGCAGTTCGCGACGCCCGATCAAGGCGGCAAGGACCTGCTGATCAAGGCGGGCGAAGCTGGCGGCCTGACCGCGCGCGGCTGGACCCGCACCGTGCGACTGGCCCGTACCATCGCCGATCTGGAGGGCGGTGATGCCGTCCTGCACCGCCACGTCGCCGAGGCTTTGATGTACCGCCGCGCCACCTTGGGTGCCGCTGACAGCTTTGACCGCCAGCATGCGAAATCTGCCTTTCATGCCTAACGAAGTTCGCTAGACCTTAAGATTTGACAGTCAGACTGACACCATGGATCAGCCTGTTCGTGCCAAGTCTAAACCGTCTGCAAGAGCGCCTGCCGTGGCCAAGCCCGACAGCGCTGCGCCGGAGCAGCAGTTTCTGCGTCTGATGAGCCATGAGATGCGCACGCCTCTGAACGGGGTGATTGGCATGCTTGGCCTGTTGTCGCGCACCCGTCTGGACGGGGCCCAGCGCGCCTATGCCGAGGCGGCACAGAAATCGGCTGAACACCTGCTGGGTCTGGTCAATGACCTGCTGGACTATGCCCGTTTGGAGGCAGGCGCGCTGGAGTTCGATCTGACTCCGGTGGACCTTGAAACCCTGACCCGCAGCGTCGCCGAATTGCTCAGCCCCCGCGCCCATGATCGCGGGCTGGAGATTGCATGGTCTGTCGCGGCGGACGTGCCCTTTGTAATGGCCGACGAGGGGCGCCTGCGCCAGATTCTGTTCAATCTGGCGGGCAATGCAGTCAAATTCACTGACGAAGGTGGCGTCCACATTCAGGTGGTGCGTGTCGGCGGGTCCGATGAAAAGCCCAAGCTGGACTTTATCGTCGACGATAGCGGCCCGGGCGTCCCCAAAGAGGCCCGCCAGCGGATTTTCGACGAGTTCGGCCATGCCGACTATTCCGACGCCGTGCGCCATGACGGGGCAGGACTGGGTCTGGCCGTGGTGCGCCGTCTGGCCGTCGCCATGGGCGGAAAGGTCTGCGTCGAGGATCGCCCCAAGGCCCAAGGGGCCCGTTTCCGTTTCACCGCCAGCTTTACCCGTGCCGAAACGCCGGAGCGTTTGCGTACCCTGAACGCGCAACCGGTCAATGTGCTGACCCCCTGCCGCTTCACCGAAGCCGCGGTCCGTGCCCAGTTGGAAGCCAGCGGCGGTGCCCTCAGCCCCGACGCCAAGGTCACCCTGATCGATCATGCCTTGGCCGATGAAGGACAGCGCGTGATGCGCCCGCAGGAGGGCCAGTCCATCATCCTTCTGCGCCCGTCCGAGCGCGATCTGATCTCGGCCTATAAGCGCGATGGCTTTCACGGGTACCTGATCAAACCCTTGCGCCGTGAATCTCTGGTCGAGCGGGTTCTGGTTGCCAGCCCGCGCCCCGACAACACCGCCCCCATCATCCGCCATATTGAAGACGACCGTCTGGCCGAGGGCAGTTTCAAGGGCGTTCGGGTGCTTCTGGTCGAGGACAATCCGGTCGGCCAGCTTTTGGCCAAGACGCTGCTGCGCCGCGAGGGCTGTATGGTGCAAACCGCCGCCGACGGGCAGGAAGCACTGGATGCGGCGCGCTCGCACCTGTTCGACATCATCTTTATGGACATGCGCATGCCACGTCTGGACGGCGTTTCGGCCACGCGCACCTTGCGCGCCCAAGGGTACATCACGCCCATCATTGCCCTGACCGCCAATGCCTATTCCGAAGACCGCGCCGCCTGCCTTGAGGCAGGAATGGATGACCATCTGACCAAGCCGTTGGAGGTCGACAGCCTCAGAACCGCACTGGCCCGCTGGACGAACAGCACCAACCGCGCCAAGGTCACCACGCAAACGCGAGACTAAAGGCCGGTGACGCTCCGGCCCCTTGTCGGAGTGAGAATGAGCCAGCCTGAAGATACCGCCCACGCGAACGCCGCTCCGGCCAAGGCCAAACGGTTCGCGGGACTTGCGGTCTATTTCGAACGTCGCCCCTTCACCATGCTGCTGCTCGGCTTCTCGTCGGGCCTGCCGTTCCTGCTGATCTACGACACCCTTTCGGCATGGCTGCGCAGTTCGGGCATTTCGCTGGAAATGATCGGCTTCTTCGCACTGGCGACACTGGTCTATGCGTTGAAATTTGTCTGGGCACCGCTGCTGGACCGGACCAATATTCCCTTGCTGTCCAAATGGTTGGGCCATCGCCGGTCTTGGATGCTGGCCACCCAAGGCGTGATTATCGCGGGCCTTTGGATGATTTCCGGCTCCAACCCGCAAGACAATCTTGGAATGGTCGCCGCCTTCGCCGTGATGGTCGGCTTCTTCGGGGCCACTCAGGATATCGCTATCGATGCCTGGCGGATCGAGGCCGTAGATGACAGTCGCCAAGGGGCCATGGCCGCCGCCTATCAACTGGGCTATCGCGTCGCACAGATTATTGCCGGTTTCGTGCCTCTGGCACTGGCCGAATTCTACAGCTGGAACCTGTCCTATGCGGTGATGGCCGCCCTGATGGGCATTGGCGTCGCGGGCGTCCTGCTGGCCCCGCGCGAGAAGGCCCATGTGGTGCGGCCCATTCCGGTCTCCGACATTCCGTCCCATCCAATCGCGGAAAAGATTGAATGGATTGTGCGTCTGGCGCTGATTTTCCTCGCCGCCATCCTGATCGGCACGGGCCTGACCGACAAGTTGGCCGCGTTCGAATGGGCGACGGGCTGGGCCCTGCCCCAAGGCCTGATCAACGGTCTGAATGCCGGCATGGAAACCGGCGGCGGACTGGGTGTGCTGATCCAGTTCGTGTGGATCATCTGTGGCTTTGGCCTGCTGTTTGCTGCCTGCTCGCCCATCCCCGGCTATCGTACGCGACCCGGGGCCTATCTGGCCGCCTCGTTCGGTGCACCGGTGAAGGATTTCTTTGTCCGCTTCGGCAAGCTGGCTGGTCCGATTCTCGCGCTGATCTGCCTTTATCGCCTGTCGGACTTTGTGCTGAACATCATGAACCCCTTCTATCTGGATCTGGGGTTCAGCCTGCTGGAAATCGGCGAGGTGCGTAAGATTTTCGGCGTGGTCGCTATCTCGATCGGCGTCTTTCTCGGCGGCGTGTTGGTGGCGCGTTTGGGCCTGATCCGCGCCATGGTGATCGGGGCTTTTATGAGCCCCGTCTCCAACCTGCTGTTCGCCTGGCTGGCAACCCAGGGCCATGACATCACAGCCCTTTTCATTGCCATCTGCGCCGACAACGTCGCTACCGGCATCGCGGGCACGGCCCTGATCGCCTATATGTCCAGCCTGACTTCGGTGGGCTTTACCGCCACCCAATATGCGCTGTTCAGCTCGCTTTATGCCCTGCCCGGCAAGCTGGTCGCATCCCAGTCAGGCAAGATCGTCGAAACCTCGGCGCGCGTCGCCGACAGCGGCGGATTTACCGCCCCGCTCAAGGGCTTTTTCAACAATCTGCCCGAAGGCTCTCTGGTCGAAGGGGCCGCCAAGAGCGGCGTCTCCGTCGCAGGTCTGGGCGCGGGCTATATGACCTTCTTCTTCTACTCCACCCTGATCGGCATCTTCGCCATCGTGCTGGCCTTCTACGTGGCCAAGCGCCAAATCCGGTTGCAGGCCCAACAGGCGCAGTAGGCCGCACAAGAGCGCCAAGAAAAAGGGCGGCCCGGGTAACCCGGTCCGCCCTCTTTTTATCCAGCCAACTCTTTGACAGATCAGGCCTTGTCGTCAGCGCCATAGGCAGCAAACGTCGCCGCATTGATGATTTCGCTGACCGAGGCGCCCAGACGCACGATCTGCACCGACTTCTCCAGACCGACTAGCAGCGGGCCAACCACCGTCGCCCCGCCCAGAGACTGGACCAGACGGGTCGAGATCGCGGCTGAATGAATGGCCGGCATCACCAGCACATTGGCATCCCCCGTCAGGCGCATGAACGGATAGTTGGCGCGGGCATCGGGGTTGAGCGCCAGTTCCGGCGGCATTTCGCCTTCATATTCGAAATCGACATCCATGCCGTCGAGGATGCGGATCGCCTCGCGCACCTTTTCGCCACGGTCACCGGGCGGGTCACCAAAGGTGGAGTACGACAGGAAGGCCACCCGCGGCGTGCGGCCCAGGCTCCGCACCGTGGCGGCGGCCTTGATGGCGATTTCGGCCAGTTCCTCGGCGTTCGGCAGTTCGTGGATCGAGGTATCGGCCACAAACAGGGTGCGACCCTTGGCCAGCAGGATCGACAGGCCGATCATGCGGTCCGTCACGTCCAGAACGCGGCGGACCTCTTTCAGGGCCATGTTGAAGTTACGGGTCACGCCGGTGACCATGCAGTCCGCCTCGCCACGGGCCACCATAGCAGCACCGAAATAGTTGCGGTCCTGATTGATCATGCGCTGCACGTCACGGCGCAGATAGCCACGACGTTGCAGGCGATTGTACAGCCAGTCGACGTATTCAGCGTTACGCTCCGACACGCGGGCGTTCATCACGCGGATGCCCAGTTCGTCGAAGTTGAAGCCGGCTTCGGCTGCGTTCTGGCGGATCAGTTCTTCGCGGCCGACCAGAATGGGTTCGCCCAGTTCGGCCTGTTTGAAGGCCCATGCGGCGCGGATGACCGATGTCTCTTCACCCTCGGCAAAGACGACGCGCTTGGTCGGACCCATGCGCACCGCCGAGGAGATCTTCTGCATCAGGGCCGCCGACGGATCGACGCGCTGGCGCAGGGCGATGCGGTAGGCATCCATGTCCTCGATCGGGGTACGGGCCACGCCGGAATCCATGGCGGCCTGCGCCACAAACGGCGGGATGTACCAGACCAGACGCGGGTCGAACGGCGACGGAATGATATATTCGGCACCGAATTTCAGCTTGCGGCCACGGTAGGCGGCGGCCACTTCGTCCGGCACGTCTTCCCGCGCCAGAGCGGCCAGAGCCTCGGCGCAAGCGACCTTCATCTCGTGGTTGATACGGCGGGCGCGAACGTCCAGCGAACCACGGAACAGATACGGGAAGGCCAGAACGTTGTTGACCTGGTTCGGGTAGTCAGAGCGGCCGGTGGCGATGATGGCGTCGTTGCGGACTTCCTTGACCTCTTCCGGCGTGATTTCCGGATCGGGGTTGGCCATGGCGAAGATGATCGGGCGCGGCCCCATGGACGCGACCATCTCCTTGCTGATGGCCCCCTTGGCCGACAGACCGATCACCACATCGGCCCCGACCATGGCTTCGGCCAGAGTACGGTGCGGGGTGTCGGTCGCGTGGGCAGCCTTCCACTGGTCCATACCGCCCGGGCGGCCTTTGTAGACCACGCCATCGCGGTCACAGATGACAGTGTTCTCGGCCTTGACCCCTGCGGCCTTCATCAGGGCGATGGTCGACAGGCCTGCAGCGCCCGCTCCCGACAGAACAACCTTCAGGTCTTCCAGCTTCTTGCCCGCAATGTGGGCCGCGTTGATCAGACCGGCCGTAGCGATAATGGCCGTGCCGTGCTGGTCATCGTGGAAGACGGGAATGTCGAGCAGGTCCTGCAGCTGAGCCTCGATCTCGAAACATTCCGGAGACTTGATGTCCTCAAGGTTGATGCCGCCCCATGTGTCGCCGATGTTTTTGACGACGGTGACAAACTCGTCCGGATCGGTCGTCTTCACTTCCACGTCGAAGCTGTCGACGTCGGCAAAGCGTTTGAACAGGACCGACTTGCCTTCCATCACCGGCTTCGAAGCCATGTGACCGAGGTTGCCCAGACCCAGAATGGCGGTGCCGTTCGAGATCACGGCGACCAGATTGCCCTTGGAAGTATAGTCATAGGCTTTGTCGGGATCTTCGGCGATGGCACGGACCGGAACAGCCACACCCGGCGAATAAGCCAGCGACAGATCGCGTTGCGTCGCCATGGGCTTGGTTGGAGCCATGGAAATCTTGCCCGGCGTCGGGACGCGGTGGAAATCCAGGGCGTCTTCGTCGGTGAAAGTCTGTTTATCAGTCAAATCAGGCATCTAAATCTCAACCAAGGGCGTCTGCAGCGCGTTGTTCCTAGAGCGCCGATCCCGCAGGAACAACAAGCGAGGCGGTCAAACTCCATTACAACACGGAATGAAGCTGTCCTGTCCCCTCAATTTCGACAGGTCCGGTCATAAAAACGCGGTTGGAAGCTTCGTCCCACTCGATGAACAGCTCCCCGCCGTCCAAAATCATGCGCGCCGCGCGATCAATCAGGCCGCGGCGGCTGGCAGCCACCATGGCTCCGCAGGCACCGGTGCCACAGGCCAGCGTCAGGCCTGCCCCGCGCTCCCACACCCGCAGGCGAATGGTGTTGCGGTCCAGCACATGGGCAAAGCCGACATTGACCCCCTCGGGAAACAGCGGGTGGTGCTCGATCAGCGAGCCGGTCCCGCGCACAAAGGCATCGTCCTGACGGTCGGTGAAAAACACCACGTGCGGATTGCCCATGGACACGGCTCCGGGCGTATGCACCACCGGATTATCGATCGGCCCGACCTGCAGCTCGATGCCGCGTGTGTCCATTTCCTCGGCCAGCGGGATCTGTTGCCACTCCAGACGTGGCTGACCCATGTCGACCCGCACCCGCAGGTCGCCCGCGCGGCTGGCGCGGGTCAGACCACCCAGCGTATCCACCGAAACCTCGGGCTTTTCGAACTCTTCCAGCATCAGCCAGCCGACACAGCGCAGTGCGTTGCCGCAGGTCTCAACCATGGAGCCGTCGGCATTCCACACCCGCATAAAGCCGTCCGCGTCCTGCGAGCGCTCGACCGAGATCAGCTGATCAAAGCCCCCCAACCCCGCTTCGGGTGACGCCAAGCGGCGCACTTCATCCTCGGACGGGCGAAACGGCTGGTCAAAAGCATCCACCACGATGAAGGCATTGCCTGCACCGTTCATGCGGACATAGTCCCACTGGCCCATTCTGGTGTCGGTCATGCCGATCATCTCTGGGAATTCCCCATAACTCATGTATCGCTGATGAAATGACCACCAGCGGTGAACCTGTCCCCCAAACGCCCAAGACCGAAGGCCTGCGTCTGCGGGCGCGCCTGCGCTATCTGTATCACGGCACCCAGCCGACTGCGGTGAAATTCCGCCTGATGGTCATCGTGATTGATCTGGCCATTATCGCCTTCTTTATCGCTGCGCCGATTTTGAAAGAGGCCGGATGGGTCTTCTATGCCGTCGACTATCTGGTGGCTCTGATCCTGGGTCTGGATTTGGCGGCGCGGGCCTATGCCTATCACTCGATCAAGGACTGGTTGAAACGTCCGATTGTCTGGGTGGATCTGTTCGTGTTGGCCACCCTGCTGTTTCCGGCGTGGCTGGCCAATTTCGGCTTCCTGCGACTTTTGCGGTTCTGGAGCCTGCTGAACAGCGAGCTGTTCTGGCGCACGGTCGGGCACAGGTTCGATGACACCCGCGTTGAGGAGGTCACACGGGCAGCCGCGGCGCTGATTACCTTTATCTTTGTGACCACCGGCTTTGTGTATGCCTATTTCGGGCGCACCGAGGGCATCTATGGCTATCTGGACGCGCTGTATTTCACCGTCACCACCCTGACCACCACCGGTTTTGGTGACATCACCCTGCCTGGCAATTGGGGCCGCGTCATTTCCATTGTCATTATGCTGGTGGGCATCACCCTGTTCCTGCGCCTCGCCCAGACCCTGATCCGGCCCAATAAGGTGCGTTTCCCTTGCCCCACCTGCGGCCTGCAGAAACACGATCCGGATGCGGTCCATTGCAAGGCGTGCGGCGAACTGTTGAACATTCCCGACGAAGGCCATTGAACGGCTAAGCCACGGATTTTGCGGCCAAGGTGCGATGTGTCACCTTGTGATGGGTTCACCTTCGCGACAAAGTGCGGCCACAAAAATAATCGCCCGCAAGGCCCCCTTCCTGAAGGACGACGATGAAACGCCCCGCCTCCACCCGTACTCTTGTTGCCGCAGCGGCCTTGGCCATGGCCTGCGGGATTGCTCCGGTTGCCATGTCACAAACAGCTTCTAACGCTCCCGCCGCCTTTGCCACCACGGACGCCACCGACCCCTATCTGTGGCTGGAAGAGATCGAAAGCCCGCGCGTGGATGCCTGGGTGGCGGAAAAGAACGCCCATTCGCTGGGCACATTACAGGCCGATCCCGTTTATGACGGCCTGCATCAGCAGGCGCTGGAAATCCTGCAATCGCGCGACCGTATCCCCTATGGGTCGATCAAGCGCGGCGGCTTTGTCGAAAACTTCTGGCAGGACGCAGACCATGTGCGCGGCATCTGGCGCCGCACCACCTTGCAGTCCTACGGCACGGACAATCCCCAGTGGGAGACCATCCTCGACATCGACGCCCTGTCGGCGTCCGAGGGGGCAAACTGGGTCTATAAGGGCGCGACCTGCCTGCCGCCCGAGGACCGCTATTGCCTGATTTCCCTGTCGGATGGCGGCAAGGATGCCACCACCGTCCGCGAGTTCGACAAACAGACCCGCCAGTTCGTCGAGGGCGGCTTCAACCTGCCTGAATCGAAATCGGGCGTGACATGGATCGACCGCGACACCCTGTTGATCTCCTACGCCTATGACCCATCGACGGTCACCAACTCCGGCTATGCCCGCTCGGTGCGTATCCTGAAGCGTGGCCAGACACTGGATCAGGCCCGAGAAGTCTACGCCGGTGACGTTACCGATATGGCGGTCAACGGCTATAATCTGCGCGATGCCGACGGCGTGCTGAAGGCGACCCTGATCCAGCGCGCGGTCGATTTCTACAGCAGCGACAAATACCTGCTGAAGGCCGATGGCTCGGTCGAAGCCCTGCCGCTGCCCAGGAAGGGCGGTATCAATGCCTTGGTGGCGGGCAAGCTGGTCATCTCCACCGATGAGGACTGGACGGCTCCGTCGGGCCAGACCTTCAAGACCGGCGACATCTTTGCCTATGATTTCGAGGCATGGATGGCTGACAAGTCGGTTCAGGCCGAACTGATCCTCAACCCGGGCGAGCGCGAGGCCGTCGAAGGCATTACCGCCACCCGCAACCGTCTGGTGGTCGCGCTTTACGAGAACGTTCGCGGTTCTATCTATGTCTACGATCCGGCCAACTGGTCGCGTAACCGTCTGGACCTGCCGGAAAACGTTACCGTCGGCCTTGGCTCGACCTCGAGCGAAAACGACCAGATGTTCGTCAATGTCAGCGGCTATCTGACCCCGTCGAGCCTCTATTTCGCCGATGCTGCCACCGGAACGGCCACCGTGGCCAAGTCCCTGCCCGAAAAGTTCGACACCACCGGCCTGATCGTCGAACAGAACGAGGCTGTCAGCAAAGACGGCACCCGCGTCCCCTATTTCGTGGTCCGCCGCGAAAACGCGCCGATGGATGGCTCGAACCCGACCCTGCTTTACGGCTATGGCGGTTTCCAGTCGTCGCTGCTGCCCGGCTATTCCGGCACCACTGGCAAGCTGTGGCTGGAGCGCGGCGGCGTTTATGTGATTGCCAACACGCGTGGCGGTGGCGAGTTCGGCCCGCGCTGGCATCAGGCCGCGCTGCAACAGAACCGTCAGCGCGCACACGAGGATTTTCAAGCCGTGGCCGAGGACCTGATCCGTCGCGGCATTACCAGCCAGCCCCATCTGGGCATTATGGGTGGCTCGCAAGGCGGCCTGTTCATGGGGGCCATGCTGACCCAACGTCCGGACCTGATCAACGCCGCGGTCATTCAGGTGCCCCTGTTTGACATGCTGCGCTTCCACAAGCTGCTGGCCGGTGACTCCTGGAAAGGTGAATACGGCGATCCGGACATTCCGGAACAACGCACATGGATTGCCGAATATTCACCCTATCAGCGCCTGTCGGCCGATGCGCCCTATCCGCAGGTCTTCATCCATACCTCGACCAAGGACGACCGCGTCCACCCGGGCCATGCCCGCAAGGCGGCGGCCCGTCTGGAAGAGCTGGGCCATGATGTCCTGTTCTACGAAAACACTGACGGCGGTCACGCCGCCGGTGCCAATCTGCGCGAGACGGCCCGCCGTGTAGCGCTGGAATACACCTATCTTACGCGTCGCCTGATGCGCGACACCTCGGGGGAAAACCAATGATGCGTTCGCTTTTGCTGACGGCAGCCTTGCCGGTGCTGATGCTGGGGGCCTGTGCCACCACGGATACAGGTTCGACAGCCGCAGATCAGGCGGGCGTCAGCGCCTCGTCCCTGCCGCCGCATTTCCCGCGCGACCTGTCGCCCGCAGGTGTGGCAGCTGCCGATGACCATCTGGCGCTGGAACAGGTTCAGGGCACCGAGGCCATGGCCTTTGTGGCCCAGTCGAACGAGAAGGCGCTGGCGGCCCTGACCACCGATGCCCGCTATGAGCCGTTCCGCCAGCAGGCCGAGGCCATCCTGACCTCGACCGACCGGATCGCGGTGCCGCGCTTCCTCGGCGACCAGCTGTCGAACTTCTGGCAGGACCGCACCAATCCGAAAGGCCTGTGGCGCCGGACCTCGGTCCAGAGCTTTGCCACGGACGCACCGGTCTGGGAGACCCTGCTGGACATCGACGCTCTGGCCAAGGCCGAGGGTCGCGACTGGGTCTTTAAGGGCGCATCGTGCCTACCGCCGGCTGAAAACCGTTGCCTGATCTCCCTGTCCGACGGCGGCAAGGATGCGGTGACGATGCGCGAGTTCGACATAGCCACCAAATCCTTCGTCGAAGGTGGCTTTGTCATTCCCGAAGGCAAGCACCGCATCACGTGGCTGGACGCGGACACCCTGCTGGTGGCGACCGATTTCGGTACCGGCTCGCTGACCGAAAGCGGCTATCCGTTCATCGTCAAATCCCTGAAGCGCGGACAGAGCCTGTCTCAGGCCACCGAAGTCTATCGTGGTGAACAGGCCGATGGCGGCTATGGCGTCTCGCCGATCGTGCTGCGCGATGCCGAGGGTGCCGTCGAGGCTGTGCTGTTTAGCCGTCCACTCGACACCTTCCGCTCGCAAATCTGGGCACTGGGTGCCGATGGCAAGCCGTGGCAGCTGCAACTGCCCGAGCGCGTTGGCATTCAGGGCATGCTGGATGGCAAACTGGTCTTCTCGCTGGACGAAGACTGGACCTTCGACGGCCACGCCTACAAGGGCGGCGACCTGCTTTCGGTGCCGCTGAACCTGCTGAACGTGCAGCGCCCCCGCATTGCCTATCCGAAACAGGCTGCTCTGGTCTTCTCGCCTAACGCGCGTCAGTCGCTGCAAAACGTGCAGGTGATGAAAGACGGCATTCTGGCCGTGATCGCCGACAATGTGGTGGGCAAGCTGACCCGCTTTAACGCTGGTGCTGACGGCTGGACGTCGTCCGCAATGGACGTGCCGGCCAACTCGGCGGTCAGCCTTGGTTCGGCCTCGCGTTCATCGGGCCGTGTCTTCGTCTCGACGCAAGGTTTTCTCACCCCGCCGACGCTCAGCCTCGCTGACTTCAACACCGGCACCTTGACCACGATGAAGTCGGCGGCACCCAAGTTCGACGCCTCGACCCATGTGGTCGAGCAGTACGAGGCCACCTCCACCGACGGGACCAAGATTCCCTATTTCATCACCCGCCCGCGCGATCTGGCCATGGACGGCACCGCGCCGACCATCATGTTCGGCTATGGCGGTTTCCAGGCCAGCTTCCCGCCCGCCTACAAGCCGGAAATGGGCAAGCTGTGGCTGGAGAATGGCGGCGTCTTCGTTCAGGCCAACATCCGTGGCGGTGGCGAGTTCGGACCCGGCTGGCACCAGGCGGCCCTGCGCGAAAACCGCCAGCGCGCCTTTGACGACTTTGCCGCCGTGGGCCGTGACCTGATTGCACGCGGCATCACCTCGTCGCGCCATCTGGGCATCTATGGCCGTTCGAACGGCGGGGTGCTGACCTCGGTGTCGATCACCCAGAATCCGGAGCTGTTCAACGCGGCCGTTATTGAAAGCCCGCTGATCGACATGATGCGCTATCAGGAACTGCCTGCCGGTGCATCCTGGATCGGCGAATATGGCGATCCGCGCATTCCGGGCGATGCCGAGTTCATCTCCAAATACTCGGCCTATCAGCTGCTGCGTCCGGATGTGAAATACCCGCGCGTCTACATCACCACCAACACGCTGGATGACCGCGTCCACCCCGGCCACGCCCGCAAATTCGCGGCGCGTCTGGGCGATATGGGCCACGACCACCTCTATTATGAGGACACTGTGGGCGGTCACTCCAACGACGCCGATCCGGTCGCCAACGCCCGCCGCTGGGCCCGCCACTATGTCTATCTGGCCCAACAGCTGATGGACTAAAGGCCCGCGCGGCTGAAACACGGTTTGATCAAATGACGGGGGCGGCAGACGAAAGTTTGCCGCCCTCACGTTTTTATGACCCCCGCGCCCCTGACATATCGATAAAATCTACCGGTCAACAAAAGGCTCGCCCCCTTGAAACTCCGGTCTGCCCTGCCTGTTCTGGTCTGTGCTTTAGGCTTGGTTCTGCCTGCGTTGGCGGCCTCTGCACATGCGCGCGAAAGCCGACCTGTCGTGGTGGAATTGTTCACCGCCCAAGGGTGCGCCGCCTGCCCCGATGCCAACCAGCAAATTGTCCGACTGGCCGACGACCCTCAGGTCATCGTACTCACCTATGGCGTTAATTATTGGGACTATCTTGGCTGGGAAGACACCTTTGCCCAACCGGACTTTGTGGCGCGCCAACGGGCCTATCTTCAGGCTCAGGGGCAGCGAAATCTAATCACGCCCCAGATTATTATTCAGGGCAAGCAAGCCATGAGTGCGGCCTCGGTCATTGCCCTAGATCAGGTCGTGGAAGTGGGCCGCCAGACCGATCATCCCCCTCACATCGAGTTTCGCGAAACCGGAGATCGTGTCGGCGTCGGCAGTGGCCAAATGCCCCAGGGCGGTGCCGAAGTGGTCGCTGTTCGCTATACACCGGGCCTGCGTACGGTTCAGGTCAGGTCCGGAGACAACCGTGGCCGCGCCGTCAGCCACATCAATGTTGTGAGGAACGTCAAACGCTTAGGTGATTGGACGGGTCGTCCGGCCCTCTATGCTTTGCCTGTCGATGTGCGCGAGGCCACCGATAACGGCGACGCCATTCTGGTGATGTTACAATCGAAGGTTGATCGTCGCATTCTGGCCTCTGCCCCCCTTCAGGAACCACGTCGCGATTGAATCGCTCTCGGAAAGGGTCTAAAGGCCCGCCGCTCTTGATGGGCGCGCCCCTTGCGCAGCCCGGAGGATTTGCATGGTCGGGGAACACCCGCGCGACGACCAGTCGGCCGCCGCAAACACGAACAGTCACGACCCCCTTTCGCCTGAACACCCGCAAAGCAAGGCTGCCCAGCGCGCCCTGCTGATCGGGGCTATCGGCGTGGTGTTCGGGGATATCGGCACCAGCCCCATCTATGCCTTGCGCGAGGCGACCCGCCACGCACAGGCACTGGGTGACCCGCGTCTGGCCGTTATGGGCGTCGTATCGTTGGCGTTCTGGGCGCTGATGGTGGTGGTGACGTTCAAATACGTCCTGTTCCTGATGCGCGCCGATAACCGTGGCGAAGGCGGGGCCCTGTCGCTGATGGCGCTGGCGCAAAACGCCCTGGGCCGTCGCAGCGCCCTGCTGTTTATTCTGGGTGTGTGCGGTGCCGCGCTGTTCTACGCGGACGGTGTGATCACCCCCGCCATTTCCGTGCTGTCTGCCATCGAGGGTATTCAGGGCGCGCCGGGCGTCGGCAGCGCCATCAATCCCTTTATCGTGCCGATTGCTGCCGTCATCCTGATCGGCGTCTTTATGGTGCAGTCCCATGGCACCGCCGGTCTGGCCAAGTTTTTTGGCCCGATCACCCTGGTGTGGTTTCTGTCGCTGGGCGTGCTGGGCATCTTCCATATCTTTGACGATCTCTCGATCATCACCGCCCTGTCGCCGCACTATGCGCTGATGCTGCTCGCTGCCAATCCCGTACTGGGCTTTGTCATTCTGGGCAGTGTCTTTCTGGCCGTTACCGGTGCCGAAGCGCTGTACGCCGATATGGGTCACTTCGGTAAGTCGCCCATCCGCAAGGGCTGGCTGTTTATCGTCCTGCCGTGTCTGACGCTGAACTATCTGGGGCAGGGTGCCTTTTTGCTGGCCCATCCTACAGCCATCGACAATCCGTTCTGGAACATGGTGCCGCAGTTGATCTACTGGCCGCTGCTGCTGCTGGCGACAGCGGCGACCGTCATCGCCTCTCAGGCCGTGATCACCGGTGCCTTCTCGGTCACCCAGCAGGCGGTGCAGCTGGGACTTCTGCCGCGTCTCGACATCCGCAACACCTCGGAAACCCAGGCTGGCCAGATCTATGTGCCGGCTGTCAACGGCCTGCTGATGGTGGGCGTACTGTTCCTGCTGGTCACCTTCCAGAACACCCACAACCTGACCGCCGCCTATGGTGTGGCCGTGACGGGCGTCATGTTCGTCAACACCCTGATGGCCTTCACCGTGGCCCGCCACAAATGGAAGTGGCCGCTGTGGGGTGTGCTGGCTGTGCTGATCCCCATGGGCTTCGTGGACCTGATCTTCCTCAGCTCCAACCTGCTGAAGCTGCCTGACGGTGCGTGGATGCCACTGCTGCTGGGGGCGCTGATCGTGGTGATCATGTGGACCTGGGTGCGCGGCACGCAGATTCTGGGCGAGAAGACCCGTCGCGACAGCCTGCCCCTGTCCGATTTGATTGAAATGCTGACAGCGCGCCCGCCGCACCGCGCGCAGGGTACGGCCATCTTCCTGACGTCGGACCCCACGGTCGCGCCGGTGGCGATGATGCACAACCTCAAGCACAACAAGGTGCTGCACGAGAAGAACATCATCATGACGGTCCACACCTCGCACAAACCACGTGTGAGAGAGGAAAGTCGCATTGCCATTGAAGACATCTCTGACGATTTCAAGCGCGTTACGCTGACGTTCGGTTATATGGAGACACCGAACGTGCCCAAGGCGCTGGCCCAGTGCCGCCGTCAGGGTCTGAAGTTCGACATCATGTCGACCAGCTTCTTCCTGGGCCGACGCTCCGTTATTCCAACCGCCCAGCAGGGCATGCCCCTGTGGCAGGACAAGCTTTTCATCTTCCTGATGCGTAACGCCGCCAACCCGACCGACTTCTTCCGCATTCCACCCGGTCGCGTGGTCGAGCTTGGCACGCAGGTGTCCGTGTGAGCCGCCCGCCTGAAAAGACCGTCCGTAACAAGGACGGCCACGTTCGCCCGATGAAGCGCGGCAAGCTGGCCAACCGGACGAACAACCGCCCAAGCTCGGGCGGCAACAAGGCTCCGCGCCCGCAAGGCGAGGACCGTTTCCCGGAGGTGGGCGTTCAGGCTCGTCTGGTGGCCGGTTTGCTGCTGAATGCGGCACTGGAAAAGCGTACCGGTCTGGATGATGAACTGGCCAAGAGCCCGGCCAAAGACCTGTCGCCTGCCGACCGCGCCTTTGCCCGCGCCTGCGCCATGGGGGCCCTGCGCCGTCTGGGCGAGATCGATCAGATTCTCGGCAAGCGTCTGAAGACCATGCCGGGTCTGCCGACCCTGACCATTTTGCGCATTGCTGTGGCGCAGATGCTGGTTCTGGAGACGCCCGCATTCGCCGCTGTGTCGACAGCCGTGAAACTGGCCGAGCGGGACAATAAGACCCGCCCGTACAAGAATCTGATCAATGCCGTACTGCGCGGCATCGACCGCGACGGCTTCGGCGTGACCAAGCCCGAAGCCAACCTGCCCGAATGGCTGGCCGCCCGCTGGCAGGCCACCTATGGCGACGAGGCGTTCAAAGGTCTGGCCGAGGCCACCCGTTTCGAACCCGCCACTGACATTTCGGTCAAGGTCAAGGCTGATGCCTCCGCCATCGCCGAGGCACTAGACGCCACCGTGCTGCCGGGCGGCACGCTGCGGACCGAGCGTCGCGGCGATGTGGCCCAATGGCCAGGCTTTGACGACGGTGACTGGTGGGTGCAGGACGCCGCCGCCGCCATTCCCGCCCGTCTTTTGAACGTCAAGGCCGGCGAGACCGCCCTTGATCTGTGCGCCGCCCCCGGTGGCAAGACCCTGCAACTGGCCGATGCCGGTGCCGAGGTTGTGGCTCTGGACCGTTCGGAAAGCCGTCTGAAGCGCCTGCGCCAGAACTTCCAGCGCATGAAGCTGGAGGCCGAGGTGGTCGCCATTCCGGCGGAAGACTGGGAAGACGATCGCCAGTTCGACGCCGTACTGCTGGATGCGCCGTGCTCGGCCACCGGCACCTATCGCCGTAACCCCGAAGCCCTGCGCGCCGTACGTCCGGCCGACATCGCCAAACTGGCCGATGTACAGCACCGCCTGCTGGACGTAGCTGCCACCAAGGTGAAGTCTGGTGGCCGTCTGGTCTATTGCGTCTGCTCGCTGGAACGCGAGGAGGGCGAGACCCAGATGCTGGCATTCCTGCGCCGCAACAGCGCCTTCAAGACGGTTTCGGTGGATACCGACGCCGTAGGTGCCCCTTCTGAGGCCCTGACCAAGGAAGGCTGGCTGCGCGTCATGCCGGGTCAATGGGCCGATAAGGGCAGCCTTGATGGCTTCTTCATCGCCTGCCTTCAGCGCGACTGATCAGCCATAGATCGCCGCATACCAGCCGTCGCGGGTTTCGACCCGCGCGGCAATGCCGAAAAGATCTGACAGACGCGCGTCTGTCAGCATCTGGCTCTTGGGCCCGTCCGCGAGCAGGCAACCCGCCTTCATCAACACCACACGATCGATCTCCGGCAGGATTTCATCGATGTGGTGGGTGACAACGATCAGGGTCACATCCGGCCCGATCACCTGACGCAAATCCTGTAAAAAGGCGCGCCGCGCGGCGGGGTCCAGTCCGGCACAGGCTTCGTCCAGCAGCAGGGCCTTAGGTCGATGCACCAAGGCCCGCGCGATCAGCACCCTGCGCGCCTCGCCGGTGGACAGGGTGTCCATGGTCCGCCCGATCAGATGGTCGGCAGACGACCGCGCTAACGCCTCATGCGCTTGGGTCCGCATGGCGTCCGTGACCTGCTGGTGCCACAGCCCGCGCGCCGCAAAAAAGGCCGAGACAACCGCCTCCATCACCTCCAGCGGCTCTTCACCGGCCAGATCACCCTGAAGGGCGGGCGAGACATAGCCCAGCTGGCGGCGCAGCTCGAACAAGTCCCAATGCTCTCGCCCCCACAGAGCTACACGACCCCCAAACAGGGGCCTGATCTGCTGCATCACCAGATTAACCAGCGTAGACTTGCCCGAGCCATTGGGGCCGAGAATGGCCACATGCTGGCCCGCCCGCACCGACAGGTTCAGCCCGTCTACCAATTGCCTCTGTCCGCGCTGGACCGTGGCGTCAGCAATATCCAGAAAGGGCAGGGGATCGCTCACGGTCCTAGTCCGCCGCGTCTTCGATGGCGTGGATCTGGTCGTCGTCCAGCCCCATGTGATGGCCCAGTTCGTGGATCAGCACATGGGAGATGATCTCGTACAGGCCCACATCCGCGCGCTCGCACCACTCATCCAGAATGGGGCGGCGATAGAGAAAGACGCGTGACGGCTCCGGTGCCGGACCCAGTCCGTCGCGCTCGCCCACATGGGCCCCGACATAGAGGCCGGTCAGCTCGAACGGGTCTTCAATCTCCAGATCGCGCAGCGTGTCTTCATCGGCGAAATCATCGACGCGGATCACCACATCGGCGCTGATCTGGCGGAACAGGTCCGGCAGTTCTTCAAAGGCCTGCTGGGCCAGTCGGGCAAAGTCGTCCAGAGACGGGGCGCACTGGTCATTCCACGCATTTTCCATGGGTCTGATATTGCGTGGACCGCCCCGTGGCGCAATGCGGCATCAAGCGTCGCCGAAAAGCCCTGCTCGGGTTATGGTAAACGCGAATCAACCTTCTTCGCCGCCGGAGCGTGCATGGCCGAGGCCGATATCGCCGCAGACATTGCCTATGTCGCCACTGCCGGTGCGGCGGGTCTGGCGCTGGCTGTCAGCGCCTGGGCTGCGCGTCTGCACCGTGGCCTGCGTCGCCGGGAGGCCGAGGTGGAAGCCACCGCCAGCCAGGCCCAGATCCAGTCCGCCGCCTGTGCCGGCGCACTGAATGCTTTCGACGATCTGCGACTGGCCCTCAGCCCCGATGGCCGCGTGCAGGCCGTCTATGGGCCCCAAGACGCCCTGTTCCAGCTGACCGACCATGAGGGCCTTGCTGGTGCGGCCTCGGCCAAGGAAGCCAATGCAGCGGCCCAAGGCCTGATCGAGCGGCTGCAAACCATTCATCCCGCCCGAATGACCGCCCTGCTGCAAGAGGGCGAGGGGTTCGAGACCCTAATGGAGACGGGCGAGGGGGCATGGGCCGTCGAAGGACGCGCACTGGGCGGCGGCGCATGGGTGCGCCTGTCGCGCATGGCTGCGGGTCTGGGTGTAGAGGCCAGCCCCGGCCTGCTGGCCGACCAGTTCCCGTCGCCCACGTGGGTGGTGGATGGCGCGGGCAAGCTGGTCTGGGCCAATGCCGCATGGCTTCATGAAACCCGCGCCGAGAGCCTTGAGCAGGCTCGCGAGCAGGGCGTGACCTTTGATCGGGGGGCCGACGCGCTGGTGTCAGAGGCCCTGCGTCTGAATGCCCATCAGGAAGGCTTCCGCTGGATTTCATCGGACGGTCGCCGCCGCGCCTGGAAAATCCTTGCCGAGCCATTGGTAGGCGGACGCGGGGCGGTCATCGCCTTTGCGCTGGACATGACCGAGGCCGAAGAGACGCGCGACACCCTGCGTCGTCACGTCGAGGCCCATGATGAGACGCTGAACCACCTTGCCGACGCCGTGGCCATCTTTGGTCCGGCCAAGCGTCTGGCCTTCCACAACACCGCCTTTCAGCAGCTGTTCAATATCGATGCGGCGTGGCTGGACGAGCGTCCGACCCATGGCGAACTGCTGGACCGTCTGCGTCAGCGCCGCCTGCTGCCCGAAGTGGTGGACTATGCGGGTTGGAAATCGAACGAGCTGGAGTTCTACGGCGCCTCCAAGGCGGCACCTGACGACACCTGGCGACTGCCCGATGGCCGCACCTTGCGCGTGGTGCGTCAGCCGCACCCGCTGGGCGGCATCCTGCTGATCTTCTCCGACATCACCGACGAGCTGAACCTGCGTAGCCGCTATAACGCACAAATTCAGGTGCAGATGGCGACGCTGGACAAGCTGTCGGACGCGGTGGCTGTGTTCGGCTCCGACAGCCGCCTGCGTCTGTGCAACGAGGCGTTCGAGCGGTTCTGGAACCTTTCGCACGAGGCGCTGCATCAGGCCGATTTCGACGCTATCGCCAATCTGTGCCGCCCGCTGCTGCCGGAACAGGCAGTGTGGATGGGCCTTAAGGCGCGCGTGGCCGATCCAGACCCCGAAAGCCGTGTGCCGATCACCGGCGAGGGCCGGATGCAGGATGGCCGCGTCGTCGTCTGGCGCACCCGCCCGCTGCCCGATGGCGCGACACTGGTGGCCTTCTCGGACGAGACCGCCCGTCGCGCCTTGGAACAGGCGCTGGCCGAAAAGGAGGCCGCTCTGGCCGAGAGCCAGGCCCTGAAGCGCGAGTTCGTCGGCAGCGTGTCCTATGAGCTGCGCACCCCGCTTACGACCATCGTCGGCTATTCCGAACTGCTGGAAGCCATGGGCGATCTGCCCGAGCGGAGCCGGCAGCATGCGGGGGCCATCCGCGTGGCCGCCAGCCATCTGGCGCGCAGCATCGACGACGTGTTGGACATGGCCCAGATCGATGCCGGCGAGATGGAGTTGGTGCTGGGCGATGTACGTCTGCAAGACGCACTGACGGATGTTGCCGAAGGCCTGCGGGTCAAGGTCGAAGGGCGCGGCGCGACCCTGAGTATCGATATCCCCGACGATCTGCTGCCGGTGCGTGCCGACGAAAAGCGCATCACCCAAGCCGTTGAACATCTTCTGGAAAATGCCACCCGTGCTGTCTCCGAAGGCGGGGATGTCGAGCTGAAGGTCGAGCGCGGCGAGGCCGAGGTTCGCATCCGCGTGTCCGACACGGGCCGTGGCATTCCCTATCATTTGCAGGCTCATGTGTTCGACCGCTTCGTGCGTCGCGAACGCGGTGGACCGGGCGTGGCGCTGGCACTGGTCAAGGCGCTGGTGGAACTTCACGGCGGCTGGGCCGAAGTGGAGTCCTCACCCGGAAGCGGGGCGACCTTCATCCTGCATCTGCCGACAGAGGCCCGCTCTGATGCTGCGCCGCCTGAACTGATTTTGACCTAATCCCGTGCTAAGGGTCGGGTCCAAGACGTTCAGGACTATTCGCCCCCATGGCAGCTAACAAACCCCTCAAAACGGCCCTCATCTATGATTTCGACGGCACTCTGGCCCGCGGAAACATGCAGGAGGTCAGTTTCATCCCGTCCGTGGGGATGGACATCGGGGCCTTCTGGGCCGAGGCCGAGGCCCTGACCAAGGGTGCCGATGCGGACGGCATCCTGATGTACATGCAGCTGATGCTGCAGCACGCCCGCGCCAAGGGCATCTCTATCACCAAGGAGATGCTCAGCGATCACGGCAAGGACGTCGCCCTGTTTGAAGGCCTGCGGGACCTGTCGTGGTTCGACCGCATCAATGCCTTCGGGGCCAAATACAATCTCGAGATCGAGCACTACATCATCTCTGCCGGTCTGGAAGAGATGATCGACGGCACGCCTATCCGTCCGGCGCTGAACCACGTGTTCGCCAGCCATTATGTCTATGACGACAAGGGCGAGGCGGCGTGGCCCGCTGTAGGCGTGAACTACACCACCAAGACCCAGTATCTGTTCCGCATCAACAAGGGCGTGAAGAACCACTGGGAGCACGAGCGGGTGAACCACTTCATCCCCGACGATGACCGTCCGATCCCGTTCGACCGCATGATCTTCCTTGGCGACGGTGACACCGACGTGCCGACCATGAAGATGATGCATACCAAGGGCGGCTTCTCCATCGCCGTCTACGATCCGCGTTCGAACGAGAAGGACCAGAAGAAGGTCTATTCGCTGATTTCGGAAGACCGCGTGAACTTTGTGGCGGCGGCCGACTACACCGAAGGCTCGGCGCTGGACCTGATTGTCAAAGGCCTGATCGGCCGTATCGCCATCAACTCCGGCACCATGCCGGAAGGCCTTTAAGAACGCTTCCAGAGGTCCCGCGCGCGCGACAGCCGCGCGGGCACCAGACCACGCAGATCATGGCTGCGGCTGACATCCAGGGTCAGTTCCTGCCCCTTGGAAGACCCTATCGTGGCATCGAACGCCAAGCCGCGTTTATGATCCACAACGATGGTGGCCCCCGAAAGACTGCGTCCGCGATCCAGTGTCACGATCAGGGTCTGGGCGGAAGCTTTGCGAATAACGCACGGAAACTCGACCCCGTTGTTGCACAGGGTCCCGCGGCCATTCACCGTCTCCAACTTTGACGCCCCTTGGGCGGACCGACCAAACAACCCAAACACTACAAACGCCTTGGCTATCGACCGGAGATAGACCTCCCGCCGGATATGGCAAGTGGTCGCCGCTGATCGTCCAGCGAGACGACAACATCTGCCGCGATCCCGCCGTTCAACATCCAGCGGGTCAGTCGTTCAAAATAGGCGATGAAGTCACCGATTTCGCGACGACGCTCTGGTTTAAGGGTCGAGACGCCCAACAGTTCCGCTTCCTGCTGACAGCGCCAGTCCAGCACCCGCTCGAACGACGGGGCTTGCAAAAATACCAAGCCGTCCAGACGCGCGTAAAGATCGGCATAGTCCGCCGTCAGCGCCTCGTTGATCGCGCCACGCCAGTGACCGTGGGGGTCATGTGTGACCTCCAGTGCGTTCACCGGTGTCGCCAGCGCTTCATCCGGCTGTGGCTGCACCCCCATGCACCATCCCTCCAATAGGATGAAAGGCGGGCGGCCCTGATAGAGTGGCCAGTCTTCGCGCGGTCTGCGATCATCGGCCAGCTTGTCGAAGGCGGGCAGGGGCGTGACATCGTCTTCAGTCGCCTGTGACAGCGCCTCCAACGTGCGCGTCAGCAGTCTCAGATCGTGCGTCAGAGGCGGGCCGCGCGTGACAAGCAAGGGGTGCAGGCCGCGCGCCTGCGCCTGCCGCTCGGCCTTGGTCAGATAGACATCGTCCAGAGACAGGGTCACGCCGCCCAGCTCGTCAGCCAGCACGCGCGACAGGGTCGACTTGCCCGAGCCTTGGGACCCCGCCAGACCGATCAGCGCCGTCCGGTCGGGGTTCAGGCGCGACAAAAGAAAATCCCCGACCGCTTGGCGCAATCGGGGATCAATCATCTTAGTGCTGGTTTTCCGGCAGCCGGACAATCAGGCCGTCCAGATCATCGGAAACCCTGATCTGGCAGGACAGGCGGCTGTTGGGCTGTACGTTCTCGGCAAAGTCGAGCATGGACTCCTCCATCGCCGACGGACGGCCCGTCACATCCAGAAAGTCCTCATCGACATAGACGTGGCAGGTGGCGCAAGCGCAGGCCCCGCCGCAGTCGGCATCGATGCCGGGGATGTTGTTGCGCACCGCGCCTTCCATCACCGACAGACCGTTCTTGACCTCGATCTCATGCTCGCGGCCGTCGAACTCGATGTATTTGATCTTCGCCAAAGGGGAGGGCGAGACGCCCGCTTACGCGGACGCCTTCTCCTTCTTACGCGACGGCGAAACCATCAGCTTCTTGGTTTCGGCGATCGCCTTGGCCGGGTTCAGACCCTTCGGGCAGACCTGCGCACAGTTCATGATGGTGTGGCAACGGTACAGCTTGAACGGGTCTTCCAGATCGTCGAGGCGCTTCTGGGTCGCGTCGTCACGGCTGTCCGAGATCCAGCGGTAGGCACCCAGCAGGGCTGCCGGGCCGAGGTACTCTTCCTGGTTCCACCAGTAGCTCGGGCACGAGGTCGAGCAGCAGGCGCACAGGATGCACTCGTACAGGCCGTCGAGCTTTTCGCGCTCTTCCGGCGTTTGCAGACGTTCTTTTTCCGGATCCGGAATGTCCGACTGCAGGTAGGGCTGGATCGAGTCGTACTGGGCGTAGAACAGCGACAGGTCAGTCACCAGATCCTTCACGACCGGCTGGTGCGGCAGCGGAGCAATGGTGATGTTGTGCGACTTGCACTCGTCCCAGCCCTTGGTGCAGGCGAGGGTGTTCGAGCCGTCGATGTTCATCGAGCACGAACCGCAGATGCCTTCACGGCACGAACGGCGGAACGACAGGGTTGGGTCGATCGTGTTCTTGATGTGGATCAGGGCGTCCAGCAGCATCGGGCCGTGGTCGTCCGACGACACTTCATAGACGTCCCAACGCGGATCGGCGTCGGTTTCCGGATCATAGCGATAGACCTTGTACGACTTGACGTTCTTGGTGCCAGCCGGAGCCTTGTGGACCTTGCCGGTGGTCGGCTTGGAGCCGCGCGGGAGGTTGAGTTGAACCATGTTTCAAATCCTCCTTAGTACACGCGGGCCTTGGGCTCGATATACGAGACCTCGTCCGACATGGTGTAGTTGTGAACCGGACGGTAGTCGATCTGGACGCCTTCGCCCGGACGCTTCCACGCCAGAGTGTGCTTCATCCAGTTCTGGTCGTCACGATCCGGGAAGTCCTCACGGGCGTGTGCGCCGCGCGACTCGGTACGGTTGGCTGCGCCCTCGATGGTGACCATGGCCTGAGCGATCAGGTTGTCATACTCGAGGGTTTCCATCAGGTCGGTGTTCCAGATCAGGCCACGGTCGGTGGTCTTGATGTCCGAACCCGCTGCGTCGATGGCGCGCAGCTTCTGCACGCCTTCTTCCAGCGTCTTGCCGGTACGGAACACGGCAGCGTCCGACTGCATGGCGCGCTGCATCGACAGACGCAGTTCCGACGTCGGGGTCGAGCCCGAGGCGTAACGGAAGCGGTCGAAGCGGGCCATGTGGGCGTCGATCTGCGACTTCGGCGCGTCTTGGACCGGAGCGTTCTTGTCGACGACTTCGCCGCAACGCAGGCCGACAGCACGGCCGAAAACCACGAGGTCGGTCAGCGAGTTGGAGCCCAGACGGTTGGCACCGTGCACCGAAACGCAGGCGGCTTCACCCACCGCCATCAGACCCGGAACAACGCTGTCCGGATTGCCATCACGCAGGGTCAGAACCTCGCCGTGATAGTTGGTCGGGATACCGCCCATGTTGTAGTGAACGGTCGGCAGAACCGGGATCGGCTCCTTGGTCACGTCCACGCCGGCAAAGATCTTGGCCGATTCCGAAATACCCGGCAGGCGAGCATGCAGGATGGCCGGATCCAGGTGATCCAGATGCAGGAAGATGTGGTCCTTGTTCGGGCCCACGCCGCGACCTTCGCGGATTTCGATGGTCATCGAGCGCGAGACCATGTCACGCGGAGCCAAGTCCTTCACGGTCGGCGCATAGCGCTCCATGAAGCGCTCGCCTTCGGAGTTGGTCAGGTAACCCCCTTCACCACGAGCACCTTCGGTGATCAGGCAGCCGGCACCGTAGATGCCGGTCGGGTGGAACTGGACGAACTCCATGTCCTGCAGCGGTAGACCGGCGCGCAGAACCATGGCGTTACCGTCGCCGGTGCAGGTGTGGGCCGAGGTGGCCGAGAAGTAGGCGCGGCCGTAACCGCCGGTGGCCAGAACGACCATCTTGGCGCGGAACTGGTGCATCTGGCCGTTGTCGAGCTGCAGGGCGGTGACGCCGGTGCAGGTGCCGTCTTGCATGATCAGGTCGAGAGCGAAGTATTCGACGAAGAACTCGACCTCGCGACGGACCGACTGGCCGTACAGGGTGTGCAGGATGGCGTGGCCGGTACGGTCGGCGGCGGCGCAGGTGCGCTGCACAGGACCTTCACCGAAGTTGCGGGTCATGCCGCCGAAGGCGCGCTGGTAGATCTTGCCTTCCTCGGTACGCGAGAACGGCACACCCCAGTGTTCCAGCTCGTAAACGGCCTGCGGCGCGTTACGGACCAGATATTCGATAGCGTCCTGGTCACCCAGCCAGTCCGACCCCTTGACGGTGTCGTACATGTGCCATTGCCAGCTGTCTTCGCCCATATTGCCCAGCGAAGCCGAGATGCCGCCTTGAGCGGCCACGGTGTGCGAGCGGGTCGGGAAGACCTTGGTGACGCAGGCGACCTTCAGGCCCTGCTGGGCGGCGCCGAGTGCAGCGCGCAGGCCCGAGCCACCCGCGCCAACGACGACGACGTCGTATTCGTGATCGATAAGCTCGTAAGCAGCCATGGTCGATTAAACTCCTGCGGACAGCGCCGAGGCTGCACGCACGATGAAGAAGATGCTGGCCAGCGCCAGCAGAACAAAGACGATCAGAGCCACTAGGCTCAGCGACTTACGCGACGAGGGGTTCGGCACGTAGTCTTCGATGATCACCTTCCAGGCGAGGTTGGCGAAGCCGAAGAACACCAGTGCGGTCGCAACCGACAGCACCACGTTCAGCTTGTTGGCGAACCATGCGCCCAGAGCCGCAGCATCGGCACCGGCCAGGGTAAAGGCCGAAGAGGCCACCCACAGCGACAGCGGCATGAGGATCAGCAGAAGCGCTTTTTCCAGCTTCCATTCACCGGCACCGTGACGCTCGGAGATCTTCACATTGTTCTTGAACTTAGGTGCAGCGCTCACAGCGAAACCTTTCCGGTTGCGAACAGGGCGACCCAGAACAGCACGGCCAGAACCACCGGACCGTACACAGCGATACGGGACAGCAGGTTGGCCGACTTGACCGTCAGGCCAAGGCCGAAGTCGTTGATCAGGTGGCGGGCACCGTTCAGGAAGAAGGAGAACAGCACCAGCGTCAGGCCGAAGCCGACGATCAGACCCAGCGGCGAGGCGAGGCACTGTGCCAGCGCGTTATAGGCCTCTGCGCCATTGGCGGCAGTAGCCAGCCAGCCCAGCATCAGAATGGCACCGACCGTGGCCGCGCCAATCGTCACGCGGAAGAGGATCGAGGCCACCATAGTGATGTGCCAGCGCCAGATCGAAGTGAAAGGCGACATCGGCGTGACGTGCCCGTTGGGGTGGCGGACATAACGGCCGGTGCGGTCGCCGTTAGCCCCACCCGCTGCCTGATGGTGCGACATGCGAATGATTCTCAAAAAACCTGTGGAAATTCAGGGTCAGACTGTTGCATTGGCTTTTGTGCCGTGCAGCAGGCGATGTCAACGAAGCCACGCCCTAAGTCGGACTATTAAGTGTCCCGCTTACCTAAATCGTGATCACGAACGGCCTTAATGCGGGCCTTTAACGTATCGTCATCGCAAGGTTTTGCTCCGGCGCGCCCCCACACAGGATCGGGCCAGAGGTCATCGTCTTTGCGTCGCCCCAGAATGTGGACGTGCAGTTGGCGCGTGACATTGCCCAGCGCAGCGGTGTTGATCTTATCGATCGGCCGGCCTTCAGCAGCGGCCATAGCCGCCACCAGTTCTCCCGCGCTGACCATTTCCTCCATCAGCGTTGCGCGCTGATCAGGTGACAGGTCCGACAGTTCGACCGCATGCTCCACGCGCGGCAACAGGATCACCCAGCAATAGCGGGCATCGTTCTGGATCCTGACGTGGCAAAGGGGCCAGTCCGCCGCAAAAACAGAGGCGGCCTCGAAGGCAGGGTCGGCGTGGAAGTCAGCAGTCATGTCGCGTCCGGCTCGTTAAACCAGCGCAAGCGATAGGCCTGAACCGCTGTATAGGCCAGATGGTTCGTCAGACGCCAATTGGCGACCGCCCCCACCGGCGCGCCGACCACCGGCAGTAGCTGCAACAGCTTGGCCAGATCGATGTAGTCGCGATACTCCAACTGGAACTGACGCCAGTCGATGTCTACGGCGGGTCCGTCCGTTTCCGGAATGCTGGCCTCGAGCGCTTCCAGAGCCGCGGGACGCTGGCGCGCGCTGGAAAATGCCACATGGAAGATGCGTAGCATGAACAGGCGTTCGGCCGGATCACGGCTGTCGTGGCCGTAAAGGGCGCATATCTCGAACAGCAGCTTGATCTTGATCGCCATCAGGGCCGGAAGATCAGCCGCCGCCAGCACAAAGCCCCCGGCACCGGCCACGCCGCCCTCGACGCTGGCTGTGCGCCGATAAAAGACCAGACGCTCGCGGACGGCCGCTTCGCGCTCTTCCAACGAGCCCTCAATCCTAGGCTGTCCGGAAATCCAGCCCGATCCCGTCATAATCGCCTGCGTGATGCCCTTCATCGCCGAAGTCACCACCTTGTGAACGGGCTCGGGAATGATGTTGTTGATGCGATCCTGCGTCGCGCGGGTGGTTCGATCCCACATGCCCGGACGCTTCTTCTGGCGGGTGCGCCAGCTCAGGCTCTGTGCCAAAGCTTTGTTTTCATAAGGCGTTAGGTCGGACTGGGGGCTCATAGACATACCTGACCGGCGCAAAGGCCGCACATTGATTACTAAAGCCGAAACGCGGGAGGCTTGCTCCCGCTCCCGCGCGGGTCTAGACCGCCCGCCATCGAATAGTGTTTCGCACACGCAACATCGACTGGAGAGACCTTAAATGGCTCGCGCAAAGATTGCCCTTATCGGCGCCGGTATGATCGGCGGCACCCTGGCCCACATCGCAGCCCGCGAAGCTCTGGGCGACGTCGTCCTGTTCGACATCGCTGAAGGCACCCCGCAGGGTAAGGGTCTGGACATCGCCGAAGCCTCGGCTGTCTTCGGTCAAGACGTGGCCCTGAAGGGCGCCAACGACTACGCCGCCATCGAAGGCGCAGACGTCTGCATCGTCACCGCCGGTGTGCCGCGCAAGCCGGGCATGAGCCGCGATGACCTGATCGGCATCAACCTGAAGGTCATGAAGGCCGTGGGTGAAGGCATCAAGCAATACGCTCCGAACGCCTTTGTGATCTGCATCACCAACCCGCTGGACGCCATGGTTTGGGCTCTGCAGAAATTCTCGGGCCTGCCGAAGGAAAAGGTCGTCGGCATGGCTGGCGTTCTGGACTCGGCTCGTTTCGCCTACTTCCTGGCTGAAAAGACCGGCGTGTCGATCCAGGACATCCACGCCTGGACCCTGGGCGGTCACGGCGACGACATGGTCCCGATGGTCCGTCACTCGACCGTGGGCGGCCTGCCGCTGCCGGACGCTGTGGCTGCTGGCTTCCTGTCGCAAGCTGATCTGGACGCTATCGTCGAGCGCACCCGCAAGGGCGGCGGCGAGATCGTAGCCCTGCTGAAGACCGGCTCGGCCTTCTACGCTCCGGCTGAATCGGCCATCGCCATGGCCCGTTCGTACCTGCTGGACCAAAAGCGCGTCCTGCCGTCGGCTGTTTACGTGAACGGCGAATACGGCCTGAACGACCTGTACGTCGGCGTGCCGGCCATGATCGGTGCCGCTGGCGTCGAGAAGATCGTCGAGTTCACCACCAACGACGAAGAAAAAGAGATGCTGGCCAAGTCGGTCGCATCGGTCCAAGGCCTGATCGAAGCCTGTAAGGTTGCTGATCCGAGCCTCGCCTAAGAGGGCAGGCCCGCTCTTTGAGCGGGCCACGCCATTTCCCTAACGCTCGCGACGCGGTCGCTCGCTGCTTGAGGAAAATGGCTCCGGGATAAAGAAAGGGCCGCTCCAGTCTCTGGGGCGGCCCTTTCTTTATGTCGCTTAGTGGGCCTTCACCGCCTCTGGCTCGTGCTCCAGCCAGCTTTGACTGCGCATCTCGTTCAGGCGCGAGACGGTGCGTTCAAACTCGAAGGCCCCGTCGCCTTCGGGATAGAGGACTTCGGGTTCGGCCTCGGCCAGAACCACCAGACGGGTCTTGGCTTCGTACAGGGCGTCGATCAGCGTCACGAGGCGGCGGGCCTCTTGACGATTGTTCGGTCCCAAGCGCGGGACGTTTTCCAGAAAAACAGTATGAAAGCGTTTGGCGATAGCCAGATAGTCCTGCGGACCAAGCGGCTTGCCGCACAGATCATCAAAGGTGGCGCGTGCCATACCGCCGACCGTCCGCTCGATCCTGACCTCGCGGCCCAGTACCGGAAGCGCCGTCGGTTCTTCGGGCTCGCCGCCCTTCAGGTCCGACCACAACAGCTCGAAGGCGGCCACACTGCCCTCGGCTCCGGTCGAGAACCAGACCTTGTCGCCCGACAGACGGTCGAGGCGGAAATCCTTGGCCCCTGCGGTCTCGACCACCACAGTCTTTTCGCGCAGAACATCGATGAAGGGCACGAAGAGCTGGCGATTGATGCCGTTCTTGTACAGGTCCTCGGGTGCGCGGTTCGAGGTAATGGCCAGAACCACCTTCTTCTCGAACAGGGCATCGAACAGACGCCCTAGGATCATGGCGTCGGCGATATCGGTGACCTGAAGTTCGTCAAAGCACAGCAGGCGCGCTTCGGAGGCGATCAGGCTGGCGACTGGCGGGATAGGATCATCGCCGCGATGCTGGCCAAACACGGCCTTGCGATCCGCGCGGCTGCCCTCGCGCCACTGACGCACCAGATCATGCACCCGCGCCATAAAGGCGTGAAAGTGGGCGCGCACCTTTTTCTGTTCGGGCGTAGAGGCATAGAACAGGTCCATCAGCATGGACTTACCGCGCCCCGGCGGGCCCCATATATAGATGCCACGCACATCGGGCACCGAACCGAACAGGCCCTTCTTCGCCAGATCGGTTTCCAGACGTTCCAGCTCGGCAATCAGCCCTTCCTGAGCCGGATCCGGCGTCAGTACGCCTTCTTCGATACGGATGTCGTAAGCACTACGGATGCGCGAGGTCATGCCCCTCCGCATAGTCCCAGAGCCCTGCCTTTGAAAGCCACACTATGTTGAAAGCGGGAGATTGGATTATTTTGGTTGCTTCGCACGTGCGAAACCACCACATGCAAAGCTGCTTCTTCCACACACCCATATAGAAGGTTGATTTCACCATGGGCTATCGCGTCGCCATCGTAGGCGCCACCGGCAATGTCGGTCGGGAAATGCTGGCCATTTTCGAGGAACTGAACTTCCCCGTCGAGAAAATGCACGCGATTGCTTCACGAAAATCGAAAGGCATGGACGTCGCCTGGGGTGACAAGACCATCAAGTGCGAAGACATCGAAGCCTTTGACTTCTCGCAGGTCGACATCGTGCTGATGTCCGCCGGTGGCGACGTCTCGCGCGCCTGGTCGGAAAAGATCGGCAAGATGGGCCCGATCGTAATCGACAACTCCTCGGCCTTCCGTAAGGACCCCGACGTGCCGCTGATCGTGCCGGAAGTGAATCCGGATGCGGTCAAGGACGCCAAGAAGAAAAACATCATTGCCAACCCGAACTGCTCGACCGCCCAGCTGGTCGTGGCACTGAAGCCGTTGCACGACGCCGCCAAGATCAAACGCGCGGTCGTCTCGACCTATCAGTCGGTGTCGGGTGCCGGTAAGGAAGGCATGGACGAGCTGTGGAACCAGACCAAGGCCGTCTACGGCCTGGGCGACACCACGCCGAAGAAATTCCCCAAGCAGATCGCCTTCAACGTCATCCCCTTCATCGGTTCGTTCCGCGACGACGGCTATACCGACGAAGAAGCGAAGATGTGGGACGAGACCCACAAGATGCTGGACCCGAACATCAAGCTGACCGTCACCTGCGTGCGCGTGCCGGTGTTTGTAGGCCACTCCGAAACCGTCACGGTCGAGTTTGACCGCCCGATCGAGCCGGACGAGGCCCGCGAAATCCTGCGCGAAGCCCCCGGCGTGCTGGTCGTCGACAAGCTGGAGCACGATGGCTACGTCACGCCGGTCGACGTGGCTGGCGAACATCCGGTCTATGTCTCGCGCATTCGCAAAGACCCGACCGTCGAGAATGGCATCACCTTCTGGTGCGTGGGCGACAACCTGCGTAAGGGCGCAGCCCTGAACGCGGTGCAGATCGCCCAACTTTTGGATGAGACGGGAACCATCACGCCGAAGTCCGGCGTTCGAACCCTGATTGTCTAAAGCCTTCCTCAAACGCCCCGCAGCCCACGCCGCGGGGCGTTTTTTACTTCAGTTCATTCTGGTCGCGTCTCTGGCCATTCTACAGGTGATCCGTGAGCGTCTCTCCCCTGTCGCCCGCCCCGAACGAAGCCCGTAATGCCGTCATAGCCGGTGTGGTCTGTTATCTGATGTGGGGCTTCATCCCGCTGGCCTTCCAGCAGATGGCAGCCCATGGCGCGACCCCTTGGGAGATTCTGGCCCACCGCGCCGTCTGGGGCGTGCCCATGGCCGTTCTTTTGGTGGCTATGGCCCGCCAGTGGGACAAGGTCATCGCCACCTTGCGCGACAAACGCACCATGGGCTGGCTGGTGCTGTCATCGTTGTTCATCGCCGTGAACTGGATCACCTATATTTCGGCGGTCAACAGCGGGCGGGCCCTTGAAACCTCGCTGGGCTATTATCTCAACCCGCTGTTGAACATGGCGGCGGGTGCCTGGCTGTTCAAAGAACGCCTCAGCGGGCCGGGCAAGATCGCCGTGGTTCTGGCCGGCATTGGCGTGGTCATTCAGGCCATCGCTCTGGGCCACATGCCGTGGGTGTCCCTGATACTGGCTACCAGCTTTGCCACCTATGGCATCATCCGCAAACGCATCACCGCCGATGCACAGACCGGTTTGCTGGTCGAATGTCTGGTGCTGTCCCTGCCGGGTCTGGCCTTTGTCATTTGGGGTATGACCCACGGCCAGAGCCACTTCCTGAACTCGCCGGCCACCACGGCATGGCTGCTGTTTGCAGGGCCGCTGACAGTGGTGCCGTTGGCCCTGTTTGCGTGGGCCGCGCGCCGCATGCCGCTGTCGACCATGGGCTTTTTGCAGTATCTGGCTCCAACGATCGTTTTCGTGATTGGCACGCTTCAGGGTGAGCCGCTGGGCCTGATCCGTATCATTTCCTTCGGCTTTATCTGGGCGGCTGTGACCGTGTTTGTAATCGGTGCCGTGCGTACCTCGCGCCGCAAACCCCATGCCCCGATTGTTAGCGAACCCGAGCCCGGTCTGGTGGAGCCCGCCGACGAAGGCGCATCGGTGGATCGCCCCCGCTAAGCTAACGCGCCTATTTGGCCGCGTTGATGTTTGGACCCATTCAGGACTAAGACAGCCTTATGACCCCTAATCGTCTCCTGTCCGCGCTGGCCCTTTCGACCCTCGTTCTGGCAGGGGCTCCGGCCTGTGCCTCGGCTCAGGACGTGGTTCGCACCGCCCGTGCCGAACCGGCCGTGACCGAAGCGCGCGCCCAGACGGCGCTAACGCCCGCTGCGGCCTCGGCAGCAGCCTTTGACCAGATCAGCGACACATTGGACCGTGCCGCTGCTGCGTGGTCCGAAGGTACTGTCGAGGACGTGATGGGCTTTTACGATCAGGACCAGCCGCTGCTGGTGCTGATGGGAGACCTGCCGCTGAAGGGCCCAGAGCCGGTTCGTGAACAGCTGACCCGCATGGCCGCGCGCCAAGGCGGGCTGGGCGTGATGAACTATGAGTGGTTCGAGACCATGCAGCTGGACGCCCACACCGCCGTAGTCAGCGGCCGGATGGTGGTCAGCCGCAACGGCGTCCACCATCGCGGCCTGTTCACCCGTGTGCTGCGCCGTACTGCCGACGGCTGGCGCATTCTTCACGATCAGATGGCGATCCCGTCAGACGCCTGACGCTTGGCGCCTGAAGCGGTCCTCAGAGCGCCTGATAGAAGGCGTTGACCAAAGCCGTGGCGCGCGGATCACCCAGCAGGTGCGGTGACTGGCGGTTCATGACATAGCCCCCCGACACACGGGCCTTGGCATCGGCCCATACCAGCGAGCCGCCCCAGCCACAGTGGCCCAGCGCGTCAGGGTTAGGCCCGAAGATATCCAAGCCTTCATTGCGCATCAGACCCGCCGCCCATGACAGGTCGAACGGCAGGATCTTGTCCGGCCCGTGGATACGCTCGCGCGACATCTCGGCGATGGTGTCCTCGGACAGGATGTTGGCACCGTTATAGCGGCCCTGATTGGCGATGATGGACAGGATGCGGGCCATGTCGGCACCCGACGCATGCATGTTGGCTGAAGGGATTTCTGCCTGACGCCACTCCGCCGAGCCACGCCCGCCCGGTGCCGCACCACGATTGACGAAGGCAGCCATTTTCAGCTCGTCCAGCTTGCCCAGATTGGGCAGTGCGCTGGGGCGTTTCATCTCGGCGGCGCGGTCATGCTCGCTGGGCGGGGTACCGATCCACAGATCAAAACCAAAGCGCTCGCAGAAATCCTCGCGCAGGGCCGCGCCCATGCTGCGACCATCCACCAGACGGAACAGTTCGCCCGCCATCAGGCCGATGGAGATGGGGTGATAGCCCGACGCTGTGCCCGGCTCCCACATCGGTTTTTGCGCGGCCAGACGTTTCAGAACCGCAGGCGGATCGTACCAGATGGACGGCTCGACCGCCTCGTCAAAGCCGGGCAGGCCCGACTGGTGGCTCATCAGCTGGCCGACCGTCAAATCGCCTTTACCGTGAGCCCCAAACTCCGGCCAATGATGCGCAACCTTGTCCTCATAGGACAGCAGGCCACGCTCCACGCAGGTAGCGATCAGCAGCGCCATCACCGCCTTGCCGCTGGAAAAAATCGGCACCAGCGTGGCTTGGGTGAAGGGCTTCTCGCCCGCCACATCGGCAGTGCCACCCCACAGGTCGATCACCGTCTCGCCCTCGACCGTAACCGAAAACCGCGCGCCGACCTCGTTCAGCCCCTCGGGGGCTTCGGTGAAGTTGGCGGCAAAGGCGTCTTTGACGGCGGCAAACTGTTCGGGACAGGTCCCGTGGATATCGACTGTCTGGGTCATGGCATCAGGTCTAGCGCGGGGCGGGGACAAGGTCACCACTCCATAGGGGATCAGCGACGGCGGTCGTCACTTTGCTTGCGGATAGCCTCGAACTCGGCACCCGCCGTCCACTGCGGCCAGTCGCGGCTGTCGGCCAGTGTACGACCGGAATCATACAGCAGCTGAACATCGGCAGCGGCACCTTCCATGGTCCACTCTGGCGTCCATTCATCCGTAGGCTGATGATACCGGTTCTGGACATAGTCCTTGCTGGCGTCATTGTGGCCGGTAAAGCCCGCCGCAGCGAACAGGGCCGGTACACCGGCGCGGGCCAACGGGAAGTGGTCAGAGCGATAGAAGGCCCCGGCTTGCGGTGCCGGATCGGGGATCAGTTCGCGGCCTTCGCGCTGGGCCAGCGCCTTCAGCCGGTCGTCCAGATCGGACTTGCCGGGGCCGATGACCACGATCTGCGGGTCGATCTCCTTACCCGGCAGCAGGCTGTCCATATTGATATTGGCAACCGTGGTCTCCAGCGGCCACAGCGGATTGGCCGCATAGTATTCCGCACCCAGCAGACCGGTTTCCTCTGCCGCCCATGCGATGAAACCGACCGAGCGCTGCGGGGCAGGCTCTTCGGCGTATAGGCGCGCCAGTTCCAACAGGGCCGCAACCCCCGTCGCGTTATCGACGGCGCCGTTATAGATGTCGTCGCCATTCTTGGGTGTGGCGCGGCCATAGGCATCCCAGTGGGCACCATACAGAACGGTTTCATCCGGTCGTTGGCTGCCTTTGACACGGGCGACCACATTGCGGGTCTGGACGCGATCGGCCTTCTGGCGGAAGTCGACGGTCATCTGCACCCCGTCCAGCTCCACAGGACGGAAGTCGGCGTTGCGCGCCGCCTCGCGCAGGGCCGTCAGGTCTTGGCCCGCCATGGCCAGCAGCTGCTCGGCGGCGTCATTGTGGATCCAGCCCTGAGCGGCCACGCGCTCTTTTTCCGGATCGGCGCGCACGATGTCGAAGTCCGGTGCCGTGGATGAAGCCTCCAGCGTCGACCACGGATAGCCTGCGCCCGCCGTGTCGTGGATCACCAGAACGCCAGCAGCTCCTTGGGCGGCGGCCTCCTGAAACTTGTACGGCCAGCGGCCGTAAAATGTCATGGCGCGGCCATCGAACTTGTCCGCTACCGGATGGCCTTCGGGGGCGTTGAAATCGGGATCGTTGACGATGACGAGGATCAGCTTGCCGCGCACATCCACGTCCTTGAAATCGTCCCAGCCGCGCTCGGGTGCGCTGACGCCATAGCCGGCAAACACCACGGGCACATTGTCGAGCTGGATATGGGTGACGGGGCGGTCAGAGCCGACGATGATCTGGCTGCCGCGCTCGAAGGTCACGCGATTGTCGCCTGCCTGGGCGACCAGAGTGGCCGGTCCATCCTGAGAAGTCCGGCTGACATCGGCGGTCTGGAAGAAGGTGCCGTTCTCGCCTGCCGGTTCTAGCCCCAGAGCGGCGAACTGTTCCGCAATCCACGCCACGGTGCGCTCTTCGCCCGGCGTAGCGGGGCCACGGCCTTCGAATTCGTCAGAGGCCAGTACGCGGGTGAGTTCGTTCAGGCGCTCCGGATCGATCTTTTGCGCACCACTCTGGGCCAGTGCAGAGGTGGAAGAGAGCAGCAAGGCCGCCAGTCCGATCGAAGCCAGTTTGCGCGCGCGATAGACCATCATCCTGTTTCCCTTCACAAATCCGAAGGCAAACCCTCACGCGTTTTCACGGACTTGTCGAGTTTTGTTCGGTCACATCTTGGCCAGCCAGCGGGCGATACCGCCTGCCGCGCGCACGCCCGAGGCGAAACAGGCCTGCAGCAGATAGCCGCCGGTCGGCGCCTCCCAGTCCAGCATTTCGCCACAGGCAAACACGCCGGGCAGGGCGGTCAGCATCAGGTCGTCGTCCAGTTGATCCAGACGGATGCCGCCTGCCGACGAAATGGCCCGCTCCAGCCCCTGCATGGCGGTCAGCGTCAGCGGCACGGCCTTGATGAGGGTGGCCAGAGCCTCGGGATCGGTCGGTAAGGGGCCCGTTTCGCGCAGCAGGGCGACAGCGGCGGCATCCAGTCCTGCCGCCTTGCGCAGGTGGTTCGATAGGCTGTTCTTGCCGCGCGGAGCCGACAGCTTGCGCGCCAGGGCCTCGACGCTTTGATCAGGCCGCAGATCGATCAACAGGTCCGCCTTGCCGTCTGCCTCAATGGCGCGGCGCAAACCGGCAGACAAGGCATAGATGGCCCCGCCTTCCAAGCCATAGGCCGCGATCATGACCTCTCCACGCACGGTCCGGTCCGCATGGGTGACGGCGACATTTTTCAGCGGCGTTCCGGCAAAGCGGTCCTTCATCACCTCGGACCAGTCGAGGTTAAAGCCCGCATTGGCAGGCCGAAGGCGCTCGATAGCCACGCCCTTTTCAGCCAGCCACGGCACCCACGCAGCATCGGACCCCAGCTTGGGCCAGCTGGCCCCGCCCAGCGCCAGAAGCACGGCATCGGCCCTGATCGCGGTCTCACCTGATGGCGAGCGGAACAGCCATGCTTCGTCCCGCCATCCCACCCATTCACTCCGGGTGATGATCTGGGCTCCCAGACCTTCCAGCCTCGACAACCACGCGCGCAGCAGGGGCGAGGCCTTCATCGCCTTGGGAAACACTCGACGAGAACTGCCGACAAACAACGGCTGCCCCAGTCCTTCGGCCCACGCTATCAGTTGTGCCGCGTCATAGCCATCCAACCATGCCCCGATACGATCCGCCGCCGCGCCATAGCGGGCATCAAAAGCGGGGCGGGGTTCGGTGTGGGTTAGGTTCAGCCCACCGCGTCCCGCCATCAGGAATTTGCGGGCCACGGACGGCATCTTTTCATGAACCTGAACGCTGACCCCCTTCGTCGCCAAGACTTCGGCGGCCATCAGACCGGCAGGGCCAGCACCGATGATCAGCACTTCCACATGGGAAGACACAGGGATTTTCGCGGAGGCGGGGGTAGGCGCGTTCATAACGCCTTTCCTAGACCGGAACGCCGCTAGAGGGCATAGGCTTGTGCCATGAGCGTTGCCTTTACCCGCGAAGAAGACCTTGAAGCGACCGCCGCCGATCTGGTTGACCGCCCGATCTCGCCACACCCCAATCTGGTGACGGCGCAGGGGCTGGCCCTGATCGACGAGGCGCTGGCCGCCGCCAAGGCGGCCTATGCCGAGGCGCAGGTGTCGGGCTCTATCGAGAGTGACCGCACCGCCATGGCGCGCGCTACGCGGGACCTGCGCTATTGGTCGGCACGGCGGGCGTCGGCCCAGCTGGTGGAAATGCCGGCTGACGGCCGTGTGCGCTTTGGCGGCAGCTTCACCATCGAGCGCGAGGATGGGCGCACCCAGACGTGGAAGATCGTCGGCGAGGACGAAGCCGATCCGGCCAATGGCACTATCAGCCATGTCTCGCCACTGGCCCGCGCCTTTATGGGCAAACGCGTCGATGACGAGGCCGAGGTGGCCGGACAGACCATCACAGTGGTCGCTGTCGACGGCGAATAAAAAAGGCCCCCGACCTGATAGCGGGGGCCTTCTTCATTTCAGGGGCGAGACTTAGTAGCCGCCGGTGCCTTTTTCCTGAGCCACCGGCTGGAAGTCGCGCACGAACTGTTCCAGCAGGCGCACCGACCAACCAGCCGAGCCCGCCGGTTTCACATCATTGCCGCCGCCATAAGCGACATTGGCCATGTCGATGTGGGCCCACGGGGTTTCAGGGCGGATAAAATTGCCGATGAACTGGGCACCGTTACCGGCACCTGGCCCCGGCTCGCCGCCATTGCGCATGTCGGCAATCGGCGAGGCCAGACGGGCGGCATAGGCCGGGTTCAGCGGCAATTGCCAAACCGTCTCGCCCGAGGCCTGACCCGCAGCAGCGATCTGGCTGGCCAGTGCATCGTGACGCGAGAACAGGCCTGCATAGTCCGGCCCCAGCGCCCCGCCGACGGCCCCCGTCAGGGTCGCCACATCGACAATCGCCGCCGGATTGAAGGTGATGTCGGCCCAGTGGACAGCATCTGCCAGCACCAGACGGCCTTCAGCGTCGGTGGACATGATCTCGATGGTCTTGCCGTTCATGGCCGTCAGCACGTCACCCGGACGAATGGCACCGCCGTCAGGCATGTTTTCGGCCACGGCGGCCACGGCCACCACGTCGACCGGAGCGCCAGCCTTGGCCAGAGCCATCACGGCACCGACCACGCCAGCGGCACCGGACATGTCCATCTTCATATTGCCCATATTGGCGCTGGGCTTGATGGAGATACCGCCGGAGTCAAAGGTGATGCCCTTGCCGACCAGAGCCACCGGCGCACCGGTCGCGCCGTCACCGCGATAGCGCACGGCCACCATGGCGGGCGGGCGCTGCGAGCCACGGCCCACGCCCAAAATGGCCCCCATGCCCAGACGCTCCATGGCGGCAACGTCCAGCACTTCAACGGTCACGCCCGGCACGCCGGCAAAGGCTTCGCGGGTGCGTTGGGCGAACACGTCCGGATAGACGATGTTGGCCGGCTCGTTCGAGATGTTACGGGTCCAGTAGACCGCATCGACGATGTGCTGGCCGCGCGAGGCATAGTGGTCTGCCGCGTGCACGTCGTCCGATACGACCGTAATCGCGCCCGGCATGACCGTGGCGCGCGGAGCGGTGTTGTAGAAGTCGACGCGGTACTGGCCGATACCAAGGCCGGTGGCGATCTCCGACACGACCGGCGTGTGCATGCCCTTGGCCGCTACCGTCAGTGCACCCGGCTCGGACATCAGGGCGCGACCGGCGATGGTCCCTGCAGTCTGGATGTCGGCGGGCTTGGCGTCGGCGGCAATACCCTGCACGAAGACACGGTCCCAACCGGCCACGCCGTACAGACTGATGTTCTTACGCGCGCCATAGGTGAAGCGGGCGGCGGTCAGACCGGCCTTGACGGCCTCCAGCGTCGCGGCGTCCAGACCGCGCGCCGCCAGATCGTCTTCCGAGGCGGCGAAAACCCCCAGAACACCCGAGGCCGCTGGCAGGCTGGTCGCGAAGTTCACTTCGCGCGGCGTGGCATAGCGGGCAGGCGCGGCGTGGGCCACGCGCTTATTGGCCGCCGGTGCCGCGCGGCGCGACTGGGCATCGGCGGGGGCAGCCACGCTGAAGCCCGCGGCTACCATGACGGCCGCCAAAGCCAGTCCGGTGTTACGGTAGGATTGTCGCATCAGTCAGACCCCTCATTAATGACTAAGGCTGGTGTTATGGAGTGCGCCGCGGGGCAGGGGCAACCGTTACACAGCGCTCAGCGAACTCGGCGCGGCGTCGTGTCGCGCTCGCCACAGACAAGCTTGGGGGCTCAACTCCCTCAATATTGCAAAGAAAAGGGCGGGACCTTTCGGTCCCTCCCCCCCCACTGGGTTTTGCCGGGGAGAAGGAAATAGAAAACCCTGCCCCCCCGGCTNNCCATGCCACCCATACCGCCCATGCCGCCCATGTCCGGAGCACCGCCAGCAGCGGCCTTCTTCGGAGCATCAGCGATAGCGGCTTCGGTGGTGATCAGGATACCGGCAACCGAGGCAGCCGACTTCAGAGCCGAACGCACAACCTTGGCCGGATCGATCACGCCCATCTGGACGAGGTCGCCGTACTCTTCGGTCTGGGCGTTGAAGCCGAAGTTGGCTTCGGTAGCTTCCAGAACCTTGCCGACCACGATCGAGCCTTCGACGCCCGAGTTTTCCGAGATCTGACGGATCGGAGCCTGCAGGGCGCGACGGACGATGTTGATACCAGCCTTCTGGTCGGCGTTGGCGCCTTCCAGGTTGGCCAGAACCTTCGAGGCCTTCAGCAGGGCCACGCCGCCGCCCGGGACGATACCTTCGTCAGCAGCCGCACGGGTTGCGTTCAGGGCGTCGTCAACGCGGTCTTTCTTTTCCTTCACTTCGACTTCGGTCTCGCCGCCGACGCGCAGGACTGCAACGCCACCGGCCAGCTTGGCCAGACGCTCTTGCAGCTTCTCGCGGTCGTAGTCCGACGAGGTCTCTTCGATCTGGCGCTTGATCTGGCCGACGCGGGCTTCGATCTTGTCCTTCTCGCCGACACCTTCAACGATGGTGGTGTCTTCCTTGGTGATGACGACCTTCTTGGCCTTACCCAGCATGTCCAGGGTAACGGTTTCCAGCTTGATGCCGAGGTCTTCCGAGATGACTTCGCCGCCCGTCAGGATGGCGATGTCTTCCAGCATGGCCTTGCGGCGGTCACCGAAGCCCGGAGCCTTGACGGCAGCGACGCGCAGGCCGCCACGCAGCTTGTTGACGACCAGGGTGGCCAGAGCCTCGCCTTCGATGTCTTCGGCGATGATCAGCAGCGGACGACCAGCTTGAACCACGGCTTCCAGGATCGGCAGCATCGGTTGCAGCGAGGTCAGCTTCTTCTCGTGGAGCAGGATCAGCGGCTCTTCGAGGACAGCTTCCATCTTGTCGGCGTTGGTGATGAAGTACGGCGACAGGTAGCCGCGGTCGAACTGCATGCCTTCGACGATGTCGACCGAGGTTTCAGCCGTCTTGGCTTCTTCCACGGTGATCACGCCTTCGTTGCCGACCTTGGCCATGGCTTCAGCGATCAGACCGCCGATTTCTTCGTCGCCGTTGGCCGAGATGGTGCCGACCTGGGCGATTTCCGAGTTGTTGGAAACCGGCTTGGAGATGGTCTTCACTTCGTCCAGAACCGCGTCGACAGCCTTGTCGATGCCGCGCTTCAGGTCCATCGGGTTCATGCCGGCGGCAACGGCCTTCAGGCCTTCTTGCACGATGGCTTGAGCCAGAACGGTTGCGGTGGTGGTGCCGTCACCCGCCTTGTCGTTCGCCTTCGAAGCGACTTCGCGGATCATCTGGGCGCCCATGTTCTCGAAGGCGTCTTCCAGCTCGATCTCTTTGGCGACCGAAACGCCATCCTTGGTCGAGCGCGGAGCGCCAAACGACTTCTGGATCACGACGTTGCGGCCCTTCGGACCGAGGGTCACCTTGACGGCGTTGGCGAGGATGTTGACGCCCTTGAGCATCTTGTCGCGGGCATCGGTGTTGAACTGTACGACTTTAGCAGCCATGAGTTCTGCTCCTATATAACTGGTTTAAATCAGGAATTCAGACGATCGGGTGCTTAAGCCAGCACGCCCAGGATGTCCGATTCCTTCATGATGATCAGGTCGTCGCCTTCGATCTTCACTTCGGTGCCCGACCATTTGCCGAACAGAATGCGGTCGCCGACCTTGACGTCCATAGCAATGTGCTTGCCGTCTTCATCGCGGGCACCAGGGCCAACCGCGATCACTTCGCCTTCCTGCGGCTTTTCCTTGGCCGTATCCGGGATGATGATCCCGCCCTTGGTCTTGGATTCTTCTTCAACGCGCTTGACCAGCACGCGGTCGCCGAGAGGACGAAACGCCATCTGATGATCTCCAGTAAGAAATGTTGGGAAGCCCTGTCGGGTATCTGAGACTTTTAGCAGTCCCACCCCTCGAGTGCTAACTGCGTTGAGGTAGGCAGGAGGCCAGAGGGGGTCAAGGGCGCGTTTGCAGAAATTTTTGCGAAAATTGCACCGCGCACGTCGCAGCAACATGAAGCGAAAATGAACAGCCACCCCCGAGGTCGTTCAGGTTCGGTCAGCTAGAACCATCCTCAGAGTTCAAACACCGGCTTTGAAAGGAGCCCGCCATGAAGACCCTGTCGAAAATCGGCGTCGCGGCTATCGCCCCGGCTCTTGCCCTGACCCTGCTGGCCTCGCCTGCCTCGGCCCAACGCTATTATGACCGTGATCGCGGTAACGATAGCGCTAAGGATGCCGTGATCGGTGCCGTCGTGGGCGGTCTGGCCGGTGCCATCATCGGCAATGGCGATGGACGCTATGTGGCCGGTGGCGCACTGGCCGGTGCTGCCGTCGGTGCCGTGTCGTCGGACAACCGCAACGACTGTAACTACTACCGCGGTGGCCGCTGCTACCGCAATCAAGGTCACTGGGAACGCGAACACGGCATCAACAGCCGCGACTATCGCTATGACCGCCGTGACCGCGGCTATCGTGACGGTCGCTATTACAACCGTCGCGACTACCGCTACGACCGTCGCTGGTGATCCTGACTCCGGCTCCCTCGCGGGGATCCCAGCGTTTCCCGGGAAAGGTCCGACCGTCTGGTCGGACCTTTTTCATTGCGCGGGCTTTGCCGATCAGACCTAGATGGGTGTTGTGGAAGCTGTCAGGCGATTTGAGGCCATAGCCCAGCACGCGGTCAAAACCGATGTGCGCCAGCCAGACCAAAGACAGCGCCATTAGAAGGCCGTGCCCCAAAAAGAGGGCGGTCACACCGAGCAGCAAGGGCCCCGTCAGCGCATGGCCCAGATTATAGCCCAGCGCCCCCCAGCGCGGTCCTGCCAGATAGGCCAGCATACTGAGGTCGGGCACCAGAAACAGCCCGGCGAAAAGCCAGTAGCTATGGCCTGTGTAGCCATAGGCCACCGTGGCGGCCATCAGTAGGGCCAGCCCCTCCAGCCGCTGCCATCCCCCCGCGATCGTCATGTCGAAAGTGCCAGCCTCCCCAGCAAGGCCACCGTCGACGGATCAAGGATTTCATCTCCGCCGTTGGCCGCGCTCATCACCGAGCGCGTCATGGTCTTGCCCAGTTCGACGCCCCATTGGTCGAAGCTGTTGATGTCCCAGATCACGCCCTCGACAAAGGTTTTGTGCTCATACAGCGCCAGCAGAGCCCCCAGAGCCTGCGGCGTCACCTGATCGACCACCACCGAAGTGGACGGGCGATTGCCGGGGAAGGTCTTATGCGGCGCAAGGCGCGAGGCTTCCTCCTCGCTGAGGCCAGAGGCCACCATTTCCTGCCACGCCTCGAACGATGATTTGCCGATCATCAGGGCGCGCGATTGCGCCAGGGCATTGGCCCACAGCTGCTGTTCAGGGCCATCGTCGTGGGTTTGCCGCACGACGATAAACTCGGTTGGCACCACCTCGGGGCCTTGGTGAAGCTGTTGGAAGAAGGCGTGCTGGCCGTTCGAGCCGACTTCGCCGAAGATGACCGGACAGGTCATGCGGTCAATCGGCTGGCCGTCGCGGGTGACGCGCTTGCCGTTAGATTCCATCTCCAGCTGCTGGAGATAGGCGGGAAGGCGGCGCAGCACATAGGCATAGGGGGCTACCGACCGCGCGGTACGGCCCAAGCCGTCGACATTATAGATTTGCGCCAAGGCCATCAGCACCGGCGCATTGCGCTCCAGCGGGGCCTCGACGAAATGACGGTCCATAGCCTCGGCACCTTGCAGCAGCCCTTCGAACACGTCCCAGCCCAGACCGATCGCGCACGACAGGCTGACAGGCGACCAAAGAGAAAAACGACCGCCCACCCAGTCCGCAAAAGAAAAAGTGCGCGAACAGCCGAAGGCCTCGGCCTTTTTCGGATCGGCCGTCACGCCGATAATGTGCGGTGTCAGATCAGCACCCGACGGCAGGCCTGCCTCCAGCCATTCACGCACAGCCTTGGCATTGGCCAAGGTTTCCAGCGTGGTGAAGGTCTTGGAGACGATGATAACCAGAGTGGTTTCAGGATCCAGCCCCGCCAAAGCTTCCTGACGATCCGCCGGATCGATATTGGCGACAAAACGCACCAGGAACTCGGGCAGACGGGGTCGCAAACCCTCCCACACCACCCGCGGGCCAAGGTCCGAGCCACCGATGCCGATGTGGACTACGGCGCGAAACGGCTTTCCCGTTGTGCCGCAAAGGCGTCCCTCGCGCACGTCGTCAACGAAGGATTTTAGCGACGCGCGCTGCGCTTCGACACCTTCGGATACCGGCTCGCCCATGGCGCTGAACCGAAGGCCTTTGGAAGCCCGCAAGGCGGGGTGAAGTACCGCGCGACGCTCGGTGCTGTTGATAGCCTCGCCCGCAAACATGGCGTCACGCGCGGCCTCAACCTTTTGAGCGCGGGCCAGATTTAGCGCCGCCGCAATGCCGCGTGAGGTCCAGCTTTGTTTCGACAGGTCAATGAACAGGCCTGCCGCCTCGACGCTCAGGCGGGAAATACGGTCAGGGTCTTCGGCAAACTGGTCCAGAATTCGCGCATCGCGGTCAGCCTCTGCGACCGAAACCAACTGCGACCAGGCATCGTCCGACGAAAGATAAAACTCCGAAGACGGCAAAGGTTTTTAATCCTCGTTTACGGGCGATACGTAGAACACTAATCGTCAAGCTTAAGAGCCACAACTTGGGCCGGGTTGCCGATCCATAATGCAATGCCAGAAAGTGTCCATTGATGAACTGTAGTCTAGCGATTGCGTCGGTGCTGATTACGGCCCCAGCCGCGGAAGTGCAAACCCCTGCGAGGGTTGAGGCGTCCGTTTCTTCTACGGCGACTTCCACACAGTTTGATGAAGTGATCGCCCAGGCGCGCGGGCTGAAGGCCACTGTCGACCTTTGGGTCTCCAGTCAGGACTATCGTGCTTCAGGTTTTATCGGCGGGGAGGATTTTGCCCGCTTCGGTGCCCGCATCGGCCAGTTAGCCGAACTAAACATGGCGCATCATCATCGCCTGCGGACAGCAGGGACCGATGGCGATCTGACCTGTATTCTGCGCGGTATCGGCGAGGAACTGCCCAAAAAGCTGGAAGCCATCCAGGCCGCGCCCGATGACGACGAGCGCGCATTGGCCCTGACCGAGATGGCCTATCTGCTCAATGACAATGTCGAGGTCATTCTGGCCCCGCCGCCGAACCCCTGATCGGTCCGGCAGCGGGTACCACGGGGCTTAGCCCTCTGCCTTCACCGTTTCCGGATATTTGATGGCGCAACCATAGGGCTGGGCGAAGGTGGTGGCGACCGGCTGGCCAGCAGCCATCTGGTCCAGAGCGGCCTTCACATAGTTGTTCGCACCTTCAAGGTCCTCCACCTTGTTGGTGGGGCGGTCGTCGATACCACCGACAAAGGTCAGGCGACCTTCCGCGTCGATCACGCGCATATCCGGCGTGGTCTTGGCGTCATAGAGCTTGCCCACTTCACCGGTCGGGTCGAGCAGCAGGTGGGTGAAGCTGGCGTTGTATTTGGCCTTCCACGCCTTGGCCTCTTCGCCCTCGACATAGCCTTGGGTGCCCGGCGAGGAGGAAATGATCGTCAACCAGATCACGCCCTTTTCGGTGGCTTCGCGCTGCAGCGCCTGCATGGCACCGGTGTAGTGCTTCTTCACATAGGGGCAGCCCTCGTTGGTCCATTCCAGAACCACCGTCTTGCCGCGATAATCGGACAGTTTGCGGCTGACACCCTCTGCATCCACCAAGGTGAAGTCAGGGGCCATGTCGCCCGGACCGGCGATGGCGCTCTGCGCTTGCGCCGTTTCGGTCGGGGCCGGATTGGCTGGAGCTTCGGCTTGCTGACAGGCCGCCAGCAGAGCTGCGGCGGCGGAAATCATCATCAGTTTACGGATCATTGTTTTTCCCTTCCCATGGAACCATGATCTTTAACGGTGTCAGCGACGCGTTTCCGTCAGCGCGTTGACGACCAATCCTTCGGTCAGAAGTTGCGGCAGGATGCGCGGCTCGGTCTGACCGGGCGTATAGAGCAGATAAAGCGGCACACCCGAGCGGCCATGACGCTCCAGCTCAGCCGCAATGGCGGCATCGCGGCTGGTCCAGTCTCCAACCAGATAAAGCGTATTGGTTTCCTGCAGGGCCTTGGCCGTGCCCGCGCGAGACAGGGCCGCGCGCTCGTTCAGCTTGCAGGTCACGCACCAGTCGGCGGTAAAGTTAACCAGTACCGGACGGCCTTCCTTCAAAGCCGCCTGCACGGCGTCCGGCGACCACGGCTGTGAGGAAAGGGTCTGGTTTTCCTGCGACGTTACCCCTGCCAGAACGGGCGGAGCCTTCAGGGCAAAGACCACCGCAGGCCCCGTCAATGCGGCAAAGATCAGCGTCGCCACCAACCACGACTTGCCGCCCAGCAGCTGATAGCGGCCCAGCATCCAAAGTGTCAGCGCTACCAGCAGAGCGGCGACGAACAACAGACCCAAGGCTTCTCCCGTCTGGCCGGCAAATACCCATGCCAGCCACAAGGCCGCGCCATACATGGGGAAGGCCAGCAGATTGCGGAACGTCTCCATCCAGCCGCCCGGCTTGGGCAGGCGAGACAGCAAACGCGGCGAGAAACTGATCAAAACATAGGGCAGCGCCAGCCCCAGCCCCAGCATGGCAAACACAGCCAGCGCCAGCGGCCACGGCAGAACCAGTGCGGTGCCGATGGCCAAGGCCATAAAGGGCGCCGTGCACGGGGCTGCCACCACCACCGCCAGAACACCGGTAAAGAAAGCCCCGGCCACGCCGCCCTTGCCCGCCGTCAGACCACTACCGATCCCCTGCAGACGGCCCCCCACATGGAACAGGCCCGACATGTTCAGACCCACGGCCAGCATCAACAAGGCCAGGCCCGCCGTCATCGCCGGAGACTGCAATTGGAATCCCCAGCCGATGGCTTCGCCGCCTACACGCAGGGCCAGCAATAAACCCGCCAGCCCCACAAAGGTGATCAACACCCCCGCCAAAAAGGCCAGCCCGTCGGCGCGCGCCTCGGCAGGGTGATGGGCTGAACGGCTAAGCGCCGCGGCCTTCATTGCCAGCACAGGGAAGACGCACGGCATCAGATTGAGGATCAGGCCGCCGATAAGTGCAAACAGGGCCGCCTTCCAGAAGCCCGCAGCTATGGGCGCGGCCTCTGCCGCCTCTTCGCCATCGCCCAGTACCTTGCCCGTCGTATCGGCAAACGGCTCGCCCGCCTCGGCCGTGATGTCCCATGCCCCTTGGTCGGTCGACAACACACCCGCCAGTTCAGCACCAAGTCCGTTGGCCAACAGGGCGCGCCCCGGTTTCAGCGTCAGGCGCAGCCCGCCTTGACCCAGCTCGACCTTCTGTACCGCTGCATGGTCGATCACCCCGCCAACGAACGGATAGAAATAGGCCCATTTCAAAGCATCGCCGTCCAGCGGACCACCACGCGCGGTCAGCACCAGCTGGCCATCCATCACGGCGGCTCGGGCCGCAATATCGGCAGGGCGCGGGGCCGTCTCGATAATTTTCTGGATCGCCGCACCGTGTGTCGCATCCAGCGGCGGCTGGCCTTCACCCACGGTAAGATCGACAGCCAGAGACATTTCGTCCGGCACGCACATCTGGTCCGAGCACACCATAAACAGCACGTCGGCGCGCACACGAACACGCTCGCCCACCTTGGCCGAGGCTGGCACTTCAATCGGCACCGGCAAATAGACGGTGTCGCTAAAGCCATAGTTCATCAGGCTTTGCAGGCGTTGGCGCTCGGGCAGGGGCCAGATTATCTCGCCGGCCTGATATCCGGCAGGCAGGTGCCAGGTGGCCTCGGTCGGCCCGCCGCTGTCGCCGGGGTTACGCCAATAGGTATGCCAACCCTGCGCAATATTCTGTCGAATGGCGATAATGGCGGTAGAGCCGGGCACGGCCCACTGCTGCATCGGTACCAGTTCGGCTTCGATCCGCTCGCTGGATTTCGGACCTGTCGTCGCCGCACCGGCCGCCAATGCCTCGGCCACATCCCGCGCACTTGGGGTTGGCGCGGCAAGGGTCGGGCTGGCACCGCCCCACAACAAGGCCAAAGCCAGTAAAGTAATGGACAGAAATCGTACCAAGGTCGCGCCCTCGTTCATTCGGGCGCGACATTAGCGATAAAGAACGGTCCGCGTACAGCCTGCGCGACGGCAGGCCGCACCACGGTCAAGCCGGATCAATCAGCGACGCGGCGCAGCGTCTACCACCACCTCGGTACGACGACGCAAGGGCTCAGAAACATTGCCCGCGCGGGCGCCTTCATCACCCACAGCCTGTACATCGAACACCGGCACCGGCCAGCCCGCGGTGGACATGGCTTCGCTCACCGCCTGTGCCCTTTGCTCGGAAAGGTTAAGGTTCGCCGCCGACGTGCCCGTCGCAGACGACAGCCCCGTCACGGCCACGCTACGGATATGGCACCCCTGAAGGCGCTGTGCCGTCATGGAAATCGCTTGCATCGCTGCTGGCGTCAGCGTCGAGCGCCCTTCGGTAAAATAGACTTCGAAACGCTGCGGCATGCAGTTCACCGAGGTGACCAGATCTTCGCGCGTTTTAATAGCATTGCCCGGCGCACAGGCCGCCATGGCCAGCATCGAGGCACACAGCCCCGCGCCCATGATCTTCGGCGAGATACTCATTACAGCCCTCATTGTTGTCCCAACCCTGAATGAGAAAAGGAGCGACCCGCGCTGGGGCCGCTCCTTTGTCACCGACCGAATACGGGCGGTTAAAATGGCAGCGTCAGCGACCTATTAGTAACGGCGTTGGCCGTTCTCCCAATAGCATTCCGTCTGACGGTTGTCGTAGCAGTAGTAATAACGGCCTTGATTGTCGCGGTAGCGTTGCTGGTTATTGCGGTCTTGCGACGAGCCGCGGATGGCACCGGCGGCACCACCCAGCGCGGCACCGATGGCGGCACCGCGACCGGCGTTGCCGCTGCCGGTGTTGTTACCGATGATCGCACCGGCGATACCGCCCAGCGCAGCGCCCGCTGCGCCCTGACGCACAGCCTGGCTGTTGGTGTTGATGCCGCCACCACCGTAATACGGATCACTTGCGCAGGCCGAAGCCAGCAGACCGGCACCGGCGATCGCGATAAGAGCCTTGTTCATGGGGGAAATCCTCTCCGATTAGTATTGGGCAGCCCCGATAGATTGACCAACGAACCGGACGCTCGGTGGTTCCCCTTTCAGCGGGCAGTGTCACGCTATCGACAGGAACCTAGACAGACGATGAACATTCTCCGCTCATGACCGAAACCGCCCCCCAGCTGAGCGTGCCTCTTTCCGTAAATGGCCCAGCCGCGGAACTCGAACCTGCCTACGACCGTAAGGCGCTGACTTCCAAGGTAAAAATTGGGAAGATCATCATGCTGATCAATCCTATGTCGGGCGGCGTCGACGGTAATGCCGAGACACAGGCTCGCGCTATCCTCAATGAATACGAGGTCGAAGCGGACGTTTATCTGCTTGAGGGCGACGGTTTTCAGCAGACGATTGACGAAGCGATTGCGGCCAAGCCCGACGCGCTGCTGGTGCTGGCTGGAGATGGCACGGCTCGCTCTGTGGCCACTTTGGCGGGAGACCACGATATTCTTGTCGCGCCGCTTCCGGGTGGCACCATGAATATGTTGCCCAAGGCGCTTTATGGCACAGGCGACTGGAAAAAAGCCCTGCGCCGCGCGCTGGAGCAGGGCGAGCCGCGCCCCGTCGCCGGTGGTGCGATCGGCGAAGAGCATTTCTATTGCGCCGCCATCATGGGGGCTCCGGCACTGTGGGCTCCGGCGCGCGAAGCCATCCGCTCGGGGAAAATCGGCAAGGCCTGGTCGCAGGCGCGGTTGGCTTTCCGCCGCGCATTCTCGGGACGCATCCGCTTTTCGCTGGATAAGCGCCAGGAGCAAAAGGCCGAGGCGCTGGTGCTGGTCACCCCGCTGATCTCCAAGGCCTTCAATGAAAATGACCCCGGTCTGGAAGCGGCGGCCATGAAGACGTCCGATGCCGGTCAGGCCCTGCGCTTGGCGGCCAATGCCCTGTTTACCGACTGGCGCAACGACGACGCCGTCGAGACGACCCGCACCCGCGAGGTGAAGGTGTGGGGCCGTTCGCGCATTCCGGCTGTGATCGACGGCGAGACCATTCCGGTGGGCCGCGAAGCCACCATCCGCTTCGAGCCGCACGCCTTTACTGCCTTGGCCCTGCCCGCCGATACCGTGGACGACGTCAGCTGATGGGCGTCATCCTCCAGTTTTCCGACATTCACTTCGGGGTCGAGCACAAGGCGGCGGTGGACGAGGCCATGGCCTATGCCCACGCCTATCAGGCCGACCTGAACCTGATCACCGGCGACATCACCCAAAGCGGTCGCACCCGCGAGTTCGAAGCCGCTGCCGAATGGATCAATGCCTTGCCCGAACCTGTGTTCGTCACAGTGGGCAACCATGACGTACCCTATTGGGATGTGTTTTCGCGCCTGTTCAATCCATGGCGCGCGTTCGAAACTGCCACTGGCCATCCGGCGCATGACCACGAGTTTTCACGCCCTGGCCTGATGGTCCGCGGCGTCACCACCGCGCGCGGTTGGCAGGCGCGTTTGAACTGGTCCAAGGGCGTGATCGATCTGGAGCAGACCGCGCGCGCGGCAGAGGCTCTGCGCCAGACGCCGCCTGACACCTTGCGGATTCTTGCCTGCCACCATCCGTTGGTGGAGATGATCGATGCGCCAATGAGCGGCGATGTGAAGCGCGGCGATCGCGCGGCACGTATCTTTGCCGAGGCGGGCGTTGACCTGATCACCACCGGCCACGTGCATGTGCCCTTTGCCCTGCCTATCGATATGTCGGAACGCCGTTGCTACGCCATTGGCTGCGGTACCCTGTCGGTGCGGGAGCGGGACGGCTATCCCCCCAGCTTCAACCGCATCGAGTGGGATGCCAGGACTATCACCGTCACAGTGGTGAAGTGGGACGGTCTGGGCTTTGTGGACGGCGAAAGCTGGTCCCTAAAGCGTCGTCAGGATACGCGTCACGACGAGACCGCACCTGATCCCGACGTGCCGGGCAAACTCGAACAGGATGTGCGTGAGGCCAGCACGCTGGCCTGAGCCAGCGTTAGGTCAGCAGCATCCGCAGTACCCCGTCCAGAACAGGGCGCCCCTTGGAGGTCGCGCGGATGCGGGGCCCCCAGTGTTCGACGAAGCCGTCCTGCAACAGGTCGGACAGGGCCTCGCTGTCCGACGACCAGCCCAGCCGTTCCAGCACTTGCAAAGGCACGCCCTCTACGGTTCGCAGTCCCAGAAGAACACGCTCTTCGTCCGCTTCCTGCGCGCTTAGATCCTGCTGCTCGCTCCACGGCTTTTGCGCAGCCACACCGTCCACATAGGTTTTGATCTGGCGGTGGGCGACCGTGGCGGTACGCACCGCGTCCCGCGTCAGGCGGCCATGGGCACCGGGGCCTGCGCCGATATAGTCACCGCCGCGCCAGACATGCAGATTGTGGGCCGAGCGCGCCGCCACGCCCCTGGCATGGTTCGACACCTCGTAGGGCTCGAAGCCGTGCGCCTCCAAAACGTCTTGCGTCGTTTCATAAAGGGCGGCGGACAGGTCTTCATCCGGCGGCGTCAGCGTGCCGCGCGCAAAGGCGCGGCCAAAGGCAGTGGTCGGCTCTATCGTCAGTTGATAGGGCGAAATGTGCTCGAACCCCAGATCAAAGGCGGTGGCCAGCTCGGCTTTCCAGTCCGCCACGCTCTGGTCGGGACGGGCGTAGATCAGATCGATCGACAGGCGCGGAAAACTCCTGGCGGCAATGTCTGCTGCCCGTCTGGCCGAGGCCGCAGAATGGTCGCGGCCCAGGAAGCGCAACGCCTCGTCATCAAAAGACTGGATGCCCATGGACAGTCGTGTGACGCCAGCATCTGCCAAGGCGGCATAGCGCGCGCTTTCCGCATCGGTCGGATTGGCCTCCAGCGAGACCTCCATCTGGTCGACCGGCGCAAACAGGCCTTGGGTCTCTTCCAGAATGCGGGCCACGGCGTCGGGGGCCAGCAGGGATGGCGTACCCCCGCCAAAGAAGACAGAGGCCAGACGGCGTGGGCCGATCATTTCGGCCTGATGATGGATGTCCGCAATGATGGCGTCCACCAGACGCGCCTGTTCCTCGCTGCACCCGCGATCGCGCACGACGTTGAAGTCGCAATAGGGGCAGATGCGCGCGCAGTAGGGCCAGTGGACATAGAGGGCCACCAGACCCTCTGTGTCCGGGACCGGATCAATCAATCAGGGCCGCCTTCAGGCTGACAAAGGCGCGGGCGCGGTGGCTGATGGCATCTTTTTCCTCGGGGCTCATCTCGCCGAAGGTCTGCTCATAGCCATCGGGCAGGAAGATCGGGTCGTAACCAAAACCACGATCGCCGCGCGGCGGGAAGACCAGCTGCCCGTCGATGCGGCCTTCGACCACCACACAGGTGCCATCGGGCCAAGCCACGGCCAGTGCCGAGGTAAACCATGCCGAGCGATCGGTGGCCGCGATCTCTTCCAGTCGCTGCTCGACCTTTTGCATGGCCATGGAGAAGTCTTTTTCCGGACCGGCCCAGCGCGCGGAATAAATGCCCGGAGCTCCTTCCAGCGCGGCAACGGACAGTCCGCTGTCATCGGCCAGACAGACCTCGCCCGACAGGGTCGCAGCATGGCGCGCCTTGAGCATGGCATTGCCCACAAAGGTGCTCTCGGTCTCCTCCGGCTCGGGTAAATTCAGCGAGCCAGCGGTGACAATCTCGTAATTTCCGTCCAGCAGCGCCTCGATCTCGCGTGCCTTGCCCGGATTGTGGGTCGCGGCCACCAGCCGCATCCCTTTGATAAGACGGAGTTTCATGAGGTCTTTCTAGACGGTCTTTGAACCTTGCGAAAGTTTAATATCGTTAAACGATATGTAACGTGCAATTCGACACCGCACGGTTCATCTTCAATCTCAAGAACGGCGATCAAAACCGATCCCGATCTACCGCTCAGGAAGGGACATTGATCCACGAATGAGCAAATCACAACACGAAACATCTAACTTTGGAGATTGACTGATGACCTCGATGAAAGCTTCCCAGTTCATGGACAACCTTGGCTATGCCTTCCTGAACACCATCATGATTGCCGCCATGCCGGTGGCGGCTCTGGCGACCATTCTTCAAGCCCTGTGATACAGGCTTTGACGAAGGTGCCGAAGATCGCAAAAACTAGCGCTGTGTCCTGAGCCCCTCCAAAGGGCACAGCGCAGATCTTCAATCCCTTCGAACACGCGGTCACAGATATGATCATGGGCCTGAAAACCTTTTCCGACCGCAAGCATCACGTACCGCTTACCGCCCATGCGCCCGGATCGGGGCTGCTGGCCCGTATTCTCAAGACGACCGTCGATGTGGCCTATTGGGTCATGGCGACAGCGACCCTGATCGCAGCCATCGCCTTTGTCGCCGCGATCTTTGTGCCCCTTTCCCAGCTCAGTGTGACCATCGACACTGGCGCCGAGGCGCGCCAGATGCCCCTGTCACGCAGCCTGCTGCTGTTCGCCATCGGCCTGTCTGTGGCCTATTTCGCGGGCTTTTTTATTATTCTGCGCCAGTTGCGGCGCATTTTTGCCAGCCTGCTGATGGGCGACCCCTTCCAGCCCAAAAACGTGTCGCGTCTGCAGCGCATCGGTATAGCGCTGACGCTCGTCGCTATAGGAGGCTGGATCGCGCAGACCGTGGCTGCGCGCCATCTGGCTCCCGGTGCTATCGAAGCCCCCGGCATCAGCGAGCTTTTCACCCCCGGTTTCGCGGTCATTATCGTTTTCGTGCTTTCGGAAGTTTTCCGCGAAGGCACCCGCCTGCGACGCGAATCCGAACTGACGATCTGATCTAAAACCGCTAAAGCATGACTCATGGCCATTCGCGTCCAACTCGACAGACTCCTTGCCGAACGGCGCATGTCCCTCACGGAACTCGCCGACAGGGTCGGCGTGACCGTCGCCAATCTGTCTATCCTGAAGACCGGCAAGGCTCGCGCCGTGCGCTTTTCGACGCTGGATGCCCTGTGCCGCGAACTGAACTGTCAGCCGGGCGACATCCTCACCCACGTTCCGGGACCGGCTGCCTTCGACCCTGACGACAAAGTCTGAGTGGGTGGCCCGCCGCCCGCCGCGTCCCAGTGAAGATGACCGTCGCCTGTGGAAACGGGTGACGCGCACCGTCACGCCACAAGCGCCGACCAAGTCGGCCTATGTGGCACCCGACGATGTGGAGGCGGCACTGGCAGAAATGGCCACCTATCTGGGTGAAGAACCGCCTGCGACGCCTAAAGCCAAGGCCAAACCGAAAGCCAAAGCCCGCACGCCCAAGGCCCAGCCTACGGGCGTCACGCCCACGGCCACACCGACGACCCAAGCCTCGCTGACCGCCGAGGCCGCAGGCACAGCCGCCCTGATCGCGGGTATGTTGCAGGCGGAACGACAGCGCACCCACGGCCCTCGCTCCGCTCCTGAAGAGCTGGAGCCGCGCCGGCAGCGCCGCCTGTCGCGGGAGCGCGATCCGATCGAGGCCCGCATCGATCTGCACGGTTTTGGCCGCTTTGAGGCCGAAGACCAGCTACGGGCGTTTTTGATGGGCAGTCAGGCAAGAGGCCTGCGCTCGGTTCTGGTCATCACCGGACAGGGCAGACGGGGCGGGGGCGTTATTCGCGCCTCTCTGGTGGAATGGCTATCCAGCCCGCACCTGCGCCACATAGTGTCCGGTTTTGCCAGTGCCCACCGGCGCCACGGCGGCGACGGCGCCTTCTATGTCACCATCCGCCAGCGCTGATTACTTACGACTGGGCGTTGCGCACCGCTGCGGCACCGGCCAGCGGAGCGATGACCATAGCAAAAAGCACATAGGCCCCCAGTAGCGCCAAGGCTGATCCGACCGGCACTCCCATGGCCGCGCGCGTCAAAGCGCCTGCGCCAAACACGACCGGCGGGATGAACAGCGGCAAGACGATTACCGCGATCAACAGCCCTCCGCGACGCGACCCCAGCGCCAAGGCCGCGCCCAAGGCACCGGTAAAGGCAAAACCCAGCCCGCCCAGCAGTGCTGAAATACCCGTCAGCACAATCAACTCCGCCGGTTGCCCCAGCACCAGCGCCGACAAAGGTGCCATCACCGCTAGCGGCAAGCCTGTTGCCAGCCACTGGGCCACAGCCTTGATCGCCACTACCGCCTCCAGCGGCAGGGGCCCCATGGCCAGAATATCCAAAGAGCCGTCCTCGAAATCGCGCTCGAACATCCGCTCCAGTGACAACAGGGATGCGACCGCCAGCGCCATCCACGCCATGCCCGAGGCCGTAGGTGCCAGAACTTGCGGATCGCCCCCCGCCGCCAGAGGCAGCATGGCCGTCAGACACACCATGAAGCCGCAGGCCAGCAGCGGACCGCCTCCGCCACCCCACGCCAGCGAGACCTCGCGGCGAAACAGAGCCGACACCGCCCCCATCACAACGCCCCCAGATCAAGCGACAGACAGGGCAAGGGCAACGGATCATGCACTGCGGCGATAATCATCCCGCCGCCGTCCATGTGCTCCTGCATCAGCACGGCCATCTCGGCCCGCCACGTCTCGTCCAGCGGGGCCAAGGGTTCGTCCAGCAGCCACAGGGCGCGCGGCGCCCCCAACAGGCGCGCAAAGCTGAGGCGGCGTTTTTGCCCCGCCGACAGCCTGCGCGTTTCCAGATCCAGTAGAGGTGTCAGACGCAAGCGCGTGATCGCCGTCTCGGCGCGCGCGCTGTCTCCACCCAGATACCGTGTCTGGAACATCAGTTCCTGCCGCGCCGTGCGGGTGGGTTTCAGCCCCTCCAGATGGCCCAGCAGATGCACATCCTCGCGCCGCGCCGTCTCGGCCTCTTTTTCCGATCCGTCCCGCATGAAGCGCACCACACCGTCATCGGGCGCAATAAAGCCCGCAATGGCCCGCAGCAGGCTGGTCTTGCCCGCGCCATTGGCCCCCGTCAGCGCCAGCGCCTGACCGGCGGACAGCGCCAGATCAAGCCCGCTGAACAGCCGCCGCTCACCGCGCGTCAGAGACAGGGATTGGATCGTCAAAGCGTCCAAAACTTGCGAACCTTTCTCAATATCCACGACAGCGTTGTGGATTCATGGACGTGTCCGCCCAGCGTGCTTATATGCCCCTTGCAGCCGCAGCGGGCTTTCGCCGCGCGCGCAAGGGACCTGTGTGCCCTGGCGTCCAGCGCGCGAAGGCGCAACCGAATTGTCGGGCGGCTTTAGTCAGAGGACCACCATATGCCGTCGATTGACAGCCTCAAGACTCGCCAAGACCTCACCGTCGGACGCAAGAAATACGCCTATTACAGCCTTCCGGCCGCAGAGGAAGCCGGTCTGACCGGTATCTCGCGCCTTCCGCGCTCGATGAAGGTGCTGCTGGAGAACCTTCTGCGCAACGAAGACGGCGTTTCCGTCACCGAAGCCGACCTCAAGGCCGTCGCTGCCTGGATCGAGAACAAGGGTGCCGTCGAGCACGAGATCGCCTTCCGTCCGGCCCGCGTGCTGATGCAGGACTTTACCGGCGTTCCGGCGGTGGTGGACCTTGCCGCCATGCGCGACGCCATGGCCAAGCTGGGTGCCGACCCGGCCAAGATCAATCCGCTGAACCCTGTCGATCTGGTCATCGACCACTCGGTGATGGTGGACCACTTCGGCAACCCGCAAGCCTTCGACCAGAATGTGAAGCGCGAATATGAGCGCAACATCGAGCGCTATAACTTCCTGCGCTGGGGCTCGTCGGCCTTCAATAATTTCCGCGTCGTTCCTCCGGGCACCGGCATCTGCCACCAGGTCAACCTCGAACACCTGGCTCAGACCGTCTGGACCGGTGAAGAAGGCAAGAAGACCGTCGCCTATCCGGACACCGTCGTCGGCACCGACAGCCACACCACCATGATCAACGGTCTGGCCGTTCTGGGCTGGGGCGTGGGCGGCATCGAGGCCGAGGCCGCCATGCTGGGCCAGCCGATCCCGATGCTGATCCCGGAAGTCATCGGCTTCAAACTGACCGGCAAGCTGCCGGAAGGCGCCACCGCGACCGATCTGGTGCTGACCGTCACCCAGATGCTGCGCAAGAAGGGCGTGGTCGGCAAGTTCGTCGAGTTCTTCGGTGACGCCCTGACCGCCATGACCATCGAGGATCAGGCCACCATCGCCAACATGGCGCCGGAATACGGTGCCACCTGCGGCTTCTTCCCGGTTTCGCAAGCCACCCTCGACTATCTGGCCGCCACCGGCCGCGAAAAGGCCCGCGTCGCTCTGGTCGAAGCCTATGCCAAGGCCCAGGGCCTGTGGATCGACGAAACCTCGGAAGATCCGGTGTTCACCGACGTTCTGGAACTGGACATCTCGACGGTCGTGCCGTCGCTGGCCGGTCCGAAGCGTCCGCAAGACCGCGTCGAGCTGACCACCGCCGCGCCCGAGTTCGAACAGCACCTGACCGGCACCTTCAACCGTCCGGCTGACGCCCCGCGCGGCGTTGTCGAAGGCCAAGACTTCACCGTCGGCGACGGCGATGTGGTCATTGCCGCCATCACCTCGTGCACCAACACCTCGAACCCGAGCGTGCTGATCGCCGCCGGTCTCGTGGCCCGCAAGGCCAAGGCTCTGGGCCTGTCGCCCAAGCCGTGGGTCAAGACATCGCTGGCTCCGGGCTCTCAGGTCGTCACCGACTATCTGACCGACGCTGGCCTGCAGGCTGACCTCGACGCCATGGGCTTCAACCTGGTCGGCTATGGCTGCACTACCTGCATCGGTAACTCCGGCCCGCTGGATCCGGCCATCTCCAAGACGATCAACGACAACGATCTGGTCGCCGTCTCGGTGCTGTCGGGTAACCGTAACTTCGAAGGCCGCGTGAACCCTGATGTTCAGGCCAACTATCTGGCCTCGCCGCCGCTGGTGGTCGCCTATTCGATCGCCGGTTCGATGCGCATCGACATCACCAACGACCCGATCGCGCAGGACAAGGACGGCAAGGACGTCTTCCTGAAGGACATCTGGCCGACCTCGCAAGAGATCGCCGCCATCCAGAAGAAGTCTGTCACGCCCAAGATGTTCGCCAAACGCTACGCCGACGTCTTCAAGGGCGACGAGCACTGGCAGGCCATCGAGATCACCGGCGGTCAGACCTATGAGTGGGACGACAACTCCACCTACGTCCAGAACCCGCCGTACTTCGAGGGTCTGTCGATGGAGCCGACCCCGATCGAAGACATCGTCGAGGCCCGCATTCTGGGTATCTTCGGTGACTCGATCACGACCGACCACATCTCGCCCGCCGGTGCGATCAAGAAGGCCTCGCCTGCGGGTGCCTATCTGACCGGCCACGGCGTCGATACGCTGGACTTCAACTCCTACGGCGCGCGCCGTGGCAACCACGAAGTCATGATGCGCGGCACCTTTGCCAACATCCGCATCAAGAACCGCATCACTCCGGAAATCGAGGGCGGTGTGACCAAGCACTTCCCGTCCAAGGACGTGATGTCGATCTACGACGCCGCCATGCGTTACCAAGCCGAAGGCCGCCCGCTGGTGGTGTTCGCCGGTAAGGAATACGGCACCGGCTCCTCGCGTGACTGGGCGGCCAAGGGCACCCGTCTGCTGGGCGTTCGCGCCGTCATTGCCGAGAGCTTCGAGCGTATCCACCGCTCGAACCTGGTCGGCATGGGCGTCGTTCCGCTGCAGTTCAAGGAAGACGGCTGGCAGAAGCTGAACCTGACCGGCGAAGAGATCGTCACCATCCGTGGCCTGACCGACGCCAACATCGGCAAGCTGAAGCCGCGCCAAGACCTGTGGGTCGAGCTGTTCCGTCCGGCGGACGGCAAGATGGCCCGCTTCCCGGTCCGTTGCCGCATCGATAACCAGACCGAGCTGGACTACTTCAAGGCGGGCGGTGTGATGCCGTACGTGCTGCGCAATCTGGCCAGCGGCAAGTAAGTCCGGACCTTTGGGTTCGAATGCAAAGGGCGGCTCGAAAGAGCCGCCCTTTTTCATTGTTTTAAATTATTCGCGCGCGGCCGCGCTTGTTCGCAACAGGTACGGTTCCAATATCAACTGACGTAGATATTTGATGATCGCATAAAGGCTCCCCCCATGCCCCAAGACACTACCAAAGACACGCTTTTCCAGCCCCTGAAAGTCGGCGCGGTCACCCTCAAAAACCGCATCGTCATGGCCCCTATGACCCGCTCGCGCGCCGACAATCCTGAAAAGGCCGCCACCAATCTGACCGCGACCTATTATGGACAGCGCGCCAGTGCGGGCCTGATCATCACCGAGGGCACGCAGGTGTCCGAGGGCGGGCAGGGCTATCTCTATACGCCGGGCATCTATTCTGAACCGCAAACCGAGGCGTGGAAAAAGGTGACGGACGCCGTCCACGCCAAGGGCGGGCTGATCGCGGCCCAGCTGTGGCATGTGGGCCGTATCTCGCACTCGTCCGTCCTGCCCAAGGGCCTGCCGCCTGTTGCGCCGTCGGCCATCCGCGCCAACGCCACCACCTTTGCGCTGGACGAGAACGGCACCCCCGGTCAGGTGCCGACCGATACGCCCTATGAACTCAGCGCCTATCGCGGCATCCCGACCGTGGTGTTCGAGTTCGCACAGGCCGCGCGTAACGCCATCGAAGCCGGCTTTGACATGGTCGAGCTGCACGGTGCCAATGGCTATCTGCTGGCCCAGTTCCTGTCGCCGCAGACCAATACCCGCACCGACCAGTACGGTGGCTCGATGGAGAACCGCGCCCGCTTCGTGCTGGAGGTGATCGATGCCGTCGCCGCCGCTATCGGGCCGGACCGTGTGGGCATCCGCCTGTCGCCATGGGCGCCGCAGTTCATCAATGACATCGACGGCACCATCGAGGCCGAGGAGATGACCCTCTATCTGGCCGCCGAGCTCGAGAAGCGCGGCATCGCCTATCTGCACATGGCCGAGTGGGGCGAGAACATCTATCCCGACGGCTTCCGCCAGCGCCTTCGCGATACCTATAAGGGCACGATCCTCTATGCCGGTGGCTATACTCAAGCCAAGGCCGAGGCCCTGCTGGAAACCGGCACCGCCGACGCCGTCGCCTTCGGTGCTCCCTTCATCGCCAACCCCGACCTAGCCGAACGCTTCCGCGAAGGCAGCGAGATCGCCGTGCCGGACAAAGCCACCTTCTACGGCGGCGGCGCTGAGGGCTATACGGACTATCCGGACAGGAACGGGAACGCCGTCTAAATCAGGCCGCGTCGGGTCGAGAAGGCGGAGCCTTATGACCGTGGCCCACTAAGAATGCGAAACCCGCATAACGGAAAGGCCCAAGGAGTTGTCCTTGGGCCTTTCTGAAAATTACAATACCGTGAATATCTAAAGTCGAGATTGAAGGGGGCTTCACTGATGGCATTCACATTTTGCGTGACAAGAAACAAAAATCGTGTATGTACAACCTTAATACGGCCGGCCCCTCTTCATCCTAGGATGTACGGGTCGGTTTTCAATTGGGGCGTCCTTTAATGGATTTGATCCCCTACAATAAGGCTCACTTAGCGATAGATCAGCAGATTATTTTGCTGAAAGATCGTGGCCTTATAATTACAGATGACCTAGCCGCTAAACATCTTCTTGACCGAGTCGGATACTATCGTCTCAGCGGATACTGGTATCCAATGAGACAAGTTGTAGAGGCGGAAGGCCATAACGGTAAGCCGATTTTTAAGGCGCTCGATCCGTTCAAACCAAACTCACATCTTGAGCACGTAGCCCAACTCTACGTCTTTGACAAAAAACTGCGGCTACTAATTGCTGACGCTATTGAGCGCATAGAGGTCGCAGTACGAGTTCATATTGCTCATACTCTGTCCGTACGTAGCTCAATAGCACACCGCGAACCTAGCGAGTTAAGCGGCCATTTTACCACTAAGCTGAACCCAAAGACCCGCGGAACCGGCCATCAAGAATGGCTACACCGACTTGATCACAACGAACACCGTTCAAGAGACGAATTCGTAAAACATTACAATAGTAAGTATCTCCCTCCGATGCCTCTATGGATGTCCATAGAGCTCTGGGATTTTGGAACGCTGTCATTTTTCCTTAGTGGCTTAAAACACGGCGACAAATCCAAACTAGGCTCAGGACCCATTGATT
>NZ_DIGV01000048.1 GCF_002419815.1 Brevundimonas sp. UBA5713 | reverse complement strand
CGCCTCTTGCGCCTGAAGGGCGGCGGTTTGGGCGGCGGCCGAGGCGGTGGTGGCCTCGGCGACGGCGGCCTCGGCCTCGCGCAACTCCTTGCGCGCCCCCTCGGCAGCTTCCTTTGCGTCAGACCAGCGCACATAGAGCAGGGCGGCCTGCAAGGCGCGAATCTCGGCGCTGATCTTCTTGTATTTCTCGGCCTGACGGGCTTCGCGCTTCAGGCGGTTGAGAGTCGATTCCAACTCCTTGCCGATGTCGTCGAGGCGGTCGAGATTGGCTTCGGCGGCCTTGAGGCGCAACTCGGCTTCGTGGCGTCGGGTGTGCAGACCCGACACGCCACCCGCCTCTTCGAGGATGCGGCGGCGGTTCTGCGGTTTGGCCGCGATCAGTTCGGAAATCTGCCCCTGACGCACAAGGGCAGGCGAGTTGGCCCCCGTCGAGGCATCGGCGAACAGCAGCTGGACGTCCCGCGCCCGCACTTCCTTGCCGTTGATCCGATAAGTAGAGCCGCGCCCGCGCTCGATCTTGCGCGAAACCTCTAGCACGGCTTCGTCCGTATAAGGCTGGGGCGCGCGGCGCAGGGCGTTGTCGATGGTCAGGGTGACTTCGGCGTGGTTGCGCGGCGGACGGCCTGCGGCACCCGCAAAGATCACATCCTCCATGCCCTGACCGCGCATGGCCTTGGCCGAGTTGGCCCCCATGACCCAGCGCAGGCTTTCCAGCACATTCGACTTGCCGCAGCCGTTCGGTCCGACGATCCCGGTCAGTCCGGGTTCAATCTGAACCTCGGCGGGATCGACAAAGGACTTAAAGCCCGAAAGTCGAAGGCGCTGAAAATGCATCGGCGGAGGTTAGCGGACCAGCGGTTCGATGGCCGCCACCATACCCTCTAGGTTCGGTGCCGGCACGCGCTGGCCGTTCACGAACAGGGTCGGTGTGCCGGTGACACCCGCCGCCTGCGCGGACTGGATGTCCCCTTCGATGCTGGTGCGCATGGCGTCGGTTTGCATACAGGCCAGAAGTTCAGCCTCGGTGCGGCCCGTCACCGGAATGGCACCCCGGATCCAGCCATTCACGTCGCTGGAACGGAAAGCCGCTTCCTGACCCTGCATCAGATAGTCGGCATAGTCGAAGAACCGGTCTGGAGCCGCGCAGCGCCCCATGGCCACCAGTGCACTGGCCACCTGAACCGGCGGGGTCGGCAGATCACGGAAGACCAGCTTGGCCTTGCCGGTGTCGATATAGCGCTTCTTCAGTTCCGGCAGCACCTGCGTCGAGAAGGTGGCGCAGTGCGAGCAGGTGAAGCTCGCATACTCAATGATAGTGACCGGCGCATCGGCGCGACCCAACACGCGGTCCGACGGCAGGCTGGCCGGAACCGGCTGTGTCGGAGCGGCAGGGCGCGGTGCCGCCGACCCGGGCAGGGTCGGCGAGTTTTCCGCCACCGATGCGGCGGGGTGAACCAGAAGGGCCGCAGCGACGGCCAAGGCAATACGCCCGCGCATCGGCATCACCTTACTTGGCCAGCTCGGCGTCGATCACAGCCGACAGACCTGCCAGCGAAGGATCGTTCACCTTCACCCCATTGACCATGAAGGTCGGGGTGCCTTGAACGCCCGCCGACACACCGGCGCGGATACGCTCTTCCATGGCGGCGATGGCGTCCTTGTCACGCACGCAGGCGTCGATCTGCTCGGTGCTAAGGCCAGCGGCCTGACCGATACGGTTCAAGGTGACGCGCGGCGACACGCCGGCCTGCCACTCGCGCTGGGCAGCCATGATGTCGTGGATCACGTCGAAATATTTGTCCTCACCGGCGCAGCGGGCGATCAGGAAGCCTGCGACGGCCACGTCTTGCGGCGGGGTCGGGAATTCGCGGAAGACAAAGCGGACCTTGTTGTTGTCCACGTACTTGGTCTTGAATTCCGGCCAGACCTGCTCGTTCCACGCGGCGCAGGCACCGCAGGTGATCGAGGCATATTCCACGACGGTGACCTTGGCCCCTTCGGCCGCGCCCTTGGCCATGTCGCCCTCGGCCGAGGTAGCGCCCTTGGGCGAGCAGCCCGCGACGGTCGCCATGGCGGCCAGAGCGGCGGCGGTGAGGGCGGCGCGACGGCTCATGGCCGAAAACTTAAAGGTGGGAGCCATGGATCAGACCTCGATCGTCAAGAGTAACGCTTTTGGATGTGCGGGCGACTGAGCGTCAGGACGCACTGTGTTCGGTGTACGGCAAACAGAGCGCCGTGAATTTGTCAACGATAAGGATCATCGCCCTGTTCGGCCGTTCGCGCCATGGCCGCTCGACCCAGCTTCATCAGAGCTGATTTCAGCGCGTCGGGCACCTGTTCCAGCTGTTGGCTCAGTTCGGCTTCGGCCGCTGGAGGCATGGGCGGAAGCGGCGGGCGCTTGGGCGATTTGGGGGCCGCGCTGCTGTGGGGCAGCGGCTTGATCGGACCTTGCGAAATCCGCAGCTTTTCGACGGCCTTTGAGCCGAGGAACAGGTTCACCCGATCGACGATATCCTGCGTCTGGTGCTGGACCAGCAGGGCGGCAGGACCGACGACGCGCAACTCCAGCACGCCACCGGCGTTCCCGCGGCCTTTAACCAGCTTCATCGGACGGCACACGCGGGCCAGCCGGTCGCCCACAATCTCGACCCAGCGGGCCTCCAGCGCGGAGGCACCACGGCCAAACTGTTCGTCCAGCTTCTTGATGAAGGGGGCCAGCTGGCGACCCGCGCGCGGCGGAGGACGCATGGGCGGACGCGTCTTGCGTTGGGCCAGAATCTGGCGCGCTTCTTCTTCGGTGGGCAGGGGTCTGCGACGCATGCCGATACTATAGGCCAAAGTTGCGCCTCTGCCGATGGCAAGATGGGCTGCCGATGATGAATAAAGCGGCTATGGGACGGGTATGAAATCCGCTGACATCGCCAAACTGCGCTCGGCCCTGCTGGACTGGTATGACGCGCACGCGCGTGACCTGCCTTGGCGCGCGCCGCCGGGGGAGAAGGTGCGCACCGATCCCTATCGGGTCTGGCTGTCGGAGATCATGTTGCAGCAGACCACCACGGTTCATGCGGCTCCCTATTTTCATAAGTTCACCGAGCGCTGGCCGACCGTCAGCGATCTGGCCGCCGCCGAGGACGCCGATGTCATGGCGGCGTGGGCGGGGCTGGGCTATTACGCCCGCGCCCGAAATCTGCTGGCCGGTGCCCGTATGGTGGCGCATGACCACGACGGCGTCTTTCCCGACACCGAGGCCGAACTGCTGACGCTGAAAGGCGTGGGAGCCTATACGGCAGCGGCGGTGGCCGCCATCGCCTTTGGCCGTCCGGCCAATGTGGTGGATGGCAATGTCGAGCGGGTCATGAGCCGCCTGTTCGCGGTAAAGGTCGAAGTGCCTTCGGCCCGTCCCGAGCTAAAGCGACTGGCGGGCCTGTTCGTGACCGATCATCGACCCGGTGACTGGCCTCAGGCGCTGATGGACCTTGGCGCGCGGGTGTGCCGTCCAAAATCGCCTCTGTGCGAACAGTGCCCGCTGTCGTTTGGATGCGCCGCCTATAAGGAAGGCGACCCGCAGTCCTATCCGCGCAAGGCCAAAAAGGCTGAGCGCCCACACCGCTATGGCCATGTGTTCGTGCTGCGTGACGACAAGGGCAGGGTGGGGCTGGTGCGCAGGCCAGAGAAGGGCCTGCTGGGCGGTATGCTGGGGCTGGTGGGATCGGACTGGTCGGCGGCTCCTGCCTATGATCCGCCGTTCAAGGCGGACTGGGTCGAGGCGGGCACGATCAACCACGTCTTCACCCATTTCTCGCTGGACCTGACGGCCTATGTGGCGACGGGGCGTGCGGATGACCCCTCGCTGATCTGGATGGAGGAGGGCGAGGCGCTGGCCTCCTTGCCGACCGTGTTCAAAAAGGCGCTGGAGCGGGCGTTGGCCTAGGCGCTTTCCATTCCCTGCTTTTGCTGAGGACGAGGGGACGATGCGCGAAAGAAAAAAAGGACCGCACCTTATCGGCGCGGCCCTTGGCAGTTTCGGGCGATGCGCCGCCCTTAACCCTTACTGCATGCCTGCGCGGATTTCGGCGCGCAGGGCGTCGATCGGGCGCAGGCCCTGATCGGTCTTGATGCGCCAGTAGGTCCAGCCGTTGCAGGCCGGAGCATTCTCCAGCAGGGCCCCCAGTTTGTGGATCGAGCCGGTCAGCGAGCCGGACACCAGCGAGCCATCGGCACGCACGCGGGCCTCGCGCTCGCCCTTGGGGCAGTACAGTTTGTCACCCGGCGACAGCAGGCCTGCCTCGACCAGAGCACCAAACGGCACCTTGGGTTCGGCCTTCTTGGAGCCGGTGATCTGAAGGTCTTCCGGTGCAGCGGGGATCACGGCGTCGATGCGCGCCTGCGCCAGATCGGCATAGGTTTCGTCGCGCTCGATACCGATGAAGTGACGGCCCAGACGCTTGGCTGCCGCACCCGTGGTGCCGGTGCCAAAGAACGGGTCGAGGATCACATCGCCAGCGCGCGTGGCCGACAAGATCACACGGTGAAGCAGGGCTTCCGGCTTCTGGGTCGGGTGGGCCTTGTTGCCGTCAGCGTCCTTCAGACGCTCCGAGCCGGTGCACAGGGCCAGCGTCCAGTCCGAACGCATCTGGGTATCTTCGTTAAAGACCTTCAGCGCGTCGTAGTTGAAGGTATAGCGCTTTTGGTCGCGCGACTTGGCGGCCCAGATCAGGGTCTCGTGGGCGTTGGTGAAACGCGTGCCTTTAAAGTTCGGCATCGGGTTCGACTTGCGCCAGATGATGTCGTTCAGGACCCAGAATCCGAGATCCTGCATCGCCGAGCCAAGGCGGAAGATGTTGTGATAGCTGCCGATGACCCACAGCGTGCCATCGTCTTTCAGTACGCGCTGGCATTCGGCCAGCCAGGCACGGGTAAAGGCGTCATAGGCGGCGAAGCTGTCGAACTTGTCCCAGTCGTCGTCTACCGCGTCGACCTTGGAGTTGTCCGGACGCAGCAGGTCGCCACCCAGCTGGAGATTATAGGGCGGGTCGGCAAAGACCATGTCCACCGACTTGTCCGGCAGGCCTTTCAAACGTTCGATGCAGTCGCCTCTGAGGATGACGTCGGTTTGAATGTCGGACATGAATACGCGGCCCCTGTGGTGTTGAGGGCGCATGGTGAGTCATCGTGGTTAACGGCTGGTAATCAAAACGGTTTTGCGATTCTTCGCAGAGTCAAACGCTGATCTTTGTGACTCTCAAGAGTCCGGTGGATAAGGGTTTTGGCGGATTCAGAGTCCGTAAAAAATATTTTCATACGGCCTCGCCTGGCGGTGGTTCACAATGTTCGGCCATCGGCAGTTTGTTAATTTCCCCAGCCGTTCGCCTGTCGGAGACTTCGCACGCACGCCGGACGGGTCTATGAGGCGTTTATGATCCGTCGTCTTCGTCCCGTCCCGTTCGCCCTTGGCCCCGTCCACTTCGTCGGTATCGGCGGCATTGGCATGAGCGGCATTGCCGAAATCATGCTGAAAATCGGCTATCAGGTGCAGGGCTCGGACGCCAAGGCCAGCGCCAATACCGAGCGCCTCGAAAAGCTGGGTGCGCGCATCTACATCGGCCACGACGCCGCCCACATCACCGAGGGCGTTTCGGCGGTCGTCTATTCGACGGCAGTCAAGGCCGATAATCCCGAGATGGTCGAAGCGCGCGAACGCCGCATTCCGGTGGTGCGCCGCGCAGAGATGCTGGCCGAGTTGATGCGCCTGCAGTTCTCGATCGGCGTCGGCGGCACCCACGGCAAGACGACCACGACTTCGATGGTCGCGGCTCTGTTGGACGCCGGCAACCTCGACCCGACCGTGGTCAATGGCGGCATCATCAACGCCTATGGCACCAATGCCAAGGTGGGCGACGGCGACTGGATCGTCGTCGAGGCCGATGAGTCGGACGGCTCTTTCCTGCGTCTGAAATGTACCGTGGCGATGATCACCAACATCGATCCGGAGCATCTGGACCACTACGGCGACTTTGAAGCCGTTAAGAAGGCATTCCGCGACTTTATCGAGGACACGCCCTTCTATGGTTTTGGCGTGGTTTGCCTCGATCACCCCGAAGTGCAGAAGCTGGCAGCCCAGATCGTCAATCGTCGCCTGATCACCTATGGCCTGAACCCGCAGGCCATGGTCCGCGCCGAGAATGTGCAGATGGACCCTGATGGCTCGACCTTCGATGTCGTGATCCGCAGTTCCCACGCCAGCGACGAAGATATCCGCATCGATGGCGTACGCCTGCCGATGGCCGGTTGGCACAATGTCTCGAACGCTCTGGCTGCCATTTCTGTCGCCCGCGAAGTCGGCGTGGACGACGAGGGCATCCGTACGGGCCTTGCCAGCTTTGGCGGCGTGAAGCGCCGCTTCACCACCACCGGTTTTGCCCATGGCGTGCGCATCATCGATGACTATGGCCATCACCCTGTCGAAATCGCCGCCGTGCTGAAGGCCGCGCGTCAGGTTGTACAAAATGCCGATCAATCGGGCCGCGTTATCGCGGTGGTGCAGCCGCACCGTTTCACCCGTCTGCGCGACCTGATGTCGGACTTCTCGACCTGCTTTATGGACGCGGACAGCGTGCTGGTCGCCGATGTCTATCCGGCAGGTGAACAGCCCATCGAAGGCGTCGACAAACACGCACTTGTCAGCGGCATCAAACAGTTCGGTCACCGCCATGTGGCTGCGCTGGAAAGCGCCGATACGCTGGCGCAGGTGATCCGCGACGAGGCCAAGCCGGGTGATCTGGTCGTCTGTCTCGGTGCCGGTGACATCACCTCCTGGGCCTACGCCCTGCCGGCCCAGCTCGAAGCCATCGCTTAAGATCGGAGACTGCCATGTCTTGGACTGACACCCTTCCGACCGTGCGCGGCAAGCTGCTGCTGAACGAACAACTGGCCCCCTATACGTGGTTCCGCGTGGGCGGGGCGGCGGACGCGCTGTTCATTCCGGCCGATGAAGACGACCTGATCGACTTCCTGAAAGCTCTGCCCGAGGACGTGCCGGTCTATACTTTCGGCGTCGGCTCGAACCTGATTGTGCGCGACGGCGGCATGCCCGGTGTGGTCATCCGTCTGGCAGGCCGTGCGTGGGGGCAGGTGGTCGCCGATGGCCTGACCGTCACTGCCGGTGCGGGGGCACTGGATTCCATGGTGGCGCGCGCCTCGGCCAAGGCCGGTATTGCGGGGCTGGAGTTCTATGCCGGTATTCCCGGCTCCATAGGCGGCGCGCTGACCATGAATGCGGGGTGCTATGGCTCGGAGACCAAGGACGTTCTGGTGTCTGCGCGCGGCGTGAACCGCAAGGGCGAGAAGGTACAAATGACGGTCGACCAGTTCGGCTATACCTACCGCCACGCCAATGCGCCTGCGGACATCATCTGGATCGAGGCGACCTATCAGGGCACGGCTGATGAGCCCGAGGCTGTCGCCGCCCGCATCGCCGAAATCACCGCGCGCCGAGAAAAGACGCAACCGATCCGTGAAAAGACGGGCGGCTCGACCTTTAAAAACCCCGAGGGCCACTCTTCGTGGAAGCTGGTCGACGAGGCGGGCTGGCGCGGAAAGCTGTTCAAGATGACCGGCGGCGGTGCCAAGTTCAGCGAACTGCACTCCAACTTCATGATTAACCCCGGCGAGGCGACCGCAGCAGACCTCGAAGGGCTGGGCGAGACCGTGCGTCAGGACGTATTTTCCAAGACCGGCGTGCAACTGAGCTGGGAAATCAAGCGCATCGGGCGACCGGGCTGAGCCTGCGGGCGGGGGATAAAAAACATCCCCCGTTAATGCACTTTTTTAAGCGTGGCAGGAGCCGCTGGGGCCTATCGTTTCCAAGTGGTTAACCCTATTGAGGCGATAGGGGGAGGCTAGTCTTCGGATTGTCTCATGCACGCGCCTCTTGAATCCCTACACGTCGCTGTCCTGATGGGCGGCATCTCATCGGAACGCGAGGTCTCGCTGGATTCCGGTGCCATGTGCGCGGACGCCCTCGAGGGGCAGGTGGCCAAGGTCAGCCGCGTGGATGCCGGTCACGATCTGGCGCAGGTGCTGGGGGAATTGAAACCCGACGTTGTCTTCAACGCTCTGCACGGTGCATGGGGCGAGGACGGCTGCGTTCAGGGTATTCTGGAAACGCTCGAGATTCCCTACACCCATTCAGGCGTCATGGCCTCGGCGCTGGCGATGGACAAGCATCGCACCAAGGCTGTGCTGCAACAGGCAGGGATTACGGTACCCGGTGGCGGTCTGTTTGATCGCAATGAGGTCGCCAGCCGTCACGTGATGCCAACCCCCTATGTCGCCAAGCCGAACCGTGACGGGTCTTCGGTCGGTGTGCACATCGTCAAAGAAGGCGATGCGCCGGTGGCGGAAATCGGCACCGAACAGGAACGCCACGGTCGCCATATTCTGGTGGAGCCGTTCATTCCCGGTAAGGAACTGGCCGTCGCCGTGCTGGGCGAGGCCGAGGGACCCCGTGCACTGACCGTCACAGAGATCACCTCGACGCGCGGCTTCTATGACTATGAGGCCAAATATACCGCTGGCGGCTCTGTCCACATCCTGCCTGCGCCCCTGCCTCAGCATGTCTTTGACAAGGCTTTACGAATGGCAGAGGCCGCCCACGCTGCACTGGACTGCCGCGGGGTGTCGCGTTCCGATTTCCGTTATGACGACGTTAACGATGTTCTTGTCTTGCTGGAGGTGAACACCCAGCCCGGCATGACCCCGACCTCGCTCGCCCCCGAGCAGGCGGCCCATGCGGGCATGGATTATCGCTCTCTGGTTCGGTGGTTGGTGGAGGACGCTTCATGCCGGCGGTAGTACGGGGCGGAAAGCGACAGTCGGGTAAAGGGAGCGCCAAACGTGGCGCGCCCAGCGGCCGCATGGATGCCGTCGGGCGTCTGGACCTCTCGCCCAAGCTGATCGTCGCCAGCCTCATCGGCGGCGTGGCCCTGATCGGTGTGATTATGGCCACGGGCGCGCGCGCAGAGCGTATCTCGACTGCCGCTGTCGAAAAGTTCGATGCGGTCACTATCGGCATGGGGCTGAAGCTGCGTCAGGTGCATGTCACCGGCGCCTCGCCCGAGGCGCTGGGTCCGATCCAGCGCGCCGTCAACCTGCGCCAGAACCAGGCCATCGTCAGCCTCGATCTGGACGGTATCCGCCAGAATGTCGAACAGGTGGGGTGGGTGAAGGAAGCCCGCGTCATCCGCCTGTTGCCCGACACCATCATCGTGGACGTTAAAGAGCATAATCGTCTGGCCGTTTGGCAGGTGGATGGGCGCGCCCATGTGATCGACGCCAGCGGGCTGGTGATCGACGGGGCTGATCCCGGTCGTTATCCCGAACTGCCGCTGATCGTCGGCAAGGGTGCCGATCAGGCCGCAGCCGACATCCTGCCGCTGTTGCGACAGCGCCCGCGCCTGATGACCCGCGTGGATGCTCTGGTACGCGTGGACGAACGCCGCTGGGACCTGCGTCTCAAGGACGGTTCGCTGATCCAGCTTCCGGCTGTGGATCAGGATTCGGCCCTCATCCGTCTGGATGCGCTGGACCAAAGAGAACGACTTCTGGATCTGGGCTTTGCCCGGGTCGATCTTCGCACGCCCGAGGAAGTGGCCATCCGGCCCACCGAAGGCGCGGTTTAAACTTCTGATCGCAGGACTATGACATCATGGTTGGATTGATCCGGGACAGGAAGGCAGAGCAGGGCAGGGGGCACGTGCGTGCGCCGGTCGTGGCTGCGCTTGATCTGGGCCAGTCCAAGGTCGCCTGCTTCATCATGAAACCGGACGGTGTGCGCCATGCCGACCGCACCATCCGTGTGGCCGGTGCCGGCCATGTACAGTCGCGCGGCGTGCGCGGCGGGGCCATCGTCAATATGGATGACGCCGCCGAGGCCATCGCCCGCGCGGTTGAACGGGCCGAGCGCGCGGCCAGTGCGCCGGTCTCGGGTGTGATTGTCACCACCTCTATCGGTCAAATGGCCAGCCACCGCGTCTCGGTCAGCGTCTCTCTGGGCGCGCACCCGATCAGCGATGCCGATCTGGCACGGGCCATCGGGGCCGCTCTGGCCAAGATCAACCTGCCGAACCGTCGTCCGATCCACCTGCTGCCCGTGGCGTGGTCGGTGGACGGCGCGCGTGGCGTGCATGATCCGCGTCACCTGCAAGGCCGCTCGCTGGGGTTGGACCTGCTGGTCGTTTCCATGGCCGAGGGCGTGTTTGGCGCGCTGAGCAGCTGTCTGGAACGCGCTCACCTTGATCTGCAAGGCGTGGCGTCGGCGCCGGTGGTGTCGTCTCTGGCGGCGCTGGAAGAAGACGAGATGGAACTGGGCAGCCTGTGCATCGACATGGGTGCAGGCACCACGACCGCTGCCGTCTGGGGCGGTCGCTCGCTGCTGCACATCGAAAGCCTGAACGTGGGCGGTGATCACGTGACGGCCGACATCGCGCGCGGCCTGTCCACCTCGCGCACGGGCGCCGAGCGTTTGAAGACCCTGCATGGCTCGGCCATGGCCAGCGCCAATGAAGACCGCGAAATGCTGGAGGCCCCGCCGCGTGGCGAAGATCCGTCGGCAGGTCCGGTCATCGTGCCGCGTTCGATGCTGAAGACCGTCATCGCGCCGCGAGTGGAAGAGACTCTGGAACTGATGCGCGACCGTCTGCGTCATGCGGGCGTCGGGCTGGAGCCGGGCACCGGTATCGTCCTGACCGGTGGTGCCAGCCAGCTGAACGGCGTGCGTGAACTGGCCCAGCGTGTGTTCGACCATCGCCCTGTCCGCTTGGGCCGCCCGCAACGCGCGCCCCACTTGGCGGACGCTGCCGCAGGCCCTGCCTTCTGTTCGGCTGCCGGAGTGCTGCTCCGGGCCGCCTACGGCCCCCGCGAAGCCGTCTCGGCCCGAAAGCTGATGGCCCGCACCATCACCCCCGCCGACGGACCCCGTGTCCACAACGGTGGCGTTGTCACCCGCGCCGTCGGCTGGCTCCGCGAAAACTTTTAGAAGCGACCATTGTGTAGAGTTTGCACAGGGTTGCCAGCTTACTTCCCAGCCTTAAACTAAACAAAAAGGGCGGCAGGATTATCCTGCCGCCCTTCTGCTTATTCCGCCGTGATGATTACCAGGTGCGGGTGATGCTCAAGAATCCGCGACGGCCCAGGATATCGTACTGCGACGAGCGTGGCACATTACCCCAACCGCTGGCACGACCACCGCCCGATGCCGATGTGATGCTCGGTATTTCATCGAATACGTTCTGGATGCCAGCATGGAGTGTCCACTTATCCAGCTTGCGACGAACCGATAAAGTATGGTTGGCGTAGGCGTCGACCGTGCGGTCGTAGAAGACCGTTTCACCGAAGTATGTGCCTCGATTTGAGGCATATAGGTGATCGTTGGAGGTCTCCGGCACGTAGTTCATGGTCCAGTAGAAGGTCCAATCCTTGTGATCGAAGCGAGCGTTCATGTTCGCGACCCATTGGGGGTTGCCAATGCGGTCCACCAGAAGGTTTGGTTCGGAGTCCGTGAACAGTTGGCGATCCCATTCGAGAATGTACGACGCACGCGCGTTTAGTGTCAGGTCACCAAACGAGAATTCGCGGTTGTAACGGGCGGTCAAGTCGAGACCTTCGTTACGTTGCGAAGCAATGTTCACGTAGGAGTCGTTAACCTCCAGGATTTCGAACTTGCGAGTGGCATGATTCCCATCGGCGCGCGTGAACAGTGTGCAGAACGGATCGTTCGGGAAGTTTTCTGACAGATAACAGGCATTCACGATGTTGCCTGCGCCGAAGGTGGCGACTTCGTCCGAAATCTCGATATTAAAGTAGTCGAGAGCGATGTTGATATCGGCAAACTGTGGGGTCCAAACGATACCGGCCGAGTAGGACTTGGCGGTTTCAGCATCCAAGACTCCTTTGCCTCCGTTGCGGTATATCGTGGCGGATGATGATACGGCCGTCCCATGATCTTCCGGTACGCCAGCCGCCATGCAGTTCTGTTTCAAAATTTCATTCGTGGACAGGCCCCAACTGCGGCAGGGGTCAACCGACGTCTGGTCCAGGAAGCTTGACTGGTTGCCCAAGTACATCTCGTACAGAGCCGGGGCCCGGAAAGAAGTGCCGTGTGAGGCGCGGATACGGAACGACGGGTTAATCGCCCAGTTCAGACCAATCTTATAGGTGCTGTTGTCACCGTAAGAGTCATAGTCCGAGAAGCGGCCTGACAGGCTTAGGGTCAAATCTTGGACAAGTGGCAGGTCTTTCAGCAGCGGGAACTCCAGTTCCGCAAATAGCTCCTTAATGGTGTCATCGCCCACGGTCTGCTGGGCGTCGGACGACCCCCATAGATTGCCGTTGCGCTCTTGTTCACCTGGCATGTCGTTCAGACGTTCATAGCGGACCTGAAAGCCGAGTGCCGCGGCGACGGTGCCTGCCGGCAGGTCGAATAGTTCACCCGATACCACGCCCTCGATATAGCGGTGGTCATAGGTGGTGCGACCGACTTCATAACCCATAATGAAATCAAGGTGCTCCTGAGTCATCTCGCCGCGACCGACAACGCCTGGCGAGAAGAAGTCCACACCCCCTGCCGGACAGGCATTAGCGGTCGTCAGGAATGTTGGATTACAGCCGCTGGCCAAATAGCTGTTGTATTGAGCCCAGGTTAAAGGGCTGCCGTCAGCGTTTTCATCCATAATCGAAGCAGCGCTGATGCGGTCGTTATAGATGAAATTGCCGCCGTATTCGGCTTCAGAACGTGTCGCCTGAATCGCCAGTTCCCAGTCGAACCCGCGGTGGAAGTTGGACTTGCCACGGATACCTGCAACCACGCGACCGTAATCAACTTGTTGTTTGGCGCGGCTGTTGAGCAGCAGCGTCGGCTCAATATACGCCACTTCATAGGACTGGCCTGTTACGGGATCGTCAACGAACCCGAACTGGTCATTGCGAGGATGGTAGGAATCGATCAGGCCCCACCACTGACGCCACGAATTTTGGGAAGACTCGCGACGGTTAAGGAGGACTTCGCCGAATAGTTCGGTGGTAGCATTCAGATCATAGGCTCCGAAGAGCGAGGCGCTGTAACGACGGACCGGGGAAATAGCGGTGCGGCTGGCATAGCGGTCTGAATGTGCAGGTGATGCGCCAGCATAGTCACGTAGCACCTGGTTCCATTCTGCTTGAGTGCCCGTGAAGTAGGTCGGAGCAGCCGCCGGAAGGGCGCAGCCACGATAGCCGGTGAAGAAGGTCCGGTTTTGGCGCCACCCACTCAGATCGCAGCCCATCGCTCCTCCACCTGCGCTGGCAAGGGGGTCCGGCGAATAGTCGATGCCCCCGCCCAGGCCACCGGTGTCCGGATTGATGAGGTACAGCGAAACCATTTCTGCACCATAGCTGGAGCACTTATAGTCGCCGGTTAGAGGGTTAACGACGTCTGCGCGACCCTTCATGCTTTCCGAGTAATAGACCACGTCGTTGGGACACTTGAACGCGTCTCGGTCTCCGAACAGCATTTCCTTTTGTTCGTAGTAGTCCACAGCGGCGGTCAGGTAGCCACGGTTGAATGTCCAGCCTTGACCGAGGCTGATATTGAACTCTTCACCACCTGACTCGAAGGGTTGATTGTAGATGATAGCAGCCTGGCCACCATCAAGGTTCGTACGGGTAATGATGTTCACGACCCCGGCCACAGCATCCGAGCCGTAAACAGACGAGGCTGAATCCGTCAGGATTTCGACACGTTCGATCAGCGAGGCAGGGATGACATTGAGGTCAGTAGGCCCAACCTGACCGCGTGCACCTGCGGGACCAGCGCGTCGACCGTTCAGAAGCACGAGCGTACGCTGTGCGCCCAAACCGCGCAGCGACAAAGTGTTGACGCCCGGGCCACCTTCAACAACGGCACCGGTGAAGAAGTTATTGATCTGGCCAGCGGTATTGGCGGTCGTGGAGCCTTGCAGAATTTCGGTCGTGTCTACGAGGCCTTCCAGAGTGGCTTCTTCGGCGTTGATCACCTGCACAGGTTGGGTGCTGTTGAAGGTTGAACGGCGGATACGGGAGCCGGTAACCACAATGTCCTGAACCTGAGTGGCTCTTTCGGTGGAAGAGGCCTCCTGTTCCTGTTCCTGTTCCTGTTCCTGTTCCTGGCTCTGCGAAATGGTTTGCGCCCACGCAGTAGGAGCCAGCGCGAGGCTGCTTACCAGCAGACTGGTGGCAAGTAACTTTGCCTTATCGATTCTCATGAATGTGCCCTCCTTGGTCTCAAAACCACTCGCGGCCCCGAGTTGGGTCAGTGCGAATGCCATGTTTCCGACCCTATTCAGATTGTGGCGGTTTTTAAACGTATTGAAGGTTGCGGTGTCGCGAAGTTGTGGCGTTTGTCTCAAATTCGCCACATGATAGCCCTGTTTCACAAAACAAAGGAATTCGATGATGGTCGTGCTCAGGAATCCCGGGATTTTGACGGCTATTGGCTTGGGTGTGTTCGGAGCTACCGTTTTGGCCTGTTCGCCTGCGCAGGCCTTGGTAAACCAAGTGGCTACTCCGCCCACCGCGCAGGCGTTTGCGCGCCGTCAGGCGATTTCAAGCGTATCCATATCGCCCGATGGCAGCCGGGTGGTGGGCATAATTGCTAGCGATGGGAGCCAACGGGTCTTGGCAATCTGGGATACCGCCAACCTAGAGGCTGCCCCGTATTTGATCGGAGTGGACGATCGTTCCGAGTTAGTGGGGGTGCAGTTTGCTAAGGACGACCGTTTGTTCGTTTCCACGCAGCAGATGGTCAATTTCTCCCTTGGAGGGGAAGCGCAACGAAGTTTCCGTCGGCGAACGCAGATTGTCGATCTTCAAGGTCAACCGGTGCGAGTAAATTTGACCTTTGACGGCTTAACTGCGGAGCAGCAGGCCTACGTCGGTGTTGGGTCAGTCGTGTCTATCCTGCCGCGGGACTCGGAATCCATTCTGACTTCAGATCCAATGAGAGGAGATATTTATAAACTTAATCTCTACGACGGTAGGGCCGAGCGTGTTCAACGTGGCTCGTCGCGTTTCTCCACCGGAGTTGCTGATCATCATGGAGAAGTCCGCTCGCGCTCTGAGATAAATTTTGATAACGGCGCCGTATATTCCGCTTTATGGCTGCGAGACGCCCAAGGTCAGTGGGCCGAACATTTCCGATCCTATGCCCGAGATCGTAAATCAGTCAGTGTTGCAGGGTTTTCTTCTGACCCCAACATCATCTTCATTAGCATGGTCCCTGATAACGGGGAGCATGAGGCGATCTTTGAGTATAATATAGCCGATCGAAAAGTCGGAGAAGAAGCGTTCGCTCACCCTATCTTTGACGCTCAGGGTGTCATTACGTCTTCATCAGACGAGGATTTCGGCGAAGCCATCGGATTTAGCTATTCGGGAGAGCGTTCACGCACGGTTTGGGTGGACGAACGTATCGCTCAGATTGAGGCGCTGGCTCGTCGCGCTCTGAATATAGAAGAAGGGTCGATTATCTGGCAGCGCGCCAATGGGGCCCCCGCGCGGCTGGGCGTTTTTACTGGCGCGGACGTGTCCCTCGTTTCCATCTCGCGCGATCGCTCCAAGGCGATCCTGAGAAAGTCGGGGCCTGACGCCCCGCCAGAGTACTACATATATCAGAACGGTCGCTTTGCCCTGCTAGGACGGGCGTATCCTGAGCTTTCCGAGCAGAACCTTGCTGAGATGGAGCTGGTTCAGTATCGGGCGCGGGACGGCCTCTATATCCCAGCTTTCTTGGTCAAGCCGGATCCCGAAACGTTTGGCGCAGGCCCTTACCCAGCTATCGTAGTGCCGCACGGGGGGCCTTGGGCGCGTGACGATGCTGAGTGGGATCTTTCAGCGTGGACACAGTACTTCGCAACCCGAGGCTATGCGGTGATACAACCGCAGTTTCGAGGGTCGTTAGGCTGGGGGCAGACCTTGTGGCGGGCAGGGGACCGTCAATGGGGGTTGGCCATGCAAGATGATTTGGACGACGCAGTGCAATACATGATTGCCGAAGGCGTAACCGTTGCTGGTCGGGTGGCTATCCACGGATATTCTTATGGAGGCTATGCCGCCATGATAGCAGCAACGCGCGAACAACCGGTTTTCGCTTGCGCTATTGCCGGGGCGGGTCCGGCGACAATCGATCTGTTCAAAAAGGGCACTTACCAAAATCGTTACCTGCGAGAGTTCCAGCACCCGACGGCGGAAGGCATTGATCCCTTGCGGTACGTGAACTCGGTATCCATTCCAGTATATCTTTACACAGGTGATCGCGACACAGTTGTAGTGCCAGCGGAATCCCGCACTTTCGCTGCCGCTCTGCAGCGAGCGGGCAAAAAGGTGAAGCTAGAGATATTGCCCAATATGGAGCATTCTTTAGGGACCTGGACCCCTGACAATATCGCTCAAATCCTCACGACAGTAGAGGAGTTCTTGAAGAACGACTGTGGCCTGCCTGGGGCGGCTAAGATCGGATAACTTTGAAATGAGAGGGTGATGCGGGCAGATTAAACGTCTGCCTGCTGACCAAAAGCAGTAATGCGTATTAAATGTCAAAAAGAAGGCCTTAAGAACAAAGTTATTTATTATACCGTATACTGCAACGCCCAAAACAATATTTAATATCATTGGTATATCGGACGAGGTCGAGCAAGTTGATCAAATTGGAATATATTTCGATTAAAATGTACGATAACGAGATTTTTTCCGCTTCACGGCTGCTATAATAATCGCAAACTGCTAATATCACCGTTTTGTCAGAATAACGGTGCGCTCCTCGTGCGTGACAAACATGTAACGATATATTCTATACCAGTGTTACTTTAAGACTTAAATACGGCGAAGTGTTGCGCCCTATGGTCAAGCATGAGACCTCGACGCGTTCATACCGTGACCCTTGTCTGACGAGATCGCGGAGTTTCGTGAAAGAGTTGTTGAATGCGCACTAAACGTACTTTCCTGCTGGGGACTTCGGTTCTGGCAGGTGTGCTGGCAGCCTCCACTGCCATGGCTCAAGAAGCCACCGGCTCGGTCGATACCGAAGCCACTCAAGTCTCCGAGATCGTTGTCACCGGTTCGCGTATCCGTCGTGACCCGGCTTCGGCTCCGACCCCGCTGATCCAAGTCTCGCAAGAGCAACTGGTCTCGAGCGGTCAGGCCACCGTCATCGACTATCTGGCCACCATTCCTGCGCTGTCGAACTCGCAAGTGCCTTCGGACACCACGGGCTCTGGCCTGAACGACGGCGGTCTGTCGCTGGCTAACCTGCGCTCGCTGGGTTCGGGCCGCACGCTGACCCTGGTTGACGGTCGTCGTCACGTCGGTTCGTCGGCGGGTTCGCTGGCTGTCGACGTCGACACCATCCCGCGCCTGCTGATCCAGAACGTTGAAATCATCACCGGTGGTGCATCGTCGGTTTACGGCGCTGACGCGGTGTCGGGCGTGCTGAACTTCGTCCTGAAGAAGGACTTCGAAGGTCTGGAGATCGACTCCAACTACGCCATGATCAACAGCGATGGGCAGTCGTCCAAGCGCGTGTCGGCACTGGCAGGTAAGAACTTCTTCGACGGTCGTCTGAACGTCTATGCTCACGCTGAATACGAGCAACAAGACGAAGTGACCTCGATGGACATTGACTGGCTGCGTCGCGCGCCGGTCATGCTCGGCGTTGACGCTGACCCGGCTTCGGCTGCGGTTGGCCCGCGCAACGATGGCGTTCTGGACCAGCAGCTGTTCACCGGCGTCGTCCGTCTGGACCGTCCGCGCTGGGGTTCGCTGACTCTGGCAAACAACCAGCCGGGCAGCATTCTGACCAACCCGCTGATCCCTTACGCTGACTGCGCCGCCACCACCTCGGCAGCTTGCTATTCGGTTGATCCGTCCAAGACCTACTGGTTCGACGGCACCAACGCTCGCCTTGCCAACTTCGGCGAGCGCGTGGGCAACACCGGTGCAAACCGTCCCTACAACATCGGCGGTGACGGCGAAAACCCGGCGATGTTCTCGACCGGCAGCCGTCTGCCGAAATCGGAATCGCAGCGCTACCAAGTCGGTGGCCGTTTCGCGATCACCGAGAACATCAGCGCTTTCGCTGAAGCCAAGTACGTCACCGAAAAGACCTTTGACGAAGGCCAGCCGACCTTCTTCGACGTCTATCTGAACGACGAAACCTACGGCGCGAACCAAACCAACCGGATCATCTCGACCTCGGGTTTCCACCTGCGCTATTCGGATAACGCCTTCCTGTCGCAAGCCATGAAGGACGCTATCACGAACAACGAAGTCACCGTCTACAGCGCCCCGACGGCAACGGCGGGTGCAGTGGCAACGGGTACGGCGATTGTGCCGTGGGCCCGTCACGCAATGTTTGGTCCGATCCGTTCGCAAACCAACGAGCGTGAACTGCAACGCTACGTACTGGGCTTTGAAGGCGGCCACGACCAGTTCGGCTTCCTGAAGAATATCGCCTGGGATGCAGCCTACACCTACGGTAAGGTCGACATCGTCAACGCTGAACGCGGCGTGGACATCGAGCGCTTCAATTTTGCGGCTGACTCGGTCGTCGACCAACTGGGTCTGGTGAACGGCAACGCAGGTGAAATCGTCTGCCGCGTTCAGCTGATCAACGCCCAAAACCCAGCTATGCGTCTGCTGGGCAAGGACGCCGACGGCAAGACCATCGTCATCAACGAAGGCATGCAAGACTATGCCCGCGGCGGTGACGTGCGCGAGAGCGAAGCCGGCCGTGCAGCTATCGACGCTTGTAAGCCGCTGAACATCTTCGGTGCTGGCAACCAGTCGGCCGAAGCCATGGAATATGTGGATGCCACCATCCACGTCCGTCAGCAAAACGTTCAAGAAAACTTCGCAGCATCGGTTTCCAGCCAGCTGTGGGACTTCTGGGGCGCTGGCCCGCTGGGCGTGGCTGTCGGTGCTGAATGGCGTAAGGAATACACCGAAGCCGTTGGCCGCGACCGTGAAACCGGCGACCGTCTTCTGTTCCTGAACGGCGGCGCTGATTTCGAAGGCGCTTCGTATGAGTCGAAGGAACTGTTCGGCGAACTGTCGGTGCCGCTGTTCCGTGACAGCATGCTGGGCGAATACGCCGAACTGTCGGCTTCGTACCGCTATTCGGACTACACCACCGTTGGTGAGCAGAATGTCTACGGCGTGAACCTGGTCTACCGTCCGATCTCGGACATCACCTTCAAGACCTCGTTCAACACCTCGATCCGTGTTCCGTCGCTGAGCGAGAACTTCTCGCCGCTGTCGGAAACCTATGCGAACAGCTTCGTTGATCCGTGTGCAACCAGCGCTATCGCCGGTGTTGCAGACGCCGAGAAGAAGCAAAACCGCATCAAGAATTGTACGATCCTGGCTGAGCAAATGGGCCTGTCGTATGATTTCGGTTCGGTGACGGCTGACAACTCGGACGACTACGCTCCGGATTACAACACCACGGGCGGCATCTCGGGCCGCAGCGGCGGTAACCCGATGCTGGAACCGGAAGAGTCGGAATCCTTCACCTTCTCGACCGTTCTGCGTCCGCGTTTCATTCCGAACCTGATGGTGACGCTGGACTACTACGACATCGAGCTGACCAACGTCATCGCTTCGGTGACCGCCCAAACCGCAGCCAATACCTGCGTTGAAGGTGCCTCGCTGAACCAGCAGTCGTGCTCGACCATCTTCCGCGAGATGGAAGCGCACGCCGATCCGCAGACCAAAGAGCAGCGCTCGGAAGCCTTCAAGATCGGTGGCAACGCTCTCTACGACGCGTTCATCCAAGGCTCGATCAACTACGCCAAGCGTAACGTTCGTGGTCTGGACTTCGGTGCTCGCTACTATCTGAACACCGAAGATTTCGGCAAGAACTGGGGTTCGTTCGATTACTCGATCAACGGTTCCTGGCTGCTGAAGCAGGACAACTTCAACAACATTGAAGATCTGTCCGATACGACCGTTCTGGCTGGCCAGCTGTACTATCCGCGCGTCCGCCTGACCTCGTCGCTGTCGTGGACCCCGAACGACGCATGGCGCGTGACCTGGGTTGCCGACTGGCAGACCTCGCAAGACGTGCTGCACCCGCGTGATTTCATCACCGACGGCGACCGCTATGCGTTCAAGATGTCGCAATCGGGTGACTTCATGCGTAACGACCTGATCGTTCGCTGGAAGGCTCGCGAGGACCTGACGGTTCGCGCTGGTATCACGAACATCTTCGACGAAGCCCAGGCTCCGTGGCTGGGCACCACCCTGTACTCGAACTTCGACCCCTATGGTCGTCGCTTCAACATCGGCCTGAACTACACCCCTTGGTAAGTTCAGCCTGATCGACAGGTAAGGGAAAGGCAGTCCGAAAGGGCTGCCTTTTTCTTTGCTCTGGGGGCTATGAAAGGCGACCTGATTGCGAGCAAAGCCAAGGGAACAGTGAGCGTAGGAGCAGGCCCTGTCTCCGCTGGTGCATGCGGTTACGTTAGGGCTGGAGCGAGCAGGACAAAGCTTTTGAGTCGGTCTCACGTAAAAAGTTCGGAAATCCGCAATTTCCCTTATTTAGACACCTAGGCGAAACGCCGACTCATATTAGTTCGGTAATGATCCGTTAACGTTGTCGGGTCTTTTATTAACCCGCTCATAACCAATGCGATTCGGCGGGGGTCGTTTGGGATGAATGGGCAGGGTCGGAAGGTCGAAAAACAATGTCTCTCTCGCTGGTGAAGCCGCAAGCTACAGAATTGAAGCCACGGATCGTCGTTTTCGGCGTCGGCGGCGCAGGCGGTAATGCTGTTAACAATATGATCGACTCCGGTCTGGAGGGGGTCGAGTTTGTTGTGGCCAATACGGATGCCCAGCATCTGAGCTTCGCCAAGACCGACCGTCGTATCCAGCTGGGCGACACCATCACCCAGGGTCTGGGCGCAGGCGCACACCCCGAAGTCGGCATGAATGCCGCCGAGGAGTCCGCCGACGAAATTCACGCGCACCTCGAAGGCGCGCACATGGTCTTCATCACCGCCGGTATGGGCGGTGGCACCGGTACGGGTGCGGCTCCGGTGATCGCCAAGTGCGCCCGTGACCGCGGCATCCTGACCGTCGGTGTTGTGACCAAGCCCTTCACCTTCGAGGGCCGTCACCGCATGCGTCTGGCCGAAGCCGGCATTGCCGAGCTGCAGCGTTATGTCGATACCCTGATCGTCATTCCGAACCAGAACCTGTTCCGTGTCGCCAACGAACGCACCACCTTCGCCGATGCCTTCCAAATGGCGGACCAGGTGCTGCACTCGGGCGTGCGTTCGATCACCGACCTGATGATCCTGCCGGGCCTGATCAACCTCGACTTTGCCGACGTCCGTGCCGTGATGTCGGAAATGGGCAAGGCCATGATGGGCACCGGTGAGGCCACCGGTGACGACCGCGCCCTGCTGGCTGCTCAGAACGCTATCGCCAACCCGCTGCTGGACGAAACCAGCCTCAAGGGTGCCAAGGCCGTGCTGGTGAACATTACCGGCGGCATGGACATGACCCTGCTGGAAGTCGACGAAGCTGCCAACGCCATCGCTGCCGAAGTGGACGGCGACGCAAACATCATCTTCGGTGCCGCATTCGACCCGGCTCTGGAAGGCAAGGTGCGCGTGTCGGTTGTCGCCACGGGCATGGACGAAGCCGTCATCCAGCAAATCGAGCCGGTTGCCTCGTCGCTGCAAAACCGCCGTCCGGCCGATCCGGCCGCACCGGCTCCGCGCAACGAAGTCCGTATTGAACCCGTGGCTCAACCAGAGCCGGCTCCGGTGCAACCGGAACCGCAGGTGGCCCGCGCTCCCGAGCCGCGTCCGGAGGTTCGCCCCGAGCCGGTGATCCGCGACGCCCACCAGCGTCAGGATGCCCACTCGCGCAACCTTGAACCGATCGTCGATCCCTGGGTCGAGGAGTTCGAACAAGGCAAGACGGGCGGCGCGCAAAATGTGGCTGCCCAGCAGGAAGAGCAGGGCGACCTGTACATGGACCGCGAGCCGCAACGTCGTGAGCCGCCGCGTCGTCCGGAGCCGGAACCGCAAGAAGAGTATTACGAGGACTCGCACCGTCGTAGCGGGTGGTCTCTGTTCGGTCGCCGTCGCGCGGCCCCGCAGCAGCCGACCTATTCGCCGCCGCCGTCCTCGCCGAACCGCACCACGCAGCAACTGCGCCAGACCCAACAGCCGCAGTATCAGCAGCATCAGCAGCCGCAACAAATGGACGATGACGATCTGGAAATCCCGTCGTTCCTGCGCCGTCTGGCTAACTAAGGTTCGTCCTTAAGTCATTGAAAGCCCCGCACCTTTGGTGCGGGGCTTTTCTGTTGCGTAATGTCTGAAAGATTGTCGTGATTTCGAAACAATCGGAAACCGGACTTTCATACCGCGCTTGCCGAGCTTTGGTTAAAGAGGACCATCTGGCGCAGTCCGCTTGGACGCGCGATATTGTGAGTATCCGAGTGACGGTCCTGAACGACCCTTACGAACAGACGACCATGGCCCCCGCGATCTGCGCGGGCGTTGGCGTACACACCGGTCGCCGCGTGCGTCTGGTTGTGCGTCCTGCTGCCGCGGGGCAGGGGATCGTGTTCGTTCGCACGGACATCACCGATCGTGACAACCGTATTCCGGTGTCCGGCGAGGCCGTCATTGACGCCCGCCTGAACACCATGATTGCCAACGGCGATGACGTTCGTCTGTCGACCATCGAGCACCTGATGGCCGCCCTGTCGGCCATGAATATCTCGAACGCGGTGATCGAGGTCGACGGCCCTGAACTGCCGATCCTTGACGGTTCGGCCTTGCCGTTCGTGCAACTGCTGGATCGCGCGGGTTTCCGCCGTCAGGAACAGCCGCGCCGCTATATCGAGATACTCAAGACCGTCCACGTTGAGGAGGGCGACAAGCACGCCGCTCTGATGCCGTGCGACCGTTTTGAAATGCGCTTTGAAATCGACTTCCCGACGCCGGTCATCGGCAATCAGGTGATCGACTTCGTAGTGGACGAAAAGACCTTCCGTTCGGAAATTATGTCGGCCCGCACCTTTGGTTTCGCCCATGAGGTTGAAGCCCTACGTCAGGCCGGTCTGGCCCGTGGCGGTTCGCTGGAAAATGCCGTGGTGATCGACGGCGACGAAATCCTGAACCCCGGCGGCCTGCGCATGGAACGCGAGTTCGTGCGCCACAAGGCTCTGGACGCCATCGGCGACCTGTATGTGCTGGGTGCACCGCTGATGGGCCGCTACGAAGGCTATAAGGCCGGTCACCAGTTGAACAACAAACTGGTCCGCGCCCTGCTGGCCCAACCGGATGCCTATCGCGTGGTGACCCGCGTGCCGGACATGGCGATGGCGGGCTAAGCCACCAATCCCGATAAAGAAAAGGCCCGCTGGATCGCTCCGGCGGGCCTTTTTGTTGGGGCTTAAATAAGGGCGATGGCCCCGATCAGGCGTCCGAAGTCCGGCTCGCCATTCAGATAGGCGCGGCGGTTGGAATAGAAGCGGGCTTCGTTGGTGCGGGTATCATCGCCGGTCCAAGCTGCGTGTTGCACGCCAGCCTGATCCAGTCGCCACAGCACAAAGCCGGGCAGGTCGAACTGGCGTTTGTCCTTGGCCGTTCCGGCGGCAAAGAAGCGCTCGCTGCCGGGGGCCTCGGTGGCAAAGCGGGCCTGATAGTCCGCGCCCACCTCATAGGAGGTCTGGGAGATGCACGGACCGACGACGGCGCGGATGCGCTCGACTGCGGCCCCTTGTTGGACCATGGCCTCGACCGTGGCCTGAATGATGCCGCCCAGTGCGCCCTTCCAACCGGCATGGGCAGTGGCGACCACGCGGGCCTCGGCGTCGGCAAACAGAATGGGGGCGCAGTCCGCTGTCAGAACCGTCGCAACCGGTCCGGCCACGGCGGTGACGACCGCATCGCCTTCGGGGCGTTCGCCGCTCCAGCCCTGATTGGCAACTACGGCGTGGGCCGAGTGGACCTGATAGCAGCCGCAAAGATCGTCATAGTCGCGACCGAACCATGCGGCGACGCGGCGGCGGTTCTCGGCCACGTGGGCGGGATCGTCCTTGGAGCCGACGCCGCAGTTCAGCCCTTCATACAGGCCCTGCGACACGCCGCCCTCGCGGGTGAAGAAGCCGTGGCGAATGCCGGGCAGGTCCAGCAGCGGGTGTGTAATGGGCGTCATGCGTCAAACCCCGGCACGATCAGGCTGCGTGGAGAGAAGATGGCGGCTACTTTGAACAGCTGGCCCATCTGGTCATAGGAGGTCAGGCGCTCGAACTGGCGACGGATGATCGGCTCTGCCTCGGGGCGCGCGGCGGCCAGAGCGGCGGCGCGGTGCTCGATACCCAGACGCCCCAGAAACTCCGCCTGGGTGATGCAGCCCGTTACATCGGCCCCGCTGCGCACGGCGGCCTCCAGTACCAGCGGATAGTCGGCCCACTGGGTCAGGTCGGCTTCACCCGGCTCTTCCAGCGGATGCACCTTGGTGTGTCGCTTGAGGGCCTGAAGGGTGTCGCCCGCTTCGGGTCTGGCGCGGCCATAGTCGATCAGAAGCGCCGCTCCGCCGGTCTGGGCGATCAGGGTCGCCACATCACGCGCAAAGCCCGCCTGCTGTTCGGAAATCTCCAGAATCCGGCCCGGCTCGATATCCAGCGGCGGCTCTTCAAAGCCTTCGCTGATGGCAGTCAGGCCAAAGGTCAGGTCGCCATCGTCGGTCACACCGATGCGGCGCTCGGCCCAGCCGCCTTCGGTGCGTACGAACTGGCGTGCGGGCAGGCAGTCTAGCACCTCGTTGGCGATCAGGATAACCGGCGCATCGGTTTCGATCTTGTGCAGAGCCGAGACCCAGCGCGGCGACAGATCGGCGTCCGACAGGCGCTTTTCCTGTTCCCTGCGCAGCGGCAGGCTGGGCTCGATCAGGATTAGTTCGGCGGCTTCCAGAAAATCGGGCGACAGGCGCGCGGCGCGAAGCGCATCGCTCATCAGCGTGCCATCACCGGGGCCCACCTCGACCAGACGTACCTTCTCCGGTGCACCCAGACGCTGCCACGTTTCCACGGCCCACAGGCCTAGCAGTTCGCCGAACATCTGGCTGACCATCGGGGCGGTGATGAAGTCGCCCCGCTCGCCCAGCGCCGGACGGGTGGCGTAATAGCCGCCTTTGGGATCGTGCAGGCAGCGCGTCACATAGTCGGCAATGGTCATGGGGCCGGTGAGGGTGATTTCCCGCACCAGCCTTTGCTTCAAACTCTCACTCATGGCTGTCAGCCTTCGGCTACAGGTCGCTTCAGCGCACGCACAATCAGGATCAGGCCCACGATGATCATGGGGATCGACAGGATCATGCCCATGGTCAGGCCCAGCGGCAGGTTCGCCAGATGGGCGTCCGGCTCACGCACGGTTTCCAGCGCGGCCCGCGAGGCCCCGTAACCCACCAGAAACAGGCCGGTGACAAAGCCCGGACGCTTCAGCATACCAAAGCTCCAGATCGCCAGCGACAGGATGACCAACAGGGCCAGCCCTTCCAGACCGGCTTCATAAAGCTGGCTGGGGTGACGCGGCACGTCGCCAGCGGGGCAGAAGCCATAGGTTTGCAGGATGCGTTCATTACAGAAGCGAATGGCCCACGGCACCGTCGTCTCGCGTCCCCACAGCTCGCCGTTGATGAAGTTGGCCAGACGGCCGAACATCAGCCCGATCGGCACAACAGGCGCGATCAGATCGCCAAGGTTCAGCGGATTGATCTTCTTGCGCCATGCAAAGACCGAAACGGCCAGCACCACGCCGAGGAAGCCGCCGTGGAAGCTCATGCCGCCGGTCCACATCTGGAGGATTTCCAGACGCTCTCCGAGAGAGCTGCCGGTGAATATCTGGCCGAACAGTTGCGGCTGATAGAAGAGGGCATAACCGAAACGCCCGCCCAGAATGATGCCCAGTACAATCCAGAACACCAGATCGTCCAGTTGCGGGCCCGTCAGCGGCGGCTTGCCACCGGCCCACAGGCGCGGCGTCTTGACCAGTCGCGTCGCATACCACCAGCCCAGAATGATGCCGGCGATATAGGCCAGCGCATACCAGCGGATCGGTAGCGGGCCGAGGTGGATGAGGACGGGATCGAACTCGGGAAAGGGCAAAGGGCAGCTCCTGCGTGATCGTGAACAGGATTTAGCAGGGAAATCTACCGGCGTCGCCCCATGGTTGAGCGCGAGTTGTCCAGTAACGGCAAGAAAACCCGCCGTTTATGTGCCGTTTTGAATCACTGAATTCGTCAAACTTCGAAATTTGTCATTCGGCTTGAACAATAGGGCGAAGCAGCAGATTTAAAGGTTTCGTTCACCAAATCAGGTGAAGTTTTCTTAACCAAATCCGGAGGGAAAGCACATGCAGACCCGCAATCCTATTCTCGACGAAATCGCCAAGATGACGACGGGGGCTATGGGCTTGGCCCAGGCTGCCGGAGAAGAGGCCAAGACGGCTTGGCGCGCACAGGCCGATCGTCTGGTCGCCGAAATGGATTTGGTGCGTCGTGACGAGTTCGACGTCCTCAAGGACGAAATCGCCGCCTTGCGCGCCGAGATCGCGGCCTTGAAGGCGGATAAGAGCAACCCCTCCACAGAATCGCAAGATTCGGCCCGTTGAGCCGAATCTCCGAACACGCCTACCGTCCTTTTTGCGGCCTTGTTGAGTCGCTCCCGTTTGAGAAGTTGAAGCCCTGATGGACGCCGCTAGACCCGACGAGGTCGAACTGCCTTTTGATCCGCTGGACGTGGTCGAACACGTTCTTGTCGCGGAGAACCTGCCGTTCGACCGCACGGACGAAGGCGACCTGGCCTTTGAACTGGCCGGGAGCTGGAAGGACTATGAACTGTGGTTCGCGTGGCGCCCCGAGGGAGACTGCCTGCAGCTGTGTCTGGCGCTGGACCTGCGGGTGTCCAAGTCACGCCGCGCCGCCGCCTATGAACTGGCCTCGATGATCAACCAGCGCACCTGGCTGGGCCATTTCGAGATCTGGCCGGACGAGGGTGAAATCGTTTTCCGCCATGCTCTGGCCTTGCCGCACGGCGAGCGCCCGACGCTGGCACAGGCCGCCTCCATGATCGACGCTGCCGTCGAGGCCGCAGATCGTTATTATCCGGCGTTCGATTTCATGGTCCGTGGCTCGAAGAAGCCGCAGGAAGCCATCGACGCCTGTCTGTTTGAAACCGTAGGTAACGCCTAAAATGTCCAATGCAGTTGTTCTTCAAGGTGTCGGTCGTCTGGGTTCGGCCATTCTTGAAGGGTGGCTGCTGACAGGGGCGATCGATCCCAAGGATCTGGTCATCCTGACCCCCAGCGAAAAGCCTGCCGCCCAGAGGGCGCGCGCGCTGGGTGCCCGCATCAATCCGCCGCTGGAAGACCTCGCACAGGCCAAGGCCTTTGTGATCGGGGTAAAGCCTGCCAAATGGGCGGAGGCTTCCAAGGCTGTTCTGCCGCACCTGAACAAGGATGCCGTGATCGTCTCGGTCATGGCCGGTGTGCCAGAGGCCACCATTTCCGAAGGTTTTGAAGGCCGCAAGGTCGTGCGCGTTATGCCCACCACGGGCGTGGCCCATGGCAAGGGCGTGGCCAGCCTGTGGTCGTCGGACAAGGCGGCCTTTGATCTGGGCCTGAAACTGTTCGAGCCCATCGCCGAGACGGCCATTCTGGAGAGCGAAGACCTGATGCACGCGGCCACCGCCGTGTCGGGTTGCGGTCCGGCCTATTTCTTTGCCTTTACGCGCGCCCTGGCCGAGGCGGGCATCGCCGAAGGCCTGCCGCAAGACGTCGCCATCAAACTGGCCCGCGCGACCTTGCGCTCGGCAGCATCGGGCGTGTCGGGCACCGAGACGCTGGATGCCCTGATCGACCGCGTGGCCTCGCCGGGCGGTGTGACGGCTGCGGGTCTGGTGGTGCTGAACGAAAACGGCGCCCTCGACCGTCCGGTCAAAGGCGCCGTGAAAGCGGCTGTCGATAAATCAACCGAGCTTAGCGCGTAACGAAGCGCCCGTTGGCCAGATTATTGGCCAGACGGTCATAGGCACGACTGGCGTCATGCCACGTCGTTGCGCCGACCGCGTCGCGGATCGTAGGGCTATAGTAGCTGTACTTTACCGGCTGCACCGTGCCGTCGGCCAAGGTCACTGTGCCCTCGAACGATGCACCGCCGATGGACAGGCTGCGTATAGCGTCCAGACCCGGACGGTCCGATAGCTGTTGGATAGTCGGGCGGTTGGGCTTCAGGTCCTTGATCACCAGGTCGATCTTGGCACCATCCAGCGCGTCTTGGCGCGTCAGGGTGCGTTCGACCGTACGAATGATGTCAGACACCTGTTGGTCCACCTCGCGTTGACCCAGCTTTTGGGCGTCGGAGGCAAACTCAGGGGCGATGGTCACGCTGACGGCTTCGGGCTGGGCCCAAGCGCTGCCTGCCATTACCAGCGTCGCAGCGCCGGCGATCAGTGCCGTGTGTGCAAAAATGCGCATCTTGAACACTCCTATATGTCCAGGCCCCCCTGGAACCCGATGAACATGGTTCAGCGCGTACGGTAACGCTAGGGGGTGTTGTAAAATTTGATCAACCGGGCAGGCGGATAGAGGCTTTCAGCCCCCCCAGATCGCTGCGGTCCAGAAGGATATCGCCGCCGTGGCTGCGAGCCACGTCGCGGGCAATGGCCATGCCCAGACCCACGCCCTTGCGGTTTTGGCTGCGTGACGGGTCCAGTCGCGAGAAGGGCCGAAACGCCTCTTCGCGCATGTCATCGGGAATGCCGGGACCGTCGTCCTCTATCACGACCTCCACACCGCCGGAGGGCAGTTCGCGGGCCGACAGACGCACCTTCTCCCCGTGGGAAGCCGCATTTCCTGCCAGATTACTGAGCGCGCGGCGGAAGGCCATGGGGCGCAGCGGTGTGGTCAGGGAAGGGGGTACGTTCAGCTCTACCTCGGCACCGGCCAGTTTTACATCGTCGGCGGCGCGGTTCAGCATCTGGACCAGATCGACGCTGGTGGTCGGTTCTCCGGCTTCGCCACGGGCAAAGGCTAGATATTCGTCGATCATATGCTCCATCTCGTCCATGTCCTGACGCATGGCTTCGGCCCGTTTGAAGGGCGGAGCCAGCGCCAGCTCTAGACGCAGACGGGTCAGCGGTGTGCGCAGGTCGTGGCTGACCGAGGCCAGCATGGCGGTGCGCTGGTCGATATGGCGCTGAATGCGGTCACGCATGTCCAAAAAGGCACTGGCGGCGGCGCGCACTTCACGCGCGCCATGCGGTTTGAAGCGCGGCACGGACTCGCCGCGACCAAAGGCTTCTGCCGCCTCGGCGAGACGTTCAATCGTGCGCACCTGATTGCGGATAAACAGCACGGCCACCGACAACAGCAGGAAGGTCGCCAGCATCAGCCACAGCACAAAGATATGGGCCTGTGTGGCCACGGCGCGCTCGCGCGGGGCGATGATCCGCAGCACGCCATCGGGTTCCTGCACGCGGATATCGACATAGGCCGGATAGCGGGTGGTGTCGTACCAGAACGGCTGATCCAGTCGTCCGCGCAGGGCTGCTTCCAGCGTGCGGTCCACCACACCCAGCGGGCCGCGTTCGATGCTGTCCGGCAAGACAGCGTCTTCCTGCAGCGCGATGGAGAGCTGCATGTTGCGCTCGGCCCGATCAATAATGATCGACAGGTTTTCCGGCGTCGGGTCGTCGCGATAGGACTCCGCCGCCCAGGCGATATCGCCCGCCAGACCGTCCGACAGGCGTGCGGTCACGGTCTGCCAGTGGGCGTCGAAGAAGGCAAAGGTCACCGCGCCCTGCATGATCAGCACAGGGATGACGATGATCAGCAGGGATCGCCCCCACAGCGATGTCGGCAGGCGGCGCTTGATCCAGCGCGCCCAGACGTTCAACGGGGTGACCCGCAACCGCATGCTTCAAACTCTCAATCGGGGGCCAGCATATAGCCGACGCCGCGCACGGTTTGCAGGTAGCGCGGGTTCTTGGGATCGACTTCCAGCTTGCGGCGCAGGCGCGTGACCTGAACATCGACCGCGCGGCCGGTGATGTCGGCAGTGTCGGGCGACAGGTCCATACGCTCGACAGGCGCGTGGGCATTGATGGCCAGGGTCTTCAGCAGCTGGGCCTCGGCCTCGGTCAGGCGCTGGGGCTGGCCGTTTACGGTCAGTTCCAGCCGCTCCATGTTGAAGACGGCGGGGCCCATCTTGATTTCCTTGGCCGTCAGCGGCTTGCCGCCCGTGCGGCGCAGGATGGCCTCGATGCGCAGTGCCAGTTCGCGCGGATCGAACGGCTTGGACATGTAGTCGTCGGCCCCGCGCGACAGACCCTCGATGCGATCATTCGGATCGCCCTTGGCCGTCAGCAGCAGCACCGGCGTCTTGGACAGGGCCGCCTGTGAGCGGATCCACGTCGTCAGATCAAACCCGCTTTCGCCCGGCATCATGACGTCCAGCACGATCAGGTCGAACTCGATCAGTTCAACCAGACGGCGAGCGGCACCCGCGTGGGCGGCTCCGGTCACGCGATAGCCTTCACGGGCCAGAAACTCTTTAAGCAGTTCGCGGATGCGGTCATCGTCATCGACAATGAGCAGATGACGCCCGCTGCCCGGCGCGGCAACGGGACCGGAACGGCTGCTGGGGCGAAGGTCGTTAAGGCTCAACGGAGCACTCCGGAAGAAAAGTCGTAGGTGACGGCGTTGACGAGACGGCCGTCGAGGCGTCTAAAGCAACCACTGGTGTAGGGAGATTGTATAGCAGTGGCCATCGTTCCTTTTGATGATCGTGACGGTTGGATCTGGTTCGACGGGGAATTCATTCCCTGGCGAGACGCAAAAACCCACGTCCTTACTCATGGCCTCCACTATGGCTCATCCGTTTTCGAGGGTGAGCGTATGTACAATGGCGAAATCTTCAAGCTCACCGAGCACAGCGAACGCCTGAAGCGTTCGGCAGAGCTGCTGGACTTCGAGATTCCCTATAGCGTGGCCGAGATCGATCAGGCCTGCAAGGACACCTGCGAACGCAATGGCCTGACAGACTGCTATATTCGTCCTGTCGCCTATCTGGGCGCGGACAAGCTGTCGGTCTCCTCGATCGGTAACACGGTGCATCTGGCCATCGCGGCCTGGGAATGGCCGTCTTACTTCGATCCGGAAGTAAAGAAGAAGGGCATCGCTCTGGAATGGGCGAAATGGCGTCGTCCCGATCCGGCAACGGCTCCGTCCACGGCCAAGGCTGCGGGTCTGTACATGATCTGCACCATGTCCAAGAACGCTGCCGAGCAGCGCGGCTTTGCGGATGCCCTGATGCTGGACTGGCGCGGCTATGTGGCCGAGGCCACCGGTGCCAACGTCTTTTTCGTCAAGGAGGGTGTGATCCACACGCCGGACGTGTCGAACATCCTGAACGGCATCACCCGCCAGACCGTGATCGATCTGGCCCGTGCCAAGGGCATCGAGGTCGTCATCCGTGACATCAATCCCGAAGAGCTGTCGGACTTCTCGGAATGTTTCCTGACCGGGTCTGCCGCCGAAGTGACCCCGGTGGGTCAGGTGGCCGAATACAACTTCGTCCCCGGCGACATCAGCCTCGGCCTGATGACCGACTACGAAAAACTGGTACGCGGCCAGCTGTAAGCCACCGCGAAAACCGGACTGGAAAGGGCGGCATGTCACAGGACATGCCGCTTTTTCTTCGTTGAGACCAAAGAATGTTGGAAAAACCCAGCCGAAGCGGGGCGGGGCTCTTGCCATCAGGGTGTGGGTGTCGTTGAAGCGGGGTTTGGACCAAGCCGGACAGTCCGGCGAAGAGATGCCGGATTATGTTCAATCTGTTGAACCTTCAGAGCCTGCTTGGCCTTGCTGCGATTGTTGGCCTTTGCTGGGCCGTGTCGGAGAACCGCAAGCGTTTTCCGTGGCGACTGGCCATTGGAGCAATCCTGCTGCAGTTCGCGCTGATCCTTGCGACGTTTGCCATCCCGGGCTCGCAGGTGGTTCTGGACGGCATCAATAACTCGGTGAAGGGGCTGGAAGAAGCCACCGCCAAGGGCACCCAGTTTGTGTTCGGCTATTTGGCCGGTGGCGATCAGCCCTATGTGGTGCAGAACCAGGGCGCGCTGTTCACCTTTGCCTTTAACGTCCTGCCGCTGGTGATCGTGATTTCGGCGCTGTCGGCGCTGCTGTGGCACTGGCGTATTCTGAAATGGCTGACGCTGGGCTTTGGCTTCCTGTTCCAGCGCACCATGGGTCTGGGCGGTGCCTCGGCTTTGGCTGTGGCGGCCAACATCTTCCTCGGCATGGTTGAAACACCGCTGGTCATCCGCGCCTATCTGGACAAGCTGTCGCGTTCGGAAATCTTCCTGATGATGGTGGTGGGTCTGGGGACCGTCGCCGGCTCGACCATGGTGGCCTATGCGACCATCCTGTCGCCGGTGCTGACCAATGCGGCGGGTCACGTGCTGGTCGCCTCGGTGGTATCGGCCCCCGCAGCCGTGCTGCTGGCGCGCATCATCATTCCGGAAAAGCCCGGCGAGGGCGGCGAGAATGCCAATTATTCCTCGGCCCTGAAATACGACAGCGCCATCGACGCCATCGTCAAAGGCACGGCTGACGGCCTGATGGTGGTGCTGAACATCTCGGCAGTGCTGATCACCTTTGTGGCCTTTGTGGCGCTGGTGAATGTGATCCTCGGCAACTTCTGGCTGGGCGGGGAAGCCCTGTCGGTTGAACGCATTCTGGGCGTTCTGTTCGCGCCGGTGGCGTGGCTGACGGGTGTGCAGTGGTCCGAGGCCTCGCAGGCCGGTTGGCTGCTGGGCGTCAAGCTGACCCTGACCGAGTTCGTGGCCTTCATCGAACTGGGCAAGGTGGCCCCCGAGGCCATGAGCGAGCGCACGCGCATGCTGATGACCTATGCCCTGTGCGGCTTTGCCAACATCGGTTCTGTCGGCATCACGGTGACGGGCCTGTCGGTCCTGCTGCCGGAACGCCGTCAGGAAGTTCTGGGTCTGGTGTGGAAGGCCCTGCTGGGCGGTTTCCTCGCCACCCTGATGACGGCTTGCGTCGTCGGTGCCTTGCCTGCCAGCATTTTTGCCTGATAACTTCGTTCTCAAAGAAAACTGAGTGTCACGTCGGTGACGCTCGCTTTGGGGACGGAAGATGAAACTCTATACAACCAAGATGGCCCCCAACCCGCGCCGTGTGGCGTGGGTACTGGCGGAAAAGAACATCTCCGACATCGAGATCGTCGAGGTGAACCTGCTCGCGGGCGAACACAAACAGCCCGCCTATCGCGACAAATTCAGTCTCGGCCACTTACCGGGACTGGAGCTGGATGACGGCACCTGCTTCACCGAGACGGTGGCGATCGCCCGCTATCTGGAGACTGTCTACCCCGAGCCGAACCTGCTGGGCATCGATGCCAAGGAGACGGCGGTCATCGAGATGTGGACCCGTCGGGCAGAACTCTATCTCGCCAACCCCATGATGATGTTCGTGCGTATGACGCATCCGGCCCTGTCGGCGTTGGAAGCGCCAGTGCCAGAGGTGGGGGCCTATAACAAAGCCTCGGCCGAGAAGTTCATGAAGGCCATGAACCGCCATTTGGCCGACAATGAATATCTGGCGGGCCGGTTCTCCATGGCCGATATCGTGGGAGCCTGCGGCATCGATTTCGGGCGTCTGGTCAAATACCGTCCGCCTGAAGAGTATGAGCACCTGAACCGCTGGCTGGCGGCGTGCAATGCGCGCCCCGCCGCCACAGCGGGCCTGAAATAATGCAAAAGGGCGGTCTTCGGGCCGCCTTTTTCATGAAACGGGGCAGGGGCGATCAATGTCGGGCCTTACTAAAGGCACGGACCTGACGCATAAGGGCGACCATGAGCGATCCTATCGAATCCGCAATCTTCGACCGCCTGAACCAACTGGGTGAAGGCAAGAGCGTCGAGCCGGCTGAAATTGCCAAGATCCTGCAGCCCGAGCAGTGGCAGCGCATGTTGCCGAAAGTCCGCGCCACGGCGCTGGGCCTGATGCGTCAGGGCAAGCTGACCATCACCAAAAAGGGCAAGCCGGTTGACCCTGATGCCTTCCGCGGTGTGACCCGTCTGCGTCTGCCGACGGCAGATGAGACGGCGCTGGCCCTGTCCAAGCTGCCGCCCAAGCCCGAAGTCGAGGATGACGACGACTTCTGATCTGGACCAGTTGCTGGGAGAGATCCGCGCCTGTCGGGCGTGTGCGCCATACCTGCCGCATACGCCCCGTCCGGTCATCTGGGTCTTTCCCGAGACGAAGCTGCTGATCTGCGGTCAGGCTCCGGGCCGTCGCGTACACGAAAGCGGACGGCCCTTTACCGACCCCTCCGGCGATCGCCTGCGCCAGTGGATGGGGGTAGACTACGACACCTTCTATGCCGATCACCGTATCGGCGTCGCCGCGCAGGCCTTCTGTTATCCGGGCACCAATCCCAAGGGCGGAGACTATCCGCCGCCGCCGCGCTGTGCGGCCCGGTGGCGTGACCGTCTGTTCGAAACCCTGCCACCCATGGAATTGATCCTGCTGGTCGGTTCCTATTCCATCGACTGGTTTTTAGGCGACCGCGCCAAATCCAATATGACCGAGACGGTCAGGGCATGGCGCGAGTACGGCCCGCAACTTCTGCCCCTGCCGCACCCGTCATGGCGAAACACGGCGTGGCTAAAACGTAACCCGTGGTTCGACGCCGAGGTGGTGCCGCATCTGAAGTCGCGTGTCAGCCGAATTTTGGCTTAAGAAATCGAATATAATCAATATCTTAGGAAATGATCATGGCACTTCTATTGTTAAAATACATCGAAGATATATCTTAGAGCTATCTTTAATGGAGTGAAGATAGAGATTGAATAAGAACGAAACCGCCCACATCACGCTAAACCTCAATCTGGAGGCCCCACGCGGCCGCCATAGAAAGCACGGCCCGGGCCACCATCATTGGGGAGGCGTAAAGGGCCGTCCGCGTCATCATGGGGGTAGGCACCGTCGTCGCGGTCATGGCCATTCCATACTGGAAGGCCTAAGGAGTGAGCGCATGGATGGACACGGTCATAACCGCCTGCGGCGTCGTAGGGTGATGAGTGGGGACCAATTAAAACTGGTCCTGATGCATCTGCTGCGCGAGCAGCCGCGCCATGGCTATGATTTGATCAAAGAAATCGAATCCTTGTCGAGTGGTGCCTATGCGCCCAGCCCGGGCGTGGTTTACCCGTCGTTGTCGCTGCTCTCCGATATGGGCCGCCTCAGTGTCAGGGAGGATGCCGAGGGGCGCAAACTCTTCGACCTTACGCCCAAGGGGCAGGTGGCTCTGAAGTCGGGCGAGGACGAGTTGAAAATCGTGCTCGCCAGCCTGTCGCGACTGGCCGACGAGCGTGAGAAAATCGATGGCGGGCCGGTACGCCGCGCGATGCATAATTTGAAGTCGTCGATGCGTGAGCGCCTGACAGCAGAGTCTGTCGATCGCGATACCTTGCTTAAGGCGGCTGCCATTCTGGATGAAGCGGCAGCGAAAATCGAACGCCTTTGAGGGGTTGTTTGAAGCTATAAGGTTCAACAACGGTCGGCTCTATGTCGGCCGTTGTTACTCTTTCTGATGTATCCTCAAGGCCGTGGTGATGGACGTGAACACTCGACAGCGTGTTTTGAAGGGCATCCTGGCCGGAACCATGGCGCTCTCCTTGGCAGCCTGCGCGCCCTTGGTGCAGCAGGCCTTTTCTCCGCCGACGGATTTTCAGGGGCCGCAAAGGGTGCCGACCGGCGAGGGGATCGGTCACTTTATCGTTCAGGACGGGGCCAGTCTGCCGTATCGGGTGTGGTCTCCGGCCCATCCGCCCAAGGCAGTGGTCATTGCCCTGCACGGGTTCAACGATCACTCGGCCGCGTGGCGGCTGGCGGGGCCTTGGTGGGCCGAGCAGGGGATAGAGGTCTGGGCCTATGATCAGCGCGGTTTCGGCGCGGCACCGGGCAGGGGCATCTGGGCGGATCCGGAGCTGAGCCGTGAAGACCTGCGTACAGTCACGGCTATGATCCGTCAGCAGTATCCGCACACCCTCATCGCCATCATGGGCGAAAGCATGGGCGGGGCGGTGGGCATCACCGCTTTTGCCTCCAGCCGACCGCCGCAGGCTGATCGGCTGATCCTGCTGGGACCGGCGGTGTGGGGCTGGTCCAGCCAGAATACCTTCAACCGAGTAGGTCTGGCAGCCGGAGCGCGCTTACTGGGCGGGCGCGTGGTCGAGCCACCGTCTTTTGCCGTGCGCCACATACGCGCGACAGACAATGTGGTCGAACTGCTCAGGAATGGTCGCGATCCGCGCTTTATTCTGGGCACCCGTTTCGATGCCCTTCACGGTCTGGTGGGACTGATGGAAGAGGCCAGCGAGGGTTTAGGGTGCGTTCAGGTGCCCACGCTGCTGGCCTATGGCGCGCATGACCGGATCGTACCGCCGGCGGCCATGAAATTGGCGCTGGAGCGGGCCGGCGAGCGGCCCGATATGACGACCGCCTATTACCCCGATGGCTGGCACATTCTGAACCGCGATATGGAAGCTGAGCGCCTTTATGGCGATGTCGCGGCCTGGCTGGAAGGGAAGCCACTGCCCTCGGCACCGCCGCCGGTTACGCCCGACGCCCTGCGCCGCTCCAACTGATCAACAGTTACCCAAATGAAGCCTTGATCAGCGACTTGCACTCGCCGACGCGTCTGCCTATGCCATAGGTACAAAAAAATACCCCGAGGAAAGGCTCTAAGGGCATGACGCTTTTCGATTCCCCCAGTTTCGCGCACCACGAAGGCGTACACGCTTTCCACGATGAAAAAACTGGTCTGAAAGCCATAGTTGCAGTCCACTCGACCGCGCGCGGTCCGGCCGTGGGCGGCACCCGCATGTGGAACTACGCCACTGCCGCCGAGGCTCTGGAAGACGTGCTGCGTCTGTCCAAAGGTATGAGCTATAAGAACGCCATCGCCGATCTGGAGATGGGCGGCGGCAAGTCGGTCATCATCGGTGACAGCCGCACCCAGAAGACGCCGGAGCTGTTCGAAGCCTTCGGTCGCTTCCTGAACGGTCTGGGCGGCAACTATTACGCCGCCGAAGATGTGGGCACCTCGGTCGAGGACATTGCCTCGGCTCGCAAGGTGACGCCTTATGTTCTGGGCCTGAAAGACGGTCCGGAAGCTTCCGGCGATCCCAGCCCCGTGACCGCAGAGGGCGTGTTCCGCTCGAACATGGTCGTGGCGCGTCGCCTGTTTGGCCAAAACGACATGACCGGTCTGACCGTCGCCGTCCAGGGTGTCGGCCACGTTGGCGCATACCTGTGCGAAAAGCTGCACGCAGCCGGTGCCAAGCTGATCATCACCGACGTCAATCAGGACAACCTGAAAGCCGTGGCTGAAAAGACCGGCGCGCAGATCGTGGCTCCGGAAGACATCTATGCGGTGCAAGCCGACATCTATGCGCCGTGCGCGCTGGGGGCGACGCTGAACCCGACTACGCTCGGCCAGTTGAAGGTCAAGGCAGTCTGCGGTGCGGCCAACAACCAACTGGCGACGCCGGATATCGGTGACAAGCTGCACGAGATGGGCATTCTGTATTCGCCCGATTACGTCGTGAACGGCGGCGGCATCATCAACGTCGCCTCGGAAATGAACGCCCGCCAGAACGGCACCGCCTATGATCCGCAATGGGTCGAAGGCAAGCTGTCGCGTCTGATGGAGACGTTCGAGGAAATCCTCGAGCGCGCCGAGCGCGAGAACAAGCCGACCTATCAGATCGCCGACGCCATCGCCGAAGAGCGTATCAAGGCCGCCGCCAACAAGAAGGCCGCAGCCCTCAAGGCTTAAGATCCACAGCACTGTGGATATGTGGAAAAGGGGCAGTCCGTCGGGCTGCTCCTTTTTTCGCGAGCATGCACCTATAGCCACGCTTCTTAACGCATCTTAACGCGGCGTTTACCAAACAGGCGGCACTTTCTGCCTAGCGGAGCAGTAAAGCTTCGGATGTGTCTGATGGGCGGGGCGCGTGGGCGGCTTTACGGCGGCAATACAAAAGTTCGGAATCGGACGTCTGGCAGCAGTGCTGGGTGTATCGGCTGGCGTTGCGGCTGTGCTGGTCGCCATCATGCTGCGTGTGGGTCAGGCTCCTGACGCCCTGCTGTATTCCAACCTCGACCTGCGCGAAGCTGCTGAAATCGGCGCGGCACTGGATACGGCAGGCATCAAATATTCCGCCAAGGGCGACGGCTCGACCATTTTTGTCAGCCGCGATGATGTCGGCACCGCTCGTCTGATGCTGGCAGGGCAGGGCTTGGTGACGTCCGGCTCGGTCGGCTACGAAATTTTCGACAACCAGTCGGTGCTGGGCCAGACCGAGTTCCAGCAGAACCTGAACGAACAGCGCGCGCTGCAAGGCGAACTGGCCCGCACCATTATGTCGATGCGCGGTATTTCCTCGGCGCGCGTGCATATCACCATGCCGCGTCGCGAGATGTTTCAGGCTGCCGCTATCGACCCGACCGCCGCCGTTGTGGTGGGGCTGTCGGGCCGTGACCTGACACCGGACCAGATCCGCGCCATCCGCAATGTGGTGGCCTCCTCGGTGCCCAATCTGAAGCCGGAAAAGGTCACGGTAACCGATCAGGCCAACCGCACGCTGGCGGCAGGCTCCGAAGACGACGGTTTTACCACCGCCACCGCCGAGGCCGCCAAGGCCACTACCGAAGCCCAGATGCAGGCTCGCATCAAGGACATCGTCGAAGGTGTGGTGGGCAATGGTGCCGCCCGCGTACAGGTGACGGCGGATATCGATCATACCCGTTCCACCACGCAGGAGCAGCGCTTCGATCCGGATGGACAGGTGGTTCGCTCTACCTCGACCAACGGCACCCAGTCGCGCGACACCACGGGCGTGCCGCTGGGCGGCGTAACTGCTACAAACAACATTCCGGGCGGCGCCGATCCGGCACAGGCCGATCAGGCGTCGACCAGCGCGGAAAACTCGGAAACCATCAACTACGAGATTTCCAACACCACCACGACCACGGTCAAGGAGCCGGGCGAGGTGAAGAAGCTGTCCGTCTCGGTGGCCGTGGACGGCACCTATACCCCGCCCGCCAATGGCGAGGGCGCGCCGACCTATACCCCGCGCTCGGACGAGGAAGTCGCCCAGATCCGCGCCCTTGTGGCCGCCGCTGTCGGTATCGACGAAGAGCGCGGCGACAAGCTGGAAGTGGTCAATGTTCGCTTCAACCGCGAGGCTGAGGCGGCGGGCGGTGCCAACGGTGAAAGCGGCGGCCTGATGTCGAGCTTTGCCTTCGACAAGAATGACATCATGCGCGGCATCGAATTGGCCGTGTTGGCGATTACTGCCCTGTTGCTGATCTTCTTCGTGCTGCGCCCCCTGCTGCGGACCGCCACCGGCAAAGAAGCCAAGGCCAAGGCCCAGCCGGGCGTGACGTCAGTGGATGAACAACTGGTTGGCGGAGCCCTGCCAGGCGGTGCCGCCGCCATGCTGCCGGGGCCGACCGAAGTGGAGCAGCGCATCGACATCGCCCGCATCGAGGGACAGGTAAAGGCATCGTCCATCAAGAAGGTGGCTGACTTTGTCGACGCCCACCCAGAGGAGTCTACCGCGATCCTTCGCGCGTGGATGAACGAAGCCTGATGGCCGCGCGTCTTGTCACCAAATCGCCCGCGGTCGAAGACGTCCGCAAGCTGACGGGGCCCGAGAAGGCCGCTGTGGTCCTGCTGTCTCTCGGCGAGGAACACACCGCCCTGTGGGAGCGGCTGGAAGAGGACGAGATCAAGGAAGTGTCCCAGGCCATGGCGGGCCTTGGTACTGTGACGGCCGAAGTGGTCGAACAAATCCTTGTCGAGTTCGTCTCGGGTCTGGGCGGGAACGGCACCCTGATGGGGTCGTATGAACAGACCCAACGCCTGCTGTCGTCCTTCATGCCCATCGATCGGGTCGAGGCCCTGATGGAGGAAATCCGTGGTCCGGCCGGCCGGACCATGTGGGACAAGCTTGGCAATGTGAACGAGGCGGTTCTGGCGAACTACCTCAAGAATGAATACCCGCAGACGGTCGCGGTCGTGCTGTCCAAGATCAAGCCGGAACATGCCTCGCGCGTGCTGACAGCCCTGCCGGAAGACTTTGCACTGGAATGCGTACAGCGCATGCTTCGCATGGAGCCGGTGCAGCGCGATATCCTCGACAAGATCGAGCAGACCCTGCGCACAGAGTTCATGTCGAACCTCGCCCGCACCTCCAAGCGCGACAGCCATGAGCTGATGGCCGAGATCTTCAACAGCTTCGACCGCCAGACCGAAAGCCGCTTCATCGGTGCGCTGGAAGAACGCAACCGCGATGCGGCCGAGCGTATCCGCGCCCTGATGTTCGTGTTCGAGGACCTGTCCAAGCTGGACCCGGGCGGCGTGCAGACCCTGTTGCGTGCGGTGGAGAAGGACCAGTTGGCGCTGGCTCTCAAGGGGGCCTCGGATTCCTTGCGCGAAATGTTCTTCTCCAACATGTCCGAGCGGGCCTCCAAGATCATGCGCGAAGATATGGATTCCATGGGGCCGGTCCGTCTGAAGGACGTCGATGCTGCCCAGATGGCTATGGTGCAGGTGGCCAAGGACTTGGCCGCGCGTGGGGAAATCATGCTGGCCGGTCAGGGCGGCGATGACGAGTTGATCTACTGATGACCCAGCCCGCCACCCCGCGTCCGTTTGGCTTTGACACCGAGTTTGGTGCTGACGGCCAGATTGTGCGCCAGACCGAATGGCAGCCGCCCAAGCGCAGCTATTCGCCCGCCGAGGTCGAAGCCATGCTTGCCCAGGCCCGTTTGGAAGCCCGCCAACAGGCTCTGTCCGAGGTCGAGGCCCTGCGCGCCGATGCCCTGTCGGTGGTGGCCCAGACGGTGGCCAATGCCGCCAATGCCTTGGGCCAGATTGCCGAACAGTACCGCCAGCAGTCTGCCGAACTGGCGGTCGCGTGCGGGCGCGCCCTGTCGGGGGCGGCGTTTGACCTGTTCCCGCGGCGCCCGCTGGAGGTCACGCTCGAACAGCTGGCACAGGAAATCGACGCCAGCCCGCGTCTGCTGATCCGCGCCCCCCAATTGGACGCCGAGGCCCGCGCCCAGATCGAACAACTGTGCGTTCAATCCGGATTTTCCGGCATGGTGGTGTTTCGTCATGAGGCCGGTGCGCCGGCGTCTTTTGTGCTGGAGTGGGCCGATGGCCGCGCCAGCTTCGATCCGGCGGAGGCCGAGACGCGCCTTCGCGACGCGCTGCAGGTGGCCTTGGCTGCCGAAGATCGCAGCACCCCTCAAACCTTCCCGAACGGGAGTGACTTCTGATGGCCATTGACGATCTGCCGCTCGAAGAATTTGCCGAATCCACAGCGCTGACACTGGGTGAAGACGGGGGCGAAAAGACCGCTGCCGACCTCGCGACGGTGTTTGACGTGCCGGTCAACATCTCTGCGGTGTTGGGCAAGGCCAATATGTCGGTGTCGCAACTGCTGAAACTGAACAAGGGATCGGTGCTGGAACTGGACCGCAAGGTCGGCGAAGCCATCGATATCTTCGTGAACAACCGTCTGGTGGCGCGTGGCGAGGTTGTGCTGGTCGAGGATCGACTGGGCGTGACCATGACCGAAATCATCAAGACCGACGATAAGGGCGCCTGAGCGGCGACCGGATGAAGGACTGAAGGAGCCCGATGATGCGTCTACTGGTTGTGGGCCGCCTGAGCGGCCAACTGGCAACGGCAGTGAAAATGGCCATGACCCACGGGGCCAAGGTCAGCCATGTCGAGCGTGCGGACCAAGCCACCGAACAGCTGCGTCGCGGGCAGGGGGCCGACCTGTTGATGGTCGACTATCGCATCGACATCGCCGCCTTGATCGCCGCCAACGAGGCCGAGCGCATCCATGTGCCGGTGGTAGCCTGTGGTGTGGACGCTGACGCCCGCGAGGCCGCCGATGCCATTCGCGCAGGGGCCAAGGAGTTCATCCCGCTGCCGCCGGATGCCGAGCTGATCGCGGCCGTGCTATCGGCGGTGGCCGATGATGAAAAGCCGATGATTTTGGCCGATCCGGCGATGAAGTCGGTGGTGCAGCTGGCCGATCAGGTCGCGGCCTCCGAGGCTTCCATCCTGATCACCGGGGAAAGCGGTGTAGGTAAGGAGGTGATGGCCCGTCACCTGCACAGCCGCTCGCGCCGCGCGGACAAGCCGTTCATCAGCGTCAATTGTGCGGCCATTCCGGACAATCTGCTAGAATCCGAACTGTTCGGTCACGAGAAGGGTGCCTTCACGGGCGCCGTCGCGCGCCGCATCGGTAAGTTCGAAGAGGCCGACGGCGGCACCCTGCTGCTGGACGAAATCTCGGAAATGGATGTGCGCTTGCAGGCCAAGCTGCTGCGCGCCATTCAGGAGCGTGTGATCGACCGTGTGGGCGGCGGAAAGCCGGTGCCGGTCAACATCCGCATCATCGCCACCTCCAACCGCGATCTGGCCAAGTCGGTCGCTGAAGGCAGCTTCCGCGAAGACCTGCTGTACCGCCTGAATGTGGTGAACCTGCGCATCCCGTCCCTGCGCGAGCGCCCGGGCGACATTGCGGTTCTGGCCGATCACTTCATCAAGAAATACGCCGCCGCCAATGGCGTGCCCGTCAAGCCGATCTCGGCCGGTGCTGTGCGCGCTATCACGAGCCATCCATGGCATGGCAACGTCCGCGAGCTGGAAAATGCCATGCACCGGGCGGTGCTGCTTTCGACCGGCCCGGAAATCGATGTCGATGCCATCCGCCTGCCGGACGGTCGTCCGTTGCTGGGCGGCGTGGTAGCCTCGGCCCCGACCGCCAGCGCCTATGATCCGGGCGTAGCCGGGCAGGCGGCACAGGTGGCCGACGCCGTTACCCGCAGCTTCGTCGGCCAGACCGTGGCCGAGATGGAAAAGACGCTGATCCTCGACACCCTGAACCATTGTTTGGGGAACCGCACCCACGCGGCCAATATTCTGGGTATTTCAATCCGCACCCTGCGGAACAAACTCAATGAATATGCCGATCAGGGCACGTCCATTCCGGCACCCCAGTCGGGCGTGGCCAATGCCTATGGTTCGGCGGGATAGGGTCAGATGATAGATCGGCGGAACCTACTGGTCGGGGCAGGGGCACTTTCCATCGCAGCGTGCCAGCCCGCGCAAACCACCGCCGATACCGCAGCGGTTACCAAGCCCATGCGCACCGTGCCGCTGGATTTCGCTGCATTGGAAGATCGCTTCAAAGGCCGCATGGGCTTTGCCTTTGCGACCGAGGGAGCCGAGGGCGCATGGCGCGGCGATGAACGCTTCATCTATTGCTCGACCTTCAAGCTCTATTTGGCCGCGGCCATGTTCATCCGCGCCCAGGACGGGTTGGAAGATCTGACCCGTCAGGTCCCGATCACGCAGGCCGACATGATTTCGCACGCACCGATCACCGAGCCAGCGGTTGGGCGTGCGCTGAGCCTGCTGGAGCTTATGAAGGGCACGGTGGAAACCAGCGACAATCCCGCCGCCAACATCCTGCTGCGCGAAATGGGCGGGCTGGAACCGATGCGACAGTTCTATCGCGATCTGGGCGACACCTCGACGACGGTGGACCGGTATGAGCCGACCATGAACCGTCTGGACGGCGACAAGGACACGATTCTGCCGGTGCAGTCGGTCAGGAACCTGCAAAAGCTGCTGGTCGATGCAGACACGCCGCTGAACGCCGACTCCAAACAGACGCTGCTGAAATGGCTGCATGACACGCCGACCGGTGCGGATCGCCTGAAAGCGGGCGTGCCCGCCGCATGGCGTGTGGCGCACAAGACCGGCACGGGCGGCTACGGTCCGGCCAATGACATCGGCGTGCTGTATCCGCCGCAGGGCGCACCGATCGTGGTCGCCGCCTATTTCCACGGTTCACCACAGTCCACCCCTGCAAGCCGCGAAGAGGCGATCGCCGAGGCCACGCGCCAACTGCTGGTCGCACTGGGTCATGGCTGAGCACAGCCGAATCCTGTCATCAGGGACCGTAATGCAAAGCTGGGTCAGAAATCGCCGCCATGGCTGACGCCCCCTTCATGAAGGACGGCATGGCCCGCCCCACAGGGCGGGATGCTTTGGGCTGGCTGCTGCGCGGCGAAGTGGGCATGGCGGCGGGTGTGATCGGCATCCTACTGCTGCTGATCCTGCCGGTTCCGGCCTTCATGCTGGATCTGCTGCTGGCCATCTCTCTGGTGTCCAGCGTGCTGATCCTGATGACGGCGGTCATGATGAAGAGGCCGCTGGACTTCGCCATCTTCCCGACGGTTCTGCTGATTTCGACGCTGTACCGTCTGGGGCTGAATATCGCCTCGACGCGCCTGATCCTGTCCGAAGGGGCGACCGGCCACACCAGCGCCGGTGCCATCATCGCTGCCTTTGGCGAACTGATGATGAGCGGCAGTTTTGTCATCGGCCTGATCATCTTTGCCATCCTGCTGGTGGTGAACTTTGTCGTCATCACCAAGGGCGCGACCCGTATCGCCGAAGTGTCGGCCCGCTTCACCCTGGACTCCATGCCGGGCAAGCAGATGGCGATCGACGCCGATCTGTCATCGGGCCTGATCGACGAAGAACAGGCCAAGACGCGCCGCAAGGAGCTGGAGCAGGAATCCACCTTCTTCGGGGCCATGGACGGTGCGTCCAAATTTGTACGCGGCGATGCCATTGCCGGTCTGATTATCACCTTCATCAACATCATCGGCGGCATGCTGATCGGTGTGATCCAGCACGACATGTCGGCAGCCGATGCGGCCAACACCTATGTGCAGCTGTCGGTCGGTGACGGTCTGGTCACACAGATTCCGGCTATTATCGTCTCCGTCGCGGCGGGCTTCCTCGTCACCAAGGCAGGCGTTGAAGGCTCTGCGGACAAGGCCTTCGTGTCGCAAATGGCGACCAACCCTGTGGCGCTGGGTGTGGTGGCAGGCACTTCGGGTCTATTGGCTCTGGTGCCGGGTATGCCGATCCTGCCGTTTGCGGCCTTGGCTGCCGGTTCGGGCTTTCTGGCCTGGCGCACAGGCCGAGAGCGCCTGAAGCCGCCGCCTGCCGAGCCTTTGGAGGCCGCGCCGCAAGCCGCCGATGTGGAAGAGCCCATCGCCACCGCCCTGACCATCGACGATGTGAAGATCGAGCTGGGTTATTCGCTGCTGGCCCTGATCAATGATCTCGAAGGGCGTCGCCTGACCGACCAGATCCGCGCCCTGCGCCGTTCTCTGGCGCAGGAGTATGGCTTCGTCATGCCCAGCGTGCGCATCCTCGACAACATGCGCCTGCCCAATCAAGGCTATGCCATCCGCATCAAGGAAATGGACGCGGGCACGGGCGAAGTGCGTCTGGGCCAGCTGATGGCCATGGACCCGACGGGACGTCAGGTCGAACTGCCGGGCGAGCACACGCGCGAGCCTGCCTTTGGCTTGCCCGCGACGTGGATCGACGATTCCCTGCGCGAGGAAGCCACCTTCCGTGGCTATACGATTGTGGACCCGTCCACGGTGCTGACCACGCACCTGACGGAAATCCTGAAAGAGAACATGGCCGAGCTTCTGTCCTATACCGAGGTGCAGAAGCTGCTGAAGGAACTGCCCGCCGAGGCGCAAAAACTGGTGGACGAACTGATCCCGTCTACGGTCACCGTCACCACGCTACAGCGCGTACTCCAGACCCTTTTGCGCGAACGGGTATCGATCCGCGACCTGCCCGCCATTCTGGAAGGCTTGGCCGAGGCTGCGCCGCATACCAGCAGCGTCACCATTCTGGTCGAGCACGTGCGGACGCGACTGGCCCGCCAGCTGTGCTGGCAACATCGCGGCGAGGACGGGGCGCTGCCTATCGTCACTCTGTCGCCCGACTGGGAACAGGCCTTTGCCGATGCTCTGGTGGGTCCAGGCGAGGACAAACAGCTGGCCATGGCTCCCAGCCAGCTACAGGACTTTATCCGCGCGGTCCGTGATGTGTTCGAGCGTGCCGCCATGGTCGGCGAGAATCCGGTCCTGCTGACCGGCCCGCAGATACGGCCCTATGTGCGCTCGATTATTGAACGTTTCCGTGGCCAGACGGTGGTGATGAGCCAGAACGAGGTCCACCCCAAGGCCAAGTTGCGCACAGTCGGCAGCGTCTGATTTTCAGCCGCTGCTAGACAGCCGTGCCGGGACGGGCTTTTCTGGCCGTATGATCGCTAGAGCTACGGTCTCTGACCGCTTCAATGTCATCCGTAAATTTCTACCGCTTAACCGGGCGATCGTGGCCCTGTTGGCTCTGGCACTGGCCCTGCTTCTGGCGGTTAACATCGCCACCTATGTTATGGTCCAGCGTGCTGCGGCCTATAATGATGTGGTCTCGCACAGCAAGCACACCCAGCTGGCGGGTTGGGAACTGATTGCCCTGCTGACGGACGCCGAGACGGGTCAGCGCGGCTATATGCTTACGGCCCAGCCATCCTATCTGGCGGTCTACAGAAACGCTCTGGAGCGCCTGCCGGCGGTGATTGACCGCATGGACGCGCTGGTGACAGAAAACCCCGATCTTGCCCCCAGAGCCGCGCGTATCCGCTCGCTGTATGCCGAACGCCGCGAACTGATGACCGAGACCGTCGAACTGACCCGAATGGGTCGTATTGGCGAGGCCGTCAGTCTGGTGCGTTCCGGTCGTGGCAAGGAACTGATGGATGCCATGCGCGAGGAGGTGTCCCGCATCGGAGCCTATGAAGAAGCGCGCCTGACCACCTTGACCAACAGCTCCAAGCGGGCGCAGGCCTACACGCTATCGTTCAATATTCTGGGCACGATACTTGTGCTTATGCTCGGCCTGATCAGCGCCCTTTTGGTGCGCAGGCAGTTTGCCACGCTGATGGCGGCACAAAAGCAGCTGGACCAGATCAATATAGGCCTGGAAGAAGAGGTCCGCGAACGCACCTCGGAACTGGTGCGCGCCAACGAGGAAATCCAGCGATTTGCCTATATCGTCAGCCACGACTTGCGTGCGCCGCTGGTGAACGTGATGGGCTATACGTCCGAACTGGAGCAGGTGGGTCTGGCGCTGGATAGCCACCTTAAAATGCTGGAAGAGAAACAGCCCGATCTGCTGGATGAAGAGATTGTACGGGGCGTGCGCGAGGATGTTCCCGAAGCGGTCGGCTTTATCCGCGCCTCGACCGCCAAGATGGACGGGTTGATCAAGGCCATCTTGCAGTTGTCACGCGAAGGACGTCGCCCGCTGGCCGTGGAAAAGCTGGACATGACCGAGGTGGTGCAGGGGCTGATCGATGCGGTCGCACACCCGATCGTGGAAAGCGGCGGAGAGGCGCGGGTCGAGGCCTTGCCCGATATCGCCAGCGACCGACTGTCGATCGAGCAGATTTTCGGCAACCTGATCGACAACGCCGCAAAGTACCAGCATCCGGAACGACCTTTGCAGTTGGTCGTTAAAGGTCGTGAAGTCGAGGGTGGCTGGGTCGAGTTCGAGATTTGCGACAATGGTCGTGGTGTGGCGACCAAGGATCATGAGCGTATTTTCGAACTTTTCCGCAGATCGGGCAAACAGGACCGGCCGGGCGAAGGCGTGGGCCTGGCATTTGTACGAAGTGCGGTTCGCCGCTTGGGCGGCACCATCCGTCTCGATTCAGATTTGGGTGACGGTGCAACCTTTATACTCAGGTTTCCTCGTCAACTGAACGTGCGTGCGGAGTAAGGAGACGTTGTGAGCCAGTCTGTGAAAATCGTCATGATCGAGGATGATCATGGCCATGCCCGTCTCATCGAGAAGAACATCCGGCGTGCCAACATCGGTAATGACATCGTGCATTTCGATAGCGGGGAGGCCGGTCTTGAATACCTGTTCGAGAGCGAAGTCGGACGCAGCGGCTCGCTGTTGATCCTGCTCGACCTGAACCTGCCCGATATGTCAGGGACGGATATCCTCGAAAAGGTAAAGTCCGACGAGAACCTTCGCCGCGCCCCCGTGGTGGTGCTGACGACCACGGACGACAAGCACGAGATCCAGCGATGCTACGATCTGGGCTGCAACGTCTATATCACCAAGCCGGTGGACTATGAGTCGTTCGCCGTGGCCATTCGTCAACTGGGCCTGTTCCTCTCGGTGATGCAGGCACCCGAGATTACCGCAGCGTGAGCGATCCCTTCCGCCTTTTGTACATCGACGATGACCCCGCCCTTGGTCGTCTGATCCAGAAAGACTTTGCGCGCCGCGGGCATACGGTCGATCTGGCCCACGACGGCGAAGAAGGCCTCAAGGCCTTGTCGCAGAGCCACTATGACGCCTGTGCGCTGGATCATTACATGCCCGGACGCGACGGGCTTGAGGTGCTGCCGGAAATACTGGCGCTGAAAGACGCGCCCACGGTCATCTATGTCACCGGCGTGCAGGAAGGCCGTGTGGCTGTTGCTGCCCTCAGGGCGGGTGCGGCCGACTATGTGATCAAGGATGTCTCGCACGACTTCACCACCTTTCTGGAAAAGGCGGTGGCCGATGCCATTTTGCGCCGTCGTTTAGAGCAGCAAAATCTGGCGGCACAGGAAGAGGTACGCCGGGAGCGCGACCGCGCCGAGGCCCTACTGCGGGAGGTGAACCATCGCGTGGGTAACTCGCTGCAACTGGTGTCCAGCTTTATCCACCTGCACCGACGCCAGCTGGCAGGTTCCGATGCCGAGGCGGCGCTGGCCGAGGCTCAGGTGCGTATCGAGGCTGTATCGCAGGTGCACCGCCGCCTGTATCAGTCCCATGATATGCGCGGCGTGGCGCTGGATGAATATCTGGGCGGACTGGTGGACGAGCTGTCCCAGTCGCTGTTGCACGGCCATGGCCCAACCTTGTCGTTAAAGGCCGAGCCGATCTTCATCACCACTGATCAGGCCGTGTCGGTGGGCGTTGTGGTGGCCGAATTGGTGACCAACGCTGTCAAATACGCCTATGGCCCCAACGGCGAGGGCGAGATCCGCATTATAGCCAAGCGCAACCCCAATGGCTCGGCCAGTGTGCGGGTCGAAGATGACGGCTCGGGCATGGGTGATGGCAGCCCCAAGGGCACGGGGCTGGGCAGCCAGATCCTGAAGGCCATGGCCTCTGACTTGCGCGGCGAAATCCGTTTCGAAACGTCCGAGCGCGGCACCCATGCGGTCGTGGACTTCACGCCCGATGGCGGCGTGATGGGCGGCGAATAGGCGTCTGCGATGAAGTTGCAATTTGGAATGGCAAGGCCGGAACTGGATTACCGGCATCGTCCTGCTGTTTTCGGCATAGCCGAGCGCGACGGGCTCATCGCCTGCGTGCAGATCAAACGCGACGCCAGTCCGGCCTATTATGACCTGCCGGGCGGCGCTATCGAGGGCGAGGAGACAGAAGCCCAGGCGTTGGCCAGAGAGTTCACCGAAGAGACCGGCCTCAGCGTCTCTGCGGTCGACCGCCTGACGGAAGCATCGCAGTATTTCGTTCGCACCGATGGCGAGGCGCTGAATAATGTCTGCGCTTTCTGGATTATGCAGATCGAGGCGCGTCATCCGGAGCGCCAGCAAGAGCAAGACCACAAACTGGTCTGGCTGACCCCGCAAGAGGCTCTGAGCAAGGTCCGTCACGACGCCCATGCTTGGGCCATTTCCTGCTGGCTGCGTCAAAAAGCGCGGCATCAGGAAACGGCTTTTTTAGCTGAGCCTTAGGAACTCCGACAAGTACAGCTTCGTTCTCTTTACGAACATCGCTTCAATCGAGGTGATACGAAAGGAGTCAACCATGGCTGATAAAGATCGTATCGAAGGCGCTGCCAAGAACATCGGCGGTAAGATCAAAGAAGGCATCGGCAATCTGACCGGTGACGAAAAGATGAAAGCCGAAGGCAAGGTCGACCAAATCGAAGGTAAGGCCCAAAATGCCGTCGGCGGCGTCAAGGATACTTTGAAGGGCAACTAATCGTTGCCAACTTTGAGAGATTAAGACTTTAAGGGCTGCGTTTCGGAATGCAGCCTTTTTTCTTATTTCGTCAGTGTCCGCATGGCGTCGTCCAGCCCTGACAGGGTCAGCGGATACATCCGGTGCTCCATCAATTCCTGGAGCAGGCCGACCGACGCCGTATAGGTCCAGTGGCGCTCGCCTACGGGGTTAAGCCAGACGGACTTGGGCCACTGTTCGACCGCACGTCGCATCCACACGGCACCAGCTTCTTCGTTCCAGTGCTCTACCGAACCGCCGGGGATGGTGATCTCATAGGGGCTCATGGTCGCATCGCCCACGAAGATGGGGCGCCAGTCGCTGCCGTATTTGTGGATCAGGTCCCATGTCGGAATGCGCTCGGCGTGGCGGCGGCGATTGTCCTTCCACACGCCTTCGTAAAGGCAGTTGTGGAAGTAATAGAACTCAAGGTTCTTGAACTCGGTTTTGGCCGCCGAGAACAACTCCTCGCACATCTTGATGTGGCCATCCATCGAGCCGCCGATGTCGAAAAACAGCAGGACCTTGATGGTATTGCGGCGCTCTGGGCGCATCTGGATATCCAGCCAGCCCTGACGTGCGGTGCCGTCGATGGTGCCGTCGATGTCCAGTTCGTCGGGCGCACCGGTGCGGGCAAAGCGGCGCAGACGGCGAAGCGCCACCTTGATGTTGCGTGTGCCCAGTTCGACGCTGTCGTCCAGATTTTTGAACTCGCGCTTTTCCCAGACCTTTACCGCGCGGCCATGTTTGCCCGGGCCGCCGATACGGACGCCTTCGGGATTGTAGCCCCCGTGGCCGAACGGGCTGGTGCCGCCGGTGCCGATCCATTTGTTGCCGCCTTCGTGGCGCTCTTTTTGCTCTTCAAGGCGCTGTTTCAGCGTCTCCATCAGCTTTTCAAATCCGCCGAGCGCCTCGATCTGGGCCTTTTCTTCCTCGGTCAGATATTTCTCGTTCAGGAGCTTTAGCCAGTCTTCGGGGATGGCGGCAGACACTTCGTCGCCCGCGACAGGGCCTTCAAAGCCTTTGAAAACCTTGCCGAATACCTGATCGAAGCGATCATAGTGTTTTTCGTCCTTCACCAGCACGGCGCGCGACAGGTGATAGAAGTCGTCGATGCTGCGGCCAGTGGTGTCTTCGGCCCCCGGACCGATCACGCCCTTGTCCATGGCTTCCATCAGATGGAGCCATTCCTTCAGCGAAACCGGAACCTTGGCGTCGCGCAGGGCAGTGAAAAACGGCAGCAGCATGGGCAGTCCTGAACCCCTTGAAAAGGCGTGATCTGATTTAGACCATGGCACTAAGGCAGCGTCTATGCCCGCCGCAGGATGAACTCGTCGTCCAGCCATTGGCCGACAGGGTACTGGTACTCGCCGACCTTTTCGAAGCCGTGGGCACCATACAGTTTCTGGGCTTTCAGATTGCCGCTCCAGACGCCGATCCACAAAGCGCCTGTCGTCTGTTTTTCCATCCATGACAGAGCACGTGTCAGCAACTCGGTCCCGAGGCCCCGACCCTGTGCGGCCTTGGCGACATACAGGCGGCGCAGTTCCATCTCGCCCTCTTGGGCCAGCGGGTGGGGCAGCCCGTTAGGCCCAGCATGGCACAGAGCCAGAATCTCGCCATCCCGTTCGGCCAGCCAGAAGATGCACGCCGGATCGTGGATGCGTTTGGCCAAGGCCTCTTCGCTAAAGCTTTCGGCAAAAAACACGTCCAGATCGGCCTGCGGATAGGGGATGCCAAAGCCGTCTACGAAGGTCTCGAAAAAGGTTTGGCGGCTGAACGCCGACAGGGCGGTCAGGTCGGCGTCGGTGACAGGACGGATGTGGTAATCGCTCATGTTTGACTGCCTAGCGGCTGTCTGCGCCGGTTGCCAGAGGTCAGGAAAAACGTCCTGGCGCGATCCAATATTCATATACCCAAGGTTGATCGCCCTTCGCCCAGACGGTACGAAACGAAGAATCGCATGTGTCCGGTCGTATTCGGACCAGAGGGGAGGGAGCGGGGATGGACAGGCCGTCAGGCCGTGATCTCCTATGATAATGGCCAAT